>NZ_JBEZDC010000023.1:0-86808 GCF_040647935.1 Micromonospora sp. NPDC049204 | reverse complement strand
TTGTTCGTCAACGGGGCTCGGGTTGATTGGGCCGCGTTGTTCGCCGGGTCGGGTGCCGGTCGGGTGGAGTTGCCCACCTATGCGTTCCAGAGGGAACAGTATTGGCTGCCGTCACGCACGTCGTCCCCACCGGCGGATCCCCGCAGGCATCGCCCGGGCACGCGTTCGCAGTTCTGGCAAGCAGTAGAACGCGAGGATCTCGATTACCTTTCCGTCGCCCTCGGCCTCAACAGCGACGCCGCCCGAGCTTTGCTGAAGGAGTTACTCCCCGTACCTGCGTCACGAAAGCCCAAGGTTGTTGCGGAACAGACATGATCACCATGGCGATCACCTGTGCTCTCGAAGACTGCCACCGGTGGACAGGTAACGGCAATCGCCCGGCTCAGCTGGCACATCAGGGTTTTGCATGGCCCCGGCCGCACGGTGCCGGCTCGCAACAACCGAGAACTCGCGCTGGGAGTCCAAGACATCCGACTTCACGTTGGCAAATCACTACTATCAGTAGTTAGTGCAATGACGGTCAGAATGAGCCCTTCGTGGACAAGCCATCGGCCTGCGAAATGGTCCAGTTGCCGACCGTTCACCACTGGACCGGGCACGAGCAGGCGGGCGTTGAAGGTGCCGCTGTACGCACCCATAGCGATGGACACATCCTCGAAGTCCAGCCACTGTCGAGTCAGCGGAAACCACGCCTTGAAAACTGCTTCCTTCATGCAGAATAGCAACCGATCCCACCACACGTGCGGGACCACCCGGCTTAGGTGGGAGACTTGGTCGCGCTCCTCGTCAATGGCAATCGCGTTGATCAAACCAGCCGGCAATGCTTCGTGGGGCTCGGCGTCGATGCCGATCGAGGCGACAGCCGCCGCCGAGGCAACCGCCGCTGCGCGATACCCAACACAGTGCGTCATGCTGCCGACGATCCCATCCGGCCAAATCGGTGCCCCCCGTAGACCTGGCAGTATCGGGACCGGTGCGACACCCAGCGTCGCCAAGGCTCGGCGAGCGCAAACACGGACCGTGGCGAACTCACGCCGGCGCTCGTCCAGCGCGTTGGTCAGTAGTGCCTGCTCTTCGGCAAACAACATCGACTCGGTGGGGTCACTAAACGCCTCAGCCGCAGCGACAGCCGCAGGCAGCGGAATTTTTGCAATCAAGTCGGCTCCCTGCCGGGGTAGCGATCCGGTAAGTCGTGCGCCAGTTTTCTTGGTAGCTCGGCTCACGTCGATAGCCGGCAGAAACTCGGCCCTAGCGTACCCCGGCGGCGATGGGGGCATACCGCTGCTCCATCGACTGATGCCACTCAGCACCAGGCCTGAACGGGCTCGGGCGTACCAGGCGTGGGCCTTGACACGAACCGCAAGCAACGGCGACCGGCGCTGACGCCACAACGAGAGGAGATTTCTGTGCAGATACCGGAGAGAAGAGCAGGCCAATGGATCCGACGCCTCAACGGCGACCGGGACCGCCCGAGCCGACTAGTGTGCCTCCCGCACGCTGGCGGGTCCGCATCCTTCTTCCTACCCCTGGCGTCCACGCTGTCAAGCGACGTTGAAGTGCTCGGGGTGCAGTACCCGGGACGACAGGACCGCCGCCTTGAACCGATGATCGACAGCATCGCGGACCTGGCCGACAAGGTTACCGAAGCACTCGACGGCTGGACCGACCGCCCAACGACGCTGCTAGGGCACAGTATGGGTGCCACAATCGCGTTCGAGGTGGCACGACGCCTTGAGCAGCGGCTCGACAACTCGGTGGTAGGCCTCATCGCGTCCGGGCGTAGGGCGCCTTCAATCCAGCGGGGCGAGGACAATGTGCACCTACGCGATGATGACGGATTGATCGCGGAAATCCGGACGCTGAACGGAACACACGGCACGCTACTCGAGGATGAAGAGCTGCTTCGCATGATTTTGCCTGTCGTGCGCAACGACTACAAGGCAATCGAAACCTACCTTTTCAGGCCTGGACCTAGGTTGCGCACACCCATCGCGGTACTTCTGGGGGACGCCGACCCCATAGTCACCATCGAAGAAGCGCAGGCGTGGCGCGAGCAAACAGAAGCAGGATTCGGGCTGCAGACATTTCCCGGCGGCCACTTCTACCTCAGCAACGACATTGAGAACGTCGGCGGTGTCATCGCGGCACACATCGCCGCATTCGCGGCGGGACACTTAACTGCCTCACTGGACCGTCCGGCCCGTACGTAGGACAGCCCCCAAGTTGGGCCCATACCCTGACATCGGTATCATCGGGATGTGGCGATACGAGCAGTTAAGCCTGCGGACGCTGCGAACCGGGCCGCCCTCGCACCCGCGGCCGCGCTGTTTCGCGGCCTGGCGGACCCCACGCGGCTGGCAATCGCGGTGCGGTTGGCTGAGGGGGAGGCCCGCGTTGTCGACCTAAGCGGCGAGCTAGGGCTGGCCCAGTCGACCGTGTCAGCCCACCTTAGCTGTCTACGCGAGTGCGGGCTGGTTGACTACCGACCCCAAGGCCGCGCTTCTCTGTACTTCCTCACGCGGCCGGAGCTACTGGACCTGTTCGCCGCCGCTGAACAGTTGCTCGCCATGACCGGTGAAGCGGTTGTTCTCTGCCCCAGTTACGGAACCGGCCGCGGCTAGCGAGTAGCCGCGCTCGACGCGGAGATCTAAGCTTTGCCTGGGTGAGGATCATCAGGCCGGCGTCGGGTGGCAGTGCTGGCCGCGTCTATCGACATCGCCCTCGGGTGACCGCTCACGCATCGAGGAGGTTTCCGAGGGCGTGCGCGAGGCGCACATCAGCCAGTTCGTAGCGGCTACGCCGGCCCTCTGGCACCGCGACGACGAGGCCGCGGGCACGCCAGTCGCCACCGACACCGCCACGTCCGTCGGTGTCCTCGCCGCCGCCGCGGTCATCGCGCTGACCGGCTTCACCCGCGCCGACGCGATGGTGTCCCTGCTCATCGGCCTCGTCATCGCCCCCCGCGCGCTGCGGCTGCTGCGCGACGCGGTCAACATTCTGCTCGAAGCCGCCCCCGCCGAGGCCGACCTCGAACAGATCCGCCAGCACATCACCGACGTCGACCACGTCGTTGGCGTGCACGACCTGCACGTGCACACCGTCACCTCAGGACTGCCCGTCCTCACCGCGCACGTCGTGGGCGACGACTCCTGCTTCTACGACGGCCACGCCCCCCAACTGCTCGATGCCCTGCAAACCTGCCTGGCCCGGGCATTTCTACGTCGAGCACTCCACGTTCCAGGTTGCGCCGGCACGCCAAGCCGATCACGAACACCCCACTCACCCCTGAACAGCCATCGTTCTATCGGCCCCTTAGGCCGGCGCCCTCATGAGCGTAGGACAGCAGGAATAGCTCAGCGGTGGCATCGTCCGCGAGCAGGAGACCAACGCTTGAGTGTCCCTGGTCAGGGTCGCCCTGCCCGCCAGTGCCCGGACGGGTCTGGCGGCTCAGCTAGGTGGTCAGGGGTGTTGGTTGGCATCGCGATGAGGCGCGGGGCACGCCTCTTGGGTTCTTTGGAATCGAGGCTGGCGACCGTCCTGCTGATTGCGGCCGATATACGTCGACCACCATCAGGAGGTTCATGTGCCGACCGCGCAGGAGGTCTCGGGTACATCCCGAGGCCCTTGCTTGTCCGGGCTAGTAGTTGAGGCTGGTGGGCCGGTCTGACTGTCTGAGTCCCTGGGCGCGGCCGGCTCGGCGTCGGTGCGCGGCGCGGTCCGCCCGGGCATGAAGATGACTGTCAGGACGGCCCCGACCACGGTGATGGCGGCGCACACGATCAGAATGAGCTGTATGCCCTCGATGTAGGCGCTCTGGGCGCTGCTGGCCAATGCCGGATCGCCGACGCGGGCGGATACGCCGGCGGTGCCGGCGATCGAGTCGCGTGCGACGTCCGCTGCCTGTGCGGGTAGTCCGCTGACCTCGAGCCGGTCGAGGTGACTGCGACAGGAGGCTACCGAGCACGGTGACGCCGAGCGCGCCGCCGGCCTGACGCAGTGTCATCCTCGTGGTCGTGCTGGAGCTGGCACGTCCCGGGAGTAGGACCGCCAGCACTGCGCCCATAGACGGGGTGAGCGCCGATCCGCTACCGAGTCCGGTGATCGCGCACCGGACGGCGGCGAAGCCGAATCCGCTGGCGGTGTCTGTCGTCGAGCCGATCGCCAGTCCCGTGGGCGCGATCAGTCGACCTCAGTCATCGTCATCGTCATCTTCGACGAGTTCGCCTTCCCAGGCTTCTTTGCCTTCCCAGACGGCGAACGCAGCGATGACGAACCCGGCGACCGGGTCGAGCCAGGTCCAGCCCACGAGGGCGAAGGCGAGCAGGCCGGCGAAGGTGGATACGGACAGCCAGGCGCATAGCTTGGTTTCGGCGGCGTCGGCGATGACGAGGCGGGAGTTCATCTGCTGCCCGGCTTTGCGTTTGGCGCGGGCCAGCCACGGCATGATGATGATCGAGGCGCCGGTGAGCACGATCCCGACGATGCTGGTGTTGGGCTTCTCCCCGACGGCAAGGTCGCGGATGCCTTCGACGGTGACGTAGATGGCGAGGGCGAAGAAGGTGAGGGCGATGAATTTCAGCGCCCGGCGTTCCTTGACCGGGTCGGGTTCGCCGCCGCGGATCTCCGCGACGAGGCGGGTGAGCACGATCGCGGCGGCGGCGACCTCGATGCCGGAGTCGATTCCGAAGCCGATGAGGGAGACGGCGGATGCGGCGAGGCCGGCGGCGACGGCGATGACACCTTCGACGAGGTTGTAGCCGATGGTGAACTGGGCGTAGCGGACCGCGCGGCGGGCGGCCGATCCGGTGACGTCGGGCAGCGCTTCGGCGCTCATCGCGGGTCCTCCAGAGTGGTCGGTTCGTCGGTGCAGCCGTAGGTGGGGCACAGCGCGACGGTCTGCCCGGCCGCGGCGAGCAGCTGTTCGGCAGCGGTGAGTAGATCCATCAGTTCGGGCCGGGTCAGGGCGTAAAACATCTGCCGGCCTTCCGGTCGGCCGGTCACCAAGCCGCAGTCGCGTAGGCACGCCAGGTGCGCCGAGACTGTCGACTGGGCCATGCCCAGCTGGCCGGTCAGGTCGACGACCCGGGACTCGCCGCCGCTGAGCAGTCGTAGGATCGCCAGCCGGGTCGGATCGGCCAGCCCGCGGAATAACGCCGCTGCCGGGGCCAGGTCGGTGCCGGCGCGGTCGGACGCCACTCCACTATTCATCGCCACAGCGCGATGATAACGTGCCGGTCAGATTCATCGTCAAGCGCCGGTGACATCCGTCACAAACGATGAGACTTGGAGGGTTTGGTTATGGCAGGAGCAAAACGACGACGGTGGGGGCTGGCCGCACTGGTTCTGGCGGTGCTTACCGTGGCCTGGATTTACGATCCACAATGTCGCACTGCCGTCGATCGCCGCCGACCTCGACGCGGGCACGAGTGACCTGCAGGGGATCGTCAATGCCTATACCCTCGTGTTCGCCGGGCTGATGCTGCCCGCCGGGACGTTCGGTGACCGGTGGGGCCGCAAACGGCTGCTGCTGGCCGGCCTTGCCCTGTTGGGCGCCGCGTCGCTAGTCGCCGGGTGGGCCACTTCGCCGGCCCCGTCATTGCGGTCCGCGCCGTTATGGCTGTCGGTGCGGCAATCATCATGCCGATCGTCCTGGCTGTGCTGACCGTGCGGTTCACCGGTCCGGAGCGGAGCCGGGCGATCTGCCTGGTCGTCATCGGTATCGGCGCCGGGCTGCCGCTCGGCCCGATCGTCGGCGGCCACCTGCTCGAACACTTCTGGTGGGCCTTTATCTTCCTGATCAACGTCCCGGTCGCCGCCGCCATGCCGGCGGCGTCTGCGGCGGCGGGCAGGCCGCTGGTGTCTATGCGGGCGCGGTACCCGGCGGACAACAGACTGCCGAGTAGGGCGACGCCGAGTGCCCCGGCTACCTGGCGCAGCGCCATGGTGATCGCAATGCCGGCTCCCGACGGATGCGGCGGCAGGACCGCGAGGCGGCCCGGCCGGAACGCTGAGCAGGACCAGGCCAGCGCACGCGGAACACTGACATGACCGGCGCGCCACACGCCGCCGGTAACGCCGACACAGGTTGGTCCGGGACGCTACTGCTCAAGCCGGGCCTGCTGGCCTTCACCGGCCGGATCGGCGCCGCCGCCGCGCACACCCACGCCTGCCTGCAGATCCTCGTCGTCATCGCTGGCGTAGTGCACGTCCACGACCGGCACGGCGACAGCAGCCGCATCGCCCCCACCGCGGTCATCCCCGCGGGAACCACCCACACCATCACCGCCGACCCAGCCGCCAAAGGGCTCATCGCCTACCTCGACCCGGGCAGCCCGGGGGCTCGCGCCGCCCCCAACCGCATCGCCGGAGCCGGACCATCAGACCGCGTCGCCACCTGGACCGGTGTCGGCATCGGCGGCGCGGGGCCGGACGCGTCACCGCTGCACCTGGCGCTCCGCCGAGCCATGGACATCGGTCGCCACCATGCTGACGGCCCGCCCGACCTCGTCGCCTTAGCCGAGGCGATCGGGTTGTCCGCCAGCCGCCTCGGGCACTTGTTCCACGACCAGCTCGGCCTGCCGTACCCGATCTGGCGCCGTTGGACCCGGCTGCGGCACGCCATCGACCACGTCCGAAACGGAGCCACGCTTACCGATGCAGCGCACGCCGTCGGGTTCGCCGACAGCGCCCACCTCACCCGCACCTGCCGCGCGATGTTCGGTATCACCCCCACCGAAGCGCTCCGAGCGACCGGCTGGCGTACCTGAGCGACGATCGCAGCGGATCTGTTCAAGCCGACCCGCCGCCATTGCCACCACGCTCAAAGACGTGTCCACGATCCTCACCGGCGCGGTCCGCTACGGATACGCGCCGCTCATGCTCATCGGCGTCAACGGCGCCGGCATCGCCTCGGCCGCCGCCGGCGCGTCAAAACTGTGGCTACTCGCGCTGCTGGGCGCCGCGATCGGCCTCTCCTTCACCGCCGAAGCGGCCGTGCCGTACCGCACCGATTGGAACACCGGCACTGACGTGGGCCGCGACGCCACCCACAGCGCCGTCAACGAAACCCTCATCCTCGCCAGCGTCGCAGCCATCCCCGCCCTCGCCGCGCTCATCCCCGGCAACGGCGTCTGGCCACACCACTGGCCGTTGCCCGCCGAAGTCGTCCTCGCCGTCATCATCGCCGACGCCGGCATCACGCTCGTGCACTACGCCAGCCACAAGATCGGCGCATTGTGGCGCTTCCACGCCGTGCACCACTCGGTCAAGCGCATGTACGGCCTCAACGGCCTGATGAAGCACCCCCTGCACCAGACCGTCGAAATGACCGCGGGCGTACTCCCGCTGCTGCTGCTCGGCCTACCAGTCACCGTTGCCGCCGTACTCGCCCTCGCCGTCGCGGTACAGCTGCTGCTGCAACACTCCAACGCCGACTACCGCATCGGACCCATCGGCCGCATCCTCGCCCTCAACCAAGGCCACCGCTTCCACCACCTCAAATGGGCCGGCATCGGCGACGTCAACTTCGGCCTCTTCACCCTCATCTGGGACCACCTCCTGCGCACCTACAGCTTCGATCCCAGCCGGACGTTTACCAGCGACGACCTCGGCATGGCGGCCAAACCCAACTACCCGACCGGCTACCTCACCCAGCTCACCGAACCATTCCGGCCCTCAGGTGCCTGCGCGACGACGCCGGCTGTGCAAGCGAAAGCTTCCAGCTCGTCGTAGACCCGCACTGTCGCGACGCCGCGTTCCGAGATCGCAGCCGATCCGGTTCCGCCGGGGTATTTAGAACTAGCGATGTCTCCGAGCCGACATTCCGGACGTTGTGCCTGGTGAGGAGAGGGCTGTATGACCGCGAACAGCATGGAACACGGCGCGGTGTGGATCACCTACCGGTCCGGCCTTCCCGCCGAGCAGGTGCAGCGCCTCGCCGAACGGGTCCGCGGCATCGACTACATGATGCTCAGCCCTCACGACGCGCTCGACGCGCCGATCTCACTGCAGGCGTGGGGTTGCCGCCTCACCGTCACCTCCGCCGACGACGAGCAGATCGACGAGTTCATCCTTTCCGCTCGACTCAACGCCGGACCGGAGCAGGGCGCGACCTGCTCCGGTGGGATCACCGCCACCGGCACCACGCCCCGCGAACTGCCGTAGCAGGGCCCAGCAGCAGCGATGAGCAACCTTCAGACGCCCCCACCTTCACCACGCCGGTGGTGGCCGCTCACCGGCGCGGCCCCCGTCGTGTTCGCCCTGGGACTGGCGATGGGGCTGCTCGCCCCGGCCGTAAGAACATCGCCGACCTGATGGCCCGCCACCACCGGGGCGGCATCGCCATGGTCGACGCGATCCTGTCCGCCGAACCCCGGCCGGAGATACGGGACCTGGCAATACGGATGCGCGCCGGCCAACAGGCCGAGATCGCCGCCCTGGAAGCGGTGCGCAACCGGCTGCACGCGAGCACCCCCACCGACTGACGTGCCGGGCGGACGCGCCGTCGCGCCGCCCGCAACGGCCCGACCGGCATCCCTGCGTCGGGACACACCCACGCCGCGTCCTGACCGCATGAGCGAACGCCTCGGGGAAGTGCGCTGGCGCTGCCGCGACGCGAGCCCGCTCGACCAGGGGCGCGCCTGGGCGGGCCGGCCGTGCTGGCGAAACCGGTCGTCGCAGGGTCGGGCCACGGACACCTGCAAACACGAGGCAGCACCCCCGGGCAGCGCACCAGCATGGCCTTCGCCGCGCTGGTCGGCCCGCGTCACCGCCGACAGCATCGACCCCGGCGGCGCGTCGCGCGGGCGCCGGGTCAGATGCCGATCTGCCCTGGCCCGACCGCGCTCCGCAGCCAGATCATCAGGTCAGTCCACGTTCCGGTGAGCAGCGCGAGCCCAATCGCGACGAGCAGCGCCCCGCCGACGCGGGTGACCCACCGGTGGTGGCGGCGAACGAAGCGGGTGAGGGTCAGCGCGCGGCGCAGACCCAGGCCCACGAGCAGGAATGGCAGGCCCAGACCGGTGCAGTAGGCCAGCGCGAGAACGGTGGCCCGGGCGGTGGTGGATTCCACTGCGGCGAGGCCAAGCACCGCACCGAGGGTGGGGGACACACACGGCGTCCAGGACAAGCCGAACGTGGCGCCGAGCACGGGCGCGCTCGCCAGCCCGGCCGAGGGCAGCCGGGTGGCGCGGACCTGCCGTTGCAACAACGGGAACGCCCCGAGGTACCCGACGCCGAGCAGCACGGTCAGCGCCCCCGCGGCGATCTCGATGATGCGGGCGTTGGTCACCAGGGCCCGACCGGCGGCATTGAACGCCACGGCAACGGTCACGAACACGACGGCGAAGCCAGCAATGAACCCGAGCGTCCCCGCCACGACCCGGCCACGGGCGCGCCGCCGGGTCGCAACGGCACCGACGCCGCTGTCCGGGTGCGGGGCGGGTTGCGCCGCGGCATCCAGATCGGCGCCAGCCAGGCCGGTGACGTAGGACAGGTAGCCCGGAACCAGCGGCAGGACACACGGCGACAGGAAACTCAACAGGCCCGCCGCGGCCGCGACGGCCATCGCGGCCAGCAAAGGCCCGGACGCGGCGACGGACGCGAACTGTTCGCCCACGTCACCGTGCTCCGCTGATCGTGCTCGCTATGACGGTCTGGTCGACCAGAATTAGCATGCCGCCCTCCCTCAGGTCCTACTCGGCGTGGACCCGACCGATCGTCTCACGTCGCTACTACCCTCCGTAGTATCGGGTCCGTCCATCCACAGGGCGTTCCAGTCTCAGGAAACTGACAGCAAGTCGGTACAGCCGTCTGTGTACCGTCCGGTTTGGATTCGGCCCTTGGCAGGCGGCGGGCTGATCACGTTGTTGACGCGGCGAACGAGGGACGGAAAATGACGAGGAACACGCGCTTGACCCTGGCGTTGATCGCGGTGGTGGTGCTCGTGGTCGGCGCTCTGCTGGCCGTCAACCGCCCCGCCCATCCGCCTGCTGCGACCACTGAAGCTGGCGCCATCGAGTCGACGGTGCTGGTACGCGAGGACAGCCACCGGCTGTCCACCGCGCCGGACGGCAAGGTGACTCTGGTGGAGTTCCTCGACTTCGAGTGCGAGTCCTGCGCCGCCGCGTATCCGGCGGTCAAGCAGATCCTGGCCACCTATCAGGACCGCATCACCGTCGTGGTCCGGTACTTCCCGATCCCGAGCCACCCGAACGCCGATCTGGCCGCCCGCACCGCTCAGGCCGCCGCGAACCAGGGCCGCTTCTCCGACATGTACGTCCAACTGTTCGAGAACCAGACCAGCTGGGGCCACAAGGAGCAGGCACAGACAGAGGTGTTCCTCGGGTACGCCCGTACCCTCGGCCTGGACATGCCGCGCTTCGAGCGCGACCTCGACGACCCCGCCACTGCCACGCGGGTTGCTAAAGACAAGGCTGACGGGGCGGCGGCCGGTGTGCAGGGCACCCCGACGTTCTTCCTCAACGGCCGGCAACTGACCGACCTGCGCGGCCAGGACGACCTGGTCGCCGCCATCGACGCCGCGCTGGCCGGATGAGCGCCACCACCGTCGAATCGACCGCCGACCCGACCTCACCCGAGCAGGGGTTCCTGTCCCGGCTCACCGCCTGGATCTGCGCCGTCGGAGGCGTTGTCGGGATGCTCGCCGCTGTAATCCTCATCGTCGAGAAAATCAACCTGCTCGCCGACGTCGACTACGTGCCGAGCTGCAGCATCAACCCGATCCTGTCCTGCGGCTCGGTCATGACCACACCCCAGGCCGAGGCCTTCGGCATTCCCAACCCCTTAATCGGCATCGCGGGGTTCGCCGCGGTCACCACGATCGGCGTCGTCCTACTGGCCAGCGTGCGACTGCCCGGCTGGTTCTGGCTGGGACTACAGGCCGGCGCCACGTTCGGCGTGATCTTCGTGCACTGGCTGATCTACCAGAGCCTCTACGTCATCGGCGCGCTGTGCCCGTACTGCATGCTCGTCTGGGCCGTCACCATCCCGATCTTCCTCTACGTCACCCTGCGCACCCTTCGCCAGCACGGTGCCGCGCTTCCCAGGGCCGTGGCGGGAATCGCCGCCGCTGCGGCCAGCTACCACAGCCTCATCCTCACCGCCTGGTACGCGATCATCCTGCTCGCGATCCTAAACCGCTTCTGGGACTACTGGATCACTCTCATCTAGCCCGTCGACTGCTCCTAGGCTTGCCGCCCAAGTGCGGCGAGCGGAAGAACCCGGCCGCCCCCTCAGCACCGCTCAGCGATTGTCGGTGGTGCAGCATTCATCGTCGCATCCGTTTCCGGCGTTGCCTTCAGCGCGAATCCGCAAGGCACTGCCGGGGAGTACGACAGGCGTCGCAGCGCCAGGCTTCGCGCGGCGCGTTCCCGGCGTTCGTGGTCGGGGCCGGAGAACCGCCAGGCGACGGCGGCGGCCGAGGCCACCTCGATGACGGCGTCGAGCCCGAACCCGATCAGCGCGGTCGAGGAGGCCATCGCCCCGGCGGTGATAGCGATGACCGCCTCGACGATGTTGTCGGTGATCCTCGCCGCGACGCACAGGCGCGCTGCCGATCGCGTTTGCGCCTGACGGCTGGTGGTGGCCGCTTCGGCCGGGGTCGCACTGCGGGCCGTCGCGACGTTGCCGTTCGTACCTCCCGGCGTCCGGCAGCGGACACCCGTGGCAAGGCTCGTTGATCACGGCGACGGCTCGGTGGCCGATGAATTCTCGCTATCGTCCGCTGTGTGGATGAGTAGGGTTCGGCGCAGGAAGCCGATTTGGTCGCCCACCACCTGATCGAGCCAGGGCTGGGTGAAGATGTCGAAGTGTCCGATCGGGTAACGGCGCAGCTCTGCTCGGGGGGCGCGGGCGACGACACGTGCTGCTGCCGCTGCGGGCGAGATGTCGTCGTGGTCGCAGACACAAACGAGCAGCGGGCAGACCACGTGCTGGGCCCGCAGAGCGGGCCGGTCGTTTCGCATCTGCAGCACTATGCGGGCGGGAACAGCCGCCTCCCACCCGGCCAGATCGGTAGGCAGGATCCTCTGGTAGCCAGGCACCGCGTCGGGCGTGGTGATCAGGGCGACGGTTCCGGGGGTCCGACCAGGGCGACGCGATGTGGGTTCCAGCCAAGGCGGCGGCGCAGTTGGTCTCGTAATCCTTCCCAGGTCAGCCGGGCGACGCCGAGACGGCCTGCAGAGCGGATCGCCGCGGCGGCGGTGCAACGGCCGTCGACGAACGGGTTCTGGATGATGGCCGCCGCGATACCAGGGTCCTCGGCGGCCACGCTGAGGACATGTCCGCCGCTGAACGACGTTCCCCACAACGCTATGCGGCGCGCGTCGACGCCGCGGAATCGCCGGGCGTAGGCGACCGCAGCACGGTAGTCGTCGCGCTGTTTGCTGATGTCAACGAGTCCGCGCGGAAGCCCGGCGCTCGTGCCCGAGTACCGATAGTCGAAGACGAGGATGGCAATGCCGGCCGCCGCGAAGCATGCGGCGATGTCGGGTAGGACCCCGCCGCGGACGCCGCCGAGGCCGTGGGCCATCACCAGACAAGGATGGGGACCGGGACCGGCGGGTTGGTAGACCCACCCGTCGCAGCGTTGGCCGGCGGACAGAAAGGAGATCTGCTCCCGGCGAGCCGCCAGATGGCTCGGTCGTGTGCTTGATGCTGAGGGATCAGCGGCCGCTGTGGGGACGCTGCGGTGAGCCCGTATGGGATCCGTTGACATGGCCACTACCATGCGACTTAATGTTGACGTGAAGTCAACCAGCCCGGGTGCACTGACCATCGGTAAAGTCGCCGAACACTTCGGGCTGGCCACCCATGTACTGCGGCACTGGGAGTCGATGGGCCTGCTAGCACCCGCCCGCGCCGAAGCCGGGCGGCGACGCTACCGCAGGGCGGACCTGTACCGGATAGCGGTGATTCTGGGTGCCAAGCAGGCCGGGTTCGCGCTCGACGACATCCGCGACATGGTCACAGCGTCGGATCCGGCCCGGCGAAAGTTGATCCTGCGCCGTCAGCGTGACGAACTCACGCAACGCATCGCTCAAGCCCACGCCTCACTCGCCCTCATCAATGGGGCGTTGGCGTGCGACCACGACGACATTGCCAACTGTCCTCGGTTTCGTTTCCTCCTCACCGAACAGGTCAACGCCCGGGCGGTCCTTCCCCCGGATGCACCGTTGACGCGATGACTCGCATCCGCGCGGAGCGCGGGCACCTAGGCACCCGCGATACACAGCGCCTTGGCCCCCTCGACCGAGATCGCGGTACTGGACGCTGTTCCGCCCGTTACAACTCGAAGATGGACAACGACCTGCAGGCGTGGGACACCAACTCGTCTCACAACGTATGGGGTACTGAGCATGAACCACCGCCTCGTTCAACCCACTGGTCGCAGGTGCAGCCGCCGTTGCGGTAGCTTCCGGAGGCTGGTTGGCATGCGACTCGCTGCGCACGGTGAGACGCACTCGGTGTACTCCTCCCACACCCTCGATGTCAGAGACGAGACGAAGGTGGCGGGGTTCGCCGACTACGTCGTCATTGGCACGGTCGGCCGCGTCGCGGACGCGCAAGAGCGGAATGCGCCCCTTCACGGTGAACAGCCCCGACGTTAAGGCCAGCGGACCCACCGGGGTGTAGACGAGATCCGCAGCGCCCAGCAGAGTCACCGCTCTTACCGCGTCTCGGGCAGCGGCCGCACCGCCAGCGCAAGATACGTCGGCCGCTGTTCCGTGGTGACTGCGGTGATCCGCATCGGATCAACCGTTGTCGGCGGTGCAGCACCCGTCGTCGCACCCGCTGGCTTCCCCGCCTGCGGCGGGGGAGCGCAGGGCGGCGCCGGGGGTGCAGCAGGTGTCGCCGCGCCAGGCTTCGCGGCCTTCCTTGACCGCGACCGCGGCGATGATCAGAGCGGCGGTGGGGTCGGCCCACCACCAGCCGAACAGCGAGTTGACCGCGAGCCCGACCAGCAGCACCGCCGAGAGGTACGTGCACAGCAGGGTCTGTTTGGAGTCCGCGACGGCCGACGCTGACCCGAGTTCGCGGCCCGCGCGGCGTTGTGCGGCCGACAGGACCGGCATCACCGCCAGGGATGCCGCGGCCAGGGCCAGGCCGATCGTGGAGTGTTCTGCGCGGTCGGCGCCGACGAGCGCGCGCACCGATTCGATGGACACGTAGGCGGCGAGGGCGAAGAACGACATCGCGATGATCCGCAGCGCGGTGCGTTCCCGGCGTTCGTGGTTGGGGCCGGAGAATTGCCAGGCCACGGCGGCGGCGGAGGCCACCTCGATGACGGAGTCGAGCCCGAACCCGATCAGCGCGGTCGAGGACGCCATCCTCCCGGCGCTGATGGCGATGACCGCCTCGATCACGTTGTAGGTGATCGTCGCGGCGACGAACAGGCGTATCCGCCGGATCAGGGTCGAGCGGCGGGCCGGCGACGGGCTGAGCGACACGAGCGAAAGTGGCGCGTTCATCAGCAGCACCCCTCGGACTCGGCGGCCGGGCAGGCGGCCGGATCGACGGCTAGGACCAGACCGAGCAGGTCTCCGAGGGCGTGCGCGAGGCGCGCGTCGGCCAGTTCGTAGCGGTTGCGACGGCCTTCGGGTACAGCGACGACGAGCCCGCAGCCCCGCAGGCACGCCAGGTGGTTGGACAGGTTCTGCCTGCTCGTGCCCAGCAGGTCCGCGAGTTCTGCCGGATAGCCGGGCCCCTCGCGCAGCGCGAGCAGGAGCCGGGCGCGGACCGGGTCGGACAGGGCGTGACCGAAGCGGGCCAGAACCTGTCCGTGCGTGAGCGTCTCCACCACCCGACGATACATCACCGGGTGAATAAACAGACTGCTGAACCGTTTGGCCGCAAGTCTTGACGAAGCCCGATCAACTCATCTTAGTATGCGCATGTGAGCATGATTCCTGGTCTGGTTGGCCAGCACGACACCGACGGCGCGACGAACACGGTGAAGGAGACCCACTGATGGGCCACGACCACGGCCACAGCCATCAGGTGACGGCGACCGGGCAGCACCGCCGAGCCTTGGCCGGAGTGCTCATGGTGTCGGTGGTGATCTTCGCTGTCGAAGTCGTCGGCGCGGTCATCACCGGCAGCCTCGCGCTGCTCGCCGACGCCGGGCATGTCCTCGCTGACGCCGGCGGTGTCGCCCTCGCACTCGGCGCGGCCATGCTCGCCGCCCGCCCGGCGTCCGGGCGGCGCACCTTCGGCTGGGCGCGAGCGGAGATCCTCGCCGCGGCCGTCAACGGCCTGATCCTGGCCGGGATGGGCGTCTACGTCTTCGTCGAAGGCGTCCGGCGGCTGTTCGAACCGGTCGACGTGCGACCCGGTGGCATGGCCGTCTTCGCCGCGATCGGTCTGGTCGGCAACCTCGTCGGGGTGGCGTTGCTCTACCGGGCCCGCGACGCGAGCCTCAACCTGCGCGGCGCGTTCCTCGAGGTCGCCACCGACACCGCCACGTCCGTCGGTGTCCTCGCCGCCGCCGCGGTCATCGCGCTGACCGGCTTCACCCGCGCCGACGCGATGGTGTCCCTGCTCATCGGCCTCGTCATCGCCCCACGCGCGCTGCGGCTGCTGCGCGACGCGGTCAACATCCTGCTCGAAGCCGCCCCCGCCGAGGCCGACCTCGAACAGATCCGCCAGCACATCACCGACGTCGACCACGTCCTTAGCGTGCACGACCTGCACGTCCACACCGTCACCTCGGGACTGCCCGTCCTCACCGCGCACGTCGTGGTCGACGACTCCTGCTTCCACGACGGCCACGCCCCACAACTCCTCGACGCCCTGCAAACCTGCCTGGCCGGGCACTTCGACGTCGAACACAGCACCTTCCAACTCGAACCGGCCAGCCACGCCGACCACGAACACCCCACCCACCCCTAACCGAGACGCACCACCTACAGCCGACCGCCCGACAACGGCCGGCAAATCCCGCACGCCCTCAACCACCCCTGAACGAAGGGCAGCCACTCATGACCGTGACAAACGGGCGGCGACACCGCTGGGCCCTGGCCGGACTGACCGTCGCCGTCGTCGCCATCGGCTTCGACATCACCATCCTCAACGTCGCCCTGCCCACTATCGCCACCGACCTCACCGCCGACACCAGCGCACTGCAATGGATGGTCAACGCCTACGTCCTGCTCTTCGCCGGCCTGCTGCTGCCCTTCGGCGCGCTCACCGACCGCTACGGCCGCCGCCGCGGCCTGCTCCTCGGCCTGGCCGTCTTCGCCGCCGCGTCCGTCGCCGCCGCCTGGGCCGACACCACCACCCAGGTCATCGCTGCCCGCGCCGGACTCGGTGTCGGCGCCGCGCTCATCATGCCGACCACCCTCGCCTCCCTCACCGCACTGTTCACCGGCGCCGACCGCGCCCGCGCGGTATCCGTGCTCGTCTCCGGCATGGGCGTCGGCATCCCGCTCGGCCCGATCATCGGCGGCTACCTGATCGAGCATTTCTGGTGGGGCACCATCTTCCTGATCAACCTGCCCATCGTCGCCGTCGCCGCCATCGGCGTCGCCGTGTTCCTGCCCGAGTCCCGCGACCCCAACCCACCGCGCCCAGACCCCGCCGGCGCCGTCCTGTCCACCGTCGGGCTGGTCGCGTTCGTCTACGCCGTCATCGAAGCCCCCGAACGAGGCTGGACCGCGCCCACCGTCATCGCCGCGCTGATCGCCGCCGCGACGCTGCTCACCACATTCACCTGGTGGGAGCTGCACAACCCGCAGCCCTTGATCGAACTTCGGCTGTTCCGTGATCGGCAATTCCGGTGGGGCTCCATCACCGCCACCCTCGCCAGCTTCGCCCTGTTCGGGCTGTTGTTCGTCGCACCCCAGCACCTGCAGTTCGTCCTCGGCTTCGACGCCCTCGACACCGGGTTGCGGCTGCTGCCCCTCATCGTCGGCCTCGTCACCGGCGCCGGCATCGCCACCCGTCTCACAACCCGTACCGGTCACCGCGCGCCGATCGTCGCCGGGCTCGTCGTCACCACCGTCGGACTGCTCATCGGCGCCCTGACAAACGCCGGCAGCAGCTACGGATTCATCGCGACCTGGTATGCGATCGTCGGCTTGGGGATCGGCGCCATCCTCGCCCCGGCCATGGACGCGGTGCTGGCGGTCATGCCACCCGAGCGCTCCGGAGCCGGCATCGCCATCACCATGACCATGCGCCAGACCGGCGGTGCTCTCGGCGTTGCCCTGCTCGGCAGCCTGCTGTCCGCCACCTACCGCGACCGCATCGACACCAGCGGCCTGCCGGCGCCAGCCGTCGACGCCGCGACACATTCGATCGCCGGCACGATGGCCGTCGCGGACCGTCTGGGCCTACCAGTGCTCGCCGACGCTGCGGGCCGCGCCTATGTCAACGCCATGGTTTACGTCCTTCTTGCCTGCGCCGTCGTGGCCGCGCTCGGTGCCGTCGCGGCCATGCTGTTCATGCCCGCTCGAGTAGACGATGGCGCTACCGACTCCGTCGGGGTGGACTCGAGCGCGGGCACCGGCTGATGTAGGCGGTGGTCAGAGTTGCGCGCAGCCAAAGCCGGCGCGCCAGTCGTTGCCTGGGCACAACGGCCCTCACGGCAGCGTCGACGACCCAGCCCGCGCCCACAGCCCGCCTTAGCCGACCATCCTCCTGACATACGCCTTCTCAAACTTCAGGTTGAGGACCTGCTGCTTCCCTTGTCTCTCACTTAAGAAGGGGACGCGCGTGTGTTGCCGTAAACGCCTGGTGAAAATTTGCGGGGCCGATGGTTGCCCTGGTCAGGACCCGCCTGCCGAACGGGGCGCGTACATGATCAGGGCGACGCCGATCAGGCAGATGCCGGCGCCGATGATGTCCCACCGGTCGGGCCGGAATTTGTCGACGATCACGCCCCAGGCGAGGGATCCGGCGACGAACACGCCGCCGTAGGCGGCGAGGATGCGTCCGAAGTTCGGGTCGGGTTGGAAGGTGGCGACGAATCCGTACGCGCCGAGAGCGATGACTCCGGCGGCGATCCACCACAGGCCGCGATGTTCCCGCCAGCCCTGCCAGACCAGCCACGCCCCGCCGATCTCGAACAGCGCGGCGACGACGAACAGCAGGATGGAGCGGACGACGGTCATCGGTGGACCGTACCGGCCTGCCAGTGGCCCGCGATCACGCCGGTGACCCGGTCGAACAGCTGCAGCCGCGCCCGCCGACGCAGCCGCCGCGGTGGGAGCGACGGCTCGCCCACCACCAGGCACCCCCGGCGAGGGTGGCGAGGGCGATAGCGATACCGGGCATCCACGCGCCAGCGGCGGCCCAGCCGGCGCCGGACAGGATCCCGGCGGCGAGCAGCAGCGGAACGGCACAGCACGCCGCGCAAGCTAGCCCCGCGAGGCCGGTCAGACCGAAGGGCAGCCCTCGTCGCGCCGGGGCGGTGATCTGGTCAACGGGTTTCGGCATCGGGGACTCCTCTGACGGCGATGGTGGCGAACGGGATGGGGCAGCACGGCTGCCCGGCGCACGCGACGAGGTCATCGCAGCCAGCGTCCACCGCGGCGCGCAGGGTGCCGGCGATGACCTGCAGGTCGGCGATCTTCGCCTCGACCTCGGCGAGTTTTGTTTGGGCGCGGACCCGCAGACCGGTGTCGGGGTGGCGGCCGTGGCGGTGTTGGCCCGCGTCGAGCAGGTCGGCGACCTCGTCGAGGGTGAACCCGAGACCCTGCGCCGCCTTGATAACTCTCAGCACGGTGACCGCTTCGGCGGGGTAGAGGCGATGCCCGCCCAGGGTGCGGTCCGGTTCGGCGAGCAGTCCGCGGCGCTCGTAGTAGCGCAGGGTCTGCGGGTTCACTCCGGCCGCGGCGGCGACCTGGCTGCTGCGCAGCCCGCTCACGCCGTCAACCCGGCGGCGGCCCGTTGCGCGAGCGCGTCGAGGACGTCGACGTACGCGGCCGGCACCTGCACGTCGAGGCGCAGAGTGCCAGCGTCGGCGGCGAGGGTGAAGGTGAAGAAGGAGCAGCAGGAGCTTTCGCGGTCGGTCAGGTCCCGGGCGGTCGTCTCGGCGGCGGAGTCGAGACGCCACCGCAGGTCGGTGGGGGACAGCCGTTGCTGCTCTCGCAGGGCGGTGGCGAACAGGTCGTCGAACTCGGCCAGCCGCAGCGGCCGTTGCACGCTCGGCAGGGTGCACGCCTCGGGCACCCATGCCTGGTTATCGCTGCTCATACCCATGACGGTAAGCCTGTACCTAGGTACCGGATGCAAGTCCAAGCGCGGCGATTCAACGGATACGTCCGCGGCGAGGGCAGAGAACGACAGCGCGATGACGTGCAGCGCGGCGCGTTCGCGGCGTTCGCGGTCCGGTCTCGAGAACTGCAAGGCCACGGCGGCGGGGGCCACCTCGATGACGGAGTCGAGCCCGAACCCGATCACCGCGGTCGAGGACGCCATCGTCCCGGCGCTGATGGCGATGACCGCCTCGATCACGTTGTCGGTGACGGTCGCTGCGACGAACAGACGCACCCGCCGGATCAGGATCGAGCGGCGGGCCGGTGACGGGCCAACCGACACCACCGGCAGGGGCGCGTCATCTCGTCGTCTTCGCCGCAGCGCCGACCAGGAGTACCGCGCCAGGGCCGACCTTTCGGCCGTATGTCATCCGCGCCTGGGTCCCTCGACGCCGGCAGACGTGGAGCGGCGACTGATTGAAACGGCGGCAGTGCCTTAACCGCTAACCCCAGTCGTCGTGTCGCGCCGATGCCCGGCTTATGCAGTTGGCGATACGGGGTTAGCGTGGGGCCGAGGCGGGTCAGTCGCGCGTCGCGCCGAGGGATCTGGGTGGTCGACATCGTGGACATGTTTGCGTTCAAGACTTCAGCCGGCCTGCTGGAGACACCGGTCGGGGTCGTCGGCTCTTGCCGGGTCGAGGTCCGGTGAGCGCCGTCGAGGTTTTGGTGGTCGGGGCGGGGCCAACCGGACTGGCCATGGCCGGGCAGTTGGCCGCCTTGGGTGTGCGGGTCCGGGTGGTGGACCGATCTCTCGACCGGGTGCAGGAGTCCCGTGCCCTGGCGATTCAGCCCCGCACTCTGGAGGTCCTCGCCCGTCTCGGGGTGACTGACGAGATGACGGCCGTCGGGAACCGCGCGGTGCGGCTGTGTCTGCACGCGCGGGGGCGGGCGCGTACCGTGCCACTGTTCGATTTGGGACTGTCCGGCACCGCGTATCCGTATCTGCTGTTCCTGTCGCAGGCGGAGACCGAGCGCATCCTGGGTGAGTACCTCGCGGCGGTGGGGCTTGACATCGAACGGGCTGTCGAGCTGGTGGGGTTGGACCGTGCCGTCGACGGTGCGGTGGCGACGCTGCGGCACGGGGACGGCCAGACAGAGAGGGTGACGGCCCGGTACGTGGTGGGTTGCGACGGCGCGCACAGCGCCGTGCGGCGCCTCGCCGGAATCGGCTTCGAGGGCGCTGCGTATCCGCAGACGTTCGTCCTAGGGCCTGTTTCATAAGAACTGGTCGGCCTGCGGCGGGCCCGAACGACGACCGGCGGCGTTGCGGTTTCGTCCGGATACAACACCGGTATCCGGACGAAACCGCGCCTTGCCGGATCGCCGCCCGGACTCGGCCTCGGCTCGACCGCCCTTATGAAACAGGCCCTAGCGGACCTGGAGGCCGACGGCCTCGACACGGGGACGGCGCACGTCTTCTTGTCCGAGCGGGGAATGCTGTTCTTCTTCCCACTCGGCCACCCGACCACCTGGCGATTGCTGGTCATGCGGCCGCCGGCCGAGGTGGCCTCACCAGACGCCCCAGTCGCCCTCGACGAGGTGCAGGCACTCGCCGACACCTACACCGATGCGACGGTGCGCCTGCGTGATCCTGTCTGGATGACCAATTTCCGGCTGCACCACCGCGCCGCCACCCACTACCGGGCCGGGTCGGTGTTCCTGGCCGGCGACGCCGCGCACATCCACAGCCCCGCCGGCGCGCAGGGCATGAACACCGGCATCCAGGACGCAGTCAACCTCGGTTGGAAGCTCACCCAAGCCCTGCGGGGCGACGCTGACTCGACGCTGCTGGATACCTATGAGACGGAACGGGCGCCAGTCGGCAGGATGGTGCTGCGCTTCAGCGACCGGGCGTTCACTGTCGCGACGTCCACCAATCCGGCCGTCCGGTTCGCTCGGACCCGGATCGCCCCCGCTCTCATCCCGGTCGTGCTCGCGTCGCGGTTCGTGCGGGCCTCCGCCTTCCGGACGGTTTCGCAGCTGGGCATCACCTACCGGAACAGCCCGCTGTCAGTGGAAGGGCCGCGCCCGTCACGCAGCGGTCCGCGGCCCGGAGACCGGCTGCCCGACGCCCCGCTGCCCGGCACGGGAGACGCCAGCACGCTGCATCGGCTCACCTCCACGCCCGGATGGCACCTGCTGCTGTGCGGACCCTCAGCTGCCTGGCCTGCCGGCGACACCGCCCGATTCGCCCGGGGCTACCTCACTGTGCATTGGTTGACCGAGCCCGACGCCGTCGGAGAGGCCCCGACGTCCGCTGCTCAGGCGTTGCGGCGGTTGGGGTTCGGCACGGGCGCTAGTGGCGTGTTACTGGTCCGTCCCGATGGGCACATCGGCTACCGGGCTGGTGGCACCGACCTGACCGGGCTGTTCGCCTACCTGGACCGCTGGCTCGGCTCCTAACCCCGCCCCCCGCTGCTGTCAACGGGCGTACTGCGCTGGAGCAGCGACGGTGCGGCGGCCGAGGTCAAGGGGCAGCCGGTCGACGAGCGTCGCGCCCCGCCGGCCGATAGCCCGTCTGTCAGGGCGGTACTGCCGGAAGTGGTTTCCTGAGGGCTGGGTGCTTTGGCTTCCCAATGCTGCTACTCGAGGCCAAGGCGCCGACGGCGGGCAGCGATTCGACGGGTCAGGCAGCAGGGATGAGTTCGGCGAGGAGTTTCTCCACGCGGCTGCGGATCTCGTCGCGGATGGGGCGGACGGACTCGACGCCCTTGCCGGCGGGGTCGTCGAGCTTCCAGTCCTCGTAGCGCTTCCCGGGGAAGACCGGGCAGGCGTCACCGCAGCCCATGGTCACGATGACGTCCGAGGACTCGGCGGTGGCGTACTCGAGGAGCTTTGGGCTCTGGTCGGTGATGTCGATGCCGACCTCGTGCATGGCCTGCACGGCAGCCGGGTTGACGGTTTCTGCGGGGGCGGAGCCGGCGGAGCGGACCTCGACGGTGTCGCCGGCGAGGTGGCGCAGCCAGCCGGCGGCCATCTGGGAGCGGCCGGCGTTGTGCACGCAGACGAACAGGACGCTGGGCTTGTCGGACATCAGGAGCCTTCCTTGCAGTACGGGGTCGTGGGGCCGGTGGAGCAGCGCCTGGTCAGGGAACCCAGCGAGGTGCCGGCGGGGTCGCTGTTGCGGTCGAGTAGCTGGTAGTGGCCGGCGGGCCGGCGTGGATTGACCAGGCCCCGGTGTGCCTCGTCGTTCTGCGGCACGGTGTTCACGTGCGAGGGTTGAGCGCTGGATCGCGCTCGCCGGTCGGGACGACAACCTGGTCGGCGGCCTTCCCGGCGTCGGGGTAAAGGGCGGCTAGGAGGCAGATGCCGATGGCGAGGCCGACGAGTTGGGCGAGGACGAAGCCGGGTACGGAGGCCGGGGCGATGCCGGCGAAGGTGTCGGTAAACGCCCGCCCGATCGTCACGGCCGGGTTCGCGAACGAGGTGGACGAGGTGAACCAGTACGCCGCGCCGATGTAAGCGCCGACGGCGGCGGGGGCGACCGGCGCGCGACCGGAGCGGGCGAGGGCGAAGATCAGCAGGATCAGCCCAGTGGTCGCGACGACCTCACCGAGCCACAGGTGTCCGGCCGCGCGGTCCTTGCCGGCGAAGTCGACGGCGGCCAGGTCGAACATGAGGTTGGCGAGGATCGACCCGCCGATCGCCCCGAGGATCTGGGCGGCGACGTAACCGGCGAGGTCACGGCTGGTGAGGCCGGTGCCGGCGCGGCGGCCGAGGAACCAGTCCGCGGCGGAGACGACCGGGTTGAAGTGCGCCCCGGAGACCGGGCCGAAGATCAGGATCAGGGCGCCCAGGGCGAACGCGGTGGCGACCGAGTTCTCCAGCAACTGGAGCCCGACATCGTCGGGGGAGAGGGTGGTGGCCATGATGCCGGAGCCCACCACGGCGGTGACCAGCAGAGCGGTGCCGGTGAACTCGGCCAGCAGGCGCCGCCGGAGTGCGATGGTCATCAGTCTGTTCTCTTCCATTGCAGTGACGTCCCGGAGCAGGGTCTGGGCGGGGTGCGGTGATTACCGGTTCGCGGGGACGTTGAGGTCGTCGAGCAGGCGGCGGACGCGGCGTTCTATCTCGTCACGGATGGGCCGGACGTCGGCCAGGTCGAGGCCGGCAGGGTCGTCGAGGTCCCAGTTTTCGTAGCGGGTGCCGGGGAAGACGGGGCAGGCGTCGCCGCAGCCCATCGTGACCACCACGTCGGCGGCGCGGACGACCTCGTCGGTCCAGGGCTTGGGAAACTCGTCGGAGATGTCGATGCCGCGCTCGGCCATCGCGGCGACCGCCGCGGGGTTGACCCCGATTCCTGGTTCGCTACCGCCGGACCAGGCGACGGCGTTGGCGCCGGCGAGATGGGTGAAGAAGCCGAGCGCCATCTGAGAGCGACCGGCGTTGTGGGTGCACAGGAACAGCGCCACCGGGAGGCCGTCGTGGTGGTACCCCTCGACGCGGGCAAGAGCCTGCAGGCGCTGGCGGGCGAAACGCTCGGCCAGCAGGGGCAGGTAGTTGGGGACACTCCCGACAGTGGCGAACTGGTCGTAGCTGGCGTGCAGAAACCGCTCCACAGTTTCGGTGCCGTAGGTGCCGTCGAACTCGGCGGCGAGGCGGGCGGCGGCGGTGCGCAGAGCGAGCTGCTGGTCGATGGAGAGGTCTTCGCGCAGGTACACGCTGGTGTCAGTCATGGCGGTCTCCCGAACTCATGGCGGGGGTGATGACGGGGGCGACGCGGTCGATGCGGGCGGCGAGGTCGGCGAACGCGGCCTCGAACGCGGCGTCGGTGTCGACGCGAACCGGGTCGGGCACCGACCAGTGCAGCCGGGGCCGGACCGGGCCGCTGAGTTCCTCGTGGGCGTTGTCGCAGACGGCGATGAGCAGGTCGTCATCGCGCACAATGTCCGTGACGTGCGCAGTGCCGGCCACGTCCAACTGCAGCCCATGGCGGTGAGCCACGGCGACCGCGCGCGGATGAACCCGCTCTGCGGGCTTCGTTCCGGCGGACGCCGCCGAGGTGTGGGTGCGGTCGGACCAAAGGGCGGCGGCGAGCTGCGAGCGGGCCGAGTTGTGGGTGCAGACGAAGACCACCCGACTCACGCCGGTCAGTGGCGCTGGCGTCAGCGTGGCCAGGGCCTCGGGTCGCAGGCGCAGGTAGGTGCGACGGCGATCCCCCTCGGACCGGCCGCGGACGACCAAACCGGCTTCGCTGAGGACCTTGACGTGGTGGGCGACCAGATTCGTCGGCATCCCGAGGTCGTGGGCGATCTCGCCGGGAGAGGCGTCGCCCAGGATAAGCGCGTCGACGACCGCCAGGCGCGCAGGATCACCGAGCGCGGCGTGGATCCGGGCGCGCGCTTGCAGGGATACAAACTCAGTAGCCATTGACTCAACTATCACTGAGCAATCGCGATGTTGTCAAGTGACGACGAGTCAGCGGGCGGTGTGGAGCGCTATGGGTGCACGCGGCTGGCGGAGGTTGGGCCGAGAGGCTGCTTCTCCTGGGCCTGAAGTGGCTGTTCTTCCAGGTGATTCGCGCCGGGGGCGATGGGCTCGACAAGAGGAGTTGGCGCCTCGACTCGGCCGTGAGGCTGCGGTCAGCAGCAGGTCATGAGGTACGACTGCAGCTCGGCCAGCGCCGCGACAGCGCCGTCGCGGTCGGCGCGGTAGTGCACCGTCTTCCCCTTGCGCCGCGAGGTCACGATCCGACCCCGGCGCAACGGGGTCAGCTGCTGCGACGCCGTCGCCTGGCTGATGCCGGCGCGCTCGGCGACTTCCCGACGGACAGCTCAGCGTCTCGGGAGAACAGCATCATGATCCGCTGTCGCGTCGGGCTGCCCAGAGCCTTGAGGAACTCCTGCGTGTCCGGCGCCAGCCCGGTCGGCCCGACGCCGGGCGCGACCGCTGCGGACACCGCAGACGGCGTCATCTGGGCGGACGGTACGAACGAGCCGGTCGACGCGGTGCTCTTCGCGACCGGCTACCGACCGAACCTCGACTACCTCGCCCCGCTCGGAGCCCTGGATGACGGGATGCCCTGCCTGTGGGGGGTGTCTCCACGACCCACCGGGGCCTGGTCTACCTCGGGTTGGAGTTCCAGCGGTCGTTCTCGTCGAACACCCTGCGCGGCGCCGGCCGCGACGCGGCACACGTCATCGCCGCACTCGCCAATGATGGACTGGTCGATTCGTGCGCCACCTTGGGGCCGCTCTGATCAGTCGATCTAGGCGGCTGGTTGGGTCAACAGTGAGAGTCGCCAGAGGCTCGGGCAAACTTATTATCGCCAACAAGGGCTATCATCGCGGTGTGGCGATGAATGCGGATGGGTGTATGACTGCTGCGGTGTCAGCCGGGATGACGCCGGCGGTGGCGCTGTTTCGTTCTCTGGCTGACGAGACTCGGCTGCGGATCGTGGCTCGGCTCGCCGCGGGTGAGGCTCGGGTGGTGGATCTGACCGGTGAGCTGGGTCTGGCTCAGTCGACGGTGTCCAAGCATCTGGCTTGCCTGCGTGACTGCGGCTTGGTCGACTATCGCACCGAGGGCCGGCAGTCGTTCTACGCACTGACCCGCCCCGAGCTGATGGACCTGCTTGCCGCTGCCGAGGGTGTGCTCGCCGCGACCGGTGCCGCCGTCGCGCTGTGCCCGGCTTATGGCGCCGACCCGGCGGTGGTGACGCGGTGAGCGCTCCGACTCCGGTGGCGCCGAGCTCGGCGCGGCGGGCGCAGCTCAACCGGCGCAGCCTGCACCTGGCGTACGCGACTGCTGGCTACAACGCCCTCGAAGGCGTCGTCGCGGTCGCGGCCGGGGTGGCGGCGTCGTCGACGGCCTTGCTGGGCTTCGGCTTGGACTCCTTCGTCGAGGTGTCCAGTGCGCTGGTGGTGATCTGGCAGTTTCGCTCTCGCGTACCCGAGAGCCGCGAGCGGCTGGCGCTGCGGATGATCGCCGTGTCGTTCTTCGCCCTGGCCGCCTGGGTCACCGTCGACGCGGTGCGCTCCCTGCTTGGCAGTGAGCAGGCCGAGACGTCGCCGGTCGGCATCGGCATCGCCGCCGTCTCCGTCATCGTCATGCCGATGCTCGTCTGGGCCAAACGGCGCACCGGCCGCGAACTCGGCTCGGCCACCGTCGTGGCCGACTCCATGCAGACCATGCTGTGCACGTACCTATCGGTGATCGTGTTGGTTGGGCTGCTGGCCAACGCCGCTCTTGGCTGGTGGTGGGCCGATCCGGTCGCCGCGCTGGTCATCGCCGTCGTCGCTGTGCGTGAGGGCATCGAGGCATGGCGCGGTGAGCAGTGCGACGACTGCGCCCTGCCTGCCGTTGGCGGTGACAACGACGGTTGTGGGTGCGAGCCCGGCTGCACCGACGCCTGCTGTGCCAGCCAAGCGAACCGGTGACCCACCCGGTCGGCCCGGCCGCGGTCGGCCCGGCCGGGCCACGAGGTCCGTCCAGGAGACGAGGGTTACGGGCGGTCCGGAGGCGGTCCAGGCAGCTGAATTTAGCGGATCGCGGCACCGCCGGCAGCTATGAAGCGGTCACCGGTTCGACGGTGAGCAGCGCTGCGAGTTGGCGCAGGACCGCCGGTCGGGCCCGGTAGTACACCCAGGTGCCGCGCCGCTCGGAGTCGACGAGGCCGGCTTCGCGCAGGCTCTTGGGGTGATGCGAGATGGTCGGGCCGCTGAGGTTGAAGGCGGGGGTGAGGTCACACACGCACGCCTCGCCGTTGTCGGCGGAGGCGATCATCGACATCAGCTGCAGGCGGACCGGGTCGCCGAGGGCCTTGAAGGCCGGCGCGAGCACCGCGGCGGTCTCGGCCGGCACGCGGTGCTGCGCCAGGGGCTGGCAGCAGAACGCCTCGGCGGTCACGTCGGCGAGGGTGAGAGACGCAGCTTGCTTCGACATTCCTCTAGGTTGACATCCCTCTAATCAACGTGCAACTCTCTGTTTCGACGGACGTCAAGACAGTGGGAATGGAGGCGATCATGCTCAGGCTCACGCGCCGACAGAGGGCATCCGCGACCGGTGTCCGATTTTGCGACTCCTGCGCCGAGGTCAGCACCGCCGAGCAGCGCGCCCAGCGGCGCTTTGACGCGGCACGGGCCGCCTACGCGACCTTCGGTCGATGATCGCCGCCTGCGGTTGGTAGGCTTCATCGCCTATCGGCGATAAACGATGAAGGGGCGGTGGGGTGGCCGAGCTACTCGATCGGACGACGGCACAGACATACGCGTCGTGGTTCCGCGCGCTGGCCGACCCGACCCGGGTGCAGATCGTCGAGTACCTGGCCCGCCAGGCTCAGGCGATGAGCGTGGGGGAGATCGTCACCGCGATTGGCCTGGCGCAGTCCACCATCTCCCAGCACCTGAAGATCCTCACCGAGGTGCGATTCGTCCTCGTCGACCCGGTCGGCACCGCCCGTCGCTACCGGATCAACGACGCCTGCGTCGACTGCTTCCCCTCCGCCGCGGACGTGGTCATGGGTCGACCCGCCCCCAGTCCGAACGGAATCTGCTGATGGCCGACATCACCGTGCGCCCCCTGCGCGACGACGACGCCGAGCGGGTCCTGGGCATCTACCAGGCCGGACTTGACGCCGGCAACGCCAGCTTCGAGGCGACCGCACCGACCTGGTCGGCGTTTAACGCGGCGAAGCTGCCCGCGCACCGCTTCGTTGCGGTCGACGCGGATGACACGGTGCTCGGTTGGATCGCGGTCGCACCCACCTCGGCCCGCGCGGTCTATGCCGGGGTGGTCGAGCACTCCGTCTACGTCGACCCTGCCGCGCAGGGCCGTGGCGTCGCCCGGCTGCTGCTGGACACGCTGATCGTCTCCACCGAGGCCGCTGGCATCTGGACCATCCAGTCTGGAGTGTTCCCCGACAACGCCGCCAGCCTCACCCTGCACCAGCGGGCCGGCTTTCGGGTCATCGGCGTGCGCGAGCGGGTCGGTCGCCACCACGGCCGCTGGCGCGACGTCGTCCTGATCGAGCGGCGCAGTCCCGTCGTCATCTGACCAACCCCGACCTGCACCAGTGTGTCCCGCTTACCTCCATGATTCGACAGTTGTCAACACAGAGGAGTTTGATCGATGAGCACCCTGAACGAGCTGCCCGTCGTGGTCATCGGCGCCGGCCCGGTCGGCTTGGCCGCCGCCGCGCACCTGCACGAGCGGGGCATCGCCTTCACCGTCCTCGAAGCCGGCGACACTCCCGGCGCCGCCGTGCGGCAGTGGGGTCACGTGCGGGTGTTCTCCCCGTGGCGGTACAACGTCGACCCGGCCGCCCGCCGCCTGCTCGACGATGCCAGCTGGGTCGCCCCCGACCTGGAGGCCCTGCCGACCGGAGCGGAGCTGGTCGGCGACTACCTTCAGCCCCTCGCGCAGCTGCCGCAGCTCAAGCCGCACCTGCGCTACAACACGCGGGTCGAGGCGGTCAGCCGCCTGGGCCTGGACCGGCTGCGCACCGCTGGCCGTGAGTCCACGCCGTTCCTGATCCGCCTCGCCGACGGCGAGGAACTCCTCGCCCGTGCGGTGATCGACGCGTCCGGCACCTGGGGCACCCCGAACGTCCTGGGCGCGTCCGGCTTGTCGGCCCGCGGTGAGAGCACTGTCGCTGCGTTCTTGGAGCACGCGTTGCCCGATGTTCTCGGCGCGGCCCGGGATCGCTTCGCCGGCCGGCACACCCTCGTCGTCGGGGCCGGCCACTCCGCCGCGAACACGCTGCTGTCCCTGGCCGAACTGGCCGAAGCCGCACCGGGCACCGAGGTGACCTGGGCGATCCGGACGACCTCACCGTCGCGCACCTACGGCGGCGGGGACGCCGACGCGCTGCCCGCCCGCGGCGCCCTGGGCTCACGGCTACGCGCCCACGTCGACGCCGGCCGGATCCGGCTGCTCACCGGCTTCTCGGTGCACGCCCTCACCCCGACCGACGGCCGGGTCAGTGTGGTGGTGCGCCATGCCGACGGCAGCGAGGAGTCCATCACCGTAGACCGGATCGTCGCCGCCACCGGCTTCCGCCCCGACCACTCGATCGCCGCCGAGCTGCGCCTGGACCTCGACCCGATCATGGGCGCCACCCGCGCCCTCGCGCCGCTGATCGACCCGAACGAGCACTCCTGCGGCACTGTGCCGCCGCACGGAGTGAACGAACTCGCTCACCCGGAAACCGGCTACTACGCCGTCGGCATGAAGGCCTACGGCCGGGCCCCGACGTTCCTCATGGCCACCGGCTACGAGCAGGTCCGCTCCGTCGTCGCCGCCCTCGCCGGCGACTGGGCCGCCGCCCGCGACGTCCAACTCGACCTACCCGAAACCGGCGTCTGCAACAGCAACCCCGCCGACACCGCCACCGGCGATAGCTGCTGCGGGCCGGCGCCCACCGCCGAACCCGCAGCGCGCGGACTCGCCACTGGCATCTCCGGCGGGCTGCTGTCCACACCGTTGAACCTGGTCACCCTCGACGCTGCGCCCTCCGGCGCTCAGGCCGGCGGCTGCTGCAGCTGATGCCCACCACCGCGACGGTGCCCGCCGACACCACAGTCGGCGGGCACCACGCCCACGGCTGGCGAATCGTCGCCGCCCTGGCCATCACCTCCACCGTCGGCTACGGCATCCTCTACTACACCTACCCGGTCCTGCTACGCCCGATGGCCGTGACCCTCGACGCCTCCACCACCGCCGTCACCGGCGCGCTCACCGTCTCCGTGCTCGCCGGCGCCGTCATGGCCATCCCGGTCGGCAGGTGGCTCGACCACCACGGCGGGCGCGCGCTGATGACCATCGGGTCCATCGCCGCCACCGCCCTGCTCGTGGCCTGGTCCCAGGTGCAGACCATCGGCCAGCTCTACGCCGTCATGATCGGCATCGGCATCACCGGCGCGATGGTGCTCTACGAGCCAGCCTTCGCCGTCATCATCGCCTGGTTCACCCCCGACCGGCGCGCCACAGCCCTACTGGCCGTCACCATCGTGGCCGGCTTCGCCAGCACCATCTTCATGCCCCTGACCGGCCTGCTGGCCGCGCACCTCGGCTGGCGCGGCGCGCTGCTCGTCCTCGCCGTCATCCACGGGCTGCTCACCGTGCCGCTGCACGCACTCACCATCCGCCGACCCCGCACATGGGCGGCGCCGACACCTGCTGACCCCAACCCGCCGGGCCACGCCCAGCGGCGAGCGATCGTCAAGGCCGCGATGCGCGACGCCCGATTCTGGATCCTGACCGCAACGTTCATCGCGCAGGGCGCGGCCACCAGCACCATGACCGTCCACCTCGTCGGCTACCTGATCAGCCGCGGCCACCCCGCCACCTTCGCCGCCACCGCCACCGGCCTGCTCGGCGTCCTGTCCGTCACCGGCAGGCTCGTCCTCACCGCCGCCCGCCGACACCTACGCGTCACCACGATCGTGGCCGCCGTCTTCGCCACCCAAGCCGCCGCCATCCTCACCATGCCCCTGCTCGCCGACACCCGCACCGGCGCTGTCATCACCGTCGTGGGCTTCGGGCTCGGCTTCGGCATCACCAGCCTCGCCACCCCAGCCCTGCTCGCCGACCGCTACGGCACCACCGCCTACGCCAGCGTCGCCGGACGCCTCGCCGCCCCCGTCACCATCGCCAAAGCCACCGCACCCCTGGCAGCAGCCGTCCTCCTGCACACCACTGGTGGATACATGCCGCTGCTCGTCGTCGCCGCCACCTGCTGCGCGCTTGCCGCCATCGGCATGACCACCCGAGCGAAAGCTCCTGCGCCACAACCCTCCACCGTCCAGGGCTGAAGCGATCAACCAGTGCGCCGGACCGAGCCTGGGCTGAGCCTTGCACCGGCGGCGCCGCAGATCGTCGTGAGTTCGATGACTAGCCTGCTCACCCAGCGGCGAATGCCGTCCGGACAGCCCTGACGACGGCGTTCTTGTGGGCCGGCGCGCTCTTCCGAGTCTGTGCCCCGTCCGAAAAGGGGTGGTGCGGATAATCTCCGGCATGTCTGCTGGTGCGAGTCGTGTCGACGATGCTGCCGACGCGGGGCAGCTGACAGCCGCCGCCGGTCGAACCCCGGTGGCGGCGGGCACTACTCAGGCGTGGCGGGTGGTCGTTGGGTTCGGTGTGGTGAGCCTGGCCGCGGACATGGTGTACGAGGGTGCCCGCTCCATCTACGGGCCGCTGCTGGCCTCGTTGGGTGCGTCGGCTGTCGTCGTCGGCCTGGTCACGGGCGCTGGGGAGGCGGCGGCGTTGCTGCTGCGTCTGGTGTTTGGGCCATTGGCGGACCGGACCCGCCGGTACTGGACCTTGACGATCGTGGGGTACGCGCTGACCGCGGTCTGCGTACCGCTGCTTGCGGTGACCCCGATTCTGGGCGGTGCCGGCCTGGCGGTGGCGGCGGTGCTGATCCTCGCCGAACGGCTCGGTAAGGCCATCCGCAGTCCGGCCAAGTCGGCGCTGCTCGCTGATGCCGCGGGCCGGGTCGGGATGGGCCGCGGGCTGGGCGTGCACAAGGCCCTCGACCAGATCGGCGCGTTCGCCGGTCCGCTGCTGGTCGCCGCGGTCGTCGCGGTGACCGCCGGTGCGCTGTGGCCGGGGCTGGCGGTGCTGACCGTGCCGGCCGTGGTGGCGATGCTCCTGCTGACCAGGCTTCGGGTGCGGGCTCGTGCCTCTCCCGAAGAGCGCGACACCGGCATTGGGCCAGGGGTCGCGGCGAAGACCGGTCGGGCATCGCTGCCGGGTAGGTTCCACTGGTTTTCCGCGGCGATGGCGGTGTGCACCGCGGGTCTGGTGACTTTCGGGCTGATCGGTTTCCATCTGGTGCGCGCGGGCGTGGTCGCGACCGCGGCGGTACCGCTGATGTACGCGATGGCGATGGCCACCGGTGGGCTCGCCGCGCTGCTGACCGGGGTGCTCTACGACAGGGTCGGCCCGTGGGTTCTGGTGGTGCTACCCGCCATGATTGCCGTCGTGCCGCCGCTGGCGTTTGGTGGCGGCCTGCCGGCGGCGGTGGTCGGGGTCGTGGTCTGGGGTGCTGCTGTCGGGTTGCAGGATTCCACCGTCAAGGCCATGGTCGCCGATCTCGTGCCACGGGAGCGGCGGGCCACCGCGTACGGCATCTTCGCCGCTGTGCAAGGTGTCGGAGCTTTGGCCGGCGGTGCCGCGGCGGGGTTGCTCTACGACCGCTCGGTGCCAAGCCTGACCGTCGCCGTGGCGGTTGCCCAGGCCGTTGCCCTGCTCATGCTTCTCGGCGTGCTGGCCCGAACCCGCCAGCACCGACGCGACCCAGCCTGAGTCCCGGCCAGGGACTGCTCGTGCGCCAGTCTCAGGAAACTGGCAGCAAGTCGGTACAGCCGTCTCTGTATCGTCCGGATCGGACTGCGCCGCCTGTGCGGGCGGGCTGATCACGATGTCCACGCGGCGAACGAGGGACGGCAAAATGACGAGGAACACGCGCCTGACCTTGGCGTTGATCGCAGTGGTGGTGCTCGTGGTCGGCGGTCTGCTGGCCGTCAACCGTCCCGACCAGTCACCTGCTGCGACCACCGACGCGGGCGCGATCGAGTCGACAGTGCTGGTGCGCGAGGACAGCCATCGACTGTCCACCGCAGCGGACGGCAAGGTGACTCTGGTGGAGTTCCTCGACTTCGAGTGCGAGTCTTGCGCCGCGGCGTACCCGGCGGTCAAGCAGATCCTGGCCACCTATCAGGACCGCATCACCGTCGTGGTCCGGTACTTCCCGATCCCGAGCCACCCGAACGCGGATCTGGCCGCCCGGGCCGCTCAGGCCGCCGCCAACCAGGGCCGTTTCTCCGACATGTACGTCCAGTTGTTCGAGAACCAGACCAGTTGGGGTCACAAGGAGCAGGCACAGACGGAGGTGTTCCTCGGCTACGCCCGTACCCTCGGCCTGGACATGCCGCGCTTCCAGCGTGATCTCGACGACCCCGCCACTGCCGCGCGGGTCAGCAAGGACAAGACCGACGGCGAATCCGCCGGCGTGCAGGGCACTCCGACGTTCTTCCTCAACGGCCGGCGACTGACCGACCTGCGCGGCCAGGACGACCTGGTCGCCGCCATCGACGCCGCGCTGGCCGGATGAGCGCCACCACCGTCGAATCGACCGCCGACCCGACCTCACCCGAGCAGGGGTTTCTGTCCCGGGCCACCGCCTGGATCTGCGCCGTCGGTGGCCTTGTCGGGATGCTCGCCGCCGTGATCCTCACCGTCGAGAAAATCAACCTGCTCGCTGATCCCGACTACGTGCCGAGCTGCAGCATCAACCCCATCTTGTCCTGCGGCTCGGTCATGACCACACCCCAGGCCGAGGCGTTCGGGATCCCCAACCCGCTGATCGGCATCGCGGGGTTCGCCGCGGTCACCACGATCGGCGTCGTCCTGCTGGCCGGGGTGCGACTGCCCGGCTGGCTCTGGCTGGGACTACAGGCCGGCGCCACGTTCGGGGTGGTCTTCGTGCACTGGCTGATTTACCAAAGCCTCTACGTCATCGGCGCTCTGTGCCCGTACTGCATGCTGGTCTGGGCCGTCACCATCCCGATCTTCCTCTACGTCACCCTGCGCGATCACGGGGCCTCGCTTTCCGGGCCCGTGCAGCGGGTCGCCGCCGCTGCCGCCAGCTACCACAGCCTCATCCTCACCGCCTGGTACGCGGTCATCCTGATCGCGATCCTGAACCGCTTCTGGGACTACTGGATCACGCTGGTCTAGCCCGGCGACTGCACCTGGGCTCGCCGTACGGCAGCGGCGTTGGCCCAAGGAAGCTCTCGCGTCCGCAGGTCCGCTCAGTGGTCGTCGGTGGTGCAGCACCCGTCGGCGCATCCGTCGGCGTCGGAGTCGGGGGAGCGCACGGCGGCGCCGGGGGCGCAGCAGGTGTCGCCCCGCCAGGCTTCGCGGCCTTCCTTGACCGCGACCGCGGCGATGACCAACGCCGCAGCGGGGTCGGCCCACCACCAGCCGAACAGCGAGTTGACCGCCAACCCGACCAGCAGCACCGCCGAGAGGTACGTGCACAGCAGGGTCTGCTTGGAGTCCGCGACGGCCGACGCCGACCCGAGTTCGCGTCCCGCACGGCGTTGCGCGGCTGACAGGACCGGCATTACCGCCAGGGACACCGCAGCCAGGACCAGACCGATCGTGGAGTGCTCCGCACGGTCCGCGCCGACGAGCGCGCGCACCGACTCCACGGACACGTACGCGGCGAGCGCGAAGAACGACAGCGCGATGACCCGCAGCGCGGCGCGTTCCCGGCGTTCGTGGTCAGGGCCGGAGAACTGCCAGGCCACGGCGGCGGCGGAGGCCACCTCGATGACGGAGTCGAGCCCGAACCCGATCAGCGCGGTCGAGGAGGCCATCCTCCCGGCGCTGATGGCGATGACCGCCTCGATCACGTTGTAGGTGATTGTCGCGGCGACGAACAGGCGCACCCGCCGGATCAGGATCGACCGGCGGGCCGGTGACGGGCTGAGCGACATCAGCGGAAGTGGCGCGTTCATCAGCAGCACCCTTCGGGCTCAGCGGCCGGGCAGGCGGCCGGATCGACCGCCAGGACCAGACCGAGGAGGTCTCCGAGGGCGTGCGCGAGGCGCGCGTCGGCCAGTTCGTAGCGGCTACGGCGGCCCTCTGGCACCGCGACGACGAGGCCGCAGCCCCGCAGGCACGCCAGGTGGTTGGACAGGTTCTGCCGGCTCGTGCCCAACCGGTCGGCGAGGTCCGCCGGGTAGCCGGGCCCCTCGCGCAGCGCGAGCAGGAGTCGGGCGCGAACCGGGTCGGACAGGGCGTGACCGAAGCGGGCCAGGACCTGGCCGTGCGTGAGCGTCTCCACCTGCCGACGGTACATCGGCCGGTGAATAAACGCGAGACTGAACCAATCTGCAGGGAAGCCTTGACGGGGTCAGGGCCCCCGACCGAGGTGATGGACACGTGTTCTGCCTGTTACACCTGAACGTGAAGAGCAATGTGCCGACGCGGGATACCAACTCAAACCACAACGTGGGGTACTTGAGTATGAAGCGCCGCATCGTTCGACCACTGGCCGCTGGTGCCGTCGCCGTCATGGTGGCGGGCGGTGGCTGGCTGGCCCTTGACTCGCTGCGGGCGGGCGAGACGCACTCGGTGGACTCCTCCTATGCCTTCGACGTTAGCGACAAGGCGAAAGTTGCCGGGTTCGCCGACTACGTCATCGTCGGGACCATCAAGGGTGTGGCGGACGTGCAGGACAGAGACGGCCCGCCCTACACAGTCTTCGACGTCACCGTGGACCAGACCCTGAAGGGCGCCAGCCGGTCAAGGCGCTGCGCGTCGTGCAGTTAGGTGGGACGCTCGGCAAGGACAGCTGGCAGGTGCGCGGCGAGCCGCTGCTGCGCCTCGGAGTTACCTACGTGCTGGCGGCGAAGACTGAGCAGGCGGGTGGGACGCATCAACTGGTGGGCGGCGCTGACTCGCCGGTCGTCGACCGCGCTGCGGCGCCTCGGATCCGGTGATCCAGTGGCAGGGCGGTGTCGCCCGCCAGCGGTGGCCCGAGGAGCTTACGAAGAGCCCCTGAACCGCCTGCTTCGCATGAAGATCAGCACGTCCTGGCCCTGGTCGCGGGTGTCCGGATCGATCGTGTCCGCGTCTGTGGCCTGCTGTCCTCAACGACGGCAGGCCGCAGCCGAGTCGCGGCGCACGGCCTGGTTCCGATCAGTGTGGTGAAGAGGCCGGAAGTGAGAGCCCTTGGAACAGCTGCGTCCTCCTCGACGGGGCGACTCCCTCACGTGGCGTCGGGCCGTGGTTGTTCGCCGCCAGTCGTCCCGCGTCACACCGCAGTTGATCAGCGCAGGTATGTTGGTGATCGGCAGCTGCGCAGACCTCGGGCAGCGGTGGGCGTCGCTTCCTGTGGCTCACGGTCCGCTCCGCACTCAGCGCCGGGCCTGCATGGCGTCGATGGTGAGTTCGACGAGGTGCTCGGCAGCGGCGTCTGCTGAGAGGGCGTTCAGGGCGAAGGCGGCGAGCTCGTCGGGTGCGATGTCGGCGCGGATTGTTCTGGCCTGGGCGGCGTCGGCTATCAGGGTGCTGAGGAAGGCGCGCAGCTGCTGGTGTGCGGCGGCCACCTGTTCGCTGCGGTGCAGTTCCGCCCCCAGCTCGCCGCCTCGGGAGTGGCCCGACATTCGCGCGTAGGCATGCAGCACGGCGCGCAATCGTGCGCTCGGCTCGGCAGCGTCGTCGCGGATCTCCATTAGGTGCGCGAGGTGCTGGCGGACGTGGCGTTCGTGCCAGGCGCGTAGGACCGCATCGATGTCAGGGAAGTACTTGTACAGGGTGGCGCGTCCGATACCAGTGGTCTCGGCGATGCGGGACATGGTGAGCGCGGTCAGCCCGTGCTCGGCGATCAGTGCCGCGGCGGCGTCCAGGGCGGCGTCGCGCACCGCGGCGCGGTGCGCCTCGATCGTGTCGGTCCACAGCTTGGGCACCCTCTTACTATACGCATTGGCGCTACCGTGACATGCTGTCTGCTGAGCGAGACACAATGTCTTGAAAAAGATGGCCGACATGGTTCGGCTCCGAAAGACGGGAGAGGCCAATGGCGGACAGGGCGAAGGGCGGCGGTAGTGCGCCCGGCGCGCCGCGATGGGTCATGGTGCTCGCAGTGGTGGGGCTGGTTCTGTTGGCCCTGTTCGTGATCGCGCAGCTCACGGGCGTGGGTGGGCACCATGGTCCGGGCCGACACCTGCCTGGCGGCATGCCGGCGCCCTCCGGGCGGACGGCGGGCAGGTGGTGACGGTGCGCTCGGGTGCGCGTAAGGCGGCGCTGACGGTGCATGTGACGACGTCGGTGGGCTGGCTCGGCGCGGTCGTGGGGTTCCTCGTTGTCGCGGCCGTCGCGGTTCGCAGCCGTGACGCCGTGCTGGTGCGGGCCTGCTATCTCACGTTGGATCTGGTGGCGCGGTTCGCGGTGGTGCCGTTCGCGGTGGCGTCCGTGCTCAGTGGGGTGGTGTCGTCGTGGGTTAGTCCGTGGGGTCCGCTGCGGCACTGGTGGGTGCTGGTGAAGCTTGTCCTCACGCTCGCCGCGACGGGAGTGTTGCTCCTGCAGGTGGCGCCGATCAGCGCGCTGGCTGCCGCCGCCGGGAACTCCAGCTTCCCGGTCGGATCGCTGCAGGCGGGCGGCGTAGCCTTGGTGGTGCACGCCGCCGGTGGGCTGCTGGTGTTGCTGGCAGTGACGGTGCTGGCCGTTTACAAGCCGCGCGGGATAACCCGCTACGGCGTGCGCCAGCGTGGCGCGGTGCCGGCATCCCGCTGACCTGCCGGTGCCGACACGCGCAGATCTGGTCGCCGCTCCCGGGCGACGTTCCACCCCGTGCGCATCGCATGACTCGTGATCGCGCTGACGCGTGTGCGCCCCGTCCCCCGATTGCTCTGGCGGCGCCCCGGCTGCGAGGCGACGCCACCCGTCGCACACGGCCGGCGGCGACGCATAGGCCGTGTCGCACCAACGCTGTTGGTCGGCGATCACGTCTGGCGCGATGTCGGCCGCTGCTCCTTTAGTGGCGAAGTGACCAACTGCCGTCTCCTGTCCTGCGTCGCTGACAAATGCTGGGTCACGTGGGTGACGTGCGGAACATCGACACACCTGGACGGCTATACCCCCCGGGGGTATCTTGAGGGTGAGGAGGCGATGAGGATGTCGCACGACGAGCACCACCAGATGCAAACCCCCGGTGAGACCGTGGACCGACACGGCGGCCACGATGATCACCGAAGAAGCCGAGAGGGTCTGGGCGGGCAGCCTGTTCACTCCAGCACCCACGACGGCCATGCCGGGCACGCCGGTACTGCCGGGCGCGGCGGGCATGACAAGCACGCCGGGCACGACCCGGAGCTGTTCCGCCGTAAGTTCTGGCTGAGCCTGGTTCTGACGGTGCCGATCGTGGTGACCAGTCACATGGTGATGGACTGGTTCGGCTATCGGCTGGACTTCCCGGGCGTCGATTGGGTAGGCCCGGTGCTGGGCACGGTGGTGTTCGTCTACGGCGGGTGGCCGTTCCTGCAGGGCGCGGTGCGGGAGGTCCGTGACCGGGTGCCGGGGATGATGCTGCTGATCGCGATGGCCATCACCGTCGCGTACGTGGCCTCGGCGGCGACCGCGTTGGGCGTGTTCGACCTGGACTTCTGGTGGGAGCTGGCGGCTCTGGTCACGATCATGCTGCTCGGGCACTGGCAGGAGATGAAGGCCATCGGTCAGGCCCAGGGCGCCCTGTCGGCCCTGGCCGCGCTGTTGCCCGACGACGCTGAACGCCTCGGCGGTGACGGGCAGCCCGAACGGGTGCGGGTCAGCGACCTGGGCGTCGGCGACGTGGTCCTGGTGCGCCCCGGTGGGCGGGTGCCGGCCGACGGGCGCATCACCGACGGCCGCGCGGAGTTGGACGAGTCGATGATCACTGGTGAGTCCCGGCCGGTCGGCCGCGAGCGCGGCGACCGGGTGGTGGCGGGCACGGTGGCCACCGACGCGGCCATCCGGGTGCGCGTCGAAGCTGTCGGTGAGGACACCGCTCTGGCCGGCATCCAACGCCTGGTCGCGCAGGCCCAGCAGTCCAGCGGCAGGGCGCAGGTCCTCGCTGACCGGTTCGCGGCCTGGCTGTTCTACATCGCCACCGTCACCGCCGCCGCGACGCTGCTGATCTGGACACTGATCGGCAACCTCGACGAGGCCGTCGTCCGCACCGTCACGGTGTTGGTGATCGCCTGCCCGCACGCGCTGGGCCTGGCCATCCCGCTGGTGATCGCCCTGTCGACCGCCGTGGCCGCGAAGGGCGGCATCCTGGTCAAGGACCGCCTCGCCCTGGAGCGGATGCGCACCATCGACACGGTGCTGTTCGACAAAACCGGAACCCTGACCCGCGGCGCGCACGTCGTCGCCGGTGTCGCCGCCACCGGCGGCGTCAGCGAGACGGACGTGCTGGCCGTCGCGGCGGCGGTGGAGGCCGACAGCGAACACCCCCTCGCACGGGCCATCGTCACCGCCGCCGCCCAACAGGGCGCCCGGCGCACCGCGACCGGGTTCCGGTCGCTGACCGGTCGCGGGGTCCGCGCCGATGTCGACGGTGTCAGTTACGCCGTCGGCGGGCCCGCCCTGCTGCGCGAATTCGACGCCACCGTGCCAACCGACCTCGACGAGCACCGGGCCGAGTGGTCCCGGCGGGGAGCGGCGGTGCTGCACCTGCTGCGCCTCGACGGCGAACAGGCAACCGTCATCGGCGCCCTCGCCCTGGAAGACCAGATCCGCCCCGAGGCGCGCCAAGCCATCGCCGACCTCCGCCAACAGGGCATCCGCAAGATCGTGATGATTACCGGGGACGCGCGGCCGGTGGCCGAGGCGGTCGCCGCCGACCTGGGCTTCCGGCCCGGTGAGGACGAGGTGTTCGCCGAGGTGTTGCCCGCCGACAAGGACGAGGCGGTCGGCGAGCTGCAACGCCGGGGCCTTCGGGTGGCGATGGTCGGTGACGGCGTGAACGACGCTCCCGCGCTGGCCCGCGCCGACGTCGGCATCGCCATCGGCGCCGGCACCGACGTCGCGATCGAATCGGCGGGCGTCGTGCTCGCCTCCTCCGACCCGCGTGGGGTCACCGGAGTCATCCGGCTCTCGCGTGCCTCCTACCGCAAGATGATCCAGAATCTGGCCTGGGCCGCCGGCTACAACGTCGTCGCCCTGCCCGTGGCGGCCGGTGCTCTGGCCTGGGCCGGAGTGAGCCTGAGCCCCGCGGTCGCCGCGGTGCTGATGTCCGTCTCCACCATCGTGGTCGCGCTCAACGCCCAACTGCTGCGCCGCGTGCAGCTACGCCAACCGGACGATTCAGGCCTGGATCGCGGGTTCGCCCCGAAGGACCCGGCGCCGGCCCGCTAGCGTGAAGCGCATGACACCGCCAGCGGCACGAACCGGGCTCCTCGTCCGGTTCGTGCTGCTGGCCTGCACCCTTGTCGGGCTGGCCGCCATGCACAGCCTCGGCCACGACCCCGTCATGTCGATGCGATCCGCCGCCGGGCACGCCGATCACGCCGCCGGGCAGCCGGCTCCGTCCGCGGCCCACGGTTGCGGCAGCGACAACTGCGATCACCTATCGGCTTCCCCGCTTGGCCACGGCACTGGGCACCTGCCCGGTTGGCAGGTGTGCCTGGCCCTCGTGGCGGCCGTCGGCCTCGCGGTGGCCCTCGGCGCACTCCTGCTCGCCCGCACGAGTCACGCCCGCCTACGGCAGCGCCCCCGCCGGCGTGCCGCGAGTTCCCGGGCGCCACCGGCGCCCCGCATCGGATTGCACCTGAGCTCGGTGTCGGTGCTGCGCGTATAGGCGTTGCGACCTGCGGCGGGACACGTCCCGCCGGCTCGCACGCACCTGTTCCCGCAGTTTCCTCGACATCGAAAGGCATCCTGCGATGACTCGCACCCGCCTGCGCCGCGCCTTCCTGAGCGCGGCCAGTCTCACCACCGCCGTCGTGCTCGCCGGCTGCGGCACCGACCAGCATGGCTCCGCCGCCGGGGGCCACAACAGCGACAGCATGGCCAGCCCGACGCTCAGCGCTGCCCCGAGCAGCCCTGGCGCTGCCAACGCCGCCGACGTCTCGTTCGCCCAGGCGATGATCCCGCATCATCAGCAGGCCGTGCAGATGGCCGACCTCGCTGTCACCCGCGCCACCGACTCGGACGTCAAGCAACTTGCCACCCAGATCAAGGCCGCCCAAGGGCCAGAGATCACCACCATGACCCGGTGGCTGGCCGCCTGGGGCACACCGGCGCCAACGGCCACCGCCTCCGGCGCGCATCACGGTGAGAGCGCCAACGCCTCACCCGGCACGGACCATGGCATGGCGGGCATGATGACCGACGCCGACATGACCGCCCTCGGCGCCGCGACCGGCGCGGACTTCGACCGGCAGTTCCTCACGATGATGATCGCCCACCACCGGGGTGCCATCAGCATGGCCAGAAACGAGATCAGCAACGGCGCCAACACCGACGCCAAAGCCCTCGCCCAGCAGATCGCCGACGACCAGCAGGCCGAGATCGACACCATGAAGAGGATCCTCGCCCGCCTCTGAGCGCCGCAGTGTGTGCCCGGGCGTTCTCGACGCCCGGGCACACCGTGTCATCTGGCCAATCCCCGCGAGCCAGGCCCAAGGCCGGCAACGGCGCTCGACTCGACCGCGGCACTCGCTCAACCGTCCCCGGAGCACTGCTTGATGCTCTACCGCCCGCCGGGACGATTCGCGGGCGCCAGACTCTGGTGTTCGCGGGGAGCGGCCTGTGCCCGGCCGCCGCGATACTGCGTCGACTCGGCCCGCTGGTCAGTTGCGGGGCCAGACCCGCACGGGCACGCGGGGAAATGCCGCCGTCAGGAACTGTTCGGTGACGCGGTCGCGCAGGAGGCAGTCCGGCCAGGCGTCCAGCACGTCGGGCAGAGTGCGGTGCCCGAGGGCCAGGTGAAGCAGACCGCCGGGTGGGATGGCGGCGTGGGTCTTGGGGTCGGTGGCGGGACTGATGGTGCCGCGCAGGGCCGTCACCGCGCTCAGCTCGCCGTCGGTGAACTCCAGCCGGGCGGCTCGGCCGTAGGTGTCGATGGTCAAGGCCGGCTCGTGCCACCGCAGGTCGGCGGTGCGCCAGCGCTGCCGCAGCAGCGGCAGCAGCCGGGCGAGCAGGTCGACCGGGTCGCCGGTGCGCACGTACCAGCCCCTGGGTCGCCTCGGCACACCGGGTGGGCCGAGTCGGGCCAGGGGGTGCTCAGGGTCGAGGATGGGGCGGACCGCGGTGAACGGCTGACCGGCCGATGCCTCGTACTGCCGGCCGACGTGGCCCAGGTGTGCGTGCATCACGGCGGCGGCCCGCATCCAGTCGGCCGGTCGCGTACACGCGGCCGCGACCACTATCAGCTCGCCAGCGGCGGAGAGCCGGACACCATGGACCAGGTATCCCCGCACGTCGGCGCCGTGCACCAGGACGGCCACAACGCGCCGGGCGATATCCGCCGCACGGCGCCCGGCGATCTCGTACCGCCACACCACCGCATCCCTCGGGCAGACCAGGGCATCGCCATCGGCGAGGCGTCGGTCGATGTCGGCGAGGGCGTCCGCGTCGGCGACGGTGGCCGGGCGCACCGTCATACCGCCGGTACAGCCGTCCGACCGGTCCTGCGCGGCACCCGGCAGCACGGCGGAGGGCACCGAGCCGGCCCCGTCGTTGGCCAGGGCGTAGTCGTAGCCGAGCCGCCGGTAGAAGTACGGGATTCCCTCGATCACCTGAATCGGCACACCGTCGAGGGCGTATCGCTGGTGCAGCGAGGCGAACAGGTGCTCGGTGAGCCGGTTGCCGCGGTGCTCCGGCGCCGTACCGACCAACTCGACCTGGGCTACCGGCAGCTGGACCCCGGCCAGGCTCCAGTTCTGCCGCAGCCCGACCAGGCTGGCGACCGGGCGGCCGGTGGCGGTGTCCTCGGCGACCAGGAAGTCGTCGGGCACGACCGAGGGATGACCGTCCAACAGGTCTTCGACCCAGGCGGCGATGCCGGGGTGTGGCTGCCCGCCGGTCGCCGCCTGAAGCTGGACCGATGCGTGCAGGCGAGCGAGCATGGGGGCGTCGGAGGATCGGCCCGGCCGGACCCGGTAACGGCCGTTTTCCCGTGTCATACCTTGCCTCCTAGCGGCTGCTCCTGACCATCGGGCCAGGGTCCTCTGCGTCTGGGCTCGGCGTCAGCGCGCCCGCCGCCGCGGGTGAGCAGAGCGGCAAGCCAGCTGGCTGGTGTCGACCGGCTCCAGCAGCCCGTCGCCGGCGGGCCCCCGTCGGCTGTTTACCGGGAGCGGGAACTCGGTGTGATGGCCAACGCGGCGACGGCAGTCACGATGGCGACGATCGCGGCGGTGGTGAAGCCGCGCGAGAAGCCGCCGGTGCCGGTGCCGGCGATGCTGACGGCGGCCACGCTCGAGACGACGGCTGCGCCGACGGAGGCCCCGAATTCGTGGAACGTGCTGACGATTCCCGAGGCCAGACCTGCCTCGTGGGCCGCGACCTGCCCCAGCGCGGTGGCGGCCGACACCACAAAAAGCGCTCCGGTACCGGCCGCCGCGACCGCCATACCGGCCACCATCGGGACGGCGCCGGTCCAGATCGCCGGGACAGCCAGGCCGGCGGCGGCAACGGTCAGCCCGGCCACCGCCAGGGTGCGGGCTCCGGTGCGGCCGATGACGCGTCCGGCCACCTGTGCGCCGAGCATGGTGGACAGCGCGCTGGGCAGGAAGAGCAGGCCGGTGGTCAGCGCGCCATAGCCGTAATGCTGCTGCAGCGCGAACGTGCCGAGGAAGAACATCATGATCATGATTGCGGTGGCGACGAGGATCAGCAGGCTGCCGGTCGCCACGGGCCTGCGGGCCAGGAGCCGTACGTCCATCAGTGGGCTGGCGGCGAGGCGCTGGCGGGCCACGAAAGCGGTGTAGACAAGCGCCGACACCAGGAGCAGGAGCGCGGTGGTCCAGGTGGCCCAGCCGTGCTCTCCCGCCCTGATCAGCGCGTAGATCAAGGTCGCGGTCGCGGTTGTGGCCAGGGCGGCGCCGGCAACGTCGAGCGTGGAGTGCGGTGCGGATGCGCGCTGCGCTGGTAGGTGCGAGCGCAGCGTGAACAGCAGCACCACCGCGACGGGGACGTTGATGAAGAAGATCCACGCCCAGCCCGGTCCGGCGGTGAGGAGCCCGCCGAGCAGGACGCCGAGTGCGGCGCCGCTGCCGCCCAGCGCGGACCAGATGCCGAGCGCCCGGTTGCGCTCGTCGCCGTCGAAAATGGTGACGATGAGCGAGAGGGCCGCCGGGGACAGCATGGCGGCGGCCAGTCCCTGGGCTACTCGGCCGGTGAGGAGCATGGGTCCGGAGGTAGCCAGTCCGGCGGTCAGGGAGGCGAGGGCGAACAGCAGCAGACCGGTCAGGATGAGCCGGCGGGGGCCGAACAGGTCGGCGGCGCGGCCGCCGAGCAGCAGCAGTCCACCGAACGCGAGGGTGTAGCCGCTGACCACCCAGGTGAGGGTTTCGCGCCGCAGGTCAAGGTCTGCGCCCATGTGTGGCAGGGCGATCGCGACGACGGTGACGTCGAGGATGAGCATGAGCTGCGCGATACCGACCATCCCGAGGATGCGCCAGCGTCGGGGATCCGGGCTGCGGGTCGGTTGGGTTGTCAGGGTGGCTGCGGGCGTGGATTCGGACACGGTGGCGCCTCCGGAGTTAAGTTGTACAAGCTGTGTTCAACTTGCGTCCGGTACTGTAACTCATACACACACTGTTTGACTTAAGGACGTCGCATGCCCCGCTCCGACACCACGCCGGCCCGTCGGGCGGACGCACGGCAGAACGCCGAGAAGATCGTGCAAGCGGCCGTCGCCTGCCTGGGGCGTAACCCGCAGGCGAGCATGAACGACATCGCTCAGGAGGCGGGCGTCGGCAGGGTCACCCTGTATGGACACTTCCCGTCCCGGGAGGCGCTCATCGAGGCGGCATTGGTTCGACTGTTGGCCCGAGGCGACGAGGTGTTGGAAACCGTCTATCTCGGTGGTGATCCCCGCGACGGGCTGAGGGCGCTCATGGAGTCCGGATGGCTGCTGATCGCCCAGGCGTCGTCGGTCCTGCAAGCCGCGGAGCAGGCCCTGTCCCCAGGGCGGGTGCAGGAGCTGCACGCGAAACCGGAGCAACGCGTTCATGGCCTGATCCGTCGAGGTCAGGCCGAAGGCGTGTTCCGGGCCGACATCGCCGCCGACCTGCTGGCCAGCGTCCTGCATCACATCGTGCACGGGGCGGCAGGAGACGTCGCAGCAGGACGGCTCGATCCGGCCGATGCTCCGCGTGTCGTTGCCGAGATGGCTCTGGCCGTCTGCGTGCTCCCGCCGGCCCGGGGTGGGTCGCCGGTCGACCGATGAGTCGGCCGCCGCTGCTGTTGGGCTTCGCGGCCGGCGTGCTCGTCCGCACCGACGCCGCGCCGATCAGAGCGCCTGGGGCGGTGTCCTGCCTCCGGTGTAGCGGGGTCCGCATGGACTGCCGCGCTACCGCCCGTGTCGCGTCCTCGCCGGGACGCTGTCGCAACTACTGCTGGCTGGCGCTCTTCCCAGCCGTCACTGCCACCTTCTCGCCGCACACCAAGCGCTGAAGTGGTTGTGCCATCGAACTAACTGGTTGTATTGTCGAACCATGCAGGGTGAGGAGGTGGACGCGGCGCAGGAAGCCCTGATGCGTTTCATCCGCAACTTCGGACTCCATCAGCCCGACCGCACGCCATGCGGACAGCCACTGCCGGTCTCCGAGGCCCACGCCATGGTGGAAATCGCCCGCCAGACAGGCATCCGTCAGACGGAACTGGCCCGCCGGCTGCGGCTGGAGAAAAGCACCGTCAGCCGCCTGGTCACCAACCTGGTCAACCGGGGTTGGGTACACCGCGAGACGGCCGACAATGACGGCCGCGGCGTCGTGCTGCTTCTCACGGAGGCCGGAACCACCGCCGCTGCTCAGCAGGCCGACGCCCGCCGGCACCGGCTCACGACCCTGCTTGCTCGCGTACCCGATGACCAACACGCCACCGTGGTGCGCGCGTTGCAAACCCTCGCGGAGGCCGCCAATGAACCGCCCTGACCGCCATTCCCGAACCCGGACCCTGCTCATGGTCGCCGCCACCGCCACCATCACGCTGAGCAGCGGATGCGCCGACGACTCGACACCGACACCGGTAACGTCCAGCCGGCAGGCCGAGGTGGCCGAGCGGGGCGCAAAAGTCATGCCGTTCGACCTGGAACGCACCACGCACCAGTTCACCAAGAGCGGTAGCGGCGGCGTCCAAACCGTGACCGCCGACGACCCGCAGAACGCCAACCAGGTCGCCCTCATCCAGCAGCACCTGCACGAGGAGACCTCCCGCTTCCGTCGCGGCGACTTCACCGACCCGGCCACGATCCACGGCAACCAGATGCCCGGCCTGCAAGCGCTACGCGCACACGGCGGACGCATCACCATTGACTACGAAACCACCCCCGACGGGGGACACGTCACCTACACCACCAGTGACACCGACCTCCGCAACGCTCTGCACCACTGGTTCGACGCGCAAGTCAGCGACCATGGCGAGCACGCCACCCGCTGAACACCATAGAATGGCCCGGCCCTGAACCGGCCAGCCAGGCCGATCACGAACGCCCTACTCACCCTGAGTACCAATGCCGGACCGTGTCCGACGGCGCACGTCGTCGCTAGCGAGGTTCACCGCTCGGTTCCCGGCACCGCCTCTGCCATTACTAGGGCGACCTAGGCCGTTCACCTGGTGTCACGGGTATGTCCCGTCGGGCATTCTGTACCACATGCTCCTGGTTCTGGCCCAGCTGCCTGCGTCCTCGGATCCCGGCTGGACGCAGGGGGTACCCGTGGCGTCGGCGGCCGTGGCGCTGCTCGCGTTGCTGGTCGCACTGTCCAACCGCAACACCTCGCGGCGCGCCCTGGCGTTATCGATGCAGCAAGAGGAGCGCCGGGCGGCCCGACTGGATGTCACTCTTGCCAACTCGGCATCGTGGCGCCGTTCAGGTGCCTCACGCTGGGTCGGTTTCAATATCCTGGCAGTCAATCCGACCGATCGCGATGCGACTATCGTCGGCGCTGACCTACACATCGCCTATACGCTGCCCAGCGGGCAGACGATGACGGTCAAGGTCGGTCACCGGATTACCGGAGAGGGTTTCCGGGCAACGTGACCGCGCTGGACCTGCCTGTGCGTCTGGAGTCCAACGGCGCAGTTGCTGGGTGGCTGACCTTCGAGCTACCCGCCGGCCTGTTCCCAGACGGCTCCGGTATTCAGCGCTACGACACTGTCCTGCAGGACAGCCGGGGTATCGCCGTGACAGTCAGCGCATCAGTCCTGCCGGAGGTGGAGGATGATCAAACGTCGGATGGCCAAGAGGCCGACGAGACGAGCGGCAGATCCCGCTGACGTCGTGCCCGTCGTCGCGGACGGGTCGATTGCGGGTCCGGCCGCTGACGGCCGGCTGGTGCCGTTGATCATTATCGACACCACCAGCAGGCCTGACCTCGACGAGCTAGTCCGCCTGCACAGCCATCTTTCACCCGGCGACGTCACGTATCGGTGGGGACAGCCTGAGCGCAATGAGGACCTAGTCTCCCTGTCGCTGTGGTTCGTTCGCCCGATCGAGGCCCGCGCGGTACTGCTGTTCAGCATCGAACGCGAGGGCAACATCGTCGACAACGCCCTCAACAGCCGCGCCATTTACTTGCAGCCGGGCACGCAGGGTGACCGCCTGAAGCACGACCCACACCGGCCCAAGATCCTCATCGAGATTCCCGACGACGACTTCCGGGAACAGTGGGAGGATGTCGCGGTGCGGCGCCTAGCCAAGGTGATCCGCCGCAGGTCACCAATACCCCGGGGAGAGGCGCGCCGGCTGGCCGGACAGTGGCTGGCTCAGTCGCGTGAGATCAGCGGCTTCCGGCTGCCAAGGTGAGTCCCGGATGGGGCTTGGTTCAACTGCCCCAGCGGCCTCACCTGTTCGAGGCCGTTCCAGGCCTCTCTGCTCCGTTACAAGGACGGGCACCCTTTGCGACGAGAAGGGGTTTGAGCCCGACCGCCGTGCCGATCTCGCTCACGCTCGGCGGGCAGCCAAGGACTGACTGCTCCTAAGCTGAGGAACTCGTCGAGAATTTCCAGACCAACTCGGCTGACCGGCGCGGATTCGCGGTTCCGGGGGTTGCGTCTTACCGTCGGTACGAGTCGATGACTTCCTTCGCACGGAGCGCCGGGCGGCGAGGTCGCGCAGGGTCGGCGAGGCGAGGTAGAACCTGCCGCGGGTCTCGCCGTGCTGTTCGAGCACGTCCGCCCGGACGAGGGTTCGTAGGTCTCGGGTTGCTTGATCGTCGGTGAGGTTCTCGTCGCGCTGATAGACGGCGCGGCGTACTCGACCGCCGGTAGCCGCGAGGTGCAGGGCGCTGACGACCCGCTCGGGCAGTCGGTTGCGGCGGACCCAGGTGTTGAGCAGCCCCAGAGATGCGCGGCCTGATCGAGGCGTTGCCGGACCAGTTGGACCTGTTGGTGGTGCGCGCACAGGCAGAACCAGCGGCCCGGCCACTTGCTGAGATCATGGCGGAGCATCATGAAGTGCAGCGCGTTGAGCAACATGTGCTGCCAGGCGAACTCGCGTGAGCGGGCGAGTTGATGCACGTAGGTCACGGCGTCCCGGTAGCCGGTGATGACCTCCCAGGTTTGAGGGTTCGTCTCTACCGGTTCGTCTCCTGCGACGGCGGCGTCGTCCAGGGACACCTGGTAGCCCTCTATCGAATTCGAGCCCTGAATGACATGGGCGATCAGGGTGCGTCGGAGTTGTCCGGTCCAGCGGTGCGGCTCGGCGATCTGATACCGAAGGTTGTCCCGCATCGTGTCCAGTTCGCCGAGCACGCGCATGTCGTCGAAGGCGAGCGCGGGTGTCCGATACAACATGCGCTAATCCTGCAATGCTTCCTGCTAAATCCTGAAATGTTATCGGCATTAGCGCGCAGGTATCCACCAGGCGGACAGGCATTCGGCGCCCTTGGGTGACGATATGCCCCGTCCGCCAGCCCACGTCAGGCGTCGTCCTGGAAGAGGTGATGCAGGTAGCGCTGCGGGTTGGCCAGGAACGAGCGGGTCAGTAGTACCGGCTGCGCGTCGTCGTAGTCGACCTGACGGATAACGCCGTCAGGTTCGATTTGCAGGATCCGGGCGTGTGGGGCGGCGAGCAGGATGGGGGAGTGGGTGGCGATGACGAACTGCGCGCCGGCCTCGGTGAGGTCGTGGATGCGGGTGAGCAGCGCCAAACAGCCGTGTACGGACAGGGCTGCTTCCGGTTCGTCGAGCAGGTACAGGCCTTGGGGCTTGAACCGGTAGATGGTCAGGTCGAGGAACGACTCGCCGTGGGATCGTTCGTGCAGGCTGGTGCCGCCGTAGCCGTCGGCGACACCGAGGCGATCGATCTCGGTGGCCACGTTGTAGAACGACTCGGCCCGCAGGAAGAAGCCGGTGCTTGGCTTCCTGGTGCCGCGTACCAGTCGTAGGTGTTCACCAAGAGACGATTCGGTGGCGCGGGTGCTGAATCGGAAGTTGGTGGATCCGCCCTCGGGGTTGAACCCGGCCGCTACCGCGATCGCCTCGATGAGGGTCGACTTGCCAGTGCCGTTGTCTCCGGCCAGGAACGTCACGGCGGGGTCCAGCGTCAACCGACCGGCTGCCCGTAGGCCGGCGACGACGGGCAGCGTGAACGGATAGGTGGACCGATCAATGTAATCATCGGTGAGCTCCACCCAGCGCAGGAACCCGCCGCTGTCTCGACGCGAGTCCGACGCCTCGTCTGCACTGGCCATCAGGTGACCCTTTCGCGCCGCCGCCCTGTTTACCATCTCGACCGTGTTTGCCCAGGCCGGAAGATGTCCGACGGTACGCCTGCTGACTCGGGGTGCTGCTGTCCCCGTCCGCAGGTGAGACAGGTTCTCGTAGCTAGACGCCTCACGGTCTCGCCATCGAGGCTTGCGGTACTGTCCAACCTCCGTGGATACGATGGATCCGTTGGAGTCATCAATCTCGGGTCTACTCGCCTGGTCGATGGCAGCGATGACCACCAGCAACCGGCTTCTTGCTGGCGAGCAGACGCGAATCGACCGCTCGGCAGATGCGCTCCTACTCATGCTCAGCCTGCGCAACCTTGTACGCGCCGCCGACTGGGGTGCTAACACTGCGCGGGGCTCCGCGCAGGAAGCCGCGAGGCGGCAAGCCGTCGCTGAGTTTCAGCAGCAGTTGCCCAACGTTGTTGACGCGCGGGACGTGCTGGAACACTTCGACGACTATGCGACAGGCCGTGGTCGGCTTCAGCAGCGTGCCGTTCGTGAAGGGCAGGATGCGCCAACGTACTCGTTCGCGGTGGCGGTCGATGACCATGACGTCGTCATCGCCGTTGGCCCGTATCGGTTCGACGTTCGTTCGATTCGGGATGCTTGCCGAGAACTGACGATCACGATCCTGTCACTCGAAGAGCAGCTCGATACTGGCGAAACGCCAGCGGCGTTGGCCTAAATCAGGAAGAGCAGGGACGAGGCTGCAACTTCCGTCACCGGTCGCGGCAGCTGCTACTGGCCGTCCCGCACTGCCCCAGCCGTAGGCTGCCCGGATGAGCACGCAGCCGAACCCTGGCATGGCCGAATTCATCGCCTCGTTCGCCGCCGCGCGGCAACTGCTCAATCGGGCCCACCAGAGTGGCAGCCTGATCGAAGGCATGGTCCTCTACGTCTCGCTGATCGACGGGCTCCTGCGAACCGCGATCATCCTCGACAAGCAGCTCGCCGGTGACCCGGACGATCTCGACAAGTACGTGCAGCAGGTGCCCGGTGGGGCACGGTTCACCGAAAAGGCGATCTACGACGAAGCCCTGCGGCGTGGCCTCATCGACGCGACGCTGAAGGCAGAGGTCGTCGAGCTGTACGAGCACCGTAACGCCGTGGTGCACCGGTTCTTCCTGACCGGAGTGCGATACACCGACCTTGAACCGCACCTTGGTCGATGCGAGCTGGTCTTCCAGCAGACCTACGGCATCGTTGCGAAGCTGGAGGACCGGCAAGTACGCGAGGGCAAGGGTATGACCGTCGAGGGCAACGACCCCGAGGCCGTCGCCGTCTCCCTCGCCCACATCGCCGGCAAGCTCGGCTTCCCGGACGGGGGAGTGTAGGCAAGGACCATCGTGTGCAAAGTCGCCAAGGGATCGGGTAGTCACGCGGTTGTCCCGTCATGACACGCCTCACCCGAGTAACCGAGCGACTCGTCCGTCCGCTGGTCCCTGAGGCCCTGACCGCGCGCCCAAGCCCATTCCCAATCTCGATGCCCGCCCTACCCGCCTGGGCTTTCCTCGTCGGTACCCGCCGGCGCTTCCGGGATGCTGCTGTGGATTGCTCTTCCCGCACGCTGCGGCGGGGCGCGATGTGGGTCGCCGTGCATGGCGTGCCCACATTGGCTACGCCACACCACGCTCACGTGGGTGGAACGTCAATTCGGCTACGGCATCGCCCGTGCCTACGCCGGCCACACCGACAGCCCAGGATCCTCCACCACCACCTACATCAAAGCCGGCCCTCACGACCTGGCCAACGAGCTGTCGGCCATGACCGGCCAGCCCCATCCGCTGGCCCGTCTGGCGGATCACGCCGACCGGTGGTCGCAGGCGAACTGCGCCGTCTCACCTACGACCAAGTAAGGAACCGATGGCCGTGTGCGGTGCTCCGGGTGAGGCGGCTCCGGAGTGCACCGCATGCGGGGAGGCCCCGCGAGCGACGCCCTACCCTGGTCGCGGCATCTGCCTGTGAGCCGTGTCCACGCTCGGAGCTATTCGGCGATTTCCCAGGCCAGCGCGTGGGGTCGTTGCCCGCCGCTGGTGAGGAACTGTCGTGCCGCTTGCCGGGCGGTCGCGTTGGTGACGCGGGTGCGTTCGGGCCACGCGTCGGTGGGCGTGCCGGCGTAGTCGAAGGTGAACGCGGGCCCGGGTTCGAGGTCTGGCTGGTATCCCCAAGCGCTGCTGCCGTCGGCGGCGACGTGATAGACGAACGACCGTTCGGGGTGCCCGATGCAGATGTCGAGCATGACAGGGAATTCGCCTCCGCCGGGAGCGATGAGGGTGACGCAGTAGGGTAGCTGCTCGGTGTGGGCGGGGCTGATCGTGTCCAGTGCGGCGTCGAGTTCGGCGACGGTACTAACCGACGCGGCGCCGTCGCCGCGTCCCCAGGTGATGTCGATGCTCATCGCCGGATCCCTTCTCCTGTTCCGACGTACAGCTTATGGAGCCACGTGCGGTCGCCGTCGGTGAGGAACACCGTCAGGCGTGTTCCTTGCGGCAGGATCGTGGCGAGGATCTTTTCGCAGACCAGAGGTCTGACCGGATCGTCACAGGGGGCGTGATTGAGCACGAGCGAGGCCTCTGATGGGCTGCCGGGACGGCGCAGCACGGCCGCCGCCTGCGCCTCGGCGTGGTCCATCACGATGGCCTGAGCCAGCGGCGGTTTGAGTCCCACTCCGGCGGCGGGAAGCCTGCCCACTCGGATCTGTCGGCTGCGCAGCCGACCGTCTGGCTCCGCCGAGAAGTCAGGATCGCGCATGATCGCCCCGTCGGCGAGGAGGAACGCTTCGGTCTTGTCCTGCGGTTCGCGGCGACGTGCCAGACTCGCGGCCGCCCGAAGGACCGCCTGCGGCGGGTCAGCAGGTGCGGGTGGTCGACGGTTCCCGCCGCCACCCGCAGTCAGTTTCCCAGGCCGCCCAGCCCACGCACCCGCGTGAGGATCTCCTCGACCTTGCCCGCTGACTGACCGACCGTTATGCCCACTCCATCGAGCTGCTGTGAGCTGCGGTCCACCATCGCGGCAGTGCTGTGATCGGCGGCGCCCTGCAGCGCCGCTTGGATCAACGCCCGCGCTTGGTGAAGCTCTGAGCCGGCAGCTCGGATCAGTTCCCGAGCCCGGTCAAGATGCGCCTTGGCTTGAAGAAGCCGACTGATCAACTCTGCCGCGCTCACCCGAATCACTGTGCCAGAACATAGACATGCGTAGGTAGCGGCTGATCGCCAGGAGCGGTGCTGGGTGAAGCGGCTCCAGTACGGACCGCGCGGCGAGGCCCGCTGCCCGAAGGACCCCTGTGGCTCGCAAGGTTGCAACAAGCATCCGTCTGCTGATGCGAACGGCCCGATCTAGGTCTTTACGCCATGCCCAGCTTCCGGTACGAAGAACACAGCGCTGCGAAGTCGAAAGACTACGCTGCGCTGCGTCGTCTTGGAGGTGGCTATGTTGAGCGAGCGACAGGAGGCCCTGCCCCTTGTCCTGGAGCTGCCGGACGCCCCAGAAGACGACGGCGCAGAAGCACAAGCCAACTTCCGCTTCCAGTGCGAAGTCATCGCCCGCTGGAGCTACGGCCTGTTCGAGCCCGACGGCCCGATCGCAGTGGTCTGCGAGCACCATGAAGACTTCATGGTGCTCTTCGCCAACGGCCAGGTTGACCTCGCATCAGTCAAGCATCGAAGCCGCAACCGCGGGACGTGGTCTGTCGCTGACCTCTGCGACGACGGCGGTCTCACGCACCTGTTCGACCGATGGGTCGCGGTGGCTGCGTCTGGGCGCCCCATCCGTGCCCTACACCTGACCAACGCCGGCCTGACTAACGGACCAGGTCAATCCGCAGAACTGGCAGGCATATGCGAAGCCACGCAGCCAGACGCTGCCCTACTCCTAACCTGGTCGAAGAAACTCGCCCGACAATTTCTCATGGTGTCGCAGCGCAAACGAACGTCCGCCATGCCAACAGGCCAACCACCAGCGCGTCCCGAACACCTGCTCGACACCGACCCGCTCGTACAGCTGGTAGCGCAATTCATACCAATGCTGACCTTCGTGCCGGTGTCCCACCGCGACGACATAGCCGCAAGCACCATCATCGAGGTGGCTCTGCCGCTGTGTCGCGCGAAAGGCTGGGACACACACGACGGCCAGCATGTCCACGACGCGGTCATGACGATCGTCGAGAAGACCGTCCGGACATTCGGCAAACGCCGCCTGGACCTCGCCCGCCAAGTGGTCGGCATGGCGGTGTGGCCCAACGGCATGGAAAGAGATGGACGGCTCGCAGCACGATTGCTCGATGCCAAGGCACTGGACACAGCCATCATCTACGGCGGCGACGTGCCCTTGTTCCCACCCCAGGACACCCCGCTCCCGGCGCCCGGCGGATCCCAACTACGCCGCAAAATGACAGACGGGCAGCTCAGCGCCAGCGCCGTCCATCTCGCCGAACGACTCCGCTCCGCCTGGTACAGCACTCATCGATCGCGCCTACCCGACCTGCCCGGAGATGCGGGAGTCCTCGCGCAGATCGAAGCCGAAGTGCTGGAACTGGTTCTCGACGCCCAAGACGCCGCTCTCGCGGCAGGCACCACCCCATACGGGCACACGTTCTTCCGCCAATTACGCGACACCGTCCGTGTGTCGTCCTTCCGCCAGCGGCCACCGCTGCGCATCAACGATCAGCACGCCTTGGGCGTCTCGTTCGAACTGAGCGACCAGTGCATCTTCGACTTCCTCCCGCCAACCAGCAACGACACTCAGCAGGAGCAGGTGCATGACTGACCGCGGGGCACGCGCTCGTCTGCTAGCCGCACGGCAGCAGGCAGCAGCCCGGGCCATCGCCGCCGAGGCAGCCTTCCACCAAGCCCGGGTGCTCCTCCTCATCGCCGCCTTCTCCGGCCGCAGCCGCGGCCTGCGAAGCCTCGCCCGCATATCCCGACTCGACTATCTGCTGCGCTTCCCGCCCGTCCTGCAATACATCAACCTGACCGACGCAGCGCAGTGGCCAAGCTCAGCGAAACCGCTGCCAGCCGAGCGCAGGGCAACGGACATCAACTTCGCCGCGACACGCTACGGGTTATGGACCGACCGCTACACCCTCATCATCGGCTCCCTCATCGGCAAGCAACTTGTCAGCGTCGTGCCCGGACGCATCCTCGAGGTCATCACCACCCCCGCCGGCCGAGAGGCGGCCAAGCAGCTGTCCAACACAGCACAGTGGAACCCCACCCACCTTCGCGCCGAGTTCCTCCACCGACAGCTCAACATGTCCGCCCCACAGCTCGACGCACTCCTGCGACCTGCGATCCGCCGCCTGGAAGCCGACACCGCCCAGGCAACCGCATGACCAGGCGCCTGCGCATCCGAGCCGTCGAGGTGGTCACCACCCAAACAAGCCGCAGGTTCGACCTCGATCGTCCGCTGACAGCCCTCATCGGCTCGGTGGGCACGGGCAAGTCCAGCCTACTCATGTTGATCAAACACGCGACCGGCGGTCGCGCCGCACTCACCCCAGCAGTGCGCGCCAACGTGACCAGGATCGTCCTCGATCTCCAGGTCGAAGACACCCGCCTGATGCTCGCGCGAAGAGTGCCCGATCCATCAGGCATCGTTGAGATTCTTGACCCATACACCCGCGACATCGAGGCGCAACTGCCCGTCCGAAGCCGCGAAGGCCAGGAGACCATCTCAGACCGGCTACTGGAACGACTCGGAATCCCGCGCGAACGAATCCCGACCCGACGGCGCGGCGCCACCGCTGACACCGTAGCGGTCACCTTTCAAAACCTCATGGCCTATCTGTATGTCGAAGCAGTCGACATCGACCGGTCCATCGCCGGGCACACGGAGACCTACACCGACCGACCGCGTCGAGCGCTGTTCGAGTTCATGTTCGGACTCAACGACGCTGACCTCGCCGCCCTGCAGCGCCGCGAAGGCACGCTGAACAGCGCCATCGCCGCACACAAAGCCGAGGTGACCGCGGTACGCAACTTCCTCGGACAGACCGAGACGCCACCCGAGGACAAAATCGACGAAGACCGACGCGCCATCCTAGTCCGACTCAATGAGATCAATGCAGGACTGGAAGCCCTCGCCTCGCAATCGTCAAGCCCTGGGCCCGCCACCGACGTACTGTTCGCCGAACTCGACCAGACCGCCAGCCAGGAACGCCAGCTACAGGCGGACGCCGCCCGGCGAGCCGAAGCCGTCGCGGCCCGCCGCGCCGCGCTGGCGCAACTGGAACTGGACTACCTTCGCGCTCAACAAGCTCACGTTGCCGGTCATATCCTCGGGGCGCTTGAGTTCGAGGTCTGTCCCCGCTGCCTGCAGCATCTTGATCACCAGACTCTCGCCGATGACCAGTGCCGGCTTTGCCGCCAACCGGAACCCGTCTCCGTGGCAGCCTCCGCCGTCGATGACGAGACCCGGCTCCGCTTCGAGAACCAGATCGCTGAAACCCGACAACTGCTCGACGCAGACGAAAGCGCCGCGACCCGAGCCGCTGAATTGGCGATCACCGCAAGACTGCACCTGCACGCGGTGCGACAACGTCTCGATGAACTCACCCGAAGCCGTACCGCACCGCTGCTCACCCAGACCGCGGCTCTCAGCGGTCAGCACGCCACCATGCTGGCGCGCCTGGCCCGACTAGACGACATGACCAACACCTGGGAGCGGTTCAAGGACATCGAACAACGGCTACGCACCGACGAGGACCAACGCAAAACAGTTCGTGCGGACATCAAGCGACGCAAGCAGGCCATGACTGAAGCCAGAGCGCGAGTCACCCGCTTCGACGCGGCCTTCCAGCGAGAAATCCAACTCATCGGAGTCCCCGGAGTGCAAGAAGCCCACATCGATACCGAAGATTATCTACCTCGGATCGACGGGGCCGCCTTCCACGAGATCCAAGCTTCCGGCGGAGGTGTCGCCACGGCCGTCCACGTCGCCTACAACATCGCCCTGATAACCACTGCGCTCGACGACCCTAACGTCACCGTACCGTCGCTGCTCATCATCGACTCGCCCCAAAACGCCATAGGTCGAAGCCCTACCGACGTCGAACTTAGCCAGCGCATCTACGGTCGAATCGCGAACGTCACCAACGCCGCAAGCCAACGAATCCAAATGATCATCGCGGACAATTCCCTACCACCACTGCCTCCTCGAGCGGACTGGAGTCACATCCACGTCATCGAATTCGGCTACGAAGACCGCGCGATGATTCCGGGCGTCTGGCACAGCGGTCCTGCAGCAGCGAAAACCCGCGTGGAAGACACGGCTGTCGAATAAGCCGCCGCAGTATTCGAACACCAGCGGTGATCAAAAAACTGCGAAGCCCCCGGCTGAAACATGCACTCGCGCCGCCGCCCGACCGTTGGGTCATCGCCGGAGGCACCCGCGATAGCCTGCAACCACAGATGCCGTTGGGTCGAAGGTGAGGCTCGCCCGGTGGGTACCAAATACGAGCCGATGAGTCTGTCCAGGTTGGCCTCCTATCTGGCGTCCGTGGACACCGACCAGATCCGCTGGAAGCTGGTGTGGGAGTTCTTGGAGGAGTACCGCTGGGAGGCGGCCGAGACCAGGGTCGGTCTATTGAGGGATGAGCCTGGGCCAATTGGGGACGTGCGTTGGGACGTGCTGCTTGCGGCGCTCGCGGAGCACCTGCTCGCCCAAGCGGATCTTGCCCCGCCTGCATGGGTCGATGCACGTGTCCTGCGCCGGGCGTGGTTCCCAGCCGAACTGGCCATCCACCGGGCCGACGCGCTGGCATGGGCGCCGGCCGCGTTTCGGAAACATGGTGTGTACCTGTCCGTTCACGACTTGTCCGTGGCGTGAGCGGATCAGTCGGCGTCCCGATGGGGCGGGCGGAACCTGCACTCGCGTTCACCCACCCGGGCGAGGGCTTGTCCGTCGCGGAGCCGTCGCTGGCATCTCCGTTGTTGGTGGTGCGCAAATGGCGCTGCCCTACGATGCTAAACGGGTGACATGGAACGTTGAGGACGCCCGCTTCGCGCCACAATGATGGCTTAGTTAGCTGGCGAAGTGGTCGGCGCGCGCCGCAGCTGTGTAGAGGCGAGAGGTTGAACGGCTCTGCCCGCCGGACCCTGGTATTTGGTCTGGGTCGTATCCGCAGCGGCACACCGCTAAACTACTTGCGGAGCGTCACGACACCGACCTTTACCGTGCCTTTGCAGCCAAGGCGAGTTGTACCGTAACCTACGAGCATGTGCACCCCAAAATGGTGCACATATGGTTCGTGCACGTGTCCGATCCCCCCTCGGACACCAAAGTTCGTGGATATCCACGCGAGATCAACTCCCTCTCGCGTGGGGACGCGAGCCGCGACGACTCATATGTGCGCACCGACCCCAGGGAGCCGGCGCCCCCTGCGCTGACACCCTCGCCCTCGTGCTGGCGGGGGCCTAGGTGAGCCCCGGCAGGCCGCGCCCTCGCCGGCCCGACGAGCAGCTCGTCGAGGCGCTCATACCCACCCCACTGCCGGTCGCATCGCCGGAGCCGGCGCCGCTGCCGACACTGCCCGCACCCGCCGCCCGCACGGGTGATGGCGTGCTGTTCGACGTGGGCCGCCCCGACGCCGCCGGCCGCGTCACCGCTCGTGCACTCTTGCGGGCCTTGGGCTGGACACCGGGCCTCACCCTGCACGTCGACGTCCTGACCGACGCAATCCTGATCACCCCGGCCGCCGAAGGCGCGCACGCCGTGGGAACCCGCGAGGAGTTGCCCCTACCGGCCTCCGCCCGACACCTGTGCGGCATCGCCACCGGCGAACCCGTGCTCCTGGCTGCCCTGCCATGCCAGAACCGCATTGTCGTGCACCCCTCAAACACCATCACGGCGGTCCTGGCCGGCCTGCACGCCCGCATCCTTGGAGAGCCCTCATGACCATGGATTCCGATCGTGTTGCCACCGCCCGAGCGATGCTCGAGCACCTCGGCCTTACCGCCGCCGACCTCACCGGCAGTAACCGGCCTGCCGTGCCGACAGTCGCCGAGTACCTTCCTGTTGTGGTCGCGGCGGCGAGCCCGGGCACCCGATGTACCTACGGCAGCTCCTGGCGACGAATGGTCGCCGCCTACGGCGATCGGCGCATCGACGCGGTGCGGGCCAGCGACATCGAAGCCCTCATGCGACAGGCCGCCGCAGGCGCCCGCCCTCGCCGCAACTCCCGACAAGGCCGGCACGCCGGCGAGCATCTCATCGCCGCCGCCCGCGCCTTCTACAACCGCGCTATCGCCGACGGCTACCTGACCATCGCGGACAGCCCGGCCCACCGGGTCCGTAAACCCCGCCGGCTGCCCAACACCCGCCGTGCCCTCACCCCTGGCGAGCTGTCCGACATCAACGCCGCCGCCCGCAGCGGCGGCAACGACATCATCCTCGACGCCCTGATCCTGCGACTGCACACCGAAACGGCCTGCCGACGCAGCGGCGCCCTCGCGCTACGCCCGATCGACCTGGACACCGACCACGCGCTGATCCGCCTGTCCGAGAAGGGCGGCACGCAACGCTGGCAGCCCATCACACCGATGCTCGCCAGCCGGTTGGATGACCATGCCCGAGCCCGCGGCGCTGTCGCACCGACCGATGCGCTGCTGCGCTATCGCAATGGCCAACCCGCCTCCTACCGGCGCTACGACCTGATGTGGAAACGCATCGGCCGACAGTTGCCGTGGGTCGCCGTCCAAGGCATCTCCACCCGTTGGCTGCGCCACACCACCCTGACGTGGGTCGAGCGGCACTTCGGCTACGCCGTCGCCCGCGCCTACGCCGGGCACACCGACCGCCGCGGACCCGCCACCACCACCTACATCAAAGCCGACCTGCACGCCGTCGCCACCGCGCTGGCCGCACTCACCGGTCAGCCACACCCACTGGCCGTCGAACAGCGAGGGGGCACGGCCTTAGCCTCAGTCCGTGGAGCCGCCGACCCGGCTGCCGTGATCAGTTCAGGCCCTCACCGCAGCATCCGTCATCGCACCCCTCGGCCGTGCCCACCGGGTCTCTGGAGAGCGGGTGGGGAATGCAGCAGGTGTCGCCGCGCAAGGCTTCGCGGCCTTCCTTGACCGCAACCGCGCCGATCGTCAGGGCGGCGACCGGATCCGCCCACCCCCAGCCGAAGATGCTGTTGAGCAGCAACCCCACCAGCAGGACAGCGGACAGGTACGTGCAGAGCAGGGTCTGCTTGGAGTCTGCGACCGCGGTGCGCGAACCGAGCTCGCGGCCGGCGCGTCGCTGGGCGTAGGACAGCCCAGGCATGACCGCGAGGGACACCGCGGCCAAGCCGTGCGTGTCTTCGTGTGACGTGGTGGTCGTCGGCGGCGGGCAGGCGGCCCTGGCGGCGGGCTACTACCTGCGCCGCGACGGTCTGGATGACGTCATCCTCGACGCCCAGTCACAGCCTGGTGGGGCGTGGCGGCACGGTTGGGAGTCGTTGCGGTTGTTCTCACCGGCGGACTACAGTCCGCTGCCCGGGTGGGGGATGCCGCGGCAGGAGGGCGAGGAGTTCCCCACCGCCGGGCACGTCGTGGACTACCTACAGGCCTACGAGCAACGCTATGAGCTGCGGGTGCGCCGTCCGGTCCGCGTCCGTGAGGTGCGGCGCGCCGGGGACCGCTTGGCGGTGGAGACCGGCGACGGGAGCTGGTGGGCCCGGTATGTCATTTCCGCCAGTGGCACGTGGGAGAGAGCACGACCTGCGGGAACGCGGAGCGGGTTCCTTCCTGTCCCGTCCCTTCTGGACGTCCCCCGCCGCTCGTCCGCTGGGTGATGTCGGCGGTCGGCAGCAACCCCCGCTCCGGTATCCGGATCTGGCCGATGAGAGTGCGCAAGACTCGCGGGGCACGATCCCGCAACCGGCCGACCATCGCGCCCGCGGCCGGATGACTACACGCCAACCGCGGCGCCGCCTGCGTACCTGCCTTGTGGCGAGAAGTTCTCGGATGGGTAAAGGTCGCAGAATCATCACAGGCAGCAGCCCGGCGAGCACCCGCTCCCACAGGTACGCGCCAGAATTCGACGTCGGGAACTACTCGACCTTGTGCGCCGTAGTAGTTGAGGAGGCCACCTGTGCCGACCCCTGAGTTCGACGGTGCCCAGCCGGCACCGTTCGGGTCTGTGCCCTTTCAGCCGAATGAACGCGAGATTCACCGGCTTCTGGGGGTGATGGGCGATGCTCCAGCCGACCAGTACGCCGATGCCATTCGCATCCTTCGCGGGAACCCGCCGCTACAGACCGGCTCGCTCATCCTGGCGCACATGGCTCGCGAGATCGACTCGGCGCTTCGCGAACTGCTCTACTCCTTCGTCCCCGTGGAGGTGCAGGACCGTCTCGAGGCTGAGAAGCCGAAGGATCGACGAGACCCGGACCGCGCGCTGGTGATCGACGAGATTTGCTCGGCGCTCGGGTTCGACAGCACCGACGAGATCCGTTCCCTCTGGAAGAGCTCGGGGGCGTGGCATGACGCGGCCCACCGCGGCGCCCTGCTCGCCAACCGCCCGGCTGACGCGGCGTTCATCGAACGCTGGGACAGGCTTGGCGCCGTCCTCAAGGTGGTGCTGCGCGCGTACGAAGGGTCGTTCACCCGCGCCCTGCCCACGATCGACGAACTCGCGACCGCCGAACCGATCACCAAGGAGAAGGTCTCACATCTCCTGAACAAGGTTCCTAACAGTGCGCCGGCCCTGAACCGCTTCTTCGAGCACGCATCGGCTGCATGGTTCCCGCACCTGTTGAAAAAGAACTACTTCCGGTCGCCGCCGCCATTGCAGCCCAACGAGGACGGCCTGCTGACCTACAAGCCGTGGCCGCCAGGGCGCTACCTCATCAGAATGATGCAGGAGCCGAAGCTCGTGCCCGATGTCATCGACGTCGTTCTCCAGTTGGAGACCGACAACCCCCAAGCCGCCGAGACCGTCGCTGACGTTGCCCTCGCGGCACCTATCGCACTCGCGCGCCCGTTGGCCGGGAAGATCGCTCAGCTGCTCCGGTCGCCCGCCCAGTGGGCCCTGCCGTCCCAGGCAACCGAGCTGCTCCCCAGGCTCGCCGCCGACGGTCAGCTTGAAGAAGCCGCCGCCATCCTGGCTGAGCTGCTACCTTCGCCGACCCGGCGGGGGGCGGGAGGTGGATACATTCCGCCCGAACTCGTCATCCGGCTCTTCCCGCAGCTAGGTGTGCCGGGGCTGGCTGTCATTGCGACTCGTCTCGCGCAAAGAGAAGAAGGCGGGCGTGATGAGCTCAGCCACTCCCGCATCTGGTGGCCTGACATCACGTCCGACAAGCTCTTCGGAGCGCGCGACGAACTGGTCACCATGCTGCGCGACGCTGCCACCGCCGTCGCCACCGAAATCGGCCCAGAGCAGGTTGTGTCCGAGCTCGACGCGCACCAAGGCGGCATCTTCCGCCGCCTCGCACTGTACGTCCTACTCCTGAGCCCAGAACCGGAGCTGGTCAGCGCGTCGCTGACAGACCAGACCCTGTTCCACGAGCGGGACTGCTTCGTCGAGTACGGACATCTTTTGGACACCCACTTCGGCAGTCTCGAACCCGACGACCGCAAACGCGTCCTGGCACTGATCGACCAAGGGCCTAAACACACCGACGACCCGGCGGCGATCAAACAGTGGAGGCATCGACAGCTCGCGCGGCTCGGCGACGCGCTCCCGGAGGCATACCGTGCCGAGAGGGAGGCGCTGGTCCGGGAGCTCGGCGACCCGGAGATCGCGAACCACGTGATCGAGTTTAAAGCCCGTAGCAGTGCAGATCGGGCAGACCTGCCGCTGCCGGCGCTGGAGGAGATGACCGATGACGACCTCATCTCTTTCCTGACGGCATGGACGCCGACCGGGCGCTGGGACGATACCGGCAGGGACGACATGCGTGAACGACTCCAAGCCGCTGCTGCAGACGGCCCGCGCCGCTTCGCCGCGCTCGCTCCCCGCTTCCTAGACCTGGACCCCACCTACGCCCGCGGTCTGCTGAAGGGACTCCGTCAGGCGATCGAATGCGCAGATGACCAGCAGGGTTCGGCCGCCGCATCGGTTGCCGACTGGCAACCCGTGCTCGACTTCGCCGCCGCGTCCCTGGCCCAGCCGGCCCAGCTGCCCGGACGTCCTACTCAGGGAAACGGCGAGCAGGACCCAGGCTGGAACTGGGCTTGGCAAGAAGTGGCCGAACTGCTGACCGCCGGCCTGCGCAGCGACATCCCGCAGGCCAACCTCGAACAGGCCCTCGCGGTGATCAGCCAGCTGCTCGACGCCGACGACTCGACCGGCGATGACGGTCCGCCCTTCGAGACAGCGATCAACAGCATCGGCGGCAACGGCTGGATGGCGCTGCTCCAATACGCCATCCGCCTACATAACCCTGCAGCACCCACACTCGACGCCACCGTCCGCCAACTGCTCGAAAAGCACCTCGACCCGGCACGCCGGTCAAACTCACCGATCCGCAGCCTCTACGGCTACAAGATCCACCTCCTGACGGTGCTGGACGAACAGTGGACACGTCAGCACCTCGAGGAGATCTTCCCCCACGTCACTAAGCCGGGCATCGCGTCGGCTGCTTGGAACGCCTACCTGCTGTACGGACGGCTGACCGTAGAGACGGCAACGCTCCTCCAGCCGTTGTATGAGCGGCACGCCATGTCCCTCAGCCACGCGCCGCAGATGGCCCCTCCCATTGAAGGCGCACAGCACGAGCAGCCCGAGGATCGTCTGTTGTCGCACCTCGGGCTGCTTTACCGGGACGGCACGATCCCGCCACACGCAGGCTGGCTCGCGGACTTCTTCAACCACGCGCCGCTGCGCCTACGCGCACGCCTCATCGAACACATCGGCCGGCAACTGCACAGCATGGACCAGCTCGACCAAGACCAGACCAACCGGTTAAAGGCTCTATGGGAGAATCGCCGAATTGCGGCCACCCAAGCCGGCGGTGACGCAGCCGAGCTCGCCGGCTTCGGACACTGGTTCAGCTCCGGGAAGCTGCCCGACGCCTGGGCGCTCGATCAGCTCAACCAAACCCTCGCCGCCGGAACAACGCTCGCCTCATGCCGTGACATCGCCGAACGTCTCGCAACGCTTGGCGCCGACGAACTGACGGAGTCGGTAACCGCCATCGCAGGACTGGTGGATTCACCCGACCGACCCTGGTTCATCAGCAGCGCTCGAACCTCCATCTCCGCCGTGCTGCGCAACGGCTTGCAAGCTGCCGACCCCGCAACCCGTCGGATCGCCAAACAGACCGTGAGTCGCCTCGTCGCCCGAGGCCACAGCAGTTTCGGATCCCTGACCGAGGCCACCGCGGGTGGTGGTGATCAGCCGCCAGCGACCGCCGAGCCGATCGAGGATGCGGCCGACGGCGGGTGACGAGTTCGTTCCTCCCGAGCACGGCATCGGCTTAGCGGTTCAGAGGTCAGGCTGACGGGCCGGGACGGCCGGCTCCTCGATGACGAGGCCGGCCACGTCGACGCGGCCGTCGCGCAATTTCCGCTCGACGCCACGCCTGGACAGTTTCGCGCCCGCCATGATCTACGTCCTGATCACCGGGGGAAATTGGCCACCGCCACCGAGTGCGGCGTCGCGCTGGCGATGAGGGATATCCTGCTTGGGGCCTGAGATAGCGATCTTGTTCGAGAATCATGCACGCAGAGTGGAGGTGGGCGCCGATGCCCGCGGATGGCCCGCTGCCCGGGAAGAATCCGCGGTTGCCCCCGACACCCAGCCTCTCCGAGTACGAGTTCGAGGACTTTACCGAGCGTCTGCTCAGTGCGAACCGGTTCTGTCCGGGCTCGGCTCGTCGGGTGACCCGGGTAGAGCGTTGGGGCCGGCGAGGCGACTCTCAGGACGGCATCGACTTCGAAGGTGAATACAGCGACGGAAAGACCGCCGCTTGGCAGTGCAAGCGATACGACAAGCTGACCCCGGCAGCCATCCGGGAAGTCGTGCGCGTCTGCACCTTTCAGGCAGACGAGTACTACCTGGTCTTCTCTGGCGAGGCATCGCGCAACGCTAGAAAGGAGATCAAGAAGCACCCCAAGTGGCAGCTACTTGATCAGCGTGCCCTCGGACGCATGTTGGACGATCACCCCTTGCATAAGCGACGGGACGTCCTCGATGCGACGTGGGACCGGCCGACCCGACAGTTCCTTCTTGGTGTTCCCGGCACCGACGCATTTCTCAGTCTCTACACCTTTGTCCAAGATCGCATGAAGGAAGACGCGCCCCTCAACGACCGTGGACCCCGCGTTGGACGCGACGCCGAGCTCGCCGCGTTACGGACTGCACTCGACCGATCAGCGGACTACCCGACGGTCGTCGTTGTTGCCGGACCCGGAGGCCGCGGCAAGACGCGTTTGCTCACTGAAGCATTGGCAGAGTTCGAGCAGGCCAACCCCCAGGTTCCGGTCGTCTGCCTTTCACCCGGACGCAGCCTTGACCAAACAGCAATCGACGAACTTCCGCACACACCGGCCGTCGTGCTGGTGGACGACGCACACCGCGACCCGGCCGCCCTCGCAGCGCTGCTCACCTACGCGCGCCTGACGGAGGGCACCCAGGTTGTCCTCGGCTCCCGGACGTCCGGAGTCGCCGCCGTGCAGGCCGAGATCATCAACGCCCGGTTTGCGCCGGCTCAGGTCGAGACAATCCCGGTCGAGGAGCTGAGCCGGCGGGACGCACGCAAGCTGGTCACCAGCATCGCCCACGGCCTCGACCTGACATTGACGGCGCAGGAGTACTTCGCCGGCCAAGCCATTGACTCGCCGCACGTGGCGGTCATCGGCGTCAACCTGATCCGTAGCGGCAGGTTGACAGCGCCCCTGAAGGCCGACGACGCCCTTCGCCAGCAGGTTCTCGCCCGGTATCAGGAGGTTGCCGCCGGCGAGCTGGAAGGCGTACCGAAGCGCACGGTTCGACGAGCACTCGCCGTCTTCGCGGCTCTCGGCCCGATTGACGACACCGACGACGCACTGTGCACAGACATCGCCCGATTTGTCGACTTGGACATGGGCGACCTGCTGCGCCTCTGCCAAAGCTTGCAAGATCGCGGCGTTTTAGTGACGCGCAGCGGACTGACCCGCGTAGTCCCCGACGTGCTTGCGGACGAGATCTTGGAGACCGAGGCCGCGGTCGGGCGCCACGCGACCGGCTTCGCTCAGCAACTGTGGGAGGCCTTCGGTAGCCCTTCCGACGACCGGCTCGTGACCACGCTCGCGGAACTCGACTGGCGGCTCGTTCGACGGCACGGGCCATCGGTCATCGGGCCGATTTGGGAGTCGGTGGCGGACCGCCTCCGCGTTGCCGAACCCGTCGAGTTGCATCGGGCGCTTCGTGGGCTTCGCAACTTGGCGACCACCCTGCCAGTTCCGTTCCTGACAGTGCTCGAGGAACTCCGGGTCCGACTGCAGGAAATTGACCGAACAGTCGACGCTGCTTCAGCCCCTCACCCGTTCTTCGACCGCGCCGAGAGCTCAAGGGACGTTCTCTGGCTCATGCCCGAGCTGTACGGGCAGTGCGCAGCCAGCGCCCCAGAGACGCTCGAGACGGTCCTCGACGCGCTGTGGTCGCTGTACCGCGATGACTCAAGGCCACCGAACCAGTACCCGGGCCATGCTGTGCGGGTCATCGATGGCCGGCTCGCGAGCATCGGCGACATGCTGGACCCGTCGTTCCCTCCCGGGATCGTGGCGTGGGTCGACAAGCAGCTCGCCCAGGCGACCGACCCGCGGCAAGCGACGCCGATGTTCGCGCTACGCCCCCTGCTCGCGAAGGATGGCACCCGGACCGTCGCGGAAACCCGCCGACGCATTTCACTCCGCCCGTACGCCGTGGCGGCGACCTGGGCACGCCCGATCCGAGACGCGATCCGATCAACGCTTCTCCGGCAAGCGAGCGGGACCGACCTGCGCCGAGCCGGGGAGGCTGTTCGCCTCCTCGGCATAGCGGTCCGTCAACCGGCAGGTCCGGCCAACCGGGAAGTGACGATGGAAGAGGTTCTCGGTTGGGAAGAGGACGATCTCGCCACGCTGACTACTTTGGAGACGGCGGCTGTTTCCACCGGCAGCGCGGTGATCCGCCGACTGATCCGCCACGAGATCGGTTGGACAGCCGAGCACGCTCGATCGGTATGTGTTCGCCGTGCTGCTCTGAGTCTCGTGACGTCGCTCGACCACCGGGACGACGACCTGGCAGAGGTCCTCCTGAGCAGGTTCCGAGGCTTCCCGACGCGGCGCGGAGTGACGGTTGCAACGATCGATGAGCTACGGGCAGCGGAAGCAGCGAGAGCCGCCCGTGAAGCCGGCATGCCGGAGGACGAGATCGATGCAGAACACAGCGAGCAGCGCCGAGTCAGGATCGAGGAGCGGACGGCGATGCAGGAGCGCGCAGTCGCGCAGGTCGTCAGGCGGCTTACGTCCGACAGCATCCCTGAGTTGGTGCGAACGCTCCGCACCTGCGCGGTAGAGGTCGAGCTGGCGGCACCTAGGTCACCTACGCTGTGGGGCGTCTGGCGGGAGTTCGCCAAGCAGAGATCCGATCTCATCCCTCACGTGGTTCGGGAGATCGCCGACGGGCCTGCGTCTGTCCTCGACCAGAGTCTGCATCAGCTGCTGGATGCCTGGGCCGACTACGACGCGAACGGTTTACTCGCTTGGCTGGCTGACGCTTCGAGCTACCGCATGGACGTGCGTCTAGCCATCGGCAACGCCTTCGCCACGTATGCCTGGACGGACCGGGGGGCGCCCTTCGAGCAGATCCACCGCGAGGGCATAGCGGAAGCCGAGCCCGAGCTACGCGACCGTTTCATCATGGGCAGCCACAAGTTGCTCGCCACCGCGCCCGCCGCGACGGCCCGGCTTCTGCTCAACGAACAAGCTTCACCGCACGCTCTGACGAATGCACTGGAGAGCGCATGCGGCTACGACGGGCTCAGCTGGGGCCAGGCCCAGAGCGACGAAGACGCCTCGGCGATCCTCGACTTGATCGACTACGCAGGCTGGGACGACTACACCCTCCAGCAGATCGCCGCCGGCATAGCACTCACTTACCCACGCCTGGTCCTTGGCCATCTCCAGAACCTGCACGGCGACGGCGGCCGCTTGCCGACAGACGTCGATGGCTTCGCGGACGCCTTCGACCGAAACGCCGAGGCGCTCGCGCACTGGGTGGTCGACCGCGCTCAACACGGCGAAGCCGCGAACACATCGATCGTCGTCTCGATCGCCATGGGGAGTGGCATGACGACCACTCAGGCCCAACATCTCGCCGCAGCCGTCGATGAGCTCGACGGTGCCGCGCTCGAGGACACGGTGGCGGCGCTCCGAGACGTCGGCACGTGGCCTCTGTGTCACCCCGACCTGGCCAGGAACATACTCGTCAGGGCACGCCTGTTGAACGGCAACCTGGCGACGCGCGTGCTCGCCGACATCTCGGGCGCCATGACGCTCCGCTCGTGGGGCTTCTTGAACGGCGTGTCCGACGAGCTCAACAAGGCTCGCGCGGCCGCCGCACAGGCAGCGGCCACTGAGACAGATCCGGACCTCAAAGCAGCTTGCACCGCTGCCGAGTTGTGGGCGGCTACCCATGCCGAGCAGCTTCTTGCCGAAGGTGACGAGAACGATGACTGATCAGCGTGAGCCGTCAGGCTGGCTGGACGTCGACTAGCCGAACTGGCACAAAGCCAACCAGCCTCTATGGATCCTGCACCAGGTCTTCAACGCGACGGCATAGCGGCGAGCTCATTGCCGCTGGTCGCGCGTTACAGGCCGTGGCCGATCAGTCATTTGTTTGAGCTTGCGGTACTGCGGTTCAGTAATCAGCGTGCTGCCGAGGCGGTCGAGGTACGGGGCCGACGTCGCATGGCCGCGACCGAATATCCAATCGCGGCGATGTCCTTGTGCAGCCTGGCAACGGTCATCTCTGGGTTCAAAGCCTGCACAACGACGTCAGTGAGCGGGTGGTGCGCGACAACGTGCTCGACCACCGCCGCGTCCACCTCGGTCTCGTAGTAGTCCTCGACGTACCGGTCGACGATGTCGTCGAGCAGGATCTCGAACAGCCCAGAGTCGTCCGGGGCGTTGTCGTCGTACGGCCCGCGGAGCGGGGGGTAATGGGGGAACGTGATGCCTTCGCCGGCGTGCCAGCGGTCGTCACCGGAGAGCCGCCACAGGACAGCGGTGGCGAGGAACTGTCCCTCCTCGTCGCCGAACGCTGGTTCCTCGATCTGCGGGCGGAACACCGCCGGGATGCCGTCGAGCAGTCCGGGCCACAGCTCGCGGTCCGGATGGCGGTAGGGCGTCATCGGCGACTCGTGGTCGAACGCGCGGATGAACGCGCCCTCGGCGGTGAACACGACCGCCCACTCGTCGCCACTGCCGTTGTTCATCAACGCCGCCTCGTCGTCGCCCCAGGTACGGGTCTAGCCGTCGTAGGGCTCACCGCCGTCGAGGACGCACAACAGCCGTCAAGGCACGCCTCATCTCCCGCTCCGGCAGGATCAGCAGGCCTTCGCGGGAGGGGCGCTTCTCCGGTTCCCCCCAGCCTAGGAGTTGTAGCGCGGCGGTGAACTCCTCGAAGGCAAGCAGCCGCTGCACACGACGCTCCTGGGACAGGGTCTTCTTCGCATCGTCGACGGACGCCGCGAGCATGATGAAGCGAATGTCCCGAACCGCCCACAGGGCGAGAACAAGTTGCAGCGATTCCAGGTCTGTCGCGTAATCCTCGCCGGACACAAGATCAACGACGCCGTCGCCCGTCCAGAGCCGATGCCTGAACGTGAGGTAATCGATCAACAGATTCGTGTCCCAGGCGACATGCAGGGGACCTCGCCCTCGTCGTCCCGCAAAGAGCCGCACATTTTCCTCGTACACGAAGTGCGGGCCTTCAGGAGGAGCAGACAGCGCGGCTCGCTCCAGCATCCGCGTCACCTCGTCGGGGCCGAAGGAGGCCCGGAGCCGTCGGGCCATCTCGTTAGCCAGGTGGAAGCCCCACCTTTCGTCGTCGCGGTACGCGGCGGTGGCATCGACGTAGCGCAACACCAACTCATCGTCTCAGGCGCCCATCGCCGATCCAAGCCACTAACGTGCGGGCCGTAGGTGTGTCGGCAGTCGCGACGTTGTGTCGTCATGACACGACCTACCCGAGTCCTTGAGCAACTCGTTCGTCCGCTCATCCCTGCTACCTCGCCCGCGCGGCCGAGCCCAGGCTCGATGCCGATGCCAGCGCTACCCGCCCGCGTTTACCCGCCGGCAATCACCGACGCCTCGGGGCTGCTGCTGTGGATGGCTCTCCCCGCTCGCTGCGGCCGGGTGAGCGCCCAGCACCTCCTGCACGCGATCGGCTGGGCACCGGGACATCGCCTCGACATCCAACTGTGCCACGACATGCTCGTCATCACCTCCGCGCGGGACGACCGGTACCAGGTGGGCAGCCGAGGTGAACTGCCCCTGCCGGCGAGCGCCCGGCAGATGTGCCGGATCGAGCCCGGCCAGCCTGTCCTCCTGGCAGCCTTCATCACGTATGACCTGCTCGTCGTGCATCCCGTCGGCACCGTCGCCCGCCTCCTCACCGACCTGCACCACCAGCTGGCAGGAGGCGACAGTGACCGCTGACCCGTCTGCTGTCGCCGCCGCACACCAGGTCCTGACCCACCTGGGCGTCACCGTGGCCGACCTCCAAGCCCACCCCAGCGCCCAGGCCGCCCTACCCACGGTCGCGGAGTACCTACCGCGCGTTCTCGCCGCAGCCGGGCCTGGAGCACGCCGCACGTATGGCACCTACTGGGAACGAATGGCCGCTACCTGGCCCGACCGACCGTTGGACGGCGTCGCCGCCAGCGACATCGAGGCATTGAAACAACTGATGATGGCCAGCGCGGTGTCGCGGCGCAACAGCCGCAACGGCCGGCACGCCGGCGAGCACGTCGTCGCCGCCGCCCGCGCCTTCTACACCCGGGCGATCGCCGATGGCCTGATCGACGCCTCCGCCAGCCCCGCCCACCGGGTCGCGAAACCCCGCCGCCTGCCCAGCACCCGCCGCGCCCTCACCACACACGAGCTGGAAGAAATCAATATCGAGGCTCGTACCAGCGGCAAAGACGTCATCCTCGACGCACTGGTCCTGCGCCTGCACACCGAAACCGCCTGCCGCCGCGGCGGCGCACTGGCCCTGCGCCTGGTCGACCTGGACACCATCAACGGACTCGTCCGCCTGACCGAGAAGGGCGCCACCATCCGGTGGCAACCGATCACCCTCGACCTCGCCGAACACCTGTACGAACACGCCCGCGCCCGCGGCGCGGTCCTGCTCACCGACGCGCTCCTGCGCAACCGTGCCGGCCAACCGATCACGAGCCGCCGCTACGACCACCTGTGGAAACGCCTCGGCGAGCGCCTGCCGTGGGTCGCCGTGCACGGCGTATCCACACACTGGCTACGCCACACCACGCTCACCTGGGTGGAACGGCACTTCGGCTACGGCATCGCCCGCGCCTACGCCGGTCACACCGACAGCCCCGGATCCTCCACCACCACCTACATCAAGGCTGATCTGCACGACGTGGCCAACGCACTGTCGGCCATGACCGGCCAACCCCATCCGCTGGCCCGTCTGATAGATCGCGCCGACCGGTGTTCGCAGGCGAGCGGCGCCGTCTCACCCACGACCAAGTAAGGGATGGGGGCCGCGTGCGGCGCTCCGGGCCAGACGGCTCCGGGGTCACCGCACGCGGCGAGGCCCCGCAAGGCACGCTCAACTGAACACAGCGTCGAATCCCGCGGCTCCCCGCAGCGACGACGCACTTGGCCGCCGGCTGCTGTAGAAGCCATGGCGCGCAGTAGGAGTTTCCGTAACCCGTTTCGGTCTTGCACCTGCACAGGTGCCTGCCGCAGCCCGCGACGTCGCTCGCCGTCAGGACCCCTGTGCCGATGGCACGGCTCGTCAAGGACCATGACGAAGGCGTGGGGACCTACTGGATGGTTCCCTGTTGCGAGATCATCCTTGCCGGCTAGGTCGGCAAGTGCGAGGGTCATAGGTGGGCTTCCCGGCGTCTACTACGCGCAAGGTGTAGCCCTGCAGGTGCAGGTTAGGTGACCGTCCTCAAAGGTTCAGAACGGGCGAGAGGGCTGCGGACGATGCATGTTGCGAGTCCTTATTCGACCGGCGGCGGGGGTGTGACATTCGAACATGATTACGGCGGCAGGCTGCTCGCGGATCTTCTCCTGGGTCGTCCTACTGCCGGGCTCGGTGACGGTTTTGTCGTCCAAGAGGTTTGGTTCCAGCAGGCAGCGACGAGTCCAGTCGATGACATCGTGGTTGTTGGTGCCTCATCAGCGGGACAGCGCATTCTGTCAATCGGAGTGCGCAGAAACCCGGTTTTCAAGCAGAGCGACCCGAAGCTGCTCCGGCTTGTTTCGCAGTACCTGCGAATGGTCGCAGAGTTCCGCCAGGAACTGGACAGCGGCGAACGCCGTCTAGGGCTCGCCGTCTCGGCGACGCAAAGTCATGTCGCCGATTTAGTCGACCTCGTAGGGGTGGCAAGAAGCCAGAATAGCCCTGCCCGTTTCCAAGAAGCGGTTTTGGCGCGCAGCAGGACGATGCGCGCTGAATTGCAAAGAGTTACGCACGTTGTCAACGCAGCAAGGCGACTCGATGCCGAGTCGGCCAAAATCTCTTCTGACGAACTTTCCTGGAGATTCCTTGCAGCGCTGCACGTTATTCGCGTCGATTTGGATGGTGAGGATTCAGGCGGTAAGGCGGATCTTGTGACTAGCCTTACCCAGCTGACCAACGACGCTGTTGTCGCTGACCATTTACGGCTGCATCTTAGTCGACTGGCTGCGACATTTGCGCAACGTGCCGGACGTGTCGACACTGCAGTTCTGAGCCGTGAACTCTACGGCCGGTTCGATCTAGGTCTACCGGTTTCCAGACGACGGCCGACGCCATACCGTGCGCTCTTCGAAGACTACGCAGCCCGCTGCCCCGAGCTGAAGGAGCGCGATAGTGAGTTCGCGCAGTTGGGAGAATTTGCCAACGAGAGCCGGGGATACCTCCATCTTCGAGCGGGTGCATGGGCAGGCAAGACGGCCTTGGTCAGCCATCTCGCCGTTGACCCGCCGCCGCTGGTAGACATTGTCGGATTCTTTATTTCACGTCGTGGTGGAACCGTAAGAGCAGGTCAATTCCTCCACGCCACCTGCTTGCAATTAGCAGCGCTGGTAGACGAGATTGCACCGGCGGAACCGAGTCGCGCCGATTTCCTCGACTTGTGGGCCCGTGCGGCGGCGGCAGCGCGGCGTCAGCAGCGGTCAGTACTGCTCATTGTCGATGGGCTAGACGAAGATGATGCACGTCAGCTGAACGAGCCGAGTATCGCCTCGCAGCTGCCGCATCGCATCGAGATGGGCGCGAGCGTCTTGGTTACCAGCCGCAGCAACACCGACCTTCCCTCGGATGTTGATGCTCATCATCCGCTCCGTACCTGCGAAGTCTGGAACCTCTATCCATCACCCGCCGCTGCGGCGATTCAAATCCAAGCTCAACACGAGCTCGATCACATCCTTGACGAAGATGAGTTGCGCAAGATCACAGCGGTCATCGCGGTCGCCCGCGGTGGACTGACGATCCGTGACCTGGGTGAAATCCTAGGGACGAGTACCGGCCGAGTGCGAGGTTTGGCCAAGGGCCGCCTCGCTCGCGTCCTCGATCGACGAGAAGATCGGCCGCGCTCAACGACGCACTACACTATCGCCCACGACACACTTGTCGAACTGCTACGCAACGAACTGACCAGTAACGAACTCGCGTCGGCTCGATCAATGATCGACCGATGGGCGCAGGGCTGGCAAGAAGACGGCTGGCCTGCGAATACCCCGGAATATCTTGTTGAGTCTTATCCGTCGATGCTCGCCGCCGAACGAGACGGCCGCACCCTGGCCTTGCTCGCGTCCGAGAGCAGACAAACACTACTGAGCTGGCGGACCGGTGGCGAGACGGCCGCTCTCGCCGAGTTCGCGGATGCCGCCGCGCTGCTTGCTCAGGATTGCAATTCCGACTTGCAGCTTCTGGCACGAGTCTCAGTTCTGCGTCACAACATTCATGATCGAGCCGACGCGGTACCGTCGGAATACGTTTTGGCCCTCGCCCGGATCGGGCGGCTCAACCACGCCGTGCAGCTCGCCCGCACCATCCCGTATCCAAATCTCCGATCGCACGCACTCCTGCAGATCGCGCGGCACCTACTGCCCGACGCGCCAGGTCAAGCTGCCGCCGTAGCCGCGGAAGCCGAACACGTCCCGGGCCGCCTTGACTTCGATGACCTCGTAGAACGAGTGGGCGCAGCCGTCCTACAGGCGCTTGCCGGGGACGACGCGGCAGCGGCCCGTGCACAGGCGGCGGCGGAGGCGCTGCTCGCCGAAGCCGAGGAGGGCGACGAATGGCGGCTCTCCGCGCTTAGCGCGAGCTTCGCCCGACTCGACCACGACATGGCACGACGACTGCTCGCCAAAGCGCTGGAGGTCACCGACGAACCTGACCACCTGCTCGCGTCGAGCGCAGACGTCCTGGTCCGCCTCGACGAACTCTATCGATTAATCGAAAATCTGGAAGGCGCCGATCCAGCCACTCGCCTCGGCGCCGGACTCAACGCCTGCAGCGTTCTCTTGGAGGATGGCGAACGCTGCTTACCCGAGGACCTCACGTCAGCGCTCGGTCAAGCGGCAGCGACCATGGCCGCACAGCTTGCACGCTCCTCAATAGAGGACGTCGACAGCGAGGACTTGCAGCTCCTCGCCAAGTCGGCCCGCTACATAGATGCTCATACCGCCCAAGTCATCATCGATCTCGTAGCGCTGCGCCCCCAGGCGGACCGTGATGTGGTCGTCGCGCTCGCCGGTGCTTACGCCGCACATGGCGTGGACCCGCGTCAAGTCCCTGACCTGGCCCTCGACGATGACATGCTCGCCGAATCGGTCGAGATCGCCTGTCAGGTCGGCGTGCTCCGCCATGCCCCTGGTATGGCCTCAGAAATCAGCGATCCGCAGCTGCGTGTAGATGCCTTCGCGCAGTGCGCGCTCGCCATGCTTGACCGGGACGACGCGGATGGCGCCCGTCACATGCTCGATAGCCTGGCAGCCGCCCTTGCTGAGGTCCGAAGTAAAGCGCAACCTGTCCTCGTCGCTGCGCTATCTGCCGCCGCCCACGAGTGTGGGCAGGGACAAGTGTCGGAAGACCTTCACCTCCAGACCTCCTATCTCCTCCACTTCAGACGGTTTGATTGGGACTTGGCCTGGGGCACGCGATTTCTTGCGTCCTGCGCCTTGCGTCATCCGGCGGGCAAGTGGTTCGACTTCTTCGATGGGGTATCACCGCATGCGCGGTTCGAATCGATTCTGGCGGCAGCCCGACTACCAGCACCGCCATCCACACCGGCTCGTCTTCTTGATCATCTCGGTAGCTTGGTAGAACAGACGGAGAGCCCGCTTCACGCGGCGGAGTTTGCTGAGTTCGCTATCGAGGTCGGAGAGCCAGCGCGCGCGCTGGCAATTCTTGCTCACAACGCTGAGGAACCAGGTTCCCTAGCCGAGCGTGTAACCGTCGCCAAGTTCAAGGCGCTACTGGCACTGGGCATGAGCAGAAGCGACGCACTCAGTTTTTATGCCGACGCGGCTGGCCGAGAGGCTGATCTAGGCCCCATCCTCGCCGTCGCGATGGCCGATGCGGGCCTCGTTGCCGAGGCCGGGACTTGTGTCCGGCTGCTTTTGCAGACCGCTGACCCCGATGCCACGCGATCCGACGGCAGATGGCCGAACGCATGGCTAACGCTCGCCTGCCGGCAGGCGGGGCTCCGAAAAGAGGCAGAACTTCTCGGCGGAGGACTTACTGGAAAGCATCTTGTCATTGTTGACCGTGATTCTTGCGGCATGGAAGATTTACCGGCCATAGTCCGGCTAGGGCTTTGGGACACATTCGCGCGCGACCTGTTGGACGCGAACGCTGCCTTCGCCATGATACTGATGGAAGATCTGGTCGACGAGATGCTCAAGCAGGGTTTCGTAGACCAGGCGGTCGGGCTGCTGGAGCACCTGCATCACGGCGAGGGCAAAGCCGTGATGCTGGCTAAGTGCGCCGCCAGAGGCGTCGAACTAGTAAGGACACGTCAACTGGTGCGGCAGTCGATGAGCCTGGAGCTTGTGCCGGAAGTGATACTCCCCGCTATCCAGCTATGCCCAGATATTCTTTACGAGATGGCATCGCTACTGCTGGGGCGGCCGATACCGAAACCACGACTCGTACCGTCCGGAATCGATAGTACCTAAGCTGTTGCCGGTAAGCCGATCCACGCCTTGGGGAGGCGGGCCGGCAGCAGTGGTCGGGTGGAGGTCGTGCACGTCGAGCCAGTTGAGCAGGCCGAACAGGGCGACCAAGCGGGCTGCTCCGTCGGTCAGCACGGCGACTCGTCGGACGCTGCCGAGTGGAACCTCTCCGGTCACCGCATGTCGAGCGGCGAACGGGCGCGGCTGACCGCCCGTGCGCGGTCTGGCGCCGCTGGCCTGACAGGGGCGCGACGCAAGGAGGCCGGGTTGCCATTGTAGGTGGGTGGTGAGATGCGGTCAGGTCAGGCTGTTGAGGAGTTGGCCAGCCACGGCGTTGCCTCGACCGTGGAGGCGGGCGAGGACTTGCCGTCCGTTGTCTGCGGTAGGGCCGGAGCCGCGCAGCGGGTTCGGGGTGCGAGTGGAGATGGTAACCAGGAACTCGATGACCGCGGTGTCCAACCGCTCGCTGGTGGGGTGAGAGGAACGTTCGCGATCGGCGAGCCAGCCGACGGCGTCGTGGACGAACCCTGCCGCGGCCGGCTCCCGGAAGAAGCGAACGGCCGCGTAGGCGAAGTCGTCGTGGCCCATGTGCTCGCCGAACCACGTCGACCACGCTGGCACGGCTGTGCGGAGGGCGGCTGTCTGCTGCTCGCTGACCGGCGAGTGCCCCCACTCGCTGAGGCCGGCGACGGCGAGCGCCAGGACGCCGGTGCCGGAGTAGCCCTGCCAGGTGTTGGCGGTGGTGGCGAATCCCAGCATGTTTGCAACCAGGGCGGGGAACGCTGCTGGACACGGGTCCTTCGTGCAGGCGGTTTTCCAGACCTGGCTGAGGTAGTTGCCCACCCAGGAGGAGGCGGTGGTCCCGAGGGCGAGGATCGGCTCCCAGACCGTACGGGCCTCTGCGGCGTCGGCGCTGATCGTGACGTCGGCGAGAAGCCCACTAGCGCGACGTTCCTCGTCGTAGGGGTAGTGGGAGGAACGAGTGGCGGCCTCTGTAGAGGTCAATCCCGAGGCGAGGAACGTCGCGAGGTCGGCGGCGAACTCAACCGCCCGGGCTCGCGTGCGCGTATCCGCCGCAGCAGTAAGGGCTGTGAAGTGCGGGCGGGAGGCGACGAGGTAGCCGAGGTCGAGGGTGCGCAGTATGCGGGAGCGGGCGTCGCGGCCGTCGGGGAAGCTGGTCGCGGCGGTGGCGGTGATCCACTCCGCCAACCGGGGCACCTCGGCGGGCAGGCTGCCGTCGGCGAAGGCGTCGAATGCGGCCTCGGCGGCAGCCTCCAGCTCCGGGAGGCCGTCGATCGGGCCGTGGCCGGGCTCATCGTCCTCTTGGCCCACGTCGAGTCCAGCGGCTTCCTCCGGGTCGGTGTCGAAGTCGAAGTCGAGGTCGGCTTCCTGAAAGTATGGGTCGATGTCGTAGTGCGACATCGACAGCCGCGCGCAGTGCAGCGTCAGGTGCTCAAGCCGGCGCAGGTCGTCGGCGAGGTGGGGGTGTGCGGCGGCGAGGCGCATCACGGTGGTGACGGTGAGGCGGCGGGCACCGAGCAGCAGCCGCGCGATGGCCGCGCGAACAGTGACGTCGTCGGGGGTCTCGGCCCACAGGGCGGTGAGCGCTTCGGCGCAGAAGACGTCCCATTCATCGTCGGAAGGGCTATCGGGGTATGCGTGGGACCACGTGGCGGCCGAGTCGGTGAGGGGACGCATGAGCACGGCCAGGCACCACTCATCGCGGTCGGGGTGGTTCCGCAGCCAGTCGCGGGCGCACAGCACCAGCCACGCCGCGTACCCGCACCGCAGGTCCTCCACACCGCTGATGGAGCTCGGCGACTCAGCGTCCGGGACGAGAGCGTCGAGTTGGGGCTGGACGGTGGCCCACTGCTCCTCGAGCTCCGTGTCGCTGGGGCGGACATGGTCGGTGATGTTGCGGCGCATGGTGTAGGCGAACGTTAACCAGCCGCGATCGCGGTCGAGGTGGTCCCGCATCTCGCGGGCTTCTTCCTCAAGGGCCGCTGGCGGGTTGTACACGAGGTAGGTCCTTCCGTCCGTGGCGCGGACGGCGTGGTAGTTCGCAATGTCGGTCGCAGCGAGCATCACCCGCCACCGGTGTGCGTCTGTCGTGGCCCAGTGCTCTCGGGCGGTAGTGAGCTGCTCGGTGAGCCGGCCGGTGACGAATGCGCCCAGGTGCACCAGGTCCAGGAGCGGGATCTTGCGGTGGTCCATCGTGTGCCACGTGCGGGCTCGCTCAGCTCGGGTGGGTTCCATGACGAGCGGGAGCACGCTGAAGGAGCGCATGTGCACGCTCATCCGGTCGTCGTCGAGTAGGTCGGCGCTGGTGACCAGGGGAGCAAGCGGGCCTTCCAGCAGTGCAGGAGTGTGGCGGGCGATGTCGGCGAGCAGTCCCCACGTCGCGACCGATCGGCTGCCGGTGAGCTGGACGAGGAGCGCGGTGATGTCGCGGCCGTCGTCGAGGGCCTTGTAAAGGTGGGCCTCCAGGGCCATCATCGCCGCCGCCAAGATGTCCGGAACCCGGTGGCCACCGTGGCTCCAGGCCAGGACGGTGGCGTCACCGACCAGCGCGACAGGCGCGCCGTCGACGAGCAGCTCGAACGCCGGCCGCTCCTGCGTGGGTCCCTGGCCGCCTGACACCGGGGCGCTGCGGGTGCGTCTCCAATGGGCGGTCGCGTGCTCGACGAGGGCGAGCACCACGTCGACGCCCTGCGGTTCGGCGTTGACGAGCATCGCCCGGAACGGCCCGCACTCGGGGATCGGATCGAAGGAGCGCGGGGCGCTGAAGATGCCGAGGCCATCACGCAGCCGGTCATGGACGTAACGGCGGTGATGGCGGTCGGAGTCGACGGCAGCCCGCAGCACCAGGTCCCGGGCCATCTGCGCGGACGCCGGCAGCAACGGCATCACGGTGTCGACGTCCAGCAAGGCTGCACGGAGTCTCGTCTGGCCGCGACGCTGGCGGCCAATGACCCGGCCGCTGTGCTCAAGCCGGCTATCAACAGGGGGCAGCAGCATGTCGAGGAAGGTGGCGACGGCGTCGGGTTCGACCGCGCCGGCGGCGATGACGCACCGCCACAGCACCGGCTCGACCGTGCCGTCGAAAAAGCCTCCACCGTCGATGTGCGTGACGATGTGCCGTCCGACCGCCAGGCCGATCACGGCAGCCTGATCGCGGGCCGGCCACGTGTCGGGGGCGTGCCGCAGCCACAGGTCGGCGATCGCGGCGACCTCCGGGGCGGCCGAGGCGACTGCGGTCTCATGCTCCGCCGCCAGGACGCGTAGGACCGGCAGCCACAGCGGCCATACCGGCAGCCGCGACTGGGCGGCGGCGTACACCGCTAGGTCTGGCTCGTCGGCGAGCACAGTGATCCAACCGGAGTCCGGCACGGTCGCGGAGAACCTGAACCTGCGCAGTAGCCGTGCCAGCAGAGCGCTGTCGGCGGCGAGGCGCGACCACAGCTCGCCCAGAAGCCGGTCGGCGTCGTGGGCGTAGAACACCGCGTCGAGGTACAAGTCCGCCACGAGCGGCTGGTCGGCGGCGTCCAGAGCAGACCGGTCGGCCTCCCACCTTTCGACGCCCTGCTCGCGGAGCACGCCGGCGGCGTACAGGCGAATCGCTCGGTGCCACGACGGCAGCGCCGCCTTCTCCGCGATCACGCCGATGACGTCGTCACGGGAGCGCAGGTAATGCAACAGCGTCCAGTCGTCGAACAGATCGTGGGCGAAGGAAACCCGGCCGTCGACCTCGGCGAGGATCCCGTCGACGCGCAGCTGGTCGACCAGCCCAACGGCGTCGACCGGGAGGTCGTCCAGGGGAGTCTGGGCCCGCAGACGGTCGGCCTGCTCGACGGCGATCCGCCGCAGCAACGTCTGACGGGCGGCGCCGTTCGGGCCCGCTCCGGCCAACCGCTGCCACCACAAACCAGCGATCGACGGCTCGTCACGGATAGCGGCAACCGTAGCCCCGGGCACCCGCAGCACCAGGTCGAGGACCTTCGGGCGCCGGACGACACCACCGAGCCCACCAGCGACGATCACCGCGGCCAGGTCCGGGTGCCCGCGCAACACCAGATTGACGTCTGCGTCAGACAGGTCCCCCATCACGAGCGGGACGGCCTGCGGGCCGTTGGCCTGCACCAAGCGCTCCGACACTCGAGGGAACTCCGACTGCTGCGAGGTGATCAACAACCGGATCCGACCGCCGATGTCGGCCGAGAGGCGTGCCAGGGCGGCCGTCGCGGCGAACGGCTCGTCGGTGTAGACCCGGTCGAGGCCGTCAACGACGACGCGGACCTCCCCGGGGGCAAGCGTCAGGACTTCCTCCAGGCCCCGGGTCAGCCCGAGTCGCGCGCCGACGCCGGCCTCGAGGTCCGCGGCCGACAGCCAAACCGTCCGGTGCATGCCCGGAGCAGCCAGCCACCTCTTGGCCGCCACGGTCTTACCGCAGCCCGACGGCCCCGACAGCACGTTAACCGCCCCGGCCTTGGCGAGCACGGCGGTCACGTCCTCACGGACCAGGACCACGTCGTCGCCGAGCCGGTCCCGGACCCGGGCCATCATGCTGGTGGTGTGCGCGGTGAGAAGGCCCCAGTCCGGGGCTACATCCGGGCGCAGCTGGAACGCAAACTGCCCGCCCAGCCGGTCAGCCAAAAGCTGCCACGTGACTGCCCCGCCTTTGGGCCGCAGGTCAGCGACCACCTCGAGCAGCGCCGTCCACAGATCCACAGCCCTCCCGGCCTGCTGCGGGACGAGCGCGGCGCGGCACCAACGGATCGCGTCCGCGATCGCCTGGGAGGTAGGAGTGAGGAAATCTAGACGCAGAGGCAGAAGCAAGGCCAGCAGCCGGGCGGGAGAGGAGTCGACGTCGATCCCGTGCTGCTCGGCAAGCTCCGTCGGACACTTCGCCGACTCCCACAGCGAGCGCTTCGCCACGTTGAACGCGCCAGGCACGCCGATCCGCGAGGCGATGCCAGCCTGGTCGGTCGCGGCCTCCCCGATCAGCTCCGCGAGCTCGACCCAGGTGCCCTGCGCCGCCGACCCTGACACCAGACCGACCCGGTCTGCAGCGCGCCGGAACCTGTCGGCAAGGATGTCGCGCCAGGCGGCCTCCACGAACTCCGTGTGCAGCCTGGCGCCGGTCAACATGTCGAACGACTTCACCGACGCCGACCACCGCGGCCCACCGGCCGCGTCACCGGTGACGACCATGTCGTCGAGGAAAAACCCCGACGCACTGCCCTGGAACCGCACCTCCACCGGGACCGCGACCCCGACGCCCAGCGGCATCTCGCCAGCGGCCATCCCAGCGGCGAACCACCCACCAACACGGTCTTCGAAATTGAAGCCGCCACCGCCAGTGATGAACGCCGTCGCCACCAAGCGCCCGTCCGACGCCTCTCTGCTCGACATCGCCTGAGGCTACCGGCCCGCACCCCACCCGGCCGCTCCACTGCCCGAGACGAGCCAGGCCACTTCGGACCGACGTGGTGTTGGGGCATTAGCGGGCGTTGCGGCGGCACCAGCCTCATTGCGATGCACCTGGTAGCGGACCAGGCCGACGTCTCTTCACGCTGCCTGGATGCCCAGAGCGGCGGCGAGGTGCACCAGGGATGAGGTCGGCCGTGTCGGCGGCCCGCAGTCGCCAGCGAGCACCGTTGGCCGCCCCGGCCGCAAAGTCGGCTGTCGGATATGCCCATTCCTGCGGATGGCACAATTGGCACAGCTTTCCTGGATGGCACTGTGCCATCTGTGCCATCGTCAGTTCATGACTCCGATCCCGCTGTCCCAATGGGCCGACCAGAACGGCGTGCCGCGCCGTACCGCCTACAACTGGGCCAAGAACGGCAAGCTCAACGTGCCGATCCATCGCACCCTCACCGGCCGCCTGGTCGTGCTCGACGACGACGAGACACCCGGTGATGCCCATCCGTTCGTGGCCGCCTACGCCGAGGCGCTGAGCCTGCCCGTCGGCGTGCACTCCGGCGACCTGCACCACTCGCCGGTCCTCGAGGCTTGGGGTGTGGACCTGTACGACACGGTCGCCGACGACTTGCGTCCCGTGGTGCTGCAGCTGGCCCTCGCGGCGGCGTGCGCCCGCCCGAAGCGGGACGCGTGGTGGCGACTGACTGACTGGCTCGGGCGCGTCGAGCTGGCCGACTGGTACACCTCGACCGGCTTCCCTGAAGTAGCTGCGCTCATCAGTGGGCGGCAGCCGATCACCGACCAGGACAGTTACCTCGACTGGTGGCCGTGTGGCGTCGGCTCGCACGAGTTCTGGCAGGACTTCGACGCCGCCGCGGCGCAGGCCGTCGCCGGCGCCGGGCTCGGCCCGTCCGAGCACAATGACGCGGTCTCGTGGCTCACCGAGTCGGCCCTGACGGACAACATCGCGATCGCCGGGCGCCGTGAGAGCCTGCGCAACCGGCTCGACAAGCTGGCCGGTAGCACCACCGACCACGAGCAGATTCCCACCATCCCTGACCGCAGCGACCTGTGGAGCCTGCGCGGTATGTATCCCGAGCCGGCCTGGGCCATCGCCCGTCCCCACGCCCGGCGCACCGCGCAGAGCATCTGCGCCATCGTTGGCTGGGATCCCGAGAGCCCGGCACCGCCCGACGGACACCCGCTGCGCGAGATCGGCTACCGGGCCTGCCTGCACGCCAGCGAGGCCGCTCTCGTCCCTTACGTGCACGACGCCCACCTGCGCGAGATCGACGCCTTCCGTCGCGTCGCCTTCGGCAAGCCATGGCACCTCATCACGACATGAGGAGGCTGCGACGGTGGGTGTCTCGGTCAGCCACAGGGAGAGCAGCACGCCGCAGTGCAATCCATCGGTTTCGCGGTGCCGCTGATCGAGATCCGGGCTTAGCCACGTCAGGGGGTGTGAGTCCAGTCCCGTCCATGGTTGGTGTCTCTGTCGGCTATCCGCCACGCGCTGGCGAGCAGTGCCTTCTCGTAGTGCGATGACCATGTGGGGCGGGCACTAAGGGAGTACCGTCGCGAGTCCGGTGCCCTGCTGGGCACGATCGCCGTCGGCCTGGCTATCAACGTCGTGACGGCGCGCACGGACAGCTGGCGTGGGCCGTGGCGGTTTGTCCTTGACTACGCCTACCTCTGGCTCCCACTCTGCGTCGTCCTGTGGCTCAGCTGGCGCTTCTTCGTCCATCGCCGCACAGCGGTCACGTGGCGCGGCACGGAAAGCCCATACCCCGGCCTCGCCCCGTTCACGGCGGAGCGCGCGGGCGTCTTCTTTGGGCGCGACCGCGAGGCAAGGGACGTACTGAACCGACTGGAGCGCTCGGGGCCGGCGCCGGCGACCCGGATAGTTACGGTCGTCGGCCCGTCGGGAGTGGGTAAATCCTCGCTGATCCGCGCGGGTGTCCTCGCTCGACTACCACGGCGTTGGACCGTAGTGGGTCCGCTACGTCCGGCCACCGACCCGTTCATGAGCCTCGCCGCGGCTCTAGAGGATGGCCCAAAGGCTGTACTGGAGACGGCGCGACTGCTGCGGGAAGAAGCAGCCTCTCCGGAAGCCCCACTCGGGGTTGTGCCAAGCTTCCTCGCCGCCGCCCGCGGCCCTGTACTGCTCGTTGTCGACCAGGCCGAAGACCTGTACACGATGACCGGCGAGCATGACCGGGCCCAGTGGTGGAGCCTGCTGACCCGAACGCTGACGGTGCTGCCGGAACTGCGCCTGCTGGTGGCGATCCGGCCCGAGTTCCGCCGCCGGCTCACCGATCAGCAGGCTGGCTTCATCACCCGACCGGTGGCCATCGGTCTGCTGGATCCGGCCCGCATCCGACAGGCCATCGCGGGGCCTGCCCGGGCTGCCGGACTCACGTTCGAGGACGACCTCATCGACCGCATGACCGCCGATGCCACGGTCGGTGACGCGCTTCCCCTGCTCAGCCACCTGCTGCAACGTCTGCACCTACAGTCCGACCGCCAACACATCACGGTGGCCCAATACGAACAGGCGGGGGAGGTGGGTGGTGCCATCGCAGCTCACGCCGAGCAGATCTACGAATCCCTCACCGAGCGGTACCCCCAGCGCGCCGTCGACTCTGCTCTGCTGCGCGGCATCGCTGTGGAAGGTAAGGAAACCGTACGAAAGACGATCGAACGATCTGACCTCGATACCACCGCAGCGAGCATCCTTGAGGAGTTCAGGGCAGCCCGTCTGATCATCGACGTCGAGGACGGCACCTGCCTCGAATTGACCCACGACGCCCTGTTCCGCCAGTGGCGACGACTCGCCTCTCTGATCAGCGCCAACGAGGAGCGACTGCACCGCATCACCAGGCTTGAGCACCGCGCGGCAGCATGGCAAGCGGACCCACACACAGACGACCTCTTGCGCGGCCGAACGCTCGCCGATGCCCTCGCGCTCGCAGCCGAGGCACCCCTCTCCAGCGCAGCCCGACGCCTGCTCGACGCCTCCCAAGAGTTCGATCACCAGGACCGTGTCCGACAGTCCGAGCGGATTGCCGAGTTGGCACAACAGGTGCGCAGGCAGGACCCCGAACTGGCCGTGGCACTGGCCCACACCGCGCTACACGAGTTACCACCCACCCCGGCAGCGACGACGACGCGCTGGGCCCTAACCGCCACGTCACGAACACGGCACCTCACCATCGGGCACACCACCGGCATCACCTCCGCAGTCTGGCTGCCCGACAGGGAGGCCCTGCGCACCGCCGACAAGACGGGGCGCGTCTGCACCTGGGACGACGCCGGTCGCCTTGCCGAGGTCACCTTTGCCGCTGACGGGGATGGGTACGGGCACACACTGCTGAGTGCCAGCGGCACCCTCGCCCTCACCCAGCACGATCGAGGTGCCACGCTCTGGCGCGTCGCGGATGGCTACACCCTGGGCAGCCGAAGGGGGAGTTTTGCAGCATCGCTCGACTCATTCTCGTGGCGCGACGATGTCTGTTTCGCGGGCCAGTTCGACTACCGGACCGTTGACGTCTGCCGTTTGGACGACGACGTCCCACAGTTGGTCACCAGCATCCCGGCCGCACACGTTCGCGCCACAGCATGGTCCCCGCAGGGTGACCGGCTGGCCATCGCCTCAGACGACCTGCTGCTCGTGGTCAGCATCGGCGAGCAGGCGTCGGAAGTCCTGCGACAGCAGGTAGCGTGGTCAGACCCGGTTTTGTGCTGGGCACCCGACGGAATCCGACTCGCCGTCTCAGCCGCTCCGGCATTCACAATGCGCCGCACTGAGATCGTCGCATCGACGCGCCGCACGCTGTGGATTTACAACACCGACACGGGCCAGGCCGCCGAAAGCGCACCGCCGGGCATGACCGAAACCATGGCATGGTCACCTGTCGAGGATGTCATCGCCTACGCCTTGCGTCGAACGCGAGACCATGATCGTGTGGCTCTGTTCGACGTCGGAAGCGGCAGGACCGTTGAGCGGCGGGCGCGCCCTCACCAGATCAGCACGATTGCCTGGTCCTCCGATGGTAAACGAATCGGCTTGGGAACCTCATTTCACAATGTCGAGATGTGGGACGTCATCGGCCGAAGCTTCCGCCGCCTGCCCACCGGAAGCCTACGAGAGATTTCTTGGTCGCCGGACCTCAGGCGCGTCACTGTAAAGCGGCTCGGAACGACGCCAGAGATCATCGAAGTGGACGAGGTGACGCCGCCGCTGCGGCTCGGGGACGACGATTGCCTGTCGATCGCGCTTTCACCACTAGGTGACCTGGTTGCCACCGCGATGCAAGAGCAGGTCACCGTGTGGGACGCGCGGTCCGGTGTCTCGCGGATGCAGTGGGGCGCGCAACCGCGACAAACTCCGAGACACGTAGCGACATCGACGCCACTTCCATGGGTTTATGGACTCGCCTGGTCCGGCGACGGCTCACGGCTGGCTGTCCATACTCATTGCTTCTTCGGCAGAACACCACCCGCTCTCTCGGTCTGGGACGTGGCGAAAGCGCAGCGCCTAGCAGTTCTCGACGGAGGCGAAGACAGCACAGGAACGATTGCCTGGTCCCCGGATTCAAGCCTCATAGCTGCAGTCGCCGGCAAGCACAACGTGAGCTTGTGGCGAGGAGACGACTACACCCTCGTCCACCAATGGCGAACCGAAGGGCCCGACGAGGTAGCAGCCCTGGCCTGGTCGGATGACTCCACCAGACTCGCCGCCGCCGTCGGCAACCACGTCGAAATCTGGAACGTAGCGCAGAAGCAAGTCGGCTCACGCTGTCTCGGCCATACGGGCAACGTCGAAACCCTTACCTGGGCAACCGACGGGCACCGTCTCGCGACCATCAGCGATGACTACATGCTCTACATCTGGCGCGCTCAAGAGGGACGGCCTCTCGGCGTACTTGACATACCTCGTGGGGTAGTGCGAAGCCTGTCGTGGCAAGACGCCCTCATCATCGCCTACGACGACGGCACGATCATGAGCTGGGACGTATGCAATAACCCTGCGCAGGTTCCGGCTGAAGGCAGTGACCCCCGTGCGCTTAACAGTGAAGAACGCGAACGATATGGCTTGCCACGGAAGCCAGTCGACTGAGAGTTCACCAGCGTGCAAAACGGCTCTCGTGGTGGCCCGCCGATCTCAGACACAGAGGCCGTGGCGGACTGAGTCCAACTCGTCGGCTGTACACTTACACATGGTTATGGCGCCCAGTATTGAGCTAGTCCTGGCCGTACCGTAACCTATGAGCATGTGCACCCCAGAATGGTGCACATATGATGCGTACAAGAGTTCGAATCCCCCCTCGGACACCAGAGTTCATGGATATCCACGCGAGATCAACTTCCTCTCGCGTGGGGGCGCGAGCCGCGACGAATCATATGTGCGCACCG
>NZ_JBEZDC010000022.1:0-100226 GCF_040647935.1 Micromonospora sp. NPDC049204 | reverse complement strand
TTGGCACTGGCTTTACAAGCACCCTGTTGAGTTCTCAAAGAACAACCACACACCGACCAGAAGCCCCACCTCAGTGGAACCCCAACCGGGGCTTTCCGTACCGTGTCCCTTAGCGCTTTCCAGCGCCAGGCACTTTTACTACGTTACCCGCTCGTTTCCGCCGTGTCAAACCGGTGTTTCGCGGTTCGTCGTGCTTCATTCGGTAATGCGGGCACCATGGCTCGACCGGCTTGCGCCGCTCTCGTCACGGATTCGGCAGGCCGGCCGCTGCGGTCTCCCGCAAGCTCGCCCGGTGCCCTGCCGGTTGGTAACCATACCCGGTCGGTTTCGCCGCACCAAATCCGCCTCGCGGCGTTTCTGGCGGCACCTCCCGGTCCGGGATCCGGTGGGCAAGCCCGCCGGCCCGAGGCCGTTCGTCCTGCGCTCCGGCCGTCTCAGGCTTTCGCCTGTTTCGTCCGTTCCGCGCTGGCAGAGAGAAAGTTACGCGTCCGGCGGGATGATCGTCAAATCCGCCGGACGCGTCCCCGGTCACATCGTCGACAGTCGACTATTCGCCCAGCTCAACGCCCGCGAACGAGCGCTTGCCGCGACGCAGCACCAGGTATCGCCCGTGCAGCAGATCGGTCGCCGACACCCCGGCGTCCACCTCGGTCACCCGATTGTTGTTGACGTAGGCGCCACCCTCGGCGATCACCCGACGGGCCTCCTTGAGCCCACTGACGAGCCCGGAGTCCCGCAACAGCCCGGCGACATCCGGCAACTCGCCGGAGAGACGCACCAGGCCGGCCTCGGTCAACGCCGCACGCAGCGTCTCCGGGGCCAGGTCGTCGAGCGACCCGCGGCCGAAGAGTGCCTGACTGGCGGCGACCGCCTGTCGGGTCTCCTCGGCGCCGTGCACCAGGGTGGTCAGCTCCTCGGCGAGCGCCCGCTGCGCCAGGCGCGCCGCCGGCCGCTCGGCCGTCGCCTTCGCCAGCTCCTCCAACTCGTCACGAGTACGGAAGCTGAAGTAGCGCAGGTACCGGTCGACCTCTCGGTCCTCGACGTTGAGCCAGAACTGGTAGAACGCGTAGGGGCTGGTCATCGCGGGGTCGAGCCAGACGGCGCCCCCCTCGCTCTTGCCGAACTTCGTACCGTCGGACTTGGTGACCAGCGGCGTGGTGAACGCCTGCACCGGCCCGGCGCCCCGCCGGCGGACGTAGTCGACGCCGGCGGTGATGTTGCCCCACTGGTCGGAGCCACCGAACTGAAGCTGACAGCCGTGCCGGCGGTGCAGCTCGAAGAAGTCGTTGCCCTGCAGCAGCTGGTAGCTGAACTCGGTGAAGCTGATGCCCGTCTCGAGTCGGGCCCGCACCACCTCCCGCGCGAGCATCTTGTTGACCGGGAAATGCTTGCCCACGTCGCGCAGGAACTCGACGATCGACATCTCGCCGGTCCAGTCCAGGTTGTTGACCAACTGCGCCGCGTTGTCCCCGGTGTACGACACGAAGGGCGCGAGCTGTTCGCGGATGCGCTCGACCCAGCCGGCGATCACCTCGGGCGGGTTGAGCGTCCGCTCGGCGCTCTCCTTCGGGTCACCGATCTGCCCGGTGGCCCCGCCGACCAGCAGCAACGGGCGGTGGCCGGCGAGTTGCAGCCGGCGGGCCATGAGGACCTGCATGAGGTTGCCGACGTGCAGGCTCGGCGCGGTGGGGTCGAAGCCCACGTAATAGGTGGCGGCCGTCCCCCCGTCGAGCAGCTCGCGCAGCTCGTCGAGGCCTGTCGAGTCCTGGATGAGGCCACGCCAGAGCAGGTCGTCGGTCAGGGAGTCCCGCCCGGAGGGCGGGGGGCTGCTGTCGGTCACGGTCACCGATTCTCCCCCATCGCCGGCACCGACCCGTACCGGGTTTGCCGCAACCCGCCCCGGTTAGGCTTGCGCCCCGTTGATCGAGGAGGGATTTGCCGTGGAGATGCCGGATCTGACGGGTGGTTTCGTCGCCCTGCTCGGCCTGACGTTCGAGGAGGCGTCCGCCGACCGGGTGGTCATCAGCTGGCAGGTCCGACCGGAGCTGCACCAGCCGTTCGGCATCCAGCACGGCGGGGTGTACTGCTCGGTGGTGGAGACCGCGGCCAGTGTGGGTGGCTCCCTCTGGCTGGCCGACCGGGGCACGGTGGTCGGCGTGTCGAACCAGACCGACTTCCTGCGGGCCGTCCGGGACGGGAAGCTGACCGCGGTCGGCACCCCCGTGCACCGGGGCCGCAGCCAGCAGCTCTGGCAGGTGGAGATCACCGACGCCGACGAGCGGCTGGTCGCCCGCGGTCAGGTGCGACTCCAGAACCTCTCGCGCGACTGAGCGGCGGCACCCGGACGGTTCAGCTGCGGGCCTCGTCCAGCACCGGCTCCGCCGCCTGGTCGGCGTCGGGGTCGGTGTCATCGGGTACCCGGCTGACCCGTACCTCGGTGATCGCCCGGTGGTCGATGCCGGCCACCACCAGCACCCAGCCGTCCAGGGTGACGTCCTCGCCGGCGACGGTGGGGATGTGCCCGAGGCGGGCCAGCACCAGCCCGGCGACCGTGGTGTAGTCGCCGTCCGGACGCGACGGCAGCTCGACGCCGATGTCCGGGAGGTCGTGCACCGGGAAGGTGCCGGGCAGCAGCAGCGCGCCGTCCGGGTCGCGCCGCACCGAGCGCACGTCCCGGTCGGTCTCGTCGTAGATCTCGCCGACGATCTCCTCCAGGATGTCCTCCAGCGTGACGATGCCGTCGACCGCGCCGCGCTCGTCCACGACGAGCGCGATGTGCTGGCGCTCGGCCTTGAACTGGCGCAGCGCGTCCACCACCGGCAGCGAGTCGGGCAACAGCATCGGGGGGCGGGCGATCTCGTCGACCGGGCGGTCGTCCGGCACGCCCACCAGATCGCGCAGGTGGATCACGCCGGCCGTGTCGTCCAGGCCGCCGTGGCGCACGACCGGCGCGCGGGAGTGCCCGGTGGCGGCCAGCACGAGCCGCGCCGCCTCCGCGGTGGTCCCGCTGTCGAGCGTGAAGACCTGCAACCGGGGTACGAGGACAGCCCGCAACCGTCGGTCGGCGATCTCCACGGCGCCGGCGATGATGGTGCGTTGTTCCTTGGTGAAGCCGTGGTTGCCGGCGACGATGTCGCGCAGCTCGTCCGGGCCGATCTCCTCCGGCTGGTGTTTCGGGTTGAGCCCGACCAGGCGCACGACCACGTCGCTGGTGGCGCCGAGCGCCCAGACGGCCGGCCGGGTAAAGCTGGCGAGCAGATCGAGCGGGCGGGCCACCAGCAGTGCCCAGCGCTCGGCGGACTGCATGGCGATCCGCTTGGGGGCCAGCTCGCCGAAGACCAGGGTGACGAAGGTCAGCGCGAGGGTGACCACCACGATGGCCACCGTCTCGGCGGCGCTGCCGAACATTCCGAGCAGCGGGACGAGCGGCTTGGCCAGCGAGACCGCCGCGGCGGCGGAGGCCAGGAAGCCGGCGAGGGTGATGCCGATCTGGATGGTGGCCAGGAAGCGGTTCGGGTCCTTGGCGAGGCGGGCCAGCACCCGCCCGGCGCGACTGGTGCGCTCCAACCGCTGGATCTGACTGTCCCGCAGCGACACCAGCGCCATCTCGCTGCCGGCGAAGAGCGCGTTGATCACGACCAGGACTCCGACCAGGGCCAGTTGGCTCCCGTAGCTCTGCACGCCCGGTTCGCTCCCTCGTGGTGGTGGCACCGGCCGGTACGCGCGGTGCCCGCCGGTCGGCGAGCCCGCCCGGCGTAGGCGTGTGTTTGCCCCGTCCGGTGCCCGCCGAATCCTGCCCCGGTGAGGCTACGCCGGATCGGGCGTCGGTGACGCTGCGCCGGATCGGGCGTCGGTGACGCTGCGCCGGATCGGTCGCGGGTGACGCTACGCCGGATCGGCGGCCGGGGTCGCCGGCAGGTCGAGGACGTACGAGTCGCCGTCCGGGCGGAAGCCGAGCCGGTGGTAGTACGGGGCGACCATCCGGGGCGGGCTGACCACCCGACGGAAGCCTCGTTCGGTGAACAGGTGGCTGCGTCGGTAGACGAACTCGCCCGGGGTGAAGTCACGGAACCTGGGGGTCACGTAGTCCAGGTCGATCTGGGCGACGCCGTGCGCCTCGGCGTGCGACAGCACCACGCCCACCACCTCGTCGGCGGTGACCACCAGGAAGGCGGATCGTCCCGACGCGTCCGGGTCCCAGTGGAAGTCGGGGTTGAACCGGGCGATGTCGCCGGCGTGCACCCGCAGCGTGTGCGCGAGGAACTGGTCGCCGACACCGACCTCGACCACCTGGTAGGTCTTCTCGTCGTGCCGGGTGGCGAGCATCCCGCGCAGGTACCAGATGTTGATCGCCGCGAGCACGACGTTGAGCCCGACGCCGGGCCAGACCTCGATCGCGGCGTTGTAGCCGATCAGCACGAAGCAGCCGACGAGGTTGAGCGCCCGCAACCGCAGGATGCGCGACTGCAGCAGCGACCAGACCAGCACCGCGGAGCCGGCCCAGCCGACCAGATCCAACCAGTTCACCCCGCGAGACTAGTGCCCGCCCAGGTCAGGGGCGTCGGCGGGCAGCTCCAACAGCCACTCCTCGACGTCTTCGCCGCGACCGTTGGCGTACCCCGAGTCCTCGCCGACCACCACGAAGCCGCACTTGCGCAGGACCGCGAGGGACGCGGCGTTGTCCTTGACGGCGCGGGCGTGCACCGGTCGGGGCACCTCGCGCAGCAGCGCGGTCAGGGCCGCGGTGGCGTGCCCCCGGCCCCAGCGGGCCGGGTCGATCCAGTAGCTGACCTCGGTCCTGCCCTCGGCGGGGAAGGCGCTCACGTAGCCGACCACCTCGCCGTCGACCTCGACGGTGCGGACCCGGTTCGCCGGGTTGGTGAGCACCCGGGCCCAGTGCTGGGCGAACTCCCGACGGTCGGACGGGTCCTTGGCGACGAAGGCCGCCATCCGGTTGGCCTCCGGGTCCTGCTGGAACAGGAAGAACTCGACGAGGTCGTCCTCCTGGACCGGGCGCAACCGCAGATCAGGGGTCATCGGACGAGGGTACGCAACGGCGAGCCCGCGCCGCGCGCTCAGTCGCTCACGGCGGCGACCGCCAGCACGGCGGCGAGCAGGGAGCTGCCCACCGACAGCAGGCGGCGCCACGGCACCCGCGCGTCGACCACCGGCAGGGCGGACCACCGGGTCACGGCCAGTGCGGCCCCCGCCGCCGAGAGACCGGCGCCGAGCGGCCAGAGCCAGACCGGCACGACGGACCAGTCACCCATCCGGTGCGCCAGCCCGAGATAGGCGAACGCCCACACCACCGCCGCCACCAGGGTCACCCGGTCCAGTTCGCGGCGGCGGGCGGTGCCGAGCAGGGACAGGCCGCCGAGGAAGCTGAGCGCCACCGCGAGACCGGCGCCGATCCAGACCGGAGCCGCCGGTGCCGCCTTTCCGGCCTCCTTCTCCGGTACGCCGAGCAGTCGCAGCCCGATCGGCTCGACGCCCTTGTCGGTGTTGCCGAGGACCACCACCGCCCGGCCGGTGGCCCGTTCGAGACCGATGTAGGACCGGAACCCGCCGGTCGCGCCGTTGTGCCAGACCACCTCGTGGTCGCCGTGCCGGGTGGTGAACCAGCCGTACCCGACGTGGGTGTTCTCGTTCTCGCGGAAGCGGGCGGTGGTGGCGTCGGTGCCGGGCGCGGTGCCGGCGAGGGTCGCGGCGGCCAGCCGGCCCAGATCTTCGGCGGTGGACCAGGGGCCGACGCCGGCCGGGGCGTAGCCCACTCCGGACCAGGGGTCGAGTGCCCGGCCGGCGGCCCGGCCGCCGTGGGCGCGGCCGGCCGGCAGGTCGTCGGAGTGGGTGGCGATCACCGTGGCGTTCATGCCGAGCGGTCGGAGCAGCCGGGACCGCAGCAGATCGGCGTACGCGACGCCGGCCTTCGCGGCGAGCGCGTGACCGAGCACGGACGGCCCGACGTTGGAGTAGTGGACGTCGCCGCGCTCGTCGTCGTCGGGGGTGACCCGGTCGGCGGCGCTCCGGATGGCGTCGACGTCCTGCCCGGCGTACGGGTTGCCACCGGACACGTTGGACCAGAGGATGCGAGCCCAGCCCAGGATGCCGCCGGGGGCGAGGCGGGGCAGGCCGGCGCGGTGGCTGGCCAACTCGGCGAGCGTCACCTCGCGGGCGGGGCCGGTGACGGTGGGCCAGGTGGCGCCGAGGGGGTCGTCGGCGTGGACGACCCCGGCGGCGGCCTGGTCGGCCAGGAGCATGCCGGTGAGCACCTTGGTGACCGAGCCGATCTCGAACGAGGTGCCGGGCTCGACCGGCCGGCCGGTCGAGTCCCGGTCGCCCAGGCCGGCGGTACGGATGCGACCGTTCTCGACCAGGGCGACGGCGAGCCCGCGGTGCCCCGAAGGGTCGCGCACAGCGGCCCGTGCGGCGGCGGCCAGATCGGCGTCCCCGGTGGCCTGTGCGCTGAGGCGGCTCACCCGGGGCATCAGCGCGATCCCGGCGACGCCGGCGACCAGTGCCGCGGCGATGGTGATCGCGGTCGTCCTGCGCATGGTGCTTCTCCCTGCTGTTCGGGCGGTCGGTGCGGTGGGGGCGGTTCAGCGGCCGGCGGCGGTGAGGATGGTGAGCAGCGGCACCACGCGTTCGGCGGGGACGGACCACCGCCCTCGGCCGACGCTGCGCAGCCAACCGGCGGCGGTGATCTGGCGCAGGTGGTGGTGGAGCTGGCCGGTCGTGCCCAGTTCCTCGATCTCGGCCAGCTCGCTGGTGCTCTGGCGACCGTCGAGGATCTCGCGCAGCAGCCGCAGCCGCACCGGGTGGGCCAGCGCGGAGAGCGTGGCGGACAGCTCGGTCCAGTCGGCGGCGAGCACGTCGTCGACCGTGCGGCCGTACTGCCAGTCGTAGTGCTGGCCGGCGACGCGGACGGTGCCGGTGTAGAGGACCGCGCCGGTGCCGTCGGGCGGCAGGCGCTGCTTGAGGCCGTCGAGGGCCCAGAAGGTGCCCTCGGACGCGGCCGGTGCCGTCGATGCCGGCGTCAGTCGTTCACTCAGGGCGGTGATCTGCGCTTCCAGGGCGGCCAGCCGCTCTTCCACTGTGCTCATGTGGAGATAGTACGTACTAACGTACTTCCGAGCAAACTCTGTCTCCGGCGTCGGCGATCCGTGGCGAGCGCGCCGCCACCGAGGCAGGAAGATGAAGGGGGCAACCGACCGACCCAGGGAGCGCCGATGAACCGACCCGTCGTGGTGGGCGTGGACGGATCGTCGTCCAGCCTGGTCGCCGCGGAGCACGCGGCCCGCGCCGCACTGCTCCGGTCCCGGCCGCTGCTCCTGCTGCACGGATACCTGCACCCATTCGGCTACGGCATCCCGCTCAACCCGTACGACATCGGGATGCCGGTGCCGTCCGAGGAGGCGCAGCGGATGTTGGAGACCACGGCGGCCGACCTGACCGACCGCTGGCCCGGCCTGGTCGTCGAGGTGCGCCAGGTAGCCGGCGGCCCCGGCATCACGCTGATCGAGGAGTCCCGCCAGGCCGAGTTGGTCGTGGTGGGCAGTCGAGGGCTCGGCGGGTTCGCCGGGCTGCTGCTCGGCTCGGTCGGCACGCAGGTGGCCGCGCACGCGCACTGCCCGGTGCTGGTGGTCCGCCCGGACGAGCAGCCGATCCCGGTGGACGGGCCGGTGCTGGTCGGGGTCGACGGCTCCGAGTCGTCCCGGCTGGCGACGGGCTACGGCGCCGACGAGGCAGCGCGGCGGGAGGTGCCGCTGGTGCTGGTGCACGTCGGCCCGGCGGCCGGGGACCGGGCGGTGCCGGAGGAGATCGAGGAGTCGCAGGCCGTGTACCAGGCCGAGGCGGTGCGGCTACTGGCCGACGCGTCCGCCGCGGTACGCGCCGCGCACCCCGACCTGGTGGTGCGGGAGCATCCGGTCCGGGCGGCCGGCCCGGTCCAGGGGCTCATCGATGCCAGCGGCACGGCGTCGCTGCTGGTCGTGGGCACCCGGGGCCGGGCCGGATTCGCGGGCCTGTTGCTCGGGTCGGTCAGTCAGGCGGTGATCCAGCACGCGCACTGCCCGGTGCTGGTCGCCCACCCGGTCAGCTGACCGGCGCGTCGTCGGATCGGCCGAGCATCTGCAGGAAGTCGGTGGTGAGGGCGAACGGGTCGGCGGGGCCGCTGGTCGGCGGCCGGCGCTCGATCTGGTCGGCCAGTTCACCGGCGGCGCGCCGGATCCGACCGCGCAGAGCGCCGTCCGCGGTGCCGTCGGACCAGTCCTCCGGTGCGGCGAAGACCGCGGTCGGGACGACCACCGACCGGAGGTAGGCGAACATCGGGCGGACGGCGTGCTCCAGAGCCAGGGAGTGCCGGGCGGTGCCGCCGGTGGCGCCGATCAGCACCGGCCGGTCGACGAGCGACTCGGAATCCAACACGTCGAAGAACGACTTGAACAGCCCGTTGTACGAGGCGCTGAAGATTGGGGTGACGGCGATGAGCCCGTCCGCCCCGGTCACCGTGTCGATGACGTCGCGCAGCGCGGTCGGCGGGAACCCGGTGAGCATGTTGTTGACCACGTCGTGGGCGTACTCCCGCAGGTCGACCACGTGCAGCTCCACCTCGGCGCCGCGCCGGACCAACTCGTCGCGGGTCGCCGCGGCGAGCTGGTCGGCGAGCAGCCGGGTCGACGAGGGCTGACTCAGCCCCGCCGAGACCACGGCCAGGGTGCGGTGGGTCATCGGGTCGCCCCCTCCGGTGCCTTGCCCGTGACGTCGTCGACGGCGTGCACGGTGCTGTCCTTGCCGCCGCCCGCGGCGGCGACCAGCGAGGCGTGCGTCGGCGCCGCCGGCACGTGCGCGGGACGCAGCGCCTCGAACTCCTTGCGCAGCACCGGCACCACCTCCTCACCCAGCAGGTCGAGCTGCTCCAGCACGGTCTTCAGCGGCAACCCCGCGTGGTCCACCAGGAACAGCTGCCGCTGGTAGTCACCGACGTACTCCCGGAAGCCCAACGTGCGGTCGATGACCTGCTGCGGGCTGCCCACGGTCAGCGGCGTCTCCCGGGTGAACTCCTCCAACGACGGCCCGTGCCCGTAGACCGGGGCGTTGTCGAAGTACGGCCGGAACTCGCGGACCGCGTCCTGCGAGTTGCGGCGCATGAACACCTGGCCACCGAGGCCGACGATCGCCTGGTCGGCGCTGCCGTGGCCGTAGTGCGCGTACCGCTGGCGGTAGAGCGCGACCATCCGCTGGGTGTGCTCCTTGGGCCAGAAGATGTGGTTGGCGAAGAAGCCGTCGCCGTAGTACGCGGCCTGCTCGGCGATCTCCGGGCTGCGGATCGAGCCGTGCCAGACGAACGGGGGCACGCCGTCGAGCGGGCGCGGCGTCGAGGTGAACGACTGCAACGGGGTGCGGTACTTGCCCTTCCAGTCGACCACGTCCTCGCGCCACAGCCGGTGCAGCAGGTCGTAGTTCTCGATGGCGAGGGGGATGCCGGCGCGGATGTCCTTGCCGAACCACGGGTAGACCGGGCCGGTGTTGCCGCGGCCCATCATCAGGTCCACCCGGCCGTCGGAGAGGTGCTGAAGCATCGCGTAGTCCTCGGCGATCTTCACCGGGTCGTTGGTGGTGATCAGCGTGGTGGCGGTGGACAGCAGCAGCCGCTCGGTGCGCGCCGCGATGTGGCCGAGCATGGTGGTCGGCGACGAGGGCACGAACGGCGGGTTGTGGTGCTCGCCCGCGGCGAAGACGTCCAGACCGACCTCTTCGGCCTTGAGCGCGATGGCGACCATGGCCTTGATCCGCTCATGCTCGGTCGGCTCCCGACCGGTGGTCGGGTCGACCGTGACGTCGCCGACGGTGAAGACTCCGAACTGCATGACCAGCTCCTCGCGTGTCAACCGGGTGCCGTCGTGGTACCCGGACGCAGCTCACAACTTATTTGACGACGCAACTATTCCGTGGCCGGCCCATCTCGCAGTGGCGCCGGTCACGCCCGATAACGGACACACCCCGCGTTGGCGGCGCCTATCACCAGCTCAGCCGCCGGCCACCGACGGGAGCACCTGCACCTCGGCGCCCTCGCCGACGGGCGTGGCCAGCCCACCCGAGTGCCGGCAATCCGCACCGTCGACATAGACGTTGACGTAGCGGCGCAGCTCGCCACGCTCGTCGCGGATCCGCCGGGCCAGCCGCGGATGCGCGACGGCCAACTCGTCGAGGACCGCCCGCAGCGTCCCGGTGGCGCCGACGCTCAGCCGACTGGCCCCGCCGGCCTCGCCCCGCAGCGGTCCGGGCAGCAGCACGGTGACCACGCTCAGACCCCCGCGGCCCGGACGCAGAGCACGTCCGGCAGGTGTGCCGCCACCAGGGACCAGGAGTCGCCCTCGTCGCGGCTGGCGTAGACCGAGCCGGAGCGGGTGCCGAAGTAGACCCCACCGGGAGCGGCGCCGTCGGCGCACATCGCGTCGCGCAGCACCGCCGGGTAGAACGGCCCCTCGGGCAACCCCACCGACAGCGGCTCCCACTTGCCGCCGGCGTCGGCGGAGCGGAACACCCGGCAGCGGTGGTCGGCCGGGAACCGCTCGCTGTCGGCCACCAACGGGAAGGTCCACACCATGCCGCCCCGCCCGGGGTGGGCCACCATCGGGAAGCCGAAGTCGCTGGGCAGCCCGTCGGCGATCGAGGACCAGGTGCGGCCGTCGTCGTCGGAACGGTAGACGCCGTGGTGGTTCTGCGCGTACAGCCGCTCGGGATCGGCCCCGTCCCGAGCGACCTTGTGCACGCACTGGCCGAACTCCGGCCACTCGTCGGGCATGAAGTAGGCGCGGATGCCGGTGTTGCCCGGCGCCCAACTCGCCCCGGCGTCCTCCGAGCGGTAGACGCCACCCGTGGACATCGCGACCAGCAGCCGGGCCGGGTCCCGCGGATGCGGCAGCACGGTGTGCACGGCCTGGCCGCCGAAGCCGGCGTCCCACTGCGGGCGGTGCGGGTGGTCCCAGAGGGAACGGACCAGCTCGAAGCTGCGGCCACCGTCGGCGGACCTGAACAGCGCCGACGGCTCGGTGCCGGCCCAGACCACGTCCGGCTGGTCGGGGCCGGCCGGCACCAACTGCCAGACCCGCCCGAGGGAGACGCCGGTGTCGGCCGGGAACGCGACCGGCGCCTCGTCCGGCTCGTCCCAGGAGGCGCCGAGGTCGTCGCTGGTGGCGACGCTGGGACCGAAGTGTGAGCTGGTCATCCCGACGAGCAGCCGCGGGGTGGACCGCCGGGTGTCGACCGCGACCGCGTAGACCCCGGTCATCGGAAAGTGCGGGCCGGTGATCTCCCAACCGCGCCGGTCATCGTCGCTGGTGGCGAGAAACAACCCCTTGGCCGTGCCGATCGCGAGCAGCGTCGCCATGATGTCCTCCGAACCGTCAATGAGCAGTTCGGTGATTATGGCCACACCCTCCGACACGTTCGCCGGACACACGCCCGCGGGATCAGCGCCGGGTGCGGGGCACGTGCCGGCGATACGCGCTGACCGTCGGATCGCCGTCGAGCCAGAACCGCCACGGCAGGTCGTGCGCGCCGGTCACCCCGACGCGCGGGCCGGCGACCACCGTCTCCGGCGGCACCGGCCGCGTCGGTGGGCGCAACCGGACCGGCCCGTCGCTAAGCAGGTACGCCCCGTACGCCTCGCGGTCGATGCCGAGCGCGGCGCAGAGCCGGGCCGGCCCACGGGCCAGGTCCACGTCCCGGCGTACGGCCGGTCGACGGTCCCGAGCCTCGGTCAGGCCGTCGACGACCTGCCCGGCGCGCAGCAGGACCGCGGAAGCCTCCCCCTCGACACCTGTCACCACGTTCATGCACCAGTGCATCCCGTAGGTGAAGTAGACGTACGCGTGCCCGGCCGGCCCGAACATCACCGCGTTGCGGGGGGTGCGACCCCGGTGCGCGTGCGAGGCCTGATCCCCGGCCATGCCGGCGTACGCCTCGACCTCGGTGATCCGGACGGTGACGCCGCCCGCGTGCAACTCGCAGCCCAGCAGCCCACGCGCGGCCGGCAGCAGCGGGCCGGCGAGCAGGTCGGCCAGCGTCGCCAGGCCGGCGTCGGCGGAGCGGTCGTCCGACACGAGATCCATGGCTCCGACGGTACCCAGCATTCCGCCTGACCATCCCGCCGCCGGGTCCGGCCGGGCACCCGGAAGCCCTCCGGTGTTCATTCGTTCGTCATCCACCCGCGGAAACCCGCCCCACGACCGGCGGGTGTAACGAGTGTCGTCGCAGGGCGCGACGGCGCATCCGGAGAGGAACCACCATGAACGTACGCAGAATCCGTCGACCTCTCATCGCCATCGTCCTGGCCGCGGCAGGCGCCACGCTTGCCCTCGCCCCGTCGGCCAGTGCCAACGCCCCGCTGCGGGCGGGTGCCGCGGTCGACGGCGCCCCGCTGACCGCGGTCGCGCTCAGCGGCACCGGCAAGATCGACGCCAGCGGCGCGGCGGTCTTCGTCCCGATCACCCTGACCTGCTCGCAGCGCACCTCGGTCGACCTGACCGTCAAGGTCGCCCAGGCGATCGGGGACACGATGCGGACCGGCACGACCAGTCGGAAGGTGGTCTGCGACGCGACCACGCAGAAGGTCCGGATCGCCGTGACCGCGACGGAGCGCCCGTTCGCCCCCGGCGTGGCGTTCGGCGTGGTGACCGGCAACTCCTGCGACGCACTGTGCAACTCCCTCACCGACGAACACCGCTTCGAGCTGTCGCTCTGAGCCGCGGCGGGGCGGCGCGGCAAGACCGCACCGCCCCGCTTCAATAGTTTGTTGACAATCGTTCGTTGATAGACTGGGATCGGGGCATGACGACGGACGAGCTGTTCACCGCGCCGGACCCGTCCCGCGCCCGCGCCCACCGCACCCACGAGGCCCTGCAACGCATCAGCGAGCGGCACGCCGGGACCGACACCCAGCGCGGGCGCTGGGCCCACCCGTACGTGCTCGACCCGTGGGAGGCGGTCGCCCTGGTCACCGCACTGGCCGCCGGCGGAGCCGAGCGGGCACCGGCCGAGGAGCCGATCGACGCCGCCGACCTCACCGCCGCGCTGACGCTGCTGCCGCACGTCCGCGCCGAGCTGGACGCCCTGGAAGCCGGACTGTTGACGCTGGCCCGCGACCGGGGGCTGACCTGGCAGGCGATCGCGTACGGGCTGGGCCTGGGCAGCGCGCAGGCGGCCCGGCAGCGCTACGAGCGGGTCGCCGCCCGCTCAGCCGAGCAGAGCGCCTGACGGCCGCGCCCGTCCGTGTTCGACCGCGCCAAGATCGCGCTGGTCCGCGCCAAGATCGCGCTGGTCCGTGTCAAGATCGCGCTGGTCCGTGTCAAGATCGCGCTCGAACACGGAAGTAGTGGCCTCGACCGCGGCGGAGGCCACTAGATCCTGGATCGAGCACGATCTTGCGGGACGGGACGGGACGGGACGGGGCGGGGCGGGACGGGACGGGACGGGACGGGGCGGGGCGGGGCGGGGCGGGGCGGGGCGGACCCAGAGCGGGCCGGGCCGGGCGGGATCGGCACGGCGCGCTTGCGACGGCCGCGGGACGGGCACACTGTGCGCACGACGAGGAGGCACCCATGGAGCGCGCGGAGATGCTGACGTACTGCCTGGCCAAGCCGGGAGCGTGGCTGGACCGGCCGTGGGAGGGCGACGAGGTGGTGAAGGTGGGCAGCCGGATCTTCGCGTTCCTCGGCAGCGGCGCGGGAAAGCCGACGGTCGGCATCAAGTGCGGGCAGACCCGGGAGATGGCCGACGAGTGGCTGCACCGGCACCCCGACGACGCCAAGGTGATGGCCTACATCGGCCGGTCCGGGTGGAACACGCTGCGCCTGGACGGCGGGATCGACGACGAGGAGTTGACCGAGGCGGTCGACGCGTCGTACGACATGGTGGTGGCGAAGCTCCCGAAGCGGGAGCGCCCGACGGCCTGAACCGCCGCGGCGCCGGCGGCCAGCGCCGACGCCACGGCACGGCTCAGCGCGGGACGACCCGCTCGGCGGCCCACTCCCGCCAGGTGGTCAGCCGGTCCGCCGCGGTGGCGAGCTGGTCGGCCACCGGACCGGGGCCGGTGGAGCCGGGGGTGGTGCGGGCGGCGAGGGCCGAACGGACCGAGAGCACGTCGCGCACCGACGGGTCGAGGTGCTCGCTGATCGCGGTCAGGTCGTCGTCGGAGACGTCGTTGAGCTCGCACTCCCGGGCCGCGCAGAGCGCCACCAGCCGACCGGTGATCTCGTGCGCGTCGCGGAACGGCACGTTGCGCCGGACCAGCCAGTCGGCGACCTCGGTGGCCAGGGAGAAGCCGACCGGGGCGGCGGCGACGAGACGGTCCACCCGGACCGTCATCGTGGAGATCATTCCCGCCAGGGCCGGGAGCAGCAGCTCCAGGGTGTCGACGGCGTCGAACGCCGGCTCCTTGTCCTCCTGCATGTCCCGGTCGTAGGTCATCGGCAGGCCCTTGAGCATGGTGAGCACGGTCACCAGGCCGCCGACCAACCGGCCGGACTTGCCGCGGGCCAGCTCGGCGATGTCCGCGTTCTTCTTCTGCGGCATGATCGACGACCCGGTCGCGAACGAGTCGTCCAGCTCCACCCACCCGAACTCGTGCGAGGTCCAGAGCACGACCTCCTCGCCGAGCCGGGACAGGTGCACGCCGATCAGGGCGGTGGTGAAGAGGAACTCGGCGACGAAGTCCCGGTCGGCGACCGCGTCCATGGAGTTGGCGAACGACGTCCGGAAGCCCAACTCCTTGGCCACGGCCACCGGGTCCAGCGGAAGCCCCGAACCAGCGAGGGCGCCCGCGCCCAGTGGGCTGACCGCCGCCCGGTGGTCCCAGTCGCGCAGCCGCTCCAGGTCCCGCAGCAGCGGCTGCACGTGGGCGAGCAGCCAGTGCCCGAACGTGACCGGCTGGGCGTGCTGGAGGTGCGTCATGCCGGGTGCGGCCGTGTCGATGTGCCGCTCGGCCTGCTCCACCAGCGCCTCGGCCAGCTCGACGAGCCGGCTGGCCACGCCCCGGGCGTGGTCGCGCAGGTAGAGCCGCAGGTCGGTGGCGACCTGGTCGTTGCGGGACCGGCCGGCGCGCAGCTTGCCACCGAGGCTGCCGAGGCGCTCCAGCAGACCGCGCTCCAGCGCGGTGTGCACGTCCTCGTCCTCGATGGTCGGGCGGAACGCCCCGGAGGCGCAGGCGGCCTCCAGGTCGTCCAACGCGGCCAGCATGCGGCCCAGCTCCTCCGGGTCGAGCAGGCCGGCGCCGGCCAGGACCCGGGCGTGCGCCCGGGAACCGGCGATGTCGTACGGGGCCAGGCGCCAGTCGAACTGCACGCTCACCGACAGTCGGGCCAGCGCCTCGGCGGGGCCACCCGCGAAACGACCACCCCACAGGCTCGTCCGGTTGGTGGCTGCGCTGTTCTCGGTCAGGCTCTTGTCGTCCACGTCGCCCATCATTGCTCTGCTCGTCTCTCCCTCGCGACTGCGGGGCTCACTCACTGCGTACGCGCTCGCACCGGTCACTGTCCGCCACCGCCCAATCGGGCGTCCCGAGCGGCGGCCATCCGGCTCGGCAGCCCCCACAGCTGCACGAAGCCCTTGGCCAGGGACTGGTCGAACGTGTCTCCGATGTCCAACCCTCCGCAGTACGCGAGCACGACCCGCTCGGTCATGACGGGAGGTTCCCTTCGGCGGTGTCGTCCCGGCGTGCCCAACCGGCGAGCTTCTCGCCGAGCGCGGCCCCGCCGATGGCCTCGCGGGCCACCACGAGGATGGTGTCGTCGCCGGCGATGGTGCCGACGATCTCGGGCAGACCCGCCCGGTCCAACGCGCTGGCCAGGTACTGGGCCGCGCCCGGCGGGGTCCGCAGCACCGCGATGTTGCCGCTGGAGTCGACCCCGTTGAGCAGCTCACGCAGCAACCGCACCAGCCGCGCCGGAGCTGCCTCGGCGTCGCGCAGCGGTCGCTGGCCGTCCTCCGGGATCAGGTAGACGGCCGGTCCGTCACCGCCACGCACCTTGACCGCGCCCAACTCCTCCAGGTCCCGCGAGAGGGTGGCCTGGGTGACCACGACACCGTCGGCGGCGAGCAGGTCCGCCAACTCGGTCTGCGACCGGATCGCCCCGTCACGGATCAACTCCACGATCCGGGCGTGCCGGGCCGCGCGGGTCAACGGCCCGGTCATCGCCGCTCCCCGGTCGCAGTGTCGCCGGTCGCAGTGTCGCCGGTCGCGGCGTCACCGGTCGCGCCGTCACCGGTCGCGATTTCCAGCAGGAACGCCAGCAACGCCTTCTGCGCGTGCAGCCGGTTCTCCGCCTGGTCGAAGACCGCGCTCTGCGGCCCGTCGAGCACCTCGTCGGTGATTTCCTCACCACGGTGCGCCGGCAGGCAGTGCAGCACGATCGCGTCCGGCGCGGCCTGACCGAGCAGTTCCTTGTTGACCTGGTACGGCAGGAACGGGGTGATCCGGTCCAGCCCGTCGGACTCCTGCCCCATCGACGTCCAGGTGTCGGTGGCCAGCACCTCGGCATCGCGTACCGCCTCGGTCGGGTCGGTCAGCACCCGTACCGACCCGCCGGTGTCGGCGGCGATCCGGGCCGCCTGGTCCACGACGGCCGGATCGGGCGCGAACCCGGCCGGCCCGGCGATCCGCACGTGCATGCCGGCCAGCGCCCCGGCCAGCAGGTACGACTGCGCCATGTTGTTCGCGCCGTCGCCCACGTACGTCAGGGTGCGCCCGGCCGTGCCGCCGCACCGCTCCCGGATGGTCAGCAGGTCGGCCAGCAGCTGGCACGGGTGGAAGCCGTCGGTGAGCGCGTTGACCACCGGCACGGTGGCGCCCGCCGCGACCTCGGCGATCCGCTCGTCGCCGTGGGTCCGCAGCACGATGGCCGCGACGTAGCGGGACAGCACGCGTCCCGCGTCCGCCAGGGACTCGCCCCGGCCGAAGTGGGTGACCTGCGTGTCCACGACCAGCGGGTGCCCGCCCAACTCGGCGATCCCGACGTCGAACGAGATCCTGGTCCGCAGACTCTGCTTGTCGAAGAGCACCGCCACCGAACGGGGACCGGCCAGCGGCTGGTGGCCGAAGCGGTCCGCCTTCATCTGCGCGGCCAGGTCGAGAACGGTGGACTGCTCGGCCGGCGAGAGGTCGTCGTCGCGCAGGAAGTGCCGGGTCATGCGGTCGTCCCCGTGGTGGTCGTGGTGGTCGTGGTGGTCGTGGTGGTCGGCGTGGTCGGCGTGGTCGGCGTCGAGATCTTGGAAGATTTGGGCCCCTGGAGGGGCGCTTTCCCTCCAAGATCTGGCTCGGTCCCGGCGGTCCCGGCGGTCCCGGCGGCCGCCGGGGCCGTCGCGTCCAGGGCGGCGGGCAGCGCGGCGACGAAGGCGTCCACCTGCGCGGCGGTGAGGATCAGGGGCGGGACCAGCCGGAGCACGCCCGGCTGCACCGGGTTGACCAGGAAACCGGCCTCCCGCAGCGCCTCCGCGAGCACCGACGCCACGGGCGCGGTGAGCGTCACGCCGAGCAGCAACCCGGCGCCGCGTACGCCGTCGATCAGCGGGTGACCCAGCGCCTCGATGCCGCGACGCAGCCGCTCGCCGACCCGCTTGACGTTGTCGAGCAGGCCCTCGTTGGCGATGGTCGCCACCACGGCGAGCGCCGCCGCGCAGCTGACCGGGTTGCCGCCGAAGGTGGTGCCGTGCGAGCCGGGGGTGAGCAGGTCGGCGGCCCGGCCGAAGGCCAGCGTCGCCCCGATCGGCAGCCCGCCACCCAGCCCCTTGGCCAGGGTGACCACGTCCGGCTCCACGCCCTCGGCCTGGTGCGCGAACCAGTGCCCGGTACGCCCCACGCCGGTCTGCACCTCGTCGAGCACCAGCAGCGCGCCGTGCCGTGCGGTGATCCGCCGGGCCGCGGCCAGGTAGCCGGCCGGCGGGACGACGACGCCGTTCTCACCCTGGATGGGCTCCAGGATCAGCATCGCGGTGGCGTCCGTGACCGCCGCTTCGAGGGCGGCCACGTCGCCGTAGTCGACGTGGGTCACTTCGCCGGGCAGCGGCCGGAACGGGTCGGCCTTGGCCGGCTGACCGGTCAACGCGAGCGCGCCCATGGTGCGGCCGTGGAAGCCGCCCCGGGTGGCCACCACGTGCGTGCGGCCGGTGCGCCGGGAGAGCTTGAACGCCGCCTCGTTCGCCTCCGCGCCCGAGTTGGCGAAGAACACCCGGCCCGGCCGGCCGGCGAGCGCCAACAGCAGCTCGGCCAGGGCCACCGGCGGCTCCGCCACGAAGAGGTTGGACACGTGCCCGAGGGTCGCGACCTGCTTCGACACCGCCGCCACCACGGCCGGGTGGGCGTGACCGAGGGCGTTCACCGCGATGCCACCGACCAGGTCGAGGTATTCGCGGCCGGCGTCGTCGACCACCACGGCGCCGGCACCGGAGACCAGCGCCAGCGGCGGCGTGCCGTAGTTGTCCATCATGGACTGCTTCCAACGCTGCGCCAACGTGCTCACGACGCGACCATCCCGTCTCCCGGCACCACCATCGTTCCGAACCCCTCCGAGGTGAACACCTCAAGCAACGTCGAGTGCGCCACCCGACCGTCGACGACGTGCGCGGCGGGCACTCCCCCACGCACCGCCCGCAGGCAGGCCTCCATCTTCGGCACCATCCCCGACTCCAGACTGGGCAGCAGCTTGGCCAGGTCATCCGCGACGATCTCGGAGACCAGGCTGGTGGTGTCCGGCCAGTCCGCGTACAGGCCGGCCACGTCGGTGAGTACGACCAGCTTGCGGGCCCGCAACGCGATGGCCAGCGCCGCGGCTGCGGTGTCCGCGTTGAGGTTGTGCAGCACCCCGTCCGCGTCCGGCGCCACCGTGGAGATCACCGGAATCCGACCGGCGTCGATCAGGTCGGTCACCGCCGACACGTCGACCGACTCGACGTCACCGACCTGGCCGACGTCGACCGGCAACCCGTCCACGTACGCCGGGCGGCGCACCGCCGTGAACAGCCGCGCGTCCTCGCCGGAGAGGCCGACCGCGTACGGGCCGTGCGAATTGATCAGCCCGACCAGCTCGCGGCCCACCTGCCCGACCAGCACCATCCGGACCACGTCCATCGCCTCGGCGGTGGTCACCCGCAGGCCGCCCCGGAACTCACTGGCGATGCCGAGCCGGCCCAGCATGGCCGAGATCTGCGGACCGCCGCCGTGCACCACCACCGGCTTGAGACCGGCGTACCGCAGGAAGACCATGTCGGCGGCGAACGCCCGCTGCAACTCGGGGTCGGTCATGGCGTTGCCGCCGTACTTCACCACCACCGTCGAGCCGGAGAAGCGCGCCAGCCAGGGCAGCGCCTCGATCAGCGTCTCCGCCTTGACCTGGGCGCGGGCGAGGTCGGTGCTGAGACTCATGAGGAGTACGCCGAGTTCTCGTGCACGTACGCGTGGGACAGGTCGTTGGTCCAGATCGTCGCGGCCGACGAGCCGGCGTGCAGGTCGATCCGGATGGTCACGTTGCGCCCGGTCAGGTCGACCTTCGAGCGGTCCTCGGCGGCGGCACCGCCCCGGCACACCCACACCCCGTTGACCGCCACGTCCACCTCGTCCGGGTCGAAGGCGGCGGCGGTGGTGCCGACCGCGGCGAGGATCCGCCCCCAGTTGGGGTCGTTGCCGAACAACGCCGTCTTGACCAGGTTGTTGCGCGCCACCGTGCGGCCCACCTCGACCGCGTCGTCCTCGTCGGCCGCGCCGACCACGTCGATGGCGACCTCCTTGGTGGCGCCCTCGGCGTCGGCCACCAACTGCTGGGCCAGGTCGTGACAGGCCTCGGTCACGGCCGCGGTCAACTCGGCAAGCGTCGGCTCGATGCCGCTCGCACCGCTGCTCAGCAGCAACACCGTGTCGTTCGTGGACATGCAGCCGTCGGAGTCGACCCGGTCGAAGGTGACCCGCGTCGCGGCCCGCAGCGCCTCGTCCAGCGTCGCCGGCCCGGCCACCGCGTCGGTGGTGAGAACGCAGAGCATGGTGGCCATCCCCGGCGCGAGCATCCCGGAGCCCTTGGCCATGCCGCCGACGGTCCAGCCCCCACCGGGGGCCACCGTGGTCTTCGGCCTGGTGTCCGTGGTCATGATCGCCTCGGCGGCGGCCTGGCCGCCGGCCCGGGACAGCCTGCGGATCGCCGAGCGGACGCCCGGCAGCAGCTTCGGCATCGGCAGCCGCTCACCGATCAACCCGGTCGAGCAGACCGCCACGTCGCCGGCACCGAGGATCAGTCGCGGACTCACCGAGGTCAGCGCGGCGGCGGTGTGCTCGGCGGTGGCGTGGGTGTCCTGGAAGCCGCCCGGGCCGGTGCAGGCGTTGGCACCGCCGGAGTTGAGCACCACGGCGCGAACCACGCCGCCCTGCACGACCTGCTGCGTCCAGCGCACCGGCGCGGCCTTGACCCGGTTGGTGGTGAACACACCTGCCACACCCGCGTCCGGGCCGTCGTTGACCACCAGGGCGACGTCCGCGCCACCGCCGGCCTTGAGGCCGGCGGCGACCCCGGCCGCCCGGAACCCCCGTGGGGTGGTGACACTCATGGTGCGGTCCCCCAGATCGACAGGCCCGTCGTCTCCGGCAGGCCGAGCATCAGATTGGCATTCTGTACGGCCTGACCGGCCGCGCCCTTGCCCAGGTTGTCCAGGGCGCTGAGCACGATCAGGCGACCCGAGTCGACGTCGACGGTGGCCTGTAGGTGACACGAGTTGGAGCCCAGCGTGGCGGCGGTGTGCGGCCAGCGGCCCTCCGGCAGCACGTGCACGAACGGCGCGTCGGCGTACGCCCGCGCCAGCACCTCCTGCGGGTCGACGCCGCGCGCCGGCACCGCCGTGACCGTGGCCAGGATCCCGCGCGGCATCGGCGCCAGGACCGGGGTGAACGACAGACCGGTTGCGCCGGTGGCCTGCTTGATCTCCGGTGTGTGCTGGTGGGTGCCCACCCGGTACGGCGACAGGTCCCCCATCACCTCGCTGGCCAGCAGGTGCGCCTTCGTCGACCGGCCGGCGCCGGAGGTGCCGGAGGCGGCGACCACCACCACGTCGGCGGGGCTGGCCGCACCGTCGGCGATCAGCGGCGCGAGCGCCAGGGTGATCGCCGCGGCGTAACAGCCGGTGTTCGCCACCCGGGTGGAACCGGAGATCAGCTCCCGCTGACCGGGCAGCTCGGGCAGGCCGTAGGTCCACTGCCCGGCGTGCGTGCCGCCGTAGTACTGCGCCCAGGCGTACGGGTCGGCGAGGCGGTGATCCGCGCCCAGGTCGACGATCCGCACCTCGTCCGGGAGTTGGGCCGCGAGGGCCGCCGACTCACCATGCGGCAGGGCCAGGAAGACCAGGTCCGCGTCGGCCAGGGTCGCCGGGTCGGTCTGGCCGAGCACCAGGTCCAGCCCGGTGAGCTGCGGATGCACCACGTCGACACGATGCCCGGCCTGGCTGTGCGCGGTGGCGGCGACCAGGTCGAACTCCGGGTGCCCGGCGATCAGACGCAGCAACTCACCACCTGCGTACCCGCTCGCACCGGCGACCGCGACTCGAATCCCCATACCCACCTCCGCATGACTATGCAGCGAAGATTAACAAGGACGACTCACGAGTGCAAGTTCATGCAGCATACTGCATGCTAATGAACAGATAGCCGCATCGGTCAAGCGCTGGGTGTCCTCTGCCCAGGCGAGCCCGGCAGAGGACACCCGTGTCAGTTAACCCCCTCGGACAAGCCGTGCTGACGCTCATACGTCTTCAGAGCCGCATCCCATGCCTCGGTGTATTCGCTCGGCCCCATACCGAGATCGCCGTGTCCACGCACCGCCTCACGGAGCAGTTTGACGAGGTCAGGGACGCTCTCCCGACGTTCCTCCACGTACCGGCGGAACACCTCGGCGAACTGCTCACCCGTCAACCGCGCCGCATGCGAGGTCACCGGATCGCCCTCAAGACCCTGCAGCACCGCGCACCATCGACGAGTCAGTGCGTCCGCCTGGGTTGCCCTGATCTTCTGCAACTCGTGATCGCACTCGAGCCGGATCCGATCCTCCCAGTACGGCCGGAGCCGCTCCCGGACACGCTCGTCCGGGCTGACCCGAATGAGCACACCGAAGGACGGCAAGGTGCCCTCGCGCGGCCAGCGTTGTCCACCGAAGATTTTGTTCAACGCACGCTCGAGGTCGTGCGAACGGTGAGGCTCGTGTTCACGAGCCAGGTCCACTGCCCGTTCCCGGACGATCCCGGCAGCCCAGCCCAGATAGCGCTCGGCGCGGAGCCGAAGCTCCTCGTAGGTCATGTTCTGCGCAGTCCAGTTCAAAGCGGCGTGCAGGCGGAAGTCGAAGGCGTCCCCCTTTGCCGGCACCAGGATCGGCGTCGGGACATCCTGACGGAACGTCACCGTGGCGGGGACGATCGGCGGTGGCGGGGTGGGAGGAAGAGGGAGTTCAGCCGGCGGAAAGAGGGCATGCCACCAACGGCGGCGTTCCGTCTGCGTGGGTACGAATGGTTTCGCGCCGGGACGACCGGCGGGACCCATGGTCATCGCGTCTCCTCATCGATCAGGCGTTGTACGTCATCGAGCAGGTCGTTGTGGGGCATCACGGGACGCCATACGTGATGGAGCTGATGCTCCAGGCGATGGCGCAGCGCAGGCTGCCCAGCGATCACGTGACGCACGAGCTCCAGGCAGTGGCCGGCGACGGCTGGCTGCCGGTCCGCCCGGTCCAGCCAGAAGCCGAGGGTCCGCCACGAGCGATACGCCGTCCGCGGCAGGCTGAGGGCGACCGCCCAGAGCACGGCCAGGTCGACCAAACGGATCGTTCTTCGATCGACCAGATGCAGCAGCTCCGGCCAGTGCTCGCTGGGCGGTTCCGCCCAGCGATCCGCGAGCACCCGGAGAGTCCGCGCGGCGTGGAGAGGCACCTCGGTGTCGACAGACGCGGTCCAATCCACCAGCGCCGGCACGACGCTCGCAGCATGACCGTTTTGATATACCTCGACCAGCCCTCGGACGACGGAGTTGTTCCGCCGCTGCATCCGAGCCTTCGCCACCTGGCGTAACTGCGCCAACGCCATATCCGGCCAGAGCCTGGCCAACCCGAGGCTGTACGCGCGCGCCACGGTGTCCTGTAGGTGCGCTGCCGGTCCAGCGGCCCACTGATCGAGCTCGGCACGGACCCGATGGCGCAACTCCGGCTGCATGGCCATGGCGACCAGCACGATCGCTGCCGCTTGTCGGACCCCTGCCCGCCGTTCCCGGGCCAATTCCCCCACCGTGTCGAGGGCCGCCTGCACGTCGCGCGTCGCCGACCACCCGATGGCCCCGGCGGCGGCCTGCCGGACCGGCGGAAGGTTTCCTCGGATCAGGTCTGCGAGCCAGTCGAGGAGTTGTCTGGGCGACCACCAGTCAGTCCACGCGACTTCCAGCATTGCCGACCGGACCGACTCGGTACCCGCCGGAAAGTCGATCCGGCACCCGCCCGGCACACGAGCGTCGGGCACCCGCGCGACGGCTTGGCTCAGTGTCGGCCCCAACAGCGCGTCGATCGCCGACCCACGGAGAGGTGCGTCGAACGACGTCACCTCGTGGAAGTCCAGTCGGGCCAGGCGTTGAGCTGCCTCGTGTATCTCGGCCACGGACTGTCCGGCAAGCACGGCGCAGGAGAGGCGGAAGGCTCGTACCTCATCATTGGTGAACCCGTCGATCTCCTCGCCGCCGCGTGGCACGTCGAGGATCTCGACGGCGCGCTCCCGAAGTTGAAGCGGCAGAAACTGCTCCAGTCGCTCGGCCAGGGCGCCAGCCTTGGGAGCAGTGGCAGCGATCGTCTCGACGATCTTCAGGACCTCGCTGGGCCGAGGCTCTCCGGCCAGGTAGGTAGACAACAGTGGGTGTCCGACACAGTCCAGATCCACATACCGCTCCAGGCAGCGCCCGTGGCAGGTGTCCGTGCACCAGCCGACACACTGCCCTCTGAGCTGATGGCGAAGTTGCGCCCGAAACACCTCGGCTGCCGGGGCCGGGCGATGTTCCACGACGTGGCTGGCGAAGTCGCGCTTCCGCTGGGAGAAGTCACCGACCAGGACCACCGTCGTGCTCGAGGTCGCGGCCCTGGCGGCCAGAGCCACAAGTGTGAATCCGTCGACCGCGCGGAGAACCCCCTCGCTCAGTTCGACCACGTAGCCGTGCCCTGCGGGCAACGATGCCCCCGCGCCGAGCAGATCGGACAACTGATCGACGCCACCGAGCACACCGACCCGGTCGAACCCGTGCCTGCGGGCCACCGCCAGGGTGGCCGAAGTAAACCGTCCACTCCCGACCGAACCGGAGAGACAGACCAGGTGCTGGTGCTGGAGATAGTGGTCGAGTCGCTGGTCACTGGGCGTGGACGCGTACCCGCTGGCAGTTTCGCGGATGCTGGCCTCGGCCAGTGTTTCGAACCAGACGCGCCCAGCGCCGTCGGATCGGGCGGTGGTGAGGTTGACCGTCCCGATCGCGACGGCACCGTGACCGGTAGCGTTCTGCCCCTGCACCTGAACATCGCCGACATCGATGCCGCCCGAGCCACCCAGCAGGCCGGCCAGCCGACGCAGCACGTCCGCAGGGTCAAGCAGGTCTTCAGGATCATCCGCCTCCTCCTCCGGCGGCTCCCCGAGTGGCACCTCCGCCGAACCCAGCTCATCCTCGCCATCGACCGAGCCCGTGACTGTTGATCCGTCCCGCGACCCGTCGAGCACACCATCGCCGGGGTCGGCGAGCGGGCCATCGACAGAGCGCTCATCCGACACCTCAAGTAGAAGGCTCTCCAGATCCCGCTCAGTGCCAGCGGAGGCAGGGGAGTGCTGACCGATCATCCGGGGATGCCTCGCCTCGTGCCGAAGTTCGCGTCGCGGCCGACCGAGCCGATAGCCGTCGCACCCTGGCCGATCGCGTTCGGCCCCTTGACGCGGATGTCGCCGGTGCGAATCCCACCCGACCCTGCCGCGTTGTTCGCTACCTTCGCCTCCGCGCTGTCCGTCGGCTTCTCCGCAGCCTCAGCAGGGCCTCCCTCAATGGTCGGCACGACGCCCGGGACCGGGGTTCCGCTGAGATCCTCGTCCACCACACAGAGCCAGGCGTACTCGCGGAATTCCTTGTCCGGATGAGCCACCTCGACCCGCACGAAACGCTCGGGTCGCATCTCTTCCGGATACTCGCTGACCACGTCCCGAAAGATCTCGGTCGAGACGATGAGCGCCACCCCAGCCTCGGGAAATGCTGCCAAAGCTTTCTTCACGGGATCGGCCTCGCACAGGCGACAGACGAAAATGACGGCGTTGCCGGGGAAGCCGTTCGCACCGTCCAGGTGCACCAAACCCTGGTGCACGGCTACCCGGAGTCGGATTCGGGCAACGGGGAGGCGGCTGCTGTTGTAGTTGCGCAGCCGCCGGTTCAACTCCGGCACGAACCTACCGATGACTCGGGACTCGGACACCTCGCGGGGCACGATTGCCAGCTCGCCGTCGCCCGCCTGTTGAGTAGTCCATGCCACGCGGTCCAGGCCGACGGCACCGGCGGCCTCGTGCAGTAACTCTCGGAAATGCCGTTGCGCCTCATACTGCTGCAGGTTGCCGCGTCGGCTGTACCGTTCCATATCTACGGAGATCAACAGTCGTCGCTCGGGATGTTGCATCAAGCTCCCGCCCTTCGTCACCCGGCTCGCCCCAACGAGCGAGCACCGCAGGAGCCATCGAACCGCCGGGGACTGATCGGGATCCCGTAGAAGTACGGCATCGTCTCGGGCTGTCGAAAATCGGTCATCCCGTTCTGTTCGGGAGTCAGCTACACGCTCGGACGGTGTCCTTGTCGCATGAGGACGAATCTGTTTGAGCTGGTGCTAGCCCTCGAATGGTCACCGACGGCTGTCCTGGTGTTGATGGCCATCCGCCTGCTGGTGGAAATCGTCACCACGACAGGGGCGTCGCGCTGCGCACAGGAACGGCTACGCTTCGGCGGCTGTCAGTGGACAAGGAGGCTGAGGCCGCAGATGCGACGACCCCGTGAGCTGTCCGGCGGCGAGTGGCCCTACGGCACGTTTCTGCAACGGCTCGCGCCTCCAGTCCGGATGACGCTACTGGGGCTGGGCGTCCGTCGTCAGGTTCCCGCCGGCCAGATTGTGATCCACGAGGGCACACGGGAATCCCACCTGGTGCTCCTCGAAGAGGGCCTGACAAAGGTGACGGCGTCCCTGCCGGACGGTCGGTCCGCCCTGCTGTCGCTCCGGGTGGGCGGTGATCTCGTGGGCGAGATGTCCGCGCTGAACAACGCGCCCCGCTCGGCGACCGTCACGACCTGCGGACCCGCGAGATACAGCGTGATCCAGCCGGACCGGTTCAAACGGTTCCTGAAGGAACATCCCGACGCCGCCCTCGAACTCGCCGCGATGGTGTCCGACCGGCTGCGCTGGTCCAATCGACGGCGGATCGACTTCACCTCGTACTCGGTGAAACTGCGTGTCGCGCGCGTAGTCGCGGAACTGTGCCGCACCCACGGTCGGCAAGGACCCGACGGCATCATCATCGACGTCCGACTCACGCAACCCGACCTGGCCACTATCTGCGGAGCCTCCGAGACCTCCATCCAGAAGGCGCTGCGCGAGCTACGGACAGACGGGCTGGTCGACACCGATTACCGCCGGATCACCGTCCGCGATCTGGCGGGTCTGCGGAAGCTCGGCAACCTGGAATCAAGCGACGACTGACGTGCCTCCTCCCGCCGTGGGCAGGAGGAGGCACGTCACGTCTCTTACGCGCCGCGCAGGGTCGCGCCGAGGCGTTCCGCCGCGACGGCGACCGCCGCGTCCCGTGCCGCGACCGCCTCCTCGACGGTCAGCGTCCGGTCCGGCGCCCGGAAGGTCAGCTTGTACGCCAACGACCGGCGCCCCTCACCGAGCTGCGTCCCGGAGTAGACGTCGAACAGCCGCACGTCCTCCAGCAGTTCACCGGCGCCCGCCTCCAGCGCTCGGCGCACCTGCTCCGCCGGCACCGAGTCGTCCACGACCAGGGCCACGTCGATGAGCGCCGGCGGGAAGCCGGACACCGTCGGCGCGGGCGTCACCGGGGTCGGCGGCAGCGTGTCGAGGTCCAGCTCCATCGCGCAGGTGCGCCGGGGCAGTTCCAGGGCCGCGACCACCACCGGGTGCAGCTCACCGGCGTGCCCGACGACCGTGTCGTCGACCCGCAGTTCGGCGCAGCGGCCGGGGTGCCACGGCGCGTACTCGGCCGCGCGCACCTCGACCCGCTCGTCGGGGATCCCGGCGGCGGCCAGCACGTCCCGGGCCGCCTCGATCGCGTCCGCCCAGCCGGCCGGTCGACCCGCACCCCACCAGCCGGTCGGGTCAAGGTCGCCGGCGAGCACCACCGCGACGTGCACCGGCTGCGCCGGCACCACCGCGTCGGCGGCGGCGAACTCCGCGTCGGTGGGACGCCGGTCCACGCCCATCTCCGGCGGGCTGCCGGCACCGACGCGCGGGTGGAAGACCGCGCCGATCTCGTAGAGGGCGAGGTCGCGGTGACCCCGGCCGAGGTTGCGCTTGAGGATGCCGAGCAGCGGGCCGAGCAGCGTGGTGCGCAGCAGCGGCTCCTCCTCGGACAGCGGGTTGGCCAGTCGCACGGCGGGCCGGCGCGCGTCGTCGGCGGGCAGGCCGAGCTGGTCGGCCAGTTCCGGCGACACGAACGGGTGCGCGAGCACCTCCACGTACCCCCGCTCGGCGAGGGACCCGGCGACTGCGCGGCGGCGACGCTGCCGCGGGGTCAGGCCGCGGCCGGGGGGCGCGGTCGGCAGCACCGACGGCACCTTGTCGTACCCGTCGAGGCGGACCACCTCCTCGACCAGGTCGGCCGGGTCGGTCAGGTCGGGCCGCCAGGTCGGCGGGGTGACGCTCAGCGCCGTCCCGGCGCCGCTGGCCAGACCGAGTGCGCCCGGGTCCTCGAGCAACCGGTCGTCGCCCTGCGCGACGGTGCAGCCCACCCGCTCCAGCAGGGCCACCACCCGCGCCGGCGGGTACTCGACTCCGACCCGCCGGGTCGGCAGGTCCGCCGGCAGCGTGATCGGGGTACGCGGCCGGACGTGGTCGATGTCCAGGATCTCCGCGCTCGGGGTGCCCCCGCCGTGCTCGGTGAGCAGCCGCACGGCACGCTCCAGCGCGACGAGCGCCACGGCCGGGTCGACGCCCCGCTCCCAGCGCTTCGCGGCCTCGCTGAACAGCTTGTGCCGGCGAGCCGTACGCCCGACCATCGCCGGGTCCCAGTGCGCGGCCTCGAACAGCACGGTGGTGGTGCCGGCGACGACCTCGCTGGTCTCGCCGCCCATCACCGCCGCGAGGGAGATCGGCCCGGTGTCGTCGCAGATCACCATGTCGTCGGCCGTCAGCACCCGGTGGACGCCGTCCAGGGTGGTCAGCTTCTCCCCCGCCTCCGCGCGACGGACGACCAGCGGCCCGACGATCCGGTCGGCGTCGAAGGCGTGCATCGGCTGGCCCAGCTCCAGCATCACGTAGTTGGTGATGTCGACCGGCAGCGAGATGCTGCGGATGCCGGCGGTGACCAGCCGCTGGGCCATCCAGGACGGTGTGGGCGCGTTCGGGTCGACGCCGCGGACCAGGCGGGCGGTGTACCGGTCGCAGCCGACCGTGTCGCGAACCTCCACCGGGTACGCCGGCGTCTCGGTGCCGCCCGGCGCCGGCGTCAGGGCCGGGTCGTGCAGCGGCACGTCGAAGGCGTGCGACAGCTCCCGGGCCAGGCCGCGCAGGCTCAGCGCGTACCCCCGGTCGGGGGTGATCTCCAGGTCGAACACGACATCGTCGAGGCCGACCACCGGGCGCGCGTCGTCGCCCGGCTTGGCCGTCACCTCCGGCCCCAGCACGATGATGCCGGAGTGGTCGTCGCCCAGACCCAGCTCCTTCGCCGAGCAGATCATGCCCGCCGAGTTGTGCCCGTACGTCTTGCGGGCGCCGATCGCGAAGCCGCCGGGCAGCACACCGCCGGGCAGGATCACCACGACCCGGTCACCGACGGCGAAGTTGCGCGCCCCGCAGACGATCTCCTGCGGCTCGCCGGTGCCGTTGGCGGCACCCACGTCGACCCGGCAGAAGCGGATTGGCTTCTTGAAGCCGGTGAGCTCCTCGATCTCCCGCACCTCGCCGACGACGAGCTGACCGGTGACCGCCCCGGCCAGGTCCACCACGGACTCGACCTCGATGCCGAGGTCGACCAGGGCCTGCTCCAGGTCACCGGTGGGCAGGTCGGCGGGGAGATCGACGTACTCCCGGAGCCAACTGACAGAAACTCGCATGACGTCAGACCACCGTTCCCGTGTCTCGTACCCGCATCGCCTACGCCCCGGTCCCGAGCGCGCGGCTGAACCGCACGTCGCCCTCGAAGAGATGGCGGATGTCGCTGACCCCGTGCCGGACCATCAGGGTCCGGTCGATGCCCATCCCGAACGCGAAGCCGGAGTAGACCTCCGGGTCGACGCCGCAGGCGCGCAGCACCCGCGGGTTGACCATCCCGCAGCCACCCCACTCGACCCACTGCGGGCCGTCGCGGTGCTCCGGGAACCACACGTCGAACTCTGCCGACGGCTCGGTGAACGGGAAGTAGTGCGGCCGCCACCGGGTCTTCGCCTCCGGACCGAACATCGCCCGGGCGAAGTGGTCGAGGGTGCCCCGCAGGTGCGCCATCGTGATGCCCTTGTCGACGACCAGGCCCTCGGCCTGGTGGAACACCGGGCTGTGGGTGGCGTCGATCTCGTCGGTGCGGTAGACGCGGCCGGGCACGATCACGTAGATCGGTGGCTTCCGACTGAGCATGGTGCGGGTCTGCACCGTGGAGGTGTGCGTCCGCAGCACCAGCCCGGACCCCTCCGGCGCGATGTGGAACGTGTCCATCAACCCGCGCGCCGGGTGGTCGGCGGGGATGTTCAACGCGTCGAAGTTGACCCACTCCAGGTCGACCTCGGGACCCTCGGCCACCTCGTAGCCCATCCCGACGAACAGGTCGCTGATCGACTCCATCAGGACGCTCAGCGGGTGCCGGGCACCCCGCGGACGCCTGTCGTAGGGCAGGGTGACGTCCACCCGCTCCTCGACCAGCACCCGCTCGGCCTGCTCACGCTCCAGCACCTCGGCGCGGTCGGCGTACGCGGTCTCGATCGCCCGGCGGGCCTCGTTGACCCGCTTACCGGCGTCGGACTTCGCGGCCGGCGGCAACGCGCCGATCTCGCGGCGCGCGAGGGAGACCGGCGACCGGTCCCCCAGGTGCACCGAGCGCAGCGCGGTCAACGCGTCCGGGTCGGCGGCGGCCGTGAACGCCTTCGTGGCGTCCGCGACAGCCTCGTCCAGGGCGGCGGGGTCGAGCAGGGCGACCTGCTTCGGGTCGTACGGATCGTTTCGGTAGCTCATGGCGTACGGGCACTCCCTCACGGCGGCGCCAGCCCTCACCGGGGCGGCTAGGCGAGTCTACGGACGCGCGGCTTCGCCGCAGCCCGCCGGTAGGAGTTGTGCAGGGAGCAGGTCAGGCCCGCCGCCCGCCGACACCGGCGGGCTGGCTAAACGAACGCCGTGTCGCGTTCATGGGCGGACGCTCTCCCCTGCTGTCAGTCACGCCGGGCACGATCACCTCAGCGCTGTGCTCTCGCTGAAGCGTACAGGCACACCGCCGCCGCGGCAGCCAGGTTGAGGCTCTCCGCGCGCCCGTACAGCGGCACCCGCACCCGGGCGTCGGCCGCCGCGGTCAACTCCTCGGGCAGGCCGTGCGCCTCCGAGCCGAACAACCAGGCGGTGGGCCCGACGAGCCGACCGTAGTCGGTCAGGTCGTCCAGGTCGCTGTCGCCGTACCCCGTGGTGGCGAAGATCGACAGCCCGGCGGCGCGCAGCGCGTCGACCACCGTGACCGGGTCCGGCGCGCGGACCACGTCGACGTGGAAGAGGCTGCCGGCCGACGCCCGCACGCACTTGCCGTTGTACGGGTCGACGGCGTCGCCGGCGAAGATCACCGCACCCGCGCCGGCGGCGTCGGCGGTGCGCAACACCGTGCCGGCGTTGCCGGGGTCGCGGATCTCGGCGAGGACCGCCACCAGCCGGGGCGCATTCGCGAGGGCCTGCTCCAACGACACGTCGAGGTGTTGGCAGACCGCGACCAGCCCCTGCGGGGCGACGGTCTCGGTCAGGGCGGCGAGGGCGTCGTCGGTGATCTCGGAGACGGGCACGTCGGCGCGGGCCGCCGTGGCGGCCAACTCCGGGTGCCGGTCGAGCGCGGCGGGCGTACCGAACAGCTCGGTGACCACCCCCGGCCGCGCCAGGGCCTCGCGGACCGCCTGCGGTCCCTCGGCCAGGAACCGGCCGGTGGCGTCGCGGTCGCGCCGGCGCTGCAACCGCCGGGCGGCGACAACCCTGGGGGTACGCGGGGTGAAGGCCATGATGTGCGTTCCTCCGGCACGATTGAGGCGCCCCCCGGACGGCGGTGCCGACACGGGAGACGCCTCGCTCTGGTGCGTGGGGATCAGGCGGCCTGAGCCGCCGCGCCGCCGGTGCCCTCGGCCGTGACCGCGGCCCGGGCCAGCTCCACGATCGCCGCGAAGGAAGCGGCGTCGTTGACAGCCATGTCGGCCAGGATCTTGCGGTCGACCTCGATGCCAGCCAGACGCAGGCCCTGGATCAGACGGTTGTAGGTCATCCCGTTGGCCCGGGCGCCCGCGTTGATCCGCTGAATCCACAGCTGCCGGAAGTCGCCCTTGCGGTCGCGACGGTCCCGGTAGGCGTACTGCATCGAGTGCAGCACCTGCTCCTTGGCCTTGCGGTACAGCCGGGAGCGCTGACCGCGGTAACCGCTCGCGGTCTCCAGCAGGGTACGACGCTTCTTCTGGGCGTTTACAGCCCGCTTGACGCGTGCCATCTCAACTCCTTAAAACGTAAAGGTGGCGCGCGTCAGCGGCCGAGCAGCTTCTTGATGCGCTTGACGTCAGCCTTGGCCACCTCGACCGTGCCGGTCAACCGGCGGGTACGGGTGGAAGACTTGCCTTCCAACAGGTGGCGCTTGCCGGCCTGCTCGGCCACGATCTTGCCACGGCCGGTCACCTTGACCCGCTTGCCCATACCCGTGTGGCTCTTCATCTTCGGCATGTGGAACGTCTTCTCCCCTGTTACTCGCCGCTGGTGTCGGCGGCGAGGCCGGTGTTACCGGCTGCTGCGGTCTCGCCGACCGCCGCGGTCTCATCGGCTTCCGGAGCGGCGGACTCATCCGCTGCCCGGTCCCGAGGTGCACCGCGGGACGCCGTGGCGGCGACCGCGGAGGCCTTGACGGCCCGGTGCGGAGCGAGAACCATGATCATGTTTCGGCCGTCCTGCTTGGGGGCGGCCTCGACGTATCCCAGGTCCGTGATCTCGGATTCGAGCCGGCGCAGGAGCCGGTAACCCAGCTCCGGGCGGCTCTGCTCGCGACCACGGAACATGATCGTCACCTTGACCTTGTCGCCCGCCTTGAGGAACCGCACCACGTGACCCTTCTTGGTCTCGTAGTCGTGCGGGTCGATCTTCGGCCGAAGCTTCATTTCCTTGATGACGGTCTGCTGCTGGTTACGCCGCGCTTCGCGCGCCTTGAGTGCGCTCTCATACTTGAACTTGCCGAAGTCCATGAGCTTGCACACCGGCGGGCGCGCCATCGGCGCAACCTCGACCAGGTCCAGATCGACGTCCGCGGCCAGCTGAAGGGCGCGCTCCAGCGGGACGATGCCCACCTGCTCACCCTCGGGGCCGACCAGTCGGACCTCACGTGCCCGGATCTGCTCGTTCACGCGTGGTTCGACGCTGATGGGGCCTCCTCGAGTCGTTTCTGCTCAGGTACCGACCCCGGCGGCTCCCAGGCGGGAACCGACCTGGAAAGCAGAAGGCCCCGGCGCATGCCAGGGCCCGCTCGACCGGTCGGTGCGATCACAGGATCACACGTCCGGTGCCGGGACGTGCCCGGAACCGGTGACCGGACCCGGCCACCGTAGCGGCGACTCGGGTGGGAGCAGGCGCTCCGCTTTCAAGGCTGCCTGCTCGCATGCGGAGACAGCCCGGTCGACTCGATAACACTACACCCGCGCCCCGGCTGGCCTCAAACCGGGCACACCCCCGCCACGCTGGGCCTACCCGCCGCGCTCCCGGACGGTCGACCCCGCCCTGCCGGCGCGCGGCGGGCGCTCAGCCCCGCCGCTCCCCGTGTGTGCGGCGGATGCTCGGCCCCGCCCCGGGGCGCGTCGGGAGCTCGACCCGCCCTGCCCGCGCACGGCGCACGGCGCACGGCGCGTCAAGATCCGCGCAACATCGGCGATAGTGCTGCCTCCGGCGGGCGTGAGGCAGCAGTTTCGGTGTTGTTGCTCGGATCTTGGACAGCTGGGGGTCGGCTCAGCGGCCGCTGGCACGCTCGGCGAGACGGGCCTGGTGCGCCTCGTGCAGTCGCCGCAGCGCGCGGACCCCGTCCACGGCCAACTCCTTGTCGGCGGCCTGCAGGGCGACCATCGGCAGGAGATCGTCGTCGTGCAGCTCCAGGCTGGCCCACGGCGCGCCCCGGTCGAAACGGACTCCCCGGACAACCTCCCAGGGCAGCTCGTAGGAGCTGATGACGTTGCGGACCCGAATGCCGCGAGCGTCGGCCTCCACCCGCGGACGGGTGAACAGCAGGAAGCCCAGCGCGCCGAAGATGCCCAGGCCGATCATGGCGATCTGGTCGCCACGTTGGAAGCTGCCGTAACCGTCGCCGGTCGGCCCGCTCAGCGAGGTGGCGACCAGGCCGAACACGACCACCAGCGCGACCGCCGCCGACCAGCAGACCACGCGGATGCGACGGGGCTTCAGGTGGACCAGTTCGGTGTCACTCACCCCACCAGTCTGCCATCCGCACCCGCCCGTCGAGCGCACCACCCGCCGAGCCACCGCTCAGCCCGCACCGCCCCGCGCAAGCCGCGCCGCCCCGCGCAATCCACACCGCCCGCGCAAGCCGCACCGCCCCGCGCAAGCCACACCGCCCCGCGCAAGATCGCGCTTGATCCGGGATGTAGTGGCCTCGGTGGCGCTGGAGGCCACTACATCAATGATCGAGCGCGACCTTGCGCGGGCCGGGCGTCCACCACGGGCGTCGACACCACCGCCTCGAACCCCGCGGCGGCGCGAATGACAGATCCACTCGGCATCGGCGAAGCGGGGGTGTCCCAGGCATTCGGACACCCCCGCTTAGCGAAACCGAGTTGATCAACCGCCGGGGTCGAGCGGTGGATGCCGACGGTCAGAGGCGACAGGCGTGGATGTTGGTGACGAGGATGGCGCGGGCGCCCAGCTCGTACAGCTCGTCCATGATGCGGTGGACGTCGTCGCGGAGCACCATCGCCTGCACCGCCACCCAGCCCTCGCGGTGCAGCGGCGACACCGTGGGCGACTCGATGCCGGGGGTGAGCCCGCTGGCCCGTTCCAGCAGACCCGCCGGCACGTCGTAGGCGAGCATCACGTAGCGGCGGGCGACCAGCACACCGTGCAGGCGACGCAGCAGCTGCGCGGCCTGCGGGTGGGCCGGCGCGGCGGCGCGGCGGACCAGCACCGCCGAGGAGCGCAGCAGCGGCTCACCGAACACCACGAGGCCCGCCTGACGCAGGGTGGCGCCGGTCTCCACGACGTCCGCGATCACGTCGGCGACGCCGAGGCGTACGGCGTTCTCCACCGCGCCGTCGAGGCGGATCACGTCGGCCTTGACGCCCACCTCGCCGAGGTGCCGCTCGACCAGCCCGGGGTACGCGGTGGCGATCCGGTGCCCGCCCAGGTCCTGCACCGAGGCGATGTCGTCGGGGCGGGCGGCGAAGCGGAAGGTGGCCTGACCGAAGGCGAGGTCGACGACCTCCTCCGCCGGCGCGGCCGAGTCGATCAGCAGGTCCCGGCCGGTGATCCCGAGGTCGAGGTCACCGGACCCGACGTAGGTGGCGATGTCCTTGGGGCGCAGGTAGAAGAATTCGACGTCGTTGGCCTCGTCGCGGCAGACGAGGTCCTTGGGGTCGGTGCGCTGGCGGTAGCCCGCCTCACGCAGCATCTGGGCGGCCGGCTCGGCCAGGGTGCCCTTGTTGGGAATGGCGACACGCAGCATGACGGGAGTGCTCCTTCGATCCGGATGGCGATCAACGGGTGGGGATGCACTCACAGATGTCGGTAGACGTCCTTGAGGTCGAGACCACTGGCGAGCATGAGCACCTGGACCTGGTAGAGCAGTTGGGAGATCTCCTCGGCGGTGCGTTCCGGCCCCTCGTGCTCGGCGGCCATCCACGACTCGGCCGCCTCCTCGACGACCTTCTTGCCGATGAAGTGCACGCCCTTCTCCAGGGCGGCGACGGTGCCCGAGCCCGGGGTGCCGGCGGCGGCCTTGGCCTGCAGCTCGGCGAACAACTCCTCGAACGTCTTCACGGTGGACGATTCTTCCAGCCACCGGGGCGGCACCCCACGTCCGGGTCCGCCGAAATCCAGCAAGCGGACAATTCCCTATCAACACGGTGGGGTAAAACCCCAAGCAGACTGGTCGATACCTCTACGCTGTCGGCCATGGCCAGCAGCTCACGTCTCCTCGCGCTCACCCTCGCCGGTGCCGCCGTCGTCGCCACCGCCGGATGCGCGCCACAGAAGGAGCCGACCCCCACTGTCACCGCGCCGTCCTGCGCCAAGGACAGCCTGCCCACGCGGACGCCGGGCAAGCTCACCATCGCCACCGACCAGCCCGCGTACGAGCCGTGGTTCGTCAAGGACAAGCCGGACAACGGCGAGGGCTTCGAATCCGCCGTCGCGTACGCGGTGGCCGAGAAGCTCGGCTACGCCCGCGCGGACGTCTCCTGGACCCGGGTCAAGTTCGACACCGCCATCGCACCCGGGCCGAAGGCCTTCGACTTCGACATCAACCAGGTCTCCATCACCGACGAGCGCAAGCGGGCGGTCGACTTCTCCGCGCCGTACTACCTGGTCCGGCAGACCGTGATCGCGTTGAAGTCGTCCAAGATCGCCGGCCGGAAGTCGTTGGCGGAACTCCGTGACGCCCGACTCGGCGCCCAGGTCGGCACCACCAGCCACCAGGCGATCGTCGACGTGCTCAAGCCCGCCAGCAAACCCCAGGTCTACAACAGCAACGACGACGCCAAGAAGGCCCTGCAGAACGGGCAGATCGACGGTCTGGTGGTGGACCTGCCGACCGCCTTCTACATCACCGGCGCGGAGATCACCGACGCGACGATCGTCGGGCAGGTGCCGCAGGTCGGCGCGCCCGAGGCCTTCGGGTTGCTGCTGGACAAGAACTCGCCACTGACCCCCTGCGTCACCGGCGCGGTCGGTCAGCTCACCGAGGCGGGCACGCTCAAGCAGCTGGAGGAGAAGTGGCTCGCGCAGGTCGCGGGGGCGGCCGAGCTGCGGTGACCCTGCTCGAACACGTTCCCTCCGAGGCGCAGCGCCGGCGGTCGGCGTACCGGCATCGGCAGACCGTCTACAGCGTGCTGGTCGCGGCCTGCTCCACGGCGGCGCTCGGCACGCTGCTGGTCGTCGCGCTGACCGGCGCGCCCGGCTGGGACCGGGTCCGGCAGTCGTTCCTGGACCCGGCGATCGCCGCCGACGCGCTGCCGGCGGTGCTGGGCGGGCTCTGGCTCAACGTCCGACTGCTGGTCTGCTGTGCCGTCGGCGCGCTGGCGCTCGGGCTGGTGATCGCGGTGCTGCGGACGTTGCGCGGCCCGATCTTCTTTCCGGTCCGGGCGCTGGCCGCCGGATACACCTACACCTTCCGCGGTCTGCCGCTGATCATCGTGCTGTACGTGCTCACCCTCGGTGTGCCCGGCCTGCGCCTACAGGGCATGCCGCCGGCGCTGGTGCTCGGCGGGCTCGCCCTGGTCCTCACCTACGGCGGATATCTCGCCGAGGTGTTCCGGGCCGGCATCGAGTCGGTGCATCCCAGCCAGCTCGCCGCGGCCCGTTCGCTGGGCCTGACCTACCGGCAGACCATGCGGCACGTGGTCCTGCCGCAGGCCGTCCGCCGGGTGGCGCCACCGCTGCTCAACGACGTGGTGGCGTTGCAGAAGGACGTCGGGCTGGTCTCGCTCGCCGGGCCGATCGACGCGGTCCGGGCCGCCCAGATCGCCACCGCCCAGACCTTCAACTACACGCCGTACATCGTGGCGGGGGTGCTCTTCGTGCTGCTCGCGATCCCGCTGATCGCGGTCACCGACTGGGTGACGCTGCGGGCGGCCCGCCGACAGTCGGGAGGCTGACCATGGCGGTGCTGCGGTGCCGGGGCCTGCGCAAGGAGTTCGGCGGTCAGGTCGTGCTCGACCAGCTCGACCTGACGGTCGCCGAGCATCAGGTGGTCGCGCTGATCGGCGCCTCCGGCTCGGGTAAGTCCACCCTGCTGCGCTGTGTGAACCTCCTCGAGGAGCTCGACGACGGCACCATCGAGTTGGACGGGGAGGACATCTCCGATCCCCGGGTGGACCCGGACCGCGTCCGCCGGCGGATCGGGATGGTGTTCCAGGCGTACAACCTGTTCCCGCACCTGAGCGTGTTGGACAACATCACCCTCGCGCCGCGGCGCGTACACCGGCGGGATCGTGCGGAGGCGGAGGCGCAGGCCCGGGAGTTGCTCGACCGGGTGGGTCTGGGCGGCCGGGCGGACGCCTACCCGGATCGGCTCTCCGGCGGGCAGCAACAGCGGGTGGCGATCGTCCGGGCACTGGCGAACTCACCTCGACTGATGCTGCTCGACGAGATCACCTCCGCGCTGGACCCGGAACTCGTCGGCGAGGTGCTGGCGATGATCCGGGACCTGAAGGCCGACGGCATGACGATGGTGCTGGCCACCCACGAGATGGGCTTCGCCCGGGAGGTCGCCGACCAGGTCTGCTTCCTCGACGCCGGGCGGGTCGTCGAGAGCGGCCCGCCGGAGCAGGTGTTCGGCGAGCCGACCCAGCCGCGGACCCGGCAGTTCCTGCACCGGATCATCGAGGCCGGTCGTCTCTGAGGGCCCGCCCCCGGAGACGACCGGGGCGGCACGGACGTCAGCCGCCGAAGCCGACCCGCTGGGCGTTGCCCGCCGCGACGGTTCGTACGGCAAGCGCCGCGTCGAGTGCGGCCACCGTGGCGGCCCAGCCCTTGTCCTCGGCCGAGCCGGGCAGACCGGCCCGGTCGCGGGCCTGCTCGATGGTCTCCACGGTCAGCACCCCGTGCGCCACCGGCTTGCCCTCGTCCAGCGCCACCCGGGTCAGCCCGTCGGTCACCGAGCGGCAGACAAAGTCGAAGTGGGCGGTGGAACCGCGCACCACCACGCCGAGCGCGACCACCACGTCGCAGCGACGCGCGAGGGCCTGCGCCACCACCGGCAGCTCGACCGAGCCGGCGACCCGGGCGACGACCGACCGCGCCCCGCACGCCTCGGCGGCGGCCACGGCCCGCTCCAGCATGTGGTCGGTCAGGTCACCGTGCCACCGGGCGGCCACGATCCCGACGGTCAGCCCCGCGGCGTCCACCGCGTCGACTCCCGGCTCACCGAAACCCGCCATCGTCATGCTCCGATCTCGTCGTTGGCGACCGGGCGCCCCAGCGGCGCCTCGGACACCTCGTCCAACTCGTCCAGCAGGTGACCCATCCGGTCCCGCTTGGTGCGCAGGTAGCGCAGGTTCTCCGGGTGCGCGCCGGCCGGCAGCCCCTCCCGGCCGGTGATGGTCAGCCCGTACCCCTCCAACCCGGCCCGCTTGGCCGGGTTGTTCGTCAGCAGGCGCATCGAGCGCACGCCGAGGTCGTAGAGGATCTGGGCGCCGGTGCCGTAGTCGCGGGCGTCGGCCGGCAGGCCCAGGTCGAGGTTGGCGTCGACGGTGTCGCGGCCGGCGTCCTGCAACTGGTACGCCTGCAGCTTGTGCAACAGCCCGATGCCGCGCCCCTCGTGTCCGCGGACGTAGAGAACCACGCCCCGGCCCTCGCGGCCGACCCGGGCCAACGCGGCGTCCAACTGCGGCCCGCAGTCGCAGCGCAGCGAGCCGAACACGTCCCCGGTCAGGCACTCCGAGTGCACCCGGACCAGCACGTCCTGGCCGTCGCCGAGGTCACCCAGCACCAGGGCGACGTGTTCGGCCGGATCGTGCTCGGCACGGTAGCCGAGCGCCCGGAACACCCCGTGCCGGGTGGGCATCCGGGCGTCCGCGACCAGTTCGACCTGCTTCTCGGTACGCCGCCGGTAGGCGACCAGGTCGGCGATGGTGATCAGCGCGAGGCCGTGCTCGGCGCAGAACTTCTCCAGGTCCGGCACCCGCATCATGGTGCCGTCGTCGTTGACCAGCTCGCAGAGCACGCCCGCCGGGCGCAGACCGGCGAGCCGGGTCAGGTCGATCCCCGCCTCGGTGTGCCCGGGTCGCCGCAGCACCCCGCCCTCGCGGGCGCGCAGCGGCACCACGTGTCCGGGCCGGGACAGGTCGGTCGGGTCGGTCGCCGCCGAGGCGAGCAGCCGACTGGTGTGCGCGCGGTCGGCCGCCGAGATGCCGGTGCTGACCCCCTCCCGGGCGTCCACGGTCACCGTGTAGGCGGTGCCCCGCCGGTCCTGGTTGGTGTGGTGCATCGGCGGCAGGTCGAGGCGGTCGGCCTCGCTCTCGGTCAACGCCACGCAGACGTACCCGGAGGTGTAGCGCACCATGAACGCCATCAGCTCCGGCGTGGCCAGCTCGGCCGCGAAGATCAGGTCGCCCTCGTTCTCCCGGTCGGCGTCGTCGACCACGACGACCGGCCGGCCGGCGGCGATCTCCGCGATCGCCTGCTCGATGCTCCCAAAACTGGTCATGCCGCCACTCCACTTCGTTCCATGGCGTCATGACCCACCACGGCGCTGAACCTGCTGATTCGCTCGCTCCGCTCGCTCATGCGACGGCCTCCGTGTAGGTGGGACGGACCGGGGCCGGTCGGGTGGCGCGCGAGGTGCGCCACCAGGCGGCGAAGCCCCAGGCGCAGATGGCGCCGTAGACCAGGTACATGACCGCCGACGGATAGAAGCCGCCACGCAGCAGCAGCGGCACGCCGACGGCGTCCACCGCGATCCACAGCAGCCAGAACTCCACCCAGCCACGAGCCATGCCGTAGGTGGCCAGCAGGCTGCCGGTGAGGATCCAGGCGTCGGGCAGCGGACCCCAGGAGCCCAGTGCCTTGAGCACCGGGTACGCCGCGGCGGTGCCGACCACCGCGGCCAGCAGCAGCATCAGCCGCTCCCGCCCGGTGGCCCAGCGCGGGACGACCGCCGCCTGACCGGCGTCGGCGCGACGGTTCGACTGCCAGCGCCACCAGCCGTAGACGCTGACCGCGAAGAAGAACACCTGCCGGCCGGCCTGCCCGTACAGGTCGTGCTCCTGCGGGGTGGCGAACACCCCGCCGAGGAAGACGGTGAGGAGCAGCGCGTTACCGACCATGCCGACCGGCCACGCCCAGACCAGCCGGCGCAGCCCGAGCAGCGCGGAGACCAGCCCGAAGGCGTTGCCGACGATCTCCCGGAGCAGCACCGGCGAGCCGGCCACCTGCACCTGGGCGTCCAGCAGCCAGCTGAGCGGACCCATCAGGCCACCTCGCCCAGGGTCGAGGCCATCGGGCGAGCGTCGGTCAGCCGGTCGCCGAGCAGCCGCTCGACGTACTTGGCCAGCACGTCGACCTCCAGGTTGACCGGGTCGCCGACACCCTTGGCGCCGAGCGTGGTCAGCGCGAGCGTGGTCGGGATCAACCCGACGGCGAACTCGTCCGCGCCCACCTCGGCCACGGTCAGCGAGACGCCGTCGATGGTGATCGAGCCCTTCTCCACCACGTACCGCGACAGCGCGGCGGGCAGGCGGAACCGGACGGTCTCCCACTGCTCGGCCGGCTCCCGGGAGATCAGCTCGCCGACGCCGTCGACGTGGCCCTGCACCAGGTGCCCGCCGAGCCGGCTGCCGAGGGCGGCGGCCCGCTCCAGGTTGACCGGGTCGCCGACGTTCAACGCGCCCAGCGCGGAGCGGCGCAGCGTCTCGCCCATCACGTCGGCGGTGAAGACCCCGTCGGTGACGTCCACGACGGTCAGGCAGACGCCGTTGACGGCGATGGAGTCGCCGTGCCGGGCGTCGGACGTGACGAGCGGACCGCGCACGGCGACACGCGCGGAATCACCCGCCGTGGCCGTGACCCGGACGATGTCGCCCAACTCCTCGATAATGCCGGTGAACATGTCAGCCCTCCCTTTTGCGGGGCAAAGCGGTGATCCGGAGATCCGGACCGACCTGCGTAACGTCGACGAACTCCAGATCGATGGCCTCGGCGATGGTGGTCACTCCCGCGTCGACCAGGGCGGTCGGTCCGGCGCCGAGCAACCGGGGCGCCACGTACCCGACGATCTTGTCGATCAGGCCGGCCCGCAGGAACGCGCCGGCCAGTCGGGGGCCGCCCTCCAGCAGCACCGCGCGGACCCCGCGCTGGTGCAGCGCCGCGAGCAGCGCCGACAGGTCGACCCGGCCGTCCGGGTCGGCGCCGACCTCGTCGGCCGTCGCGATCCACGTCCGCGCGGCGCCGTCGCGGACCTGGGCGTCCGCCGGGGTACGCCCCGAGCTGTCCACGACCACCCGCAGCGGCTGCCGGATGGCCAGGCTGCCGTCGCGCAGGTTGCGGGCGGTCAACCGGGGGTCGTCGGCGAGGACGGTGCCCACCCCGGCGAGCACCGCGTCGACGGTGCCGCGCAGCGCGTGCACGTCGATCCGGGCCGCCTCCGAGGTGATCCACATGCTGGTGCCGTCCGCCGCGGCGGAGCGCCCGTCGAGCGTGGCGGCGTACTTCCAGATGACATACGGCCAGCCGCGGCGCATCGAGGTCAGCCACGCGACGTTGCCGGCCTCGGCCTCCTCGCCGCGTACCCCCAGGTCGACCCGGACCCCGGCGGCGCGCAGCGTGGCGGCGCCCCCGGACGCGACCGGGTTCGGGTCGGGTACGGCGATGACCACCCGGGAGACACCGGCCTGGACGAGCGCGGAACTGCAGGGGCCGGTGCGACCGGTGTGATCGCATGGTTCCAGGGTGACGACTGCGGTGCCGCCCTTGGCGCGTCGCCCGGCCTGCGCCAGCGCGACGATCTCGGCGTGCGGCCCGCCCGCGTACGCGTGGAAGCCCTCGCCCACGACCTGGCCGTCCTCGTCGAGCAGCACGCAACCGACCACGGGGTTGGGACTGGTGGTGCCGAGCCCGCGTGCCGCCAACTCGATCGCACGCCGCATCGCCTCGTCGACGGAGACGCTGGCCATCGCCCTGCCCTGCCCTCTCACTCGCCGGTCCGCGCGCGGCGGTCAGGGAGGCTGCGGCCATGGGGCCGCGGGCAGGCGGTGGCGGATCCGGGAACGGCGCGAGCCGCCCACGGATTCCGGGAACGGCACAGCCGCCCCCGGAGGGTCGGCGCGGCACGCTGAAGCCAGCGGCCGGCTCGGACCCGTCCGTCCCGCGCGCTGTCTCCCATCCGGACTGTCTGGGAGCGGACGAACCGCTCCCAACCGTCGGCCCCGGATTTTCACCAGGTCCACCGGGCAGCAGAGCCGTCCGGGTCGCGGGCTGACCACGGTTGGACCGTGGATCACCGCCGGTTCGGAATTTCACCGAGTCCCGCCAGCGCGTGGTGGGTACAGGAAAGTGTTACATGCAAAAGGGCGCGCGTCGCCACCTAGGCGAGCTACTTCACAGGGCCGTCATGCTCACGTGACACCACGGCGCCGGTCCACCGCGACGTACGACCCCGGTTGACTCTTGGCCACCGTCTTCATCTCCGAGGCCACCGCGATCGCCTCCAGGGGGTCGGTGAACCGCTTGCCGGCGTCGGAGAGGGACACCCCGATGGAGAGCGTGACCAGGGCGGCGCGGCGGATGGTGCCGCGCCGGTCCTTCAGCTCGACGAAACCGCGCTCCCGGTCGGTCGGGTCGTAGAGCGTGTCGGCCGCATTCTCGAAGTCGACGACCGCCCGGGACGTCAGTGGGCGCACCTGGTCCGGTGCGCAGACGATGACGAAGTCGTCGCCGCCGACGTGACCGAGGAAGGCCGGTGGCAGCCCGACGCCCACCACCGCCCGGTGCAGGCTCCGGGCCAGCGCGGAGATGAAGTCGTCGCCCCGCACGAAGCCGTACCGGTCGTTGACGCTCTTGAACCGGTCGATGTCGACGTAGCCGACGGCGTAGTCCACGCCGTTGCGGACCCGGTCGCTGATCTCCCGCCGGATCCGGCTGTTGCCGGGCAGCCCGGTCAGCGGGGAGACCTCCCGGAACTCCTTGTTGCGGCGCAGGGTGGACGAGACCCGGGCCACCAGCTCGGCGGTGTCGAACGGCTTGACCAGGTAGTCGTCGGCGCCGGCGCTGAGCCCGTGCACCTTGTCGACAGTCATCCCCTTGGCCGTCAGCATGATCACCGGAAGGGCGGAGGTCATCGGGTCGGCGCGCAGCCGCCGGGTCAACTCCAGCCCGTCGATGCGGGGCATCATGAGATCGACCACCGCCAGGTCCGGTCGCTGACGCTCGATGACCTCCAGGGCCTCCTGGCCGTCGCTGGCGTGGATCACCTCGAAGCCGTGCAGCCGCAGGTTGAACTCGACGAAACGAGCGATGTCCGCGTCGTCGTCGACGACGAGGATGATGTCCTTGCGGTCGACCTCGGGTTCCACCTCAGGCCCCGGGAGCCGCGCGTTCCGCCAGCGCCCGCAGGTGTCGTACCGCCTCCGCCGGGTCGGCGGCGCCGTACACGGCGGTGCCGGCCACGAACGCGTCGGCGCCGGCGGCGGCCGCCTGCTCGATGGTGTCCGCGGCGATCCCGCCGTCCACCTCGATGCGCAGCTCCAGGTGCCCGGCCGAGACGTGCCGGCGGGCGGCACGCACCTTCTCCAGCAACTGTGGAATGAACCGCTGCCCACCGAAACCGGCCTTGATCGTCATGATCAGCAGGGTGTCGAAGCTGGGCAGCAGGTCCAGATACGGCTCGATCGGAGTGTCCCGGTCGATGGCCAGGCCGGCCTTCGCACCCGCCGAGCGCAGGTCCTTGGCCAGCGCCACCGGGTCGTCGGCCGCCTCCGCGTGGAAGGTGACGTTGTACGCCCCCGCGTCGGCGTAACCGGGCGCCCACCGGCGCGGATCCTCGATCATCAGGTGCACGTCGAACGGCATCGCGGTGACCGCCCGCAGGCTCTGCACCACCGGCAACCCGATGGTCAGGTTCGGCACGAAGTGGTTGTCCATCACGTCGACGTGCAACCAGTCCGCGGCGTCCTCGACGGCACGGACCTCTTCGGCGAGATGGGCGAAATCGGCGGCCAGGATGCTCGGCGCGACGATCGGCGGCGGTACGGTCACGGGGCCAGTGTACGAACGCGGTCACGCGCGACCCGCAGCGCGGCACCAACTCCGACGCGTTGTGATGCGACAGTGACCAGTGGTGCAGAATTAGGCGCTCCGGACTGCCGAATCCGGACGAACAGACATGAGTGGCTGGCCGATCGACGGAAACGCGACGACACTCCAAGCGGGACGGTGCCGAAGGGCGCACGCCCGCCGGGGTTTCGCCGCGGGGCGCGGTGACCGGCCGCCAGCTCCCGGAAGGGCGGACGATGCGACGGTGGCTTCCAGCGCTGGCGCTGGCCGGCGTCACGACGATGCTGCTGGCCGGCTGCTCGCCGGCGCGGGGCGCGGACGGTGATCTCACCGACGACTGGCCGGCGCTTCGGGACCCGACGCCGTTCACCCCCGCCACCGACACCTGCCTGCCCCGGATCACCGGCGTCGTGCAGGCCAGCACCTACGAGACGGTGGACTGCGCGCGCAACCACCTCGCCGAGGCCATCCACGTCGGCACCTTCGTCGGGCCCGACGCGCTGACCGAGACCCGGCCGGAGCCTGGATCGGCGGCGCTGCGCACGGCCCGCGCCGAGTGCGACCAACGGGCCCGGGAGGTGCTCGGCGGCGACTGGCACACCGCCCGGCTCACCCTGTCCCTGGCGCTGCCGTCGGCACCGGCCTGGGCCGGCGGCGCGCGCTGGTTCCGCTGCGACCTCAGCGAGACCGGCAGCATCGACAACACCCGCCCGGTGAACCGCACCGGCAGCCTGCGGGGCGCGTTGATCGGCGACAGCCCGCTGACCCACCGCTGCTTCGACCCCAAGCTGATCGGCGACAACCTCAACTACATGGCGCCGGTGCTCTGCACCGAGCCGCACCGCGCCGAGTTCGTGGGCGTCTACCAGGAACGCGACGCCACCTGGGCCGAGTTCAGCGGGTCCGCCGCGCAGTCGCACCGGCGCTGCATGGAGTTGATCGCCGCGTACGCGGCCGTGCCGAACAACAAGGACCTCCCGTACCGGGCCGGGTCCATCTACTACCCGCCGTCACAACGGGAGTGGGAGGAGGGCGACCGTGGCGTGCGCTGTTTCCTGTGGAGCGACGACCGCAAACTCACCCGCTCGATGCGCGGCGCCGGCCCCGAGGGACTGCCCGCCATCTGAGGATGGGTGCCGTATGCTGCTGCGCCGTGGCGCTACCGACCGGCGGGGTCCGGCCGGAGGCCACAGTGGCGGGAGGTCAGCGATGCGACGGTGGTGGGCGGCGTACGCCGGGGGTGCGGCCCTGGCCCTGGTACTGACCGGGTGCAGCGCACCCGCCGGAGTCGACACCGACCTCGTGGACGACTGGCCGGCACCCGTCGCGGCGCAGCAGTTCGTGCCCGCCGCCGACGTCTGCCACCTGACCTCTCAGCAGGTCGGCTTCCTGACCGGCTACAACCCGACGGCGTGCACCGAATCGCATCTGGTCGAGACCATGCACGTCGGCACGCTCACCGGCCCGAACGCCCAGCCCGGCACGCCCCCGCAGCCCGGCTCGGCGAGCATGCGGGCCGCGCAGGCCGGGTGCGACACGGAGGTCAACAAGGCGGTGGGCGCCGACTGGCGTTCCGGGCGGATCGGCCTGACCGTGGTGCTGCCGTCGCCGCAGGCCTGGGCGGGCGGCGCCCGGTGGTACCGCTGCGACGTCAGCGAGATCGCCAGCATCGACGACACCACCGTCGACCCGCGCACCGGCAGCCTCCGGGGCGCGCTGTCCGGCGCGGCACCGCTGGCGTACCGCTGCTTCAACCCCAAGCTGGTCAAGGACGACATCGACGAGATGCTGCCGGTCTCCTGCACGGCCAAGCACCACGCCGAGTTCGTCGGGGTCTGGCAGGCCCCGGCGGTCAGTTTCGCCGAGTTCTCCCGCACCGTGAAGAAGACCCACCGGGCCTGCCAGACGATGATCGCCAGGTACGCCAAGGTGCCGGACAACTCCCAGCTCGAGTTCCGCGCCGGCACGATCTTCTACCAGCCGTACGAGGAGGAGTGGAAGAACGGCAACCGCGGCGTGCAGTGCTTCCTCTGGATCTCCGACCGGAACCTGACCCGCTCGATGCGCAACGCCGGCACCAAGGGGCTCCCGGTCACCTGAGCGTCCGACGTCCGGCCGGTCGGGTGACCGGCCGGACGTGAGCCCCGTCAGCCTCGCCGCAGGACGGCGAGGAACATCGCGTCGGTGCCGTGGCGGTGCGGCCAGAGCTGCACCGTCGGCCCGTCACCCAGGCCGGGCATGCCGGCCGGCAGCAGCGATCGGGCGTCGACGAAGTCCACCGCGACACCACTGCGGCGGGCCGCCTCGGTCACCGTCACGTGCGTCTCGACGGTGTGCGGCGAGCAGGTCACGTAGGCGACCAGACCACCCGGGCGGACCGCCCGCAACGCCGCGCCCAGCAACTCCCGTTGCAGCCGGGTCAGCGGCGGCAGGTCGGACGGTTCGCGACGCCACCGCGACTCCGGCCGACGCCGCAGCGAGCCCAGCCCCGTGCAGGGAGCGTCCACCAGCACCCGGTCGAAGTGCTGCTCCGGCAGCTTCGGGTCGGCGCCCACGTCACGGCCGTCCATCGCCAGCACGGTCACCGGCAGGTCGCGGGTGGCCAGGGAGACCAGCCGGGCGCGGTGCTCGGCCACCTCCACCGCGGTCACCCGCGCGCCACGCTGCGCGGCCAACGCGCCGAGCAGGCCGGCCTTGCCGCCCGGGCCGGCGCACAGGTCCAACCACCGCCCGTCCGGGCCGTCCAGCGGCGCGTCGGCGAGTGCCGCCGCGACCAGTTGGGAACCCTCGTCCTGGACGTGGGCACGGCCGTCGACCACCGCCGGGATGTCGCCCGGCGCACCGCCGGGCAGATAGACGGTGTACGGCGAGAAGGCGCCGGGCGCCCCACCGACCTGGTCGGCCAGCTCGATCGGGTCGATCAGGCCCGGCCGGGCGCACAGGTGCACCGGGGGACGCTCGTTGTCCTCGATCAGGAGCCGGGCCGTCTCACCGAGATCGCCGTCGAGCGCTTCGGAGAAGGCCCGCACGATCCACTGCGGATGGCTGTACGCCAACGCCAGGTGCCCGACCGGGTCGGTCTCCATCGGTGGGGCGAGTTTCGCCACCCAGGCGTCCGCGTCCCGGCTGGACACCTCGCGCAGCACCGCGTTGGCGAAGCCGGTCGCGCCCGGTGCGACCGAACGGACCAGGTCGACTGTCGACGACACCGCGGCGTGCGCCGGCACCCGGGTGTGCAGGAGCTGGTACGCCCCGAGCCGCAGCGCGTCGCGGACCGGCGGGTCGATCCGGGCCACGTCCCGGCCGGCGGCGTCGGTCAGGATCGCGTCCAACGTGCCCAGGTTGCGCAGGGTGCCGTAGGTCAGCTCGGTGGCGAAGGCCGCGTCCCGGCCGAACAGCCCCTCCTCCCGCAGGATGATGGGCAGCACCAGGTTGGCGAACGCGTCGTCGCGGTGCACGGCGGCCACCGCCTCGTACGCCGCACGGCGCGGGCGGTCCAGTGGTGGCCGGACCGGCCGGCGGTCCCCGCCACGACCCGGGGGCGGGCCGGAGCGGGTCGGACGGGTGCCTTCCGGGGCGGTCACGCGAAGTCCTCTCCGGCGCCGACCCGGACGCCGCGCGCCCAGTCGGTCGCGCCCATGGCCCGCTTGCCCGCGGCGCGGACCTCACCGAGGCGCACCGGCACGGTCGCCGTGCCGGCCAACACCCGGGACTTCTCCACCAGCAGCTCCCCCGGCTTCAACTCGGGGCCGTCGGGTACCGGCACGACCGGGCCGAGCTTCACCCGCTCGCCCCGGAACGTGGTCCAGCCGCCCGGGGCCGGCGTGCAGGCCCGGATCCGGCGGTCCACGGCGAACGCCGGGTCACCCCAGCGGACCCGGGCGTCGTCCACGGTCAGCTTCGGCGCCAGCGACACCCCGTCGGCAGGCTGCGGCTCGGCGCGGGCGGTGCCGTCGGCGATCGCGTCGAGCACCGCCACGAGCAACCCGGCACCGGACTCGGCGAGCCGTTCCAGCAGGTCACCGGAAGTGTCGGCGGCCCGGATCTCGTCGGTGAGGGTGCCGTAGACCGGGCCGGTGTCCAGACCCTCCTCCAGCTGGAAGACGCTGGCCCCGGTCAGCTCGTCGCCGTGCAGCACGGCGTGCTGCACGGGAGCCGCGCCCCGCCACGCCGGCAGCAGCGAGAAGTGCAGGTTGATCCAGCCGTACCGGGGGATCTCCAGGGCGGCCGGTGGCACCAGTGCGCCGTAGGCGACCACCGGCACGCAGTCCGGTGCGAGCTCGCGCAGCCGGTCGAGGAACTCGGGGTCGCGGGGGCGCTCCGGCGTGAGCACCTCGACGCCGTGCGCGTCGGCCCACTCGCCGACCGGGGAGCGGGACAGGCCACGCCCACGCCCGGCGGGCGCGTCCGGCCGGGTGACCACGGCGACCAGGTCGTGCTGCGACGCGGCGACGGCGGCCAGGGCGGGAACGGCGACGGCCGGCGTACCGGCGAAGAGCACACGCATCGGGGTCACCGACCCAGACCGAAGGGGTCGCTGATGTGCGGGCTCAGCTTGACCGTGGGTGGGGCCGCCGCGTCGTACCAGTCGGCCTGACGGATCGCCTTCATGGCTTCCTTGCGCCCCTCCTGGTCCAGCCGGTCCAGGAACAGCACCCCGTCGAGGTGGTCGGTCTCGTGCTGCACGCAACGCGCCATCAGGCCGGTGCCGACGATCTGCACCGGGTCACCGAAGGAGCTGAAGCCCTTCGCGATGACATTCTGCCGACGCTTGGTGTCGAAGTAGAGGCCGGGAATCGACAGGCAGCCCTCCGGGCCGTCCTGCTCCTCCTCGTCCGGAAACTCCAGTACCGGATTGATCAGGTGCCCGAGCACGTCGTCGACGTCGAAGGTGAACACCCGCAGACTCACGCCGAGCTGCGGCGCGGCCAGGCCGGCGCCGTTCTGCTCACGCATCGTGTCGGTCAGGTCGGCCACGAGCCGACGCAGCTCGGCGTCGAAGGTGACCACCGGATCGGCCGGCGTGCGCAGCACCGGATCCCCAAACAGACGGATGGGCTGAACGGTCACGCGGGATGGCTCCTTCGACAGGTGGATGGGCGTCACGTACCAGTCTACGGAGTGCCCGGCCGCGCGCTGGCCGGCGTACCTCGATCGGCCACCGCAGGTGTGCCCAGCGTCACCGGCCGGCCGCCGGGCACCGGCCGAGCGCGCCCGGCCCCGGCCCCTCGCCGACGTCCGGGCGGCCCGTGCGGAGCGTCAGCCCCACGCCGAGCACCTGGGCGTCGCCCGGCTCAGCAGGTCACGTACCCGCTCGACGTCGGGGTGACCGAGATCGTCGAGGATGCCCAGGGCCCGCCGCCAGGTGCGGACGGCGCCCGCCGTGTCCCCCGCCGCGTCTCGGCTCTCGCCGAGGCGGGCCAGGGTGTCCGCCTCGTCGTAGCGGTCGCTGACCCGCCGGTACAACCCGAGCGCCCGCTGGTAACAGCGGATCGCCGCGCGGTGGTCACCCAGCCGGGCGTGGATGAAGCCGAGGCTGTCCCAGGTGTTCGCCTCACCGTGCCGGTCCCCGGTCGGACGCAGCAACACCAACGCCTGCTCACAGTGCGCGAGCGCGGGCCCGTACTGGCCGAGCTGGGCGTGTGCCCAACCGACCGCGTTGCGGGCGCTGGCCTCCCCGGCCGGATGACCGGCGGCCCGGTACAGCGCCAGGGCCCGCTGGCCGTGGTCCAGCGCCTCGGCGTACCGGCCGAGCCCGTCGAGCATCGCGCCGAACGCCCGGTGGGTGCGCGCCTGCCCGGTGTGGTCACCCAACGCCTCGAAGATCACCAGGGCCTGGCGGTAGTTCCGGGCCGCCTCGTCCACCCGGCCCAGCCGGGAGAGCACCCGGGCCAGGTCGCGGTGGGCGTTCGCCTGCCCCAGCCGGTCACCCGCGCGCCGCGCCCCGGCCAGGGCGGCCCGCTGGGCGACCGCCAGGTCCGTCCACCGCCCCCGACGCTGCAGGAAATCCACGAGTGTCCAGGCCAACTGCCAGGCGTGCCCGTCGAACCCGGCACGTCTCGCGTGTGCGACCGCCGCCAGCAGCACCGGGTACTCGATGGTGAACCAGGTGAGCGCCTGACCGTGGTCGGTGATCTCCTCGGGCAGCACACCCGGTGGGGCGGCGGCCAGAGCGACCGGATCCCGGCCCGGTTGCAGCAGCAACGCCGCCGCGTGGGCGGTGTGCAGGTAGTGGTCCAGCCCACGCCGGATCGCCGCCCGCCGGGCCTGCGCCGGTTCGAGGCGTTCCGCCAGCTCCGCCGCGTACGCCCGGAGGAGGTCGTGTGCGCCGAACCGCCCGGGGGCCTGCTCGGTGACCAGGTGGGCGTGGGCCAGCTCCGCCAGCAGTCGAGGCACCTGGCCCCGGGGCAGCCCGGCCAGGCTGGCCGCCGCGGCGACCCCGATCTCCGGCCCCGGATGGCAGCCGAACAGCCGGAACAGACGCGCCGCCGCAGGCGTGAGGCTCCGGTACGACCACGAGAAGACCGCCTGCACGTCGCTGCCGGCGTCGCCACCGTCGAACGAGTCCAGCGGGTGCGGCGCCTCCCGCAGCTCGTGGGCGAGGGCGGCCAGGCCGAAGGCGGGGTTCGCCGCGCCTCGGGCGGCGAGCACCGCCAGCGCCAGCGGCAGCCGCGCGCACCGCTCGATGATCTCGTCCACCGCCCGCGGTTCGGCCGCCAACCGGTCCGCGCCGAGCCGCCGGCCCAACAGTTGCCAGGCCTCGACGGTGCTGAGCAGGCCGACGCCGATCGGGCGGGCGCCGTCGGCGGCGATCAGACCGGCGAGCCGGTTGCGGCTGGTGACCAGGACCAGGCAGCTCGGGTTGCCGACCAGCAGGGGACGGACCTGGTCGATGTCGCGGGCATTGTCGAGCAGCACCAGCATCCGGCGACCGGCGAGCAGACTGCGATAGAGGCCCACCTGCGCGGAGAGGTGGGTGGGGATTCGTTCGGGCGGCACCTCGAGGGCCTCCAGGAAACCCCGGACCGCCTCGACGGCAGTCACCACCACCCCGGAGGAGTCGAACCCGCGCAGGTCGACGTAGAGCTGGCCGTCCGGGAAACGGGCGGCGACCCGGTGCGCCCAGTACACCGCGAGGGTCGTCTTGCCGACCCCGGCCGTGCCGGACAACGTCAGGACGGTGCCCGGCGCCATGCTGTCGTCCCCGGACCCGCCGGGGCTGGCACACGCGGCGTCGAGCTCGGCGAGCTGGGCGGCACGCCCGACGAACCCCGGCAGCGCCGGGGGCAGTTGGCGGGGCACCGGGAAGCGGGCCGGCGGCGTACCGGGGCGTGGGGCGCCGGCCCTGGCCCGTCCGGCCCCGGCACTCGCCCGTCCGGTCGTCGCGTGGTCCCGGTTCGGACTTCGGCGGCGCTCCTCGACCCGGTCCCGTGCCGTGGCCAGTGCCCCCTGCTCGGCAGGGGCGGCACCGAGCAGCCTGATGAGCGCGTCGAACCGCTCCGGCGGAGGCAGGATGTTGCCGGCGAAGTACTCCCCGATGATTCCGCGCGACCAGCCGGTCTTCGCCGCCAGTTGCCGGTACGTCAGTTGGGTCTCGCCCTGCTGCCGGGCTTCCCGACGGCGCAACTGGCGCAGCAGCCCGGCCAGTTCCTGCAACGTCTGCGCCTCGCCGGCGGCATGGGTCACCTCGAACGCCGCGGACGATCCCGGTGCCGCCGATCGACCGGAAGGTACCCGTTGGTCGGACATGCGGCTCCCACCCCCCGGTCACCCGGCCGCCCCGGATGCGCACGGGCAGGCTAATTCCGCCCCAGCGCCGGTCGATAGGCGAGCGCCGATGTCTGACAGTTCCACGTCGGACAGTGGACCGTCCGGCGCTGTCCGGTGGTGTCCAGCCCCGTCCAGGATCCGCCTCGCGGCGCCGACGTCCCGTGCCACCGTCCTGGTGCGGGTTCGGCCCGCTCCACTACCCCTGGGGGAAGAGGTACCTGATGATCCGTCCACATCTGACCGTCCGGCGGTCTCCGTCGCTGCTGCGGCGCGTCGCCGTCGCCGCGTTCGGCCTCACGCTGCTCGCCGCGGGCGTGACCGCCGCACCGGCCACCGCCGCACCCGGAGGCAAGGCCGCCACCGCCGGCTCGTTCGTCGACAGCACACCGGTGCCCGGCGGCTTCGCCTCCTGGTCGGAGCTGCTCCGGCTCCAGGAGCGGATGAACACCGCCGCCGCGCGGATCACGAACGCCGCCGAGCGCAGCGCGAACTCCGGCTTCGCCGGAATCGTCGCCGATCCCACCACCCGGCACCTCCAGGTCTACTGGAAGGGCGAGCCGCCGGCCAACCTGGTGGCCACCACCCGGGCCACCGTCGCCACCAAAGTGCTGTCCGCCCCGTACTCGCAGCGGGAGCTCGTCGCCGCGGCCGACCGGCTGCGGGCCAAGGTCGGCAACCAGATCACCACGGTCGGGCCTCGCGCCGACGGCGCCGGCCTGCTCGTCGGCACCCAGGACGGTCTGCTCGGCGCGTCGGCACTCGCCGGCGTCCCGGTGACCGTGCAGACCGGGGTCGCCGCCGCGCCGGCCACCCGGTGGGACGACAGCCCGCCGTGGTGGGGTGGCGCCGCGTGGCGCAACACCGCGACCGGCGGTGGCTGCTCGACCGGCTTCGGCGTCTACCAGGGCGGGGTGACGCGGGTGCTCTCCGCCGCGCACTGCGCCAACCTCAACGTCCTGGCGACCGACCCGACCGGGCAGACGATCGGCACCGTCGGCACCCGCAACGTCAGCACCGACACCCTGCTGCTCAACGGCAGCGGCGGTGGCCGGGTCTTCAACAACAGCACCAACGCGGCCGGCCAGGTGGTCAGTGAGTTCAACAACCAGGTGATCGGCGCGACGGCCAGCCAGGTCGGCAACTGGGTGTGCACCTCCGGCGCGTACTCCGGCACCCGCTGCTCGATCCAGGTGAAGGCCCGCAACCTGTGCATCAACGTGCGCAACTTCGGCACGGTCTGCGGTCAGGTGCAGGCGGAGAACACCACCCGCACCAACGCCGTCGGTCAGGGTGACAGCGGCGGCCCGGTGGAGATCGTGAACGCGGCGAACACCCTCCAGGTCTGGGCGACCGGGACCAACACCGCCATCGACGACACCAACACCTCGGTGGCCTGTACCGGCTACGTCCCCACCGGTCGGACCTGCGCCTGGCGGTTCTACTACGAGGACATCTTCTCCGGCATGGCCGGCGTCGGCGCCTCCGGCGTGGTCCTCGGCTGAGGCATCGCCTCGACGCACCGACCGAACAGGTGGCCGGGCCGGCGCGCACCCCGCGTGCTGGCCCGGCCCATCGCTGGGCTCAGGCGCCGGCGGCCGGGTCCCCGGCGAGCACCGCGTCACCGCGCAGCAGCGCCGGCTCGGGCAGCGGCAGCTGGATCTTGTGGGCTGCCTCCCAGTCGTAGATCAGGCCGGGGCGCACCTGGGCGGCGAAGTAGTCGATCGCGCTCATCCCACCCACCACCGGCTCGTCGACCTCGGCGACCAGTTGGGCCGGGACCAGCGAGAACCCGTTCTGCAAGGCCGCACTGAGCCGACGGTGACCGTCGACGACGAAGAAGTACTCGCCGGTGAACCCGATCTTCAGCGGTTCGAGGGCCTCGTCGCCGGCCTCGGCCACGTCGCCGACGAAGTCGGTGTCCCACAGACCCCGCAGGGTGGCGATGTCCTCGGTCGGGTAGACGCGGGCCGGGTCCAGCAGCAGCAGCGGCGGACCGTCGCGCAGCACCTCGGCGCCGAGCGTGCCCTCGTACGCGGCGACGATGTGCTCGATCACCTCGGCCGCCGAGGCACGGGTGGTGTCGCAGATCAGGTCGTAGTTACGCAGTCGGGCCTTGTCCACCCCGTACCGGACGATGAACCGGCTGCGCTCGCTCGCGCTGCGTTCCCGGAGCTTGGCCTTGGCCTCCTCCAGGGAGGCGTAGCTCTCCGCCGGCCCGGACGGCCGGGCCAGCACCCGGCGGGCCGCCTCACCCGGCTCGGTGATCATGTGAACCTTGAGCGCGTCGGTGAAGAAGTGCCAGGCCAGCCGGGAGTCCATGACGAGGCGCTCACCGGAGGCGGCGATGTTCCGCTGGAGCTGGTCGACGTAGCCGTCGACGGCCTGGTCGAGCTCGGCGTGCAGATTGAGCTGCAGAGCGGTCATCTGCCGCTGCTGCGCCATCTCCCGGTAGAGGTCACCCACACTGACCCGGCGCATGCCGAGCCGCTTGGCGATCTCGACCGACACGGTGCTCTTGCCGCTGCCGAGGTCGCCGTTGAAGACGATCGATTGTCCAACGGTCACGACTGGTCCACCCCTGCTCACCGGCTCAAAGACATCATCGACATCGCGTCCGACCGACGCGTTCCCGCCATCGTCGCGCCATCCTGCGGCGGCCCCCAGCACGGCGCCTGTGACGCTCCGTCGCAACCTGGAGCCGTCGTACGCCTTGGCATGACGGGCGATGCTACCACTCCGCCGCCACCGCCCTGTCGGACGCGGTGTGCGAGGACCAACCGCGCGGGCCGGGCCCGTCGCCCGCCGACGCCCCCCCGAAACCGCTCAGAACAGGCTCAGCGGGTCGACCTGGAGACGAACCGGATCGGCGGCCTTGCGGGCGGCGCGCACACCCGCGGCCGAGTGCAGCGCCTCGGCGAGCGCCGCAGCCCGCGCCCGGGGCACCCGGACCAGCATCCGCTCCCGGCCCTCCTCGGCCGGCACCGGCCCGAGCACCTCGGCGTCGTCGGGCAGCCGGGCCGCGGCGAGCAGGTCGGCCACCGCCTCGGCCGCGCCGGTGACGCTCGCCATCCGGACGGCCGGTGGGAAGCCCAACTCCCGACGCTCGGCCAACTCCCGGCCGGCGAACCAGGCGGCGTCCCAGCGCAACAGCGCCTGCACCGGGGCGAGCGCACCGTCGGCGACCACCACCACCCGGCCCGCGGGTGCCGGGCGGGCCAGGGCCGCCGCCGCCAGCCAGCGACGCAACGCCTCCTCACCGGCGCGCAGGTCGGCCCGGGTCAGCAAAGCCCACGAGTCGAGCAGCAGCACCGCTCCGTAGCCGCCCGCAGCGACCGGCTCGGCGCCGGGCGTGGTCACCACGAGGGCGGCGCCGCCGGGCACGTCGGTCAGCACCTCCTCGCGCCCCGAGGTGCGCACCGGCACGCCGGGGAACGCCCGACCCAGTTCCTCGGCGGTCCGCCGGGCGCCGGTCACCGCGGCCCGCAGCCGCCGCCCACCGCACTGCGGGCAGGCGTACGCGGCAGCCACCCGGGCGCACCACCGGCAGGCCGGGGTGCCACCGGCCGAGGGCAGCGCGAGCGGCCCGGAGCAGTGCTCGCACCGGGCCGGGGTGCGGCACTCGGCGCAGGAGATCGACGGCAGGTAGCCGCGACGGGGCACCTGCACCAGCACCGGCAGGTCCTGCCGGAGAGCGTCGCGGGCGGCCGTCCAGGCCAGGCTGGGCAGTCGGGCGGTGGCGGCCCCCGGGTCGCGGGCCAGTTGCGGGTCGTCGCCGGTCGGCGCGATGGCCGGAATCCGGGCCCGCACGGTGGCCCGGTCGGCGACCACCTCCCGCGCCCAGCCGGTCTCCAGCAGCAACTGCGCCTCGGCGGTGCGGGCGTACCCGCCGACCAGCGCGCCGGCCTCGGCGAGCTGGACGCGGGTGAGCAGCACGTCGCGGGCGTGCGGATACGGCGACCGGGGCTCGGAGTGCAGGTCGTCACCGTCGTCCCAGATGGCGACCAGGCCGAGCCGGTCCACCGGGGCGAACATCGCCGCCCGGGTGCCGATCACCACCGGCACCTGCCCGCGACGGGCGGCGAGGAACGCCCGGTAGCGCCGGGCCGGACCGAGGGCGGCGGAGAGGCAGACGTGCCGCCCCGGGCCGAGCACGCCGGTGAGCGCGGCGTCCAGCCGGTCGAGGTCGCGGGCGTCGGGCACCACCACCACCGCGCCACGCCCGCCGGCGACGGTGGCGGCCACCGCGTCGGCGTAGCGGGCCGCCCAGTCCTCGCCGGGCAACGCCGACCAGACCGCGCGGGGCGCCCGGCCATCGGTGAGCGCCCGCAGCAGCGCCGGACCCGTCGGGTAGTCCCGCCACCCGCGCGGGTCGACCGGGTCGGCCGCCGGGTCGACGGCCGTCGGGTCTACGGCCGTCGGGTCTACGGCCGTCGGGTCTACGGCCGTCGGGTCTACGGCCGTCGGGTCTACGGCCGTCGGGTCTACGGCCGTCGGGTCGACGGTCTCGGGCCGCACGGTCGCGGACGCGGTGTGCCCCGGCCGCGCGGTCGAGGGTTCGGCGGCGGGCGGGTCGAGGGTGTCGGCGTCCGGTGGAACGGACGTGCCGTCGTCGCGGGGCTCCTTCTCGACCCGGGCGTGCCGGGGTGGGACGGCGAGCCGGAGCACGTCGGCGAGGCTGCCCGCGTACCGGTCGGCGACCGCGCGGGCCAGCCGGGCGATCTCGGGCGCCAGCACCGGCTCCGGCGAGACGACCTTCTCCAGGTACGCGAGGCGGCCGGTGTGCCCGGAGTCGTCGGCGCGCGACAGCAGCCACCCGTCGACGAGTTGCCCGGCGAAGCGCACCTTCACCCGGGTACCGGGCACCGCCACCTCGTCCAGCTCCGCCGGCACCAGGTAGTCGAACGGCCGGTCCAGGTGCGCCAGGCCGACGTCCACGCAGACGCGCGCGACCGGCGACCCGTCCGCGGGTCGCCGGTCGCTGCGCTTGGTGGCGGTCAGGCTCCCGCGGCCGACTTGAGGTCGGCGGCCCGGTCGGTGCTCTCCCAGGTGAGGTCCGGCAGCTCCCGGCCGAAGTGGCCGTACGCGGCGGTCTGCTGGTAGATCGGGCGGAGCAGGTTGAGGTCCCGGATGATCGCGGCCGGACGCAGGTCGAACACCTCGGTGACGGCCTTCTCGATCGACGCGACCGGCACGGTCTCGGTGCCGAACGTCTCGATGAACAGGCTCACCGGGTGGGCCTTGCCGATGGCGTAGGCGACCTGCGCCTCGCACCGCTCGGCCAGACCGGCGGCGACCACGTTCTTGGCGACCCAGCGCATGGCGTACGCGGCGGAGCGGTCCACCTTGGACGGGTCCTTGCCGGAGAACGCGCCGCCGCCGTGGCGGGCGTACCCGCCGTACGTGTCAACGATGATCTTGCGGCCGGTCAGGCCGGCGTCGCCCATCGGGCCGCCGATCTCGAACCGGCCGGTCGGGTTGACCAGAAGCCGGTAGCCGTCGGTGTCCAGGCCGAGGCTCTCCAACTCCGGAGCGATCACGTGGTCACGCACGTCGGGAGTGAGCAGCGAGTCCAGCGAGATGTCCGCGGCGTGCTGGCTGGACACGACCACGGTGTTCAGCCGGACCGGGCGCAGCCCCTCGTACTCGATGGTCACCTGGGTCTTGCCGTCCGGCCGCAGGTAGGGGATCGTGCCCTCCTTGCGCACGGCGGCCAGGCGGCGGGCCAGCCGGTGGGCGAGGGCGATCGGCAACGGCATCAGCTCGGGCGTCTCCGAGCAGGCGAAGCCGAACATCATGCCCTGGTCGCCGGCGCCCTGCGCGTCCAGCGCGCTCTCCGACGCCCCGGTCCGCAGCTCGAAGGCGTTGTCCACGCCCTGTGCGATGTCCTCGGACTGCGCGCCGATGGAGACGCTGACGCCGCAGGACGCGCCGTCGAAGCCCTTCTTCGACGAGTCGTAGCCGATGTCGAGGATGGTGCGGCGGACGATCGTCGGGATGTCCGCGTACGCCTTGGTGGTCACCTCACCGGCGATGTGCACCTGGCCAGTGGTGATCATGGTCTCCACCGCGACCCGACTGTGCGGATCCTCGGTCAGCAACGCGTCGAGGATGCCATCGCTGATCTGGTCGGCGATCTTGTCCGGGTGGCCTTCCGTGACCGATTCGGACGTGAAGAGGCGGCGTGTCACGGCACTCCTAAGCGTGTGAGGTCGTTCCGCGGCAGTCTAATCACCACTGCGGCCGGTGCAGGGACCGGTCGCGCTCCGTTCCACCCGTCAGGAGCGGACCGGCAGCCGCGCCACGACGAGATCCCAGACGGTGTCGGCCACGGCTTCCTTGGCCTGCTCGGGCAGCCGGCTGACCGAGCCGTCCGCGCCGATGACCGTCACCGTGTTGGTGTCGGCGCCGAAGACCAGGTCGGGACCGACCTCGTTGACGACGATCAGGTCGGCCCGCTTCCGAGCGAGTTTCGCTCGGCCGTTGGCCTCGGCGTCGCCGGTCTCGGCGGCGAACACCACAAGCAGCTGCTCCGCTCGTTTGCGCTGGCCGAGCTCCGCCGCGATGTCCGGGTTCGTGACGAGCTCGATGGTGGGCGCGACACCGTCGTCCGACTTCTTGATTTTGCCAGGCGCGTAGGCCGCCGGCCGGAAATCGGCCGGAGCCGCCGCCATCACCACCGCGTCGGCCTCGACGGCGGCCTTCAACGTCGCCTCCCGCAACTCGGCGGTGGTGCCGACCCGGATCAGGTCGACGCCGGCGGGGTCGGCGAGGGAGACGTTGGCCGCGATCAGGGTGACCCGGGCGCCTCGGGCGACCGCCGCGCGGGCGAACGCGTACCCCTGTTTGCCGGAGGAGCGGTTGCCCAGGAAGCGGACCGGGTCCAGCGGCTCCCGGGTGCCACCGGCGGTGACGACCAGCCGGCGGCCGGCCAGGTCGGCGGGGGCGGAGGCACCTCGGGCCAGGACCCGACGGGCGACGGCGAAGATCTCCGCCGGGTCGGGCAGCCGACCCTTGCCAGTGTCGACGCCGGTGAGCCGCCCGACTGCCGGTTCGATGACCCGGACCCCCCGGGAGCGCAGCGTGGCGACGTTGGCCACGGTGGCCGGGTGCTCCCACATCTCGGTGTGCATGGCCGGGGCCAGCAGCACCGGACAGCGGGCGGTCAGCAGGGTGTTGGTCAGCAGGTCGTCGGCGAGCCCGTGCGCGGCCTTGGCGAGCAGGTCGGTGGTGGTCGGTGCGACCACCACCAGGTCGGCCTGCTGACCGAGCCGGACGTGCGGCACCTCGTGCACGTCGGTCCAGACGTCGTCGGCGACCGGCTGGCCGGAGAGTGCCGCCCAAGTCGGCGCCCCGACGAACCGGAGCGCCGACGCGGTCGGCACGACCCGGACCCGGTGACCTGATTCGGTGAAGAGTCGCAGCAGCTCACACGCCTTGTAGGCGGCGATGCCGCCGCCGACCCCGAGGACGATCGAGGCGGACATCGGCCGGCGAGTGCTTACGGCTGGTCGGTCGGCTCGGCGGTGAGCAGGCCCGAGTTGATCTCGCGCATGGCGATGGAGAGGGGCTTCTCCTGCGGGGTGGTCTCGACGAGCGGGCCGACGTACTCCAGCAGGCCCTCGCCGAGCTGGCTGTAGTAGGCGTTGACCTGGCGCGCGCGCTTGGCGGCGAAGATGACGAGCGCGTACTTCGACGTCGTCTTCTCGAGGAGCTCGTCGATCGGCGGGTTGGTGATGCCTTCGGGGTTGGCGATGGATCCCACGAATTTGACCTCTGCGTCTTTCGAGCCGCGCGCACGCGGTGTTGAGTCTCAACGGCGGCCGGCGGTCAGCCGCGCACGCGCGACCAGGCCGGATCCGGATAAGAAGAACCGAGTAAGCCTACCAGCTCGTCGACCACCCGCTCGGTGCGGTCGTGGGTCAGCGTGTGCGTGAAGGCGGCCGCCACGGTGGGGTCGGGTTCGTACCCCGGTGGGCCCAGCAGCACCAGCCGCGCATCGGGCCGGCGGGCCCGCACCACCGCCGCGCCGGGCAGGTCGAGCGGGAGCAACACCGGCTGCCCGGCGTCGAGCCGGGCGCGCAGCGGTGGGTACGGCGTGCCCCGGCGGTATGCGCCGATCCGGGACCACTCCAACAGCTCGCCCGCGGCGAGCCGGCGATCGAACTCGGCGGGGGCGAGGAAAACGCGGTCGTCCCCGTCGATCTCCGCCTCCCGGCGCGGCCTGGTCGTGGCCGGCACCGGGATCCACACGGACGGAGAACGCGCCCGGACCAGCTCGACGACACTCTCCCTGCCGGAACCCGAAGGTCCAGCCAGGACAGTGAGCCGAGCAGCCGGGCGCGCCTCGTCATCCGTGCTCACTGCTTGTTTCTACACGCTGCCAGGTTCAGTTGGCGGCGAACTCTCCAAGCAGTGCCTTGCGCTGCTGCTCGCCGAGGCCACGCAGGCGACGGCTGTCCGCGATCTTGAGCTTCTCCATGATCTGGGTGGCCCGGATCTTGCCGATACCCGGCATGGCCTGCAGGACGGCCGAAACCTTGAGCTTGCCGACGACGTCGTCGCTCTCGGCGCGCTCGAGGACGGCACCAAGAGTGGTCTTGCCCTGCTTGAGCTGCTCCTTCAGCTGAGCACGGGCCTTGCGGATCTCCGCGGCCTTCTCGAGCGCGGCAGCGCGTTGTTCGGGGGTCAGTGACGGGAGCGGCACCAGTTCTCCTCAGGTCCCTATCGCGGCGGGCGGGGCGCACCGCCGCATCTGTGAAACGTGGTGTCGCTGTGAACCAAGGGGTCCATGGTTCCCAGCGCGGGGAAAACTAGCGGCCAACGGAGCTTTCGGCAACGTGGGGGCCGCATGATCACCGTAAGGTGACCGACCCGTCAGTCAGTCACCGGGCAGGCAGGACGGCCCGGCAGTCGGCCAACACGCGGTCCGCGGCGGCCCGCAGGGCGTCGACATCGGGGCCGGCGGAGAGCACCTCCCGGGAGTACGACGGGAGCACCGAGGCGAGGCTCGAACCGAAGACGGTACGCAGATCGGCGGCACCGGCACCCTGCGCGCCGAGCCCCGGAGCGAGCAGTGGACCCCCCACGCCGGAGAGGTCGTGACCGGTGTCACCGATGGTCGCCCCGACCACCAGACCGAAGCTCCCGAGCGGAGTCGCACCCTCGTTGAGCTGGGAAATCTCGTCGATCACGGTTTGCGCCACGGTGCGGCCGTCGGCCGTGCGGGCCTGCTGCACGGCCGCGCCCTCGGGGTTGGAGGTGAGGGCCAGCACGAACACGCCGCCGCCGTGCTCGGCGGCCAACTCGAACATCGGCGCCAACGAACCGACTCCGAGGTAGGGGCTCGCGGTGACCGCGTCGACATACATCGGGCTGGATGGATCGAGGTACGCGGAGGCGTACGCGCGCATCGTCGAGCCGATGTCGCCGCGCTTCACGTCGAGGAGAACGAGCGAGCCGGCATCCCGTAACTGTCGGATAGTTGACTCAAGAATCTCCACTCCGCGGGATCCGAATCGCTCGAAAAAGGCCGACTGAGGCTTCACCACCGCAACCCGGTCACCGAGCGCCTCGACGACGGTCCGCGCGAACCGATCCAGTCCCGAGACGTCGTCCGGGAGGCCCCAACCGGCCAGCAGACCCGGATGCGGGTCGATGCCCACACAGAGTGGCCCCCGCTCGCCGATCGCCCGGTGCAGCCGGGTTCCGAAGCTCTCCATCCGGTACTCCCTCTCTCCTGCCGGGCGGCGGACCGCCTCCCGGGTGTGCGTTGACGACGGCGGTTCAGCCGGCCGCCACCGCCGCCGCCACCCCGGCCGTGATCCGGGCCAGGTCGGCGTCGTCGGTGACGTACGGCGGCATCGTGTAGACGAGGTCGCGGAACGGGCGCAGCCACACCCCCTGATCCGCGGCGGCCACGGTGGCCGCACCGAGGTCGACCTCGTGGTCGAGTTGGACCACCCCGATCGCGCCGAGCACCCGCACGTCGGCCACGCCGGGCGCACCCCGCAGGGGCTCCAGGCCGGCGCGCAGGCCGGCGCCGACCCTGGCCACCTGGGCCGACCAGTCCCCGGCCCGCAGCAGCCCGATGGAGGCGTTGGCCACCGCGCAGGCCAACGGGTTGCCCATGAACGTGGGTCCGTGCGCGAGGACGCCGGCGGCGGAGATGCCCCGGGCGACCTCCGGGGTGCAGAGCGTCGCCGCCAACGTCAGGTAGCCCCCGGTGAGCGCCTTGCCCAGGCACAGCACGTCCGGCGTCACCCCGGCGTGCTCGGCGGCGAACATCGCACCGGTACGACCGAACCCGGTGGCGATCTCGTCGAAGATCAGCAGCACCCCGTGCGCCCGGGTCACCTCGCGCAGCACCCGCAGGTAGCCCGGATGGTGGAACCGCATCCCGCCGGCGCCCTGGACGACGGGCTCGACGATCACCGCGGCCAGTTCGTCGGCGTGCCGCTCGACGGTCTCCACCAACGCCGCCACGTACGCGTCGTCGGGCGGGTCGTCGAAGCCGCCGGGCGGGACCGGGGCGAACACCTGCCGGGGCAGCACGTCGCCCCAGAGGTGGTGCATGCCGCCCTCCGGGTCACAGACGCTCATCGGGTGGAACGTGTCGCCGTGGTAGCCACCCCGCCAGGTCGCCAACCGGCGCCGCTGCGGTCGGCCGACGGCCCGCTGGTACTGCAGGCACATCTTCACGGCCACCTCGACGCTCACCGAGCCGGAGTCGGCCAGGAACACGTGCTCCAGGCCGTCCGGGGTCAGCTCGACCAGGGTCCGGGCGAGCCGTACGGCGGGCTCGTGGGTGAGCCCGCCGAACATCACGTGGCTCATCCGGCCGAGCTGGTCGGTCACCGCCGCGTCCAGCACCGGGTGCCGGTAGCCGTGGATCGCCGCCCACCAGGACGACATCCCGTCCACCAGCTCCCGCCCGTCGGCGAGCCGCAGCCGCACCCCCTCGGCGCTCTCCACCACGTACGGCGGGTTCGTCGGGGGCAGCGCGGCGTACGGATGCCAGACGTGCGCCCGGTCGAAGGCCAGGATCTCCTCGGGTGTCACACGTTCTCCTTCCAGACACGGACAAGCCGGGCGTCCCACAGCCGAGAGTCATCCCCGCGCCCTCTGCTCTGCTTCACCGGACGCGACACCCGGTGTCCGGAGAGCGGACGTCGGCCGTCGCGCGGGTTGACGCAGAGCAGAGGGCCAGCAGCGAGGATCGCCTCCCGGGCGCGCGGCCGGTTCGGCGGCGAGCCGGCGCGGGCCGGCCCGACGCGAGGCCGGGCGAGCACCGGGCCGGCGCGGTCACCGGCCGGCGACCGCGTCCGGTGCCACGGGCGCGGCAGTCGCGCGGGCGGCGGCGCGGACCAGGGCCGGACCGCGGTAGATGAAGCCGGTGTAGAGCTGCACCAGGGCGGCGCCGGCGTCGAACATCCGCGCCGCGTCGTCCGGGTCCAGCACCCCGCCGACGCCGATGATCGGCAGCCGACCACCGGTCTCCCGGTGGACGAAGTCGACCACCTCCCGAGCCCGTCCGGTGAGGGGCCGGCCGGAGAGACCACCGGCCTGGGCGCCGCGCTCGGCGTCCACCGTGGCGAGCCCGGTCCGGGACAGCGTGGTGTTGGTGGCGATCACCCCGGCGGCGCCACGGTCCAGACAGACCTCCAGCAACTCGGCGATCGCCGCCTCGGTCAGGTCGGGCGCGATCTTGACCAGCACCGGCTTCTCCCCCACCAGCGCGCCGAGCAGCGCGTCCAGGTGGGCGCGGTCCTGCAACGACCGCAGGCCCGGAGTGTTCGGTGAGGACACGTTCACCGCGAAGTAGTCGCCGTGCCCGCGCAGCGCCCGGTACGAGGCGAGATAGTCCTCGACCGCCTCGTCCAGTGGGGTCACCTTGGACTTGCCCAACGAGATGCCCAGCGGCACCCCGAGCGGGCGGGTGAGCGCCGTCAGCCGGGCCGCCAACGCCGCGGCCCCGGCGTTGTTGAAGCCCATCCGGTTGACCACGGCCTCGCTGGCCGGCAAACGGAACAGCCGCGGCCGTGGGTTGCCCGGCTGGGCGTGCGCCGTGACCGTGCCGACCTCGACGAACCCGAAGCCGAGGGCCGGCCAGGCCGGCAGCGCCGCGCCGTCCTTGTCCATCCCCGCGGCCAACCCGACCGGGTTGGGGAAACGCACCCCGAACACCGTGCGCGGCGCGTCGACCGCGTAGCGGGTTCGCAGCGCGGCGAGCGCGGCCGGCCGCCGCGACAGGGCCGCCAACCGCCGCAGGGTCCACTCGTGCGCCGCCTCGGCGTCTCCACCCCCGATCCGGAACAACCAGGGCCGTACCGCCTGCTCGAACAGGGTCACTGGGCGGCCCGCAGGATGGCGTGCAGATCCTGCAGGGGGCGCACCTGCATGTCGCCGCGGATGCGCGCCTCGATACCCATGACCGCCGCCGCCGCGCCGGGGACCGTGGTGATGCAGGGGATGTCGGCGGTAACGGCCGCGCTGCGGATCTCGTAGCCGTCGGAGCGGGCGCTGGCACCCGAACCCTGCGGCGTGTTGATGACCAGCGCCACCTGGCCGCCGGCGATCAGCGACACCGCGTCATCGCCCTCGCCAGCCTGGTAGTGCTTGCGGACCTGCTCGCAGGCGATGCCGTGCCGGCGCAGCACCTCGGCGGTGCCGGTGGTCGCCACGATCTCGAAGCCGAGATCGGCCAACCGCTTGATCGGGAAGATCATGCCGCGCTTGTCCCGGTTGGCCACCGAGACGAAGATCTTCCCGGCGGTCGGCAGCGACCCGTACGCGGCGGACTGGCTCTTGGCGAAGGCGTGCCCGAAGTTGGTGTCGATGCCCATCACCTCGCCTGTCGACTTCATCTCCGGCCCGAGCAGCGAGTCGATCCCCTTGCCCGCGCGGGTCCGGAAACGCTTGAACGGCAGCACCGCCTCCTTGACCGCGACCGGCGCGTCGGCGGGCATCGTGCCCCCGTCCCCCGTCGCCGGGAGCAGGCCCTCGGCGCGCAGCTCGGCGATCCTCGCGCCGAGCGCGATCCGGGCCGCCGCCTTGGCCAGCGGCACCGCCGTCGCCTTCGAGACGAACGGCACGGTACGCGACGCCCGCGGGTTGGCCTCCAGCACGTAGAGCACGTCGTCCTTGAGGGCGTACTGCACGTTGAGCAGGCCGCGGACGCCGACGCCACGGGCGATGGCCTCGGTGTAGCGGCGGACCTCGGCCAGGTGCGAGCCCGCGAGGGTGATCGGCGGCAGCGCGCAGGACGAGTCGCCGGAGTGGATGCCGGCCTCCTCGATGTGCTCCATCACGCCACCGATGTAGACCTCGCCGTCGGCGTCGCAGAGAGCGTCCACGTCGATCTCGATGGCATCGTCGAGGAACCGGTCCACCAGCACCGGGTGATCCGGGGAGATGTCGGTGGCCCGGCCGATGTAGTCGCGCAGCGTCGGGTCGTCGTAGACGATCTCCATGCCCCGCCCGCCGAGCACGTACGACGGCCGGACCAGCACCGGGTAGCCGATCTCGTCGGCGATCGTCTTGGCCTCGTCGTAGGACGTGGCCATGCCGTGCGCCGGCGCGCGCAGCCCGGCGCGAGCCAGCACGGCGCCGAACGCGCCCCGCTCCTCGGCCAGGTGGATCGACTCCGGGGAGGTGCCGACGATCGGCACGCCGGCGTTCTTGAGCCGCTGCGCCAGGCCCAGCGGGGTCTGCCCGCCGAGCTGCACGACCACCCCGACCACACCCGGCCCGCCGGCCGCCCGGCCGGACGAGTCCTCGGCGTGCCAGACCTCCAGCACGTCCTCGAAGGTCAGCGGCTCGAAGTAGAGCCGGTCGGCGGTGTCGTAGTCGGTGGAGACCGTCTCCGGGTTGCAGTTGACCATGACGGTCTCGTAACCGGCCGACCGCAACGCCTGCACCGCGTGCACACAGGAGTAGTCGAACTCGATGCCCTGCCCGATCCGGTTCGGGCCGGAGCCCAGGATCAGCACCTTCGGCCGGTCCGACGGCGCGACCTCGGTCTCCAGGTCGTACGTCGAGTAGTGGTACGGCGTGGTCGCCTCGAACTCGGCCGCGCAGGTGTCCACCGTCTTGTAGACCGGGCGTACGTCGAGGCGGTGCCGCAGGGTGCGGACGCCGTCCTCGGCGGCCAGCTCCGGGCGCAGCGCGGCGAGCTGACGGTCGGACAGGCCGGCCCGCTTGGCCCGGCGCAGCAGGTCGGCGTCGAGTACCGGCGCGTCGACGATCTCGCCGCGCAGCTCGATCAGCGCGGCGATCTGGTCCAGGAACCACGGGTCGATCCCGCCGGACGCCTCGCTGACCTCGGCGATCGACGCGCCGAGGCGCAGCGCCCGCTCGACGGTGTAGAGCCGGCCGTCGTGCGGGATCCGCAGCGCGGCGAGGGTGTCGGAGCGGGTGGCGTCCTCCGGATCTGGAGTGGTCCAGAAACCAGATGATCGGGTCTCCATCGAGCGCATCGCCTTGTTCAGCGCCTCGGTGAAGTTGCGCCCGAGGCTCATCGCCTCGCCCACCGACTTCATCGTGGTGGTCAGCTCCGGGTCCGCGCCGGGGAACTTCTCGAACGCGAACCGGGGGATCTTCACCACGACGTAGTCCAGGCTCGGCTCGAAGGCCGCCGGGGTCTTCAACGTGATGTCGTTGGGGATCTCGTCGAGGGTGTAGCCGATGGCCAGCTTCGCGGCGATCTTCGCGATCGGGAAGCCGGTCGCCTTCGAGGCCAGCGCCGAGGAGCGCGACACCCGGGGGTTCATCTCGATCACGACGATCCGGCCGTCGACCGGGTTGACCGCGAACTGGATGTTGCAGCCGCCGGTGTCCACCCCGACCTCGCGCAGCACCGCGATGCCCAGGTCCCGCAGGCGCTGGTACTCCCGGTCGGTGAGCGTCATGGCCGGGGCCACGGTGACGCTGTCGCCGGTGTGCACGCCCATCGGGTCGATGTTCTCGATCGAGCAGACCACCACCACGTTGTCGTGCCGGTCGCGCATCAGCTCGAGCTCGTACTCCTTCCAGCCGAGCACGCTCTCCTCGATGAGGACCTCGTGCACCGGGCTGGCGGCCAGGCCGTCGCCGGCGATGCGGGCCAGGTCGTCCGGGGTGTGCGCCATGCCGGAGCCCAGGCCACCCATGGTGAACGACGGCCGGATCACCACCGGCAGGCCCAGCTCGGCGACTGTCGCCTCGACCTCGTCCATCGTGTGGCAGACCCGGGAGCGGGGCACCAGCCCGGTCGGGTCGTCGACACCCAGCCGTACGCCGGCCTTCGCCACGATCTCCTTGAACAGCTGCCGGTCCTCGCCCCGGTTGATGGCGTCGATGTTCGCGCCGATCAGCTCGACGCCGTACTTCTCCAGGACGCCGGCCTCGTGCAGGGCGACGGCCGTGTTCAGCGCGGTCTGCCCGCCGAGGGTCGCCAGGATCGCGTCCGGGCGTTCCTTGGCGATGACCAGCTCCACGAACTCCGGGGTGATCGGCTCGACGTACGTCGCGTCGGCGAACTCCGGGTCCGTCATGATCGTCGCCGGGTTGGAGTTGACCAGGCTGACCCGGATCCCCTCGCTGCGCAGCACCCGGCACGCCTGGGTGCCGGAGTAGTCGAACTCGCAGGCCTGCCCGATGACGATCGGCCCGGAGCCGATCACGAGGATGTGCTTGAGATCGGTCCGCTTAGGCATTGCTGCGCCCCTCGATGAGATCGGCGAATCGGTCGAAGAGGTAGTCAGCGTCGTGCGGGCCGGCCGCCGCCTCCGGGTGGTACTGGACGGTGAACGCGGGCAGGTCCACGGCCCGCAGCCCCTCGACCACGTTGTCATTGAGGCAGACGTGCGACACCCGGACGCCACCGAAGTCGGTGTCGATCACCTGGTCGGGGACGACCGCGCCGTTGCCCGAGCCGGGGACCTGCACCGCGAAGCCGTGGTTGTGGCTGGTCACCTCGACCTTGCCGGTCAGCCGGTCGAGCACCGGCTGGTTGATCCCCCGGTGGCCATAGCCCAGCTTGTAGGTGCCGAAGCCGAGCGCCCGACCGAGGATCTGGCTGCCGAAGCAGATGCCGAACAGCGGCACCTCCCGCCGCAGCGCCTCCCGGGCCAGCGCCACCGGGGCGTCGGCGGTCGCCGGGTCGCCCGGGCCGGGCGACAGGAAGATCGCGTCGGCGCCGGTGGCGAGCATCTGGTCGATGCTCGACGACGCCGGCAGCACGTGGGTGGTCACCCCACGGGTGGCCAGCCGACGCGGCACGTTGCGCTTGATGCCCAAGTCCAGAGCCGCCACGGTGAACCGGTGCTCGCCGAGGGCCTCGACGACGTACGGCTCGGCGGTGCTCACCTCGGCGGACAGGTCCGCGCCGACCATCTGCGGTGACTGCCGGACCCGGGCCAGCAGGCTCTGCGGGTCCTTCTCGACGCTGGAGATGCCCACCCGCATGGCGCCCCGCTCGCGCAGGTGCCGGGTCAGCGCCCGGGTGTCCACCCCGCTGATGCCCACCACGCCCTCGGTGGCGAGGCGGTCCTCCAGGCTGCCGGTGGCCCGCCAGTTCGAACCGATCCGGGCCGGGTCGCGCACCACATAACCCGCCACCCAGATCCGGCCGGACTCGTCGTCCTCGCCGTTGACGCCGGTGTTGCCGATGTGCGGGGCGGTCTGCACCACCACCTGCCGGTGGTAGGACGGGTCGGTCAGGGTCTCCTGATAACCGGTCATGCCGGTGTTGAAGACCGCCTCGCCGAAGGTCTCGCCGACGCTGCCGTACGCCTCACCGGGGAACGTGCGCCCGTCCTCGAGCACCAGGATTGCGGAACGTCTACGGGTCACTTGACTGCCTTTCCGTCCAGGACCGTCGGCTCGCCACGCAGGAAGGTCGCCACGATGCGACCCGGCAGCGTCATGCGGGCGTACGGGGTGTTGCGACTGCGGCTGGCCATCTCCGTCGGCTCGATGGTGCGGCGGGCGGCCGGGTCGATCAGGGTCAGGTTGGCCGGCACACCCGGCGCGGGGTCGACGCCGTGCCCGGTCAGGCCGGCGATCCGGGCGGGGGTACGCGACATCCGCTCGGCGATCAGGTCCCACTCGGGGCCGAGCACGTCGAGCGCGATGGACAGGGCCGTCTCCAGACCGAGCATGCCCGGCCGGGCGTACGCCCACTCGCACTCCTTGTCCTCCACGGCGTGCGGGGCGTGGTCGGTGGCGATCACGTCGACCACACCGTCGGCGAGCGCGGCGCGCAGCGCGGCGATGTCCGCGGCCGTCCGCAGCGGCGGGTTGACCTTGAAGACCGGGTCGTAGCTCTCCGCTCGCTCGTCGGTGAGCAGCAGGTGGTGCGGGGTGACCTCGGCGGTGACGCGTACCCCACGGGCCTTCGCCTGGCGCAGCACCTCGACGCTGCCGGCGGTGGAGACGTGGCAGACGTGCAGGCGGCTGCCCACGTGCTCGGCGAGCAGCACGTCCCGGGCGATGATCGCCTCCTCGGCGACCGCCGGCCAGCCGATCAGCCCGAGTCGGGTGGAGACCTCACCCTCGTGCATCTGCGCGCCCTCGGTGAGCCGGGGCTCCTCGGCGTGCTGGGCGATGATCCCGTCGAACGCCTTCACGTACTCCAGGGCCCGGCGCATCAGCTTCGGGTCGGCGACGCAGTGCCCGTCGTCGGAGAAGATCCGCACCCGGGCCGCGGAGTCCGCCATCGCGCCCAGCTCGGCCAGGCGCTCGCCGGCCAGCCCGACGGTGACCGCGCCGATCGGTTGCACGTCGACCAGACCTGCCTCGCGGCCGAGTCGCCAGACCTGCTCGACCACGCCCGCGGTGTCGGCGACCGGGGACGTGTTGGCCATCGCGCAGACCGCCGTGTAGCCGCCCATCGCCGCGGCGCGGGACCCGGACTCGACGGTCTCGGCGTCCTCCCGGCCGGGCTCGCGCAGGTGGGTGTGCAGGTCGACGAGGCCGGGCAGGGCGACCAGCCCGGTGCCGTCGACGACTGTGGCGTCCGGCGCGGACAGACCGGCGCCGACCTCGGCGACCAGACCGTCGCGGATCAGCAGGTCGGTCGGCGCGCCGCCGACGACACTCACGCTGGTGATCAGGTACGCGCTCACCGGTTGTTCCCTCCGAGCAGCAGGTAAAGAACAGCCATCCGCACGGAGACACCGTTGGTGACCTGTTCGACGATTGTGGAGCGGGGTGAGTCGGCGACCTCGGGGGTGATCTCCATCCCCCGGTTCATCGGGCCGGGATGCATGACGATCGCGTGCTCGGGCAGCCGGCGCATCCGTGGGCCGTCCAGCCCGTAGCGGCGGGCGTACTCGCGCGCGGAGGGGAAGTAGGAGTCGTTCATCCGCTCCCGCTGCACCCGCAGCATCATCACCACGTCGACGTTGGGCAGCACGGAGTCAAGGTCGTAGGAGACGTCGGTGGCGGGGGCGAGCGCTCCCGCGATGTCGACCGGGATGAGGGTCGGCGGGCCGACCAGGGTGACCTTCGCGCCGAGGGTGGAGAGCAGCAGCACGTTGGAGCGGGCGACCCGGGAGTGCAGCACGTCCCCGACCACCGCGACCGACAGCCCGGCGAGCCGGCCCAGCCGGGACCGCATGGTGTACGCGTCCAGCAGCGCCTGGGTCGGGTGCTCGTGGGTGCCGTCCCCGGCGTTGACGACCGAACCGTCGACCCAGTTGGCCAGCCGGTGCGGCGCGCCCGAGGCGGGGTGTCGCACGACGACGGCGTCGGCGCCCATGGCCTGCAGGGTCAGCGCGGTGTCCTTCAGGCTCTCGCCCTTGGTGACGCTGGAGCCCTTCGCGGAAAAGTTGATCACGTCGGCGCTGAGCCGCTTCGCCGCCGCCTCGAAGGAGATCCGGGTGCGGGTGGAGTCCTCGTAGAAGAGGTTCACCACGGTCCGGCCGCGCAGCGCGGGCAGTTTCTTGATCTCCCGACCGGCGACGGTGGCCATCTCGGCGGCGGTGTCCAGGATCTCGGTGGCGGTGTCGGCGTCCAGGTCCGCGCCGGAGAGCAGATGCTTGATCATGAGGCGGGTCCCCCGTAGAGCTTGACCTCGTCGGTCCCGTCGGTCTCGGCGAACGTCACCTTCACGCTCTCGGCGAGCGAGGTCGGGATGTTCTTGCCGACGTAGTCGGCGCGGATCGGCAACTCCCGGTGGCCGCGGTCGACCAGGACGGCGAGTTGCACCGACGCCGGGCGGCCCACGTCGTTGAGCGCGTCGAGCGCGGCCCGGACGGTACGGCCGGAGAAGAGCACGTCGTCGACGAGGATGACCCGCTTGCCGTCGATCCCGCCGGACGGCAACTCGGTCGGGCCGATCGCGCGCGTGGCCTGCCGGCGCAGGTCGTCGCGGTACAGGGTGATGTCGAGCACACCTACCGGAACGGCGACGTCCTCGAAGGTGCTGATCCGGTCGGCGAGCCGCCGGGCGAGGGGCGTCCCCCGGGTCGGAATCCCCAGCAGCACCGTGTTGGCGGCACCCTGGGTCTTCTCCAGGATCTGGTGGGCGATGCGGTCGACCACGCGTTGCACGTCGGCGCTGGCGAGGATCACCTTCACCGAGGGTTGTCGCGGTGGTGACGGGCGGGCAGCCGGTGGGTACGCCACGGCGGACCTCCTTCCCCGCCTCACGGGACGGGTCGTTAAAGGATGTCGGGCACCTCCGGCCGGACCGCGCAGCGGACCTGACCGGGGCTTCGCGCCACGTTACCAGTGGTCACCGGGCCGATGGACGGCGGCCGCTGACCACCGGGTCAGGACCAGGATTCGGGGACAACTTCCCGGACGCTCCCCAACGGTCGGGTCACGACCACTTGACCAGGTGTCGCATTCCCCGTACCGTCACGCTCCGTAGCGATCGACGGGAGAACCCCGAGCAGCACTGGGAGTGTCCGAATGCCCTCTGAATACGCCAAGTCTCTGGGCGCCCGCCTGCGCTCCATCCGCCAGCAGCAGGGTCTGTCCCTGCAGGGTGTGGAGGAGAAGTCGAATGGGCGGTGGAAGGCCGTGGTGGTCGGCTCGTACGAGCGCGGCGACCGGGCCGTGACGGTGTCCCGTCTGGCCGAGTTGGCCGAGTTCTACCGTGTCCCCGTCTCGGAGCTGCTGCCTGACGGCAGTGGTGTCCGGCACGAGCCCACCAGCAAGATCGTCCTGGACCTGGAGCGGCTCTACGACGAGGCCTCCGAGGACCTGGCCTACGTCGCCCGCTACGCCCGCGCCATCCAGCAGCAGCGTGGTGACTACAACGGCCGGGTGCTCTCGATCCGCGCCGACGACCTGCGGGCCCTCGCGATCGTCTACGACGCCTCACCGTCGGGTCTGATCGAGCGGCTCACCGAGCACGGTGTGCTGGTGGCCGACCCGCGGGCGTTCTTCGCCTCCTGAGCTGTCGCTGTACCGAAAGGGCCCGTGCCATCTGGCACGGGCCCTTTCCGGTCACGGCGTTCGGTGCTGCGACGCTCAGCGGGTGGCGTACTCGGCGATCCGGCCGAGCACCCCGTTGAGGAAGCGCGGCGAATCGTCGGTCGACATCTGCCGGGCCAGCTCCACAGCCTCACTGATCGCGACCGCGTCGTCGATCTCGTCGACGTAGAGCAACTCGTAGACGGCGATCCGGGCCAGATTCCGGTCGACGACCGGCATCCGCTCCAACGTCCAACCCTCGGCATAGCTGGCGATCAGCTCGTCGATCCGGTTGAGGTGCTCGGCGACGCCCTCGACCAGACCCACCGCGTAGCCGAGGTGCTCCGGTCGGGGCTGCTCGATCCGCTGCACGTAGCCGGCCAGCACCTCCACCGGAGGCTTGTCCCGCAGGTCGGCCTCGTAGAGGACATCCAGCGCCCGCTTGCGCGCCTTGCGGCGCGCCGGCATCTGCTGCTTGGAACCCTCAGCCATCAGGCGCGGCCGAGGTAACGGCCGTCGCGGGTGTCGACCTTGATCTTCTCACCGGTGGTGATGAACAGCGGCACCGGCACGGTGGCGCCGGTCTCCACGGTCGCCGGCTTGGTGCCGCCGGTCGAACGGTCACCCTGCAGGCCCGGCTCGGTGTAGGTGACCTCCAGCACGACGCTTGTGGGCAGCTCGATGTAGAGCGGCACACCCTCGTGCTGGGCGACGGTCGCCTCCGCCTCGGGCAGCAGGTAGTTGGCTGCCTCGCCAACGGTGCCGCCGAGCACGGTGATCTGGTCGAACGTCTCCAGATCCATGAAGACGAAGTCCTCACCGTCGGCGTACAGGTATTGCATCGTGCGCTTGTCAACGGTCGCGGTTTCGACCTTGGTGCCCGCGTTGAAGGTCTTGTCGACCACCTTCCCGGACAGCACGTTCTTCAGCGTGGTGCGCACGAAGGCACCACCCTTACCGGGCTTGACGTGCTGGAACTCGACGACAGCCCAGAGCTCGCCGTCCAGGTTGAGTACCAGGCCGTTTTTGAGGTCGTTGGTGGAGGCCATTTCCTGCCTTGATCATCAATTGGCGGACAGACCTTACGAGTCTACTAGCTGCGCCGAGACCCGCTGACCACCCTACGCGGGCGGGGGCCGACCAGGGGGCATCGACGCCCGCATCGGTGACGGAGCGTGACGCTCGAGCTGGCAGCCGTTCCTTTCGTCGAACCCTTTGCTCTGCTTCAACCCCCGCACCGGTCACCCACCGTGCCGGCCAGACCGCCGCCCTCGGTACGACACAACTCACAAAGCCGCAGCTCACCGCACTGTTGCGCCAGGTGAAGCAGAGCAAAGGATCTGAGCAGGGTACGCACAGCCGGCACCGGACGCGGCCCACCAGGTGACGCTCGGCGACGCCGATAACGCTCACTATCGGTAATTTGTCGCAGCCGGTGGGAAATGGGCGGGAAACCGGTGGTCAGGCGCCTCGGCCGGCCAGGTGGTGCAGAGCGAGGCGATAGCCGTCGATGCCGAGGCCGCAGATCACCCCGGTCGCCACCGCGGACACCACCGAGTGGTGCCGGAACTCCTCGCGGGCGTGGATGTTGGACAGGTGCACCTCCACCAACGGCCCCCGCAGCATCGCGCACGCGTCCCGCACGGCGTACGAGTAGTGCGACCAGGCAGCCGGGTTGAGCACCACCGCGGCAGCCTCGTCGGCGGCGGTGTGCAGCCAGCCGAGCAGCTCGTGCTCGGCGTCGGTCTGCCGGACCGTCACGTCCAACCCCAACTCCCGGCCGGTGGCCTCGCAGAGCGCCACCAGGTCGGCGTAGGTGGTCTTGCCGTACACCTCGGGCTCCCGGGTGCCCAACCGGCCCAGGTTCGGCCCGTTGAGGACGTACACCTTCACCGGCTGGACACCTCCTGGTAGGCGGCCTCCAGCAGCACGTCGTCCGGGCCCTCCAACATCGCCGGACGGGCCAGCCCGTCCAGCACCACGAAACGCAGCCGGCTGCCCCGGGCCTTCTTGTCCACCCGCATCGCGGGCAGCAGGTGCGGCCAGGCGTCGGCCGGGTAGCTCACCGGCAGGCCGAGCGCGCTCAACGTGGCCCGGTGCCGGTCGGCGGTCGGCGCGTCCAGCCGGCCGGCGAGCCGGGCCAGCGCGGCCGCGTAGACCAGGCCGACGGAGACGGCGTGGCCGTGCCGCCAGCGGTAGCCCTCGTTCTGCTCGATCGCGTGGGCCAGGGTGTGCCCGTAGTTGAGCACCTCCCGCACACCCGACTCGCGCAGGTCACCGGCGACCACGTCCGCCTTGACCCGGATCGCCCGCTCGATCAGCTCCCGCGTCACCGGCCCGCGCGCGTCGGTGGCCGCCTCCGGGTCGCGCTCGACGAGATCCAGGATCGCCGGATCGGCGATGAACCCGCACTTGACCACCTCGGCGAGCCCGGCCGCCAGGTCGACCGCGGGCAGGCTGTCCAGGGTGGCGAGGTCGGCCAGCACACCGACCGGCGGATGGAACGCGCCCACCAGGTTCTTGCCGGCAGCCGTGTTGATGCCCGTCTTGCCGCCCACCGCGGCGTCCACCATGCCCAGCAGCGAGGTCGCCACCGGCACCCAGCGCACTCCGCGCAACCAGCAGGCCGCGACGAAGCCGGCCAGATCGGTCACCGCGCCGCCGCCCACCCCGACCACCGCGTCGGTACGGGTGAAGCCGGCCGCGCCGAGCCGGTCCCAGCAGGCGGCCGCCACGTCGATCTGCTTGCCCGACTCGGCGTCGGGCACCTCGATCGGCAGCGGCTCGACGCCGGCGGCGCGCAGCCGCTCGCCGAGCGCGTCCGCCAGGGCCTTGAGCGGGGGCGCGTGCAGCACCGCCGCCCGACTCGCGCCGGGCAGCAGGCCCGGCAACGCGCCCAGCAGGTCACGCCCCACCAACACGTCGTACGGCCGCTCGCCGCCGACCGGAATCCGGGTCACCTCGTTCATCGCCGGCAGCCTAGTCCAGCGGGCGGCGCGGTGACGGCATCTGCCCACCTGCTGGCCGGGCCGCCCAGTCGGCGAGCAGGCGGGCGTGCTCGGCCACCGCGGCGCGCAGCGCCTCCGGGTGTCGCACCGTGAACGGGCAGCCCAGACCGGCGAGGAGCGCGGCCATGCCGGGCAGGCTCTCCGCCCGGGCCCGCAGCAGTACTCCCTCGGCGGTGACGGTCAGCTCGGCCACGCTGGGCGGGATGCGACGGCGCGCCGTGTCCACATCGGTCTCCAGCAGCACCTCGACCTCGTGCGAGTAGGGCACGCCGGCCAGCGACCTGGTCACCCGGGCCACCGGGTCGAAGCCCTCCGGGACGGTGAACGTCGCCGTGCCCGGCGTCACGGCGCCGACGCGGTCCAGTCGGAACGTGCGCACCTCCCCGCGCCGGTGGTCGTGGCCGGTGACGTACCAGCGGCCGGAGTGGAAGACCAGGCCGTACGGGTCGAGTTCCCGGTGCGACTGCTCGCCCCGCCAGGAGCGGTAGTCCAGTGCCACCCGCTGCCGGTGCCGGGCCGCCGCGGCCAGCGCGAGCAGGGTGCCCGACGCCGGCCGCAGCTCCGGTTCGGGGCGGCGCAGGGTGAAGCCGAGGTGCTCCTGCACGGCCGCGAGCCGGTCGGCGAGCGCCGCCGGCAGCACCCGACGGATCTTCGCGAGCGCCGTGGCCGTGGCGGGCTGCTCGGTGGTCAGCCCGACCCGCTCCGCGACGACCAGCCCGAGCAGCACGGCCACCGCCTCGTCGTCGGTGAGCATCAGCGGCGGCAGCTTGTAGCCGGGGTGCAGCCGGTAGCCGCCGTGGCGGCCCCGGTCGGCGGTGACCGGGATGCCCAGCTCGACGAGGGTGGCCGCGTACCGGCGCACGGTCCGCTCGTCGACACCGAGCCGGCCGGCCAGCTCGGCGGCGGTGGCACGGTGCCGGGCCTGGAGCAACTCCAGCAGGGCCAACACCCGGCCGGCGGGATGTGACACAGACCACTCCTCGAAACCGGGCGGATTCTGTCCGGATTCGATCGTACGGTCTGTCGGTAACCGAGAGAAGGAGCGACAGATGGCGACGTACGTGCTGGTGCCGGGGTTCTGGTTGGGCGCCTGGGCGTGGCGGGAGGTGACCTCGGCGCTGCGCGCGCAGGGGCACGAGGTCCACCCGATGACACTGACCGGCGTGGCCGAACGCCACCATCTCGCCGGTCCGGAGATCGGCCTGGAGACGCACACCACCGACATCGTCCGACTGATCGAGGTCGAGGATCTGCGCGACGTGCTGCTGGTCGGCCACTCGGGCGGCGGGATGCCGGTCGCCCAGGCGGCGGACCGCATTCCGGACCGGATCGCCCGGGTGATCTACGTGGAGAGTGGGCCGTTGCCGGACGGCGTCGCGCAGTTCGACACGGTGCCACCGGAGGAGCAGCAGCGGCTGCGCGCCGCGATCGGCACCGGCCACCTGCTGCCGCCGCCGGCGTGGGACCCGGCCGCCGACCCCACCAACCTGGCCGGTCTGGACGAGCCGACGCTGGCCCTGCTGCGTGCCCGGGCCACCCCGCAGCCGCTGGCGGCCGCCACCGACGCGGTACGCCGTACCGGTGGGCGTCCGGTGCCGACCGCGCTGGTCGCCAGCACCTTTCCGCTCAGTGTGGTACGGCAGATGATCGGCGAGGGGCACCCGTTCTTCACCGGTCTGGCCGGCGGTCAGCTGTTCGAGTTGCCCACCGGGCACTGGCCGATGCTCAGCGAGCCGAAGGCCCTGGCCGACGTGCTCGAACGCGCCGCCCGCGGCTGAGCGCCGACCCGGTCAGCGGTCAGCCCTTCAGCACGGCGGCGATCTCGGCGACGACCGCCGCCGGGGCCCGGCCGTCGGTGGTCACCGTCATCGTGGCCACCTCGCGGTAGAGCGGCCGACGCTGATCCATCAGGTGCTTGAGGGTGGCGCGCGGGTTGATCGCCAGCAAGGGTCGGCCGGCGCCCAACCCGACCCGCTTCACCGCGTCCGGCAGCTCCACCGAGAGGTGCACCACGCGGTGCCCGATCAACGCGGCCCGCGTCTCCTCGGCCAGCACCGCGCCGCCGCCGAGCGCGAGCACACCCGTGCCGCCGGCCAGCGCCGCGGCCACCGCGGCCCGTTCCAGGGTACGGAAGTGCGCCTCTCCCTCGTCGATGAAGATCTCCGGGATCGGCTTGCCGGCCATCTGCTCGATGTCGACGTCGGTGTCGCGGAACTCCACCCCGAGGGTGGCGGCGAGCGCCCGGCCGACGGTGGTCTTGCCGCAGCCGGGGACGCCGACCAGCACGACGACCGGCGCCATCAGCGGATCACCAGGGCGTCGAGGTAGCCGGCCAGGTTGCGACGGATCTCGGCGATCGAGTCCCCGCCGAACTTCTCGGTGGCCGCCTCGGCGAGCACGAGCGCCACCATCGCCTCGGCGACCACCGCCGCGGCGGGCACCGCGCAGACGTCGGACCGCTGGTTGATCGCGGTGGCCGGCTCGCCGGTGGTGATGTCCACGGTGGCCAGCGCCCGGTTCAACGAGGAGATCGGCTTCATCGCGGCACGAACCCGCAGCGGCTCGCCGGTGGTGATGCCACCCTCCAGCCCACCGGCCCGGTCGGTGACCCGGCGGACGCCCGTCGCCGACGGAATGATCTCGTCGTGCGCCTCCGAGCCCCGGGACCGGGCCTGCTGCCAGCCGTCGCCGATCTCCACGCCCTTGATCGCCTGGATGGACATCAGCGCGGTGGCCAGTCGGGCGTCGAGTTTGCGGTCCCACTGCACGTGACTGCCCAGACCCGGCGGCACCCCGTACGCCAGCACCTCGACCACGCCCCCGAGGGTGTCGGCGGCCTTCTTCGCGGCATCGACCTCGGCGACCATCAGCGCGCTGGCCTCCGCGTCGAGGCAGCGCAGCGGGTCGGCGTCGATCCGGGCAGCGTCGGACGGCACGGGACGCAGCCCCGGCTTCGCGGCCACCGGACCCAACTCGACGACGTGCGAGACGATCTCGATGCCGAGCGCCTGCCGGATCAACGCCTTGGCGACCGTGCCGACGGCGACCCGGGCGGCGGTCTCCCGGGCGCTGGCGCGTTCCAGGATCGGCCGGGCGTCGGTGTGCCCGTACTTCTGCATGCCGGCCAGGTCGGCGTGGCCCGGCCGGGGACGGGTCAGCGGCGCGTTGCGGGCCTGCCGGGCCAGCTCGTCGGGGTCCACCGGATCGGCGGCCATCACGGTCTGCCACTTCGGCCACTCGGAGTTGCCCACCCGGATCGCCACCGGGCTGCCCAGGGTCACGCCGTGCCGCAGACCGCCGAGCAGCTCGACCTCGTCGCGCTCGAACGCCATCCGGGCGCCACGGCCGTAGCCCAGCCGCCGACGGGCCAGCTCGTCGGCGATCTCGGAGGAGGTCACCTCGATGCCGGCCGGCACCCCCTCCATCATCGCGACGAGGGCGGGACCGTGCGATTCACCTGCAGTCAACCAGCGCAACACAGCGGCCAGTCTGTCACGGCGCGCCACCGACCCGGCACGCTGCCCGCCGTGTCCCGCCCTGCGGACACCGGTGCCCGGTCGACCGGGCACCGGTGGCAGGTCAGATCCCCCGACCGCGCTTGTGCAGGGTGCGCAGGACCGCGTCGGCCCGGACCACCCGACCGGCGACGGCGAGGGCCAGATAGGCGCGCGGCTCGCGGGGATTGCTCCGCAGGGTGCGCCGAGCCCACCGCAGCGCGCCCCGACGGTTGCCGGCGGCGGCCTGGGCGAACGCGATCTGACCGGCCACCCGCGCCGCACCGGCCGGTTGGCCGGCGAACTCGGGGTAGCGCCGCAGCAGCCACTGCAACGCCTCGGAGATGGTGTCCCAGCGCTGCGAGAAGTACGAGCGCTTGTGCCACCGGACCAGCACCGAGGGCGTCCGCAGGTTGATCAGCGGCGCGCTCCGCGCCGCCCGCAGCAGGAACTCGTAGTCCTCCGCGTAGCTGCCCGGGATCTCCTCGTCGACCAGCCCGAACCCGTCGCGCAGCGCACTGGCGCGGATCAGGAAGGTCGACGGGTGCAGCTCGGTCAACCGGTCGCGCAGCAGGTCGTCCAGGCTGATCCGGTCCTTGTCCAGCACCCGGTCGACGGTGTGCCCGTCATAGCTGACCCGGATGCCGGAACAGACGAACTCGGCAGCCGGGTCGGCGGCCAGCGCGTCGACCTGCGGGGCCAACTTGCCGGGCAGCCACTCGTCGTCGTCGTCGCAGAACGCGACAAGCTCACCCTCCCCGGCGAGGGTGCCGCTGTTGCGAGCCCCGGCCAACCCCGGGGTACGGGTGTTGCCGATCACCCGCACCGCACGGGTCGGGCCGCCGGCCAGCTCGGTCAGCGACTCGTCCTGCGCGGACTGGTCGAACACCACCACGACCTCGATCGGCCCCGGGTACTCCTGGGCCAGGATCGCGCGCACCGCCGACCTCAGCAGCTCCGGGCGGTCCCGGGTGGGCACCACGACACTGACGCTGGGCTGGTGGGTCATCGGATCTCCTTCGCACCCGGGCGCGGCCGGGACCGGGCCCGCCACCGGAGTGGGCGCGGGGTCGAGCGGGCCACTAGGTCGTCGACGATCCGCCCGACCCGGGCCACCGCCGCCCGTTGTGCCTCGTGCGCCTGCGGGTCGGCGGCCACCGCGTACCGGGATGGGTCGGCCAACCCGTCGGTCAACGCGCCGTGCAGCGCCTCCCGGGTCTCGCAGAGCGCCACCAGGCCGGCGGCGCCGAGCCGGCGGGCGAACAGGAGCTGGTGGTCGTCGACGTGCTCACCGCGCGCCGGGTCGCGAGGCACCACGATGGGCAGGTGGCCGTGCCGGCGTGCCTCCAGGATGGTCGCCGGGCCACCGTGGCAGACCACCAGGTCGGCCTCGGCCATCGCCTGTTGCAGCGCGTCGTGGCCGAGGAACGGCACGGCGCCGGGCAGGTACGGGGCACGGGTGTGCCCGTGCTGCACCGTCAGCCCGACCTCGTCGGTGGCCTGCGCGTGCCACTGCGCCAGCCAGTCGACGAGCCGGTCGAAGGGGTGCTTGTCGGTGCCCACCGCGACCAGCAGCCGGAGCTGGCCGGTTTCGGTGTCACGCTGGCGCGGCAGTCGGGGCTCCTCGTCGGTCGAGGCTGGTTGCGATCGCCGGGCGGTGCCGGCCTCCCCCGTCACAGCAGCGTCCCGACGACTGTCGCCTCGGGATACTGCCGGCGCTGCTCGTCCCACTGCACGAGCATCGCGGACAGGAACGGTCGGCAGAGCCGTGCGGTCAACGTCGGGGTGTCGATCCGGTCGTACACCTCGATGTAGACCGTCGGGATGCGCCACAGCCGGGCCAGCACCACGAACGGCACCGCCACCCCGGCTCCGGTGGTGACCACCGCGGCGACCCGCCGCGCCCGCAGCACCCGCCAGGCCAGCAGCGCGTTGCGCAGCAGGTTCGGGATGTTGCGGGTGGTCGGGTGGTGCGCCGGCACCAGGTCCTCGCCGGTCAGCAGGGACACCGCCTCCGGGGTGTCGAAGGTGACCCAGCAGCGCCGCCACTGTTCGTACCAGGGCCGCAGGGCGAGTAGTTGGGCCAGATGGCCACCGCTGGAGCCGACCAGCAGAAGCACTGGCGCGGCATCGTCGTCGATCTTCGTGTCCACGCGACTCCCCACAAGTTCGCTTGGAATTCCAGTTCACGCCACGCAGAAGCAGATCACACGTTTTCCGGTCGTTGAATAGCGCGACCGGTCGAGACGTCGATCTCCACATCGGGCACCCGGGCGCGTCGAACGCCCGAGGTCCATCGATCGTTATCACCACCTGCCATTATGTCGTCACTCTGCGGCGCGCCTCGACGCCACGATTCCTCCGGATCAGCCGCTATGTCTTTTCTCGATGACGTCCAGAAGTGCGGGATGCAGCGCGGTGTTCCAGCCCGCGCCCGCGTCGGCCAGCCGCCAGGTCCGCAACCACATCTCCACCAGGTACGCGTCGGCGACCAGCCGGCGCTGTGCCGCGCCGAGACCGAGTCGCTCGCCGTACCGGTCCAGGTTCGCGTCGACGGCCGACGCCGCGACAGCGGCCGACTCGCCCCGCAGCACCAGTGCCCGCTGGAACGCGTCGTGCGCCAGGTCGAACCCGAGGGGCACGTCCGCGCCGCTGTGCTCCCAGTCCCAGGCGACCAACCGGCCGTCGTGCCGGCCCAGGTTCCACGGCACCCAGTCGCCGTGCCAGTGACCGAACTCGACGCCTGTGTCGCCGTGCCGACCAGCCAGCGCGGCGACCGCGGCGACCGCCCGCGCACCGGACTCCTCGGCCGCGGCGGCCCGGTCGGCCTGTCCGGCCAGGCGGGTCAGGAAGGTCGACCCGGCCAGCGCCCGGGGTGCACCCGGCGGGCCGCCACGTCGGGCGACCGCGAGCAGCGCCGCGATCCGCGGCGGGTCGTCGACCGGCACACCGCGTACCGCCGGTGGCAGCGGCTCGATCACCGCGACCACCTGGCCCGCCCACGTCGTCTCGGTGAGCAGTCTCGGCGGCGTCGGGTGGTCGGCGACGCCGGCCACCGCGGCCAACGCCCGCAGCGCCGCCGCCTCGGCGGTGACCAGCGCGCGGGTCGCGTCGTTCCAGCCGATCTTCGCGTAGCCGCGCGGACGACCGTCGGCGCTGAAGAGTTGCAGGGTGGGCTTGACGTTCGGGTCGGGTGGTCGGACCCCGCACGCGGCCAGCAGCGGCGTGCCGCCCAGCTCGGCCGCGAGTCGCTCGGTCAGCAGCAGATCCGCGGCCACCGCGCCGGCGGGCACCGAGACGGTCAACGTCGGGAAGGGCGCGAGCCCCACCGCACCGAACCGGGCCAGTCCGCCGAGCACCGCCCGCACCGCGCGCACCTTCGGTGGTCGCAGGGCGTTGTACGCCAGCAGCGACGCCGCCCCGGCCGCAGGCGCGCCCAGCGGCACCAGGAACCGCGCCCGGGCGACCGACGGCACCACCGCGTACCGGGCCACCGCCCGGTGACCCGCCGGTGCGGCGCCGCCCACGGTCAGGTTGACCCGCTCGTCCGGGAAGACCGCGCGGCTCACCCAGCCCAGACCGTCCACCCGGGAGCGCGGGTCCGTGGCCGGGCCCACCCGTGTCGTCACGCCGGCCGGTCCGCCCAGTCGAGGTCCAGCCCGAGCCGCTGGCGCAGCGCGTCGTTGTGCGGGCGGTAGTAGTCGGTCAGCTCGGCGCGTACCGCAGGCTCCAGCGGCGCCGAGCGCCGGTCGTTGAAGACCTTGAAGTGCGGCAGGTCGTGCGCCGGCAGGCCGAGGAAGTCGAGGGTGCGCCGGTAGGTCGCCCGGGAGTCACGGTAGAGGTCCTCGCTGGGCAGGAAGAGGATCTGCTGCCTGTCGAAACGCTCCAACCACGGCTCCAGGTGCTCCAGGTAGCGCCCCCGCGCCCGGTACGTGTACCAGTCGTACGCCTCGCTGAACGACTCCGGCTCGGCGATCAGCCGCTCCCGCTCCCCCGCCGTCCGCTCCGACTCGGCGGCCAGCGCGGCGGCGAAGTCCAACGGCTCGATGCCGTGCGTGCGGCGCTCCTTCCAGTGCGAGTACGCCCGCTCCACCGGGTCCCGCAGGAGCACGATCAGTTTCACGCCCGGCAGCAGCGCGGCGACGCGCTGCGCGGCGAGTGGGTGGAACATGTACAGCGGCGCTGCCTCGCCGACCCGGACCGGCCCGCCGTGCCGCTTCGACAGGGCGTCGCGGTGGCGCTGGGTCGGGAAGTGCGAGCGGTACCACGCCTCGCCGCGCCCCCAGTGCTCCTCGAAGTAGTGCGCCGACTTGGTGTTCCACGCCGGGAAGAGGCGGGGCACCAGCGGGTGCTGGATGAGGTAGTTCCACAGGGAAGTGGTGCCACCCCGTTTCGTGCCGATGATCAGGAAGTCCGGCAGGGGCCGCCGGTCACTCGTGCGGACCCCGTAGTCCACCAGGGACTCCTTCACCCGGACGGTCACCTGGGTCGGGACCAACTGCTTGACCCGGTCACGGATGGACGCCACGACGGACCTCACCTGCCTCTCGTCGATGCCGTGCCGGGGTCGGCGGCCGTGGCCGCGGTCTCCCGTCCACGGACCTGCCTCATGGTCTCCCGGACACCGGCGCGCACCCGGGGCAACGTCAACATGCCGACGCAGCCGGCGAGCAGCACACCCAGTGCCACCGCCAGGCCGGGCAGGCCGCGCCCGCCCGCCAGCACACCGGCGCCGGCCGCCAGGCCCACCGCGGCGACCGTGGCCGCCGCGGCACGCACCGTCGCGCCGTCGAACAGCGGCTCCCGGACCACCGACCGGGCGAACCCGGCGGCGGTGAGGTTCTCGGTGGCGATGCCCGCGGCCCAGGCCACCGCCGCTCCCGTGGCGCCGTGCCGGGGAATCAGCCAGAGGCCCAGCGAGACGGTCACGGTCAACCCGGCCAGGGTGGCCACCAGATGCAGCCCGCTGCGCCCACCCATCAGCAGCAGGCTCTGCACGTTGCCCACCCCGGTGTTGACGAGCATCGCCAGCGCGAGCACGGTCATCGCCGGCACACCGGCGGTGAACTCCGGCCCGAACAACTGCAGGAAGGCCAACGCGAAGACCGCCAGCAGCAGGTACACCGGCCAGGACAGCACCAACCCCCAGATGGTCAACTGCCGGTGCACGGCCGCCGCCGCGGCCCGCTCGCCGCGCCCGAGCAGCCGGGACAACTGCGGTGACACCGCCACCCGCAACCCCTGCATGGCGAGTTGGCCGGCCAGGACGTACCGGCCGACCGCGCCGAACACGCCGGCATCCGTCGGCCCGGCCAGCACGGAGGTGAGCAGCACACCCACCCACATGCTGCCCGCGTCGATGGCCGCCGACGCGGCCCGGGGCAGCGCGAAACGCCAGAACGTCGACCAGTCGCCGCCTGTCGGTCGCAGCGCCGCGCCCCGGCCCAGCCCGAGCGGGCCGGCCACGAGGGTGAGGCACACCAGCAGCGCCACCGCCGCCGGCACCAACCAGCCGGTCATGCCGGCGACCAGGCCACCGCCGGCCAGCGCGGCGGCGCCGACCAGCAGCGGCCGGGCGACCGGCAACAGCAGGAACTGCACCCCGACGTACGCCCGGATGGACCGCACGCAGCGCAACGCGGCCAGCAGGAGGGTCATGGCGACCACCACCGGCACCGCGGCGAACGTGATGGTGAGCAGCGCGTGGCCGCTCGTACCGGAGCCACGCAGCAGCCGGGGCGCGAGCGCGTCGGCGGCCAGCACACCGACGCCGGCGACCAGGAGCCCGGCCAGCAGCGGCGGGATCAGCGCCACCGGAAGCACCCGGGCAGCGTCGCCGCGCACGCCGACGCTGCGCCGGGGCAGCGACCACATCAGGCCGGTCTCCGCGCCGAGCGTGCAGATCGCGGTGGCCACGGTGACCACCCCGATCGCCGCGAAGAACGCGCCCGCGCCGGCCGTGCCGTACGACCGGGTGATCACCACGGCCAGCACGAAGCCGAACAGGCCGCTGGTGGCCGCGCCGAGCAGCCCGGCCACGCCGCTGCGCGCGCTGCGTCGGGTCTCGGTCGAGCCCGCGTCGGCGATGACGGCCGGGTCGTCCGCACCGGCGGGCGCCGGCGTCGGGTGCTCCGGGCCGGTCGGCGGTCGGGTCGCGGCGGTCACGCCGGCACCACCGCGGCCGGCGCGGCGGGCGGCGACCACCCGGGCACCCGGGGCGACCCGGTCCACCGCTCCCGTTCGGTGAGCGCCATCGCGAAGCCCACCGCGAAGAACGCGACAGCCAGATTCTGGTTCGCCATGCCGTAGAACGGGACCTGCACCAGGCAGACCACCGGCACCACCGACAGCCACTGCCCGGCCGCCGACGTCGCCCGCGCGCAGATCACCGCGGCGGCGACGAACCAGGCGAGGAAACAGACGAGCGCGGGTACGCCGTGACTGAACAGCACCATCCAGAGCTGCCCCTGGGTGCCGATCGGCGCGTCCGCCGACACGGTGTCGACGTTCACCGGCGCGCCGTAGCCCAACCACGGTGACTCCTGCACCCGGCGGATCACCTCGGTGTAGAGCGAGAGCCGGTCGGTGTTGGTGTCGCTGGACTCGACCCGGTTGTTGATCAACTCGGTGATCGGAATGAACAGTGTGGCCAACCCGCCGATCACCACCACGCCCACGATGGACGCGGCCACCCGGATGTTGCCGCGCAGGCTGGCCCGCACCCCGAGCACCGCGAGCCCGGCGCCGAGGCTGAGGAACATCGCCCGGTTGAGGGTGAGGAACGCCGGAGCGAGCGACAGCGGCAACGACGCGAGGAGCGCCCAGCGCAGGACACCCCGCCGACGCAGCATCGTGAAGGCCACCACGCAGGGCAACGTCATGGCGTACGCGCTGCCGTAGTTGTTCGTGTACGCGAACGGGGCGGCCGGCCGGTAGATCGGGTTGAGCGACCGGGTGCTGTATTCCGCGGTGGTCAGGTGCACCATGTCCTGGATGAAGGGGGTGCCGGCCACCCCACCGGGCAGCAGCACCTCCATCGGGGTGGCCATGGCCAGCCGGGGCACCAGCACCCCGAGCCAGCCGAGCGCCACCAGCGCGAACCAGAAGGCGCAGAGCGGGCTGAGCACCGCCACCAGGCTCGCGCGTTCCCGGGCGGCGACGTAGACGTAGACACCGACCACGAGCGCGGTCAGGTAGAACGCCAGGCGCAGGGCGAACGTCAGCAGCGAGGCGGGCGACGGCAGCTGGGTGGCGCTGACCACCACGATGGCGAGGAACAGCAACCAGATCCCGGCCGCCGGCGGCAGTGGCACCCGACCCCGGGTGAGCAGCAACGCGAACAGCAACCCACCCAGCAGCGGCCAGCCGAGGTAGAACGCACCGAACAGCCACCAGAGCGGCACCAGGCCGAACATCAGCGACAGCGGCCAGAGCGGCAGCCGGGGCGGCAGCGACGGCGGCGGCACCGGCGCGACGGCGGCGGTAGCGCCTCCGGGCGGCGGATCGGTCGCCGGGGCGCGGGTGACCGACACGCTCAGGCCCGGCCGTTACGGGTGAGCACGAAGCCCAGCGGGGTGACCCCGGCGGCGCGCAGCCGTTCCACCAGGCGTCGCAGGTCGCTCTGCCGGGTGCGGTCCCGCTCCACGACCACCACGGCGCTGCCCTGCCGGGCGACGGCGACGCCGCGCTCGTCGGACTCCGCGGGCGGGGCGTTGAACAGCACCAGGCCGTGGTCGGCGCCCTGTCGCCAGGTGCCGAACCGGACGCTGCCCACACCGACGCTCACCTCGTCCGGGTCGACGACCCGACCGTTCTCCGGGCGGGCGGACGACACCCGGGGCAGCGTCAGCGTGGCGTCCGCGTCGGTGGACGGGCGGGCGCCGGTCGGATGCGGGGAGGGTCGGCGGGGGGTCGCGGCCTCACCGGCGCCGGCGGGCGGAGGGCTGCCGGCCGGGCGGGGCTTCGGCACCAGCGGCCGGGACGGGTCGATGGGCAGCCGTCCCCGGTCGGCGAGCACCGTGGCGCGCAGCAGTTCGGTGCGCCCGCTGTCGTCGGCGACGAAGACGTCGCGGCCGTCGGCGGCGAGCGCCACCGCGAGCCCGGCGGTGAGCGCGGAAGCGTCCTCCCGGGCGCTGACCAGCGCCACCCGGGCGGGTGGACGGACCCGCTCGGCGACCGCCATCGCCACGTACCGGACGTCGGCGTCGACCGCTCGGGGGCTGCCCCGGAACGCCGGCCGCCGCACGGTACCGAGCAGCGGCAGGCCGGTGGCGTCCCGGCCGTCGGCGACCGAGCGGACCCGCCGGTCGGCCGACTCCCAGGCGTACGCGAGCACGATGCCGATGAGCGCCCCACCGAGCAGACCGGCGACCAGGTAGAGCGGACGGTGCCCGGCGGAGGCGACAAGCGACTTCTCGGCGGTCTGGGTCACCCAGCCGGGGTTGACGTCGACCGCGGCGATCTCGGTACGCGCGGAGTTGAGCTGGGTGAGCTGGTTGTTGATCCCGGCCAACTCGGCGACCACCGCGTTGCCGGCGGCGGGGTCCTTGGTGGTGCTGGCCCGTTTCTGCAGCGCGGCCTGCTGGGCGGCGACCTTGGTGATGCTGACGTCGTAGGAGCGCAGCATCTCGGCGCGCTGCTGCTCGTACATGGTGCGTCGCACGTCCAGGTAGGTCTGGGCGGCCAGGTTGGCGCCCTGCACCGCCCGCTGCGCCTCGCCCGCCTGGTAGCTGAAGCGCAGGATCTGCCCACCGGTGGGCACCTCGACCTCGAGCGCGCCGCGGATGTCGCGCGGGTGTCCGCCGGCCGCGTCGGCGAGCCGCTGCACCACCTCGGTGCCGGTGGCGATGCCGCTCTCCACGTTCATGTTGACCGCCCGGTCGGCACCCGCGCCGCTGGGGGTGAACGCGTCGGTCACCACCGGCCGGACCGCCACCACCGCGTTCGCGGTCAGCGCCGCCGGCACCAGCAGCACGTAGCCGAGCGCGACGAGCAGACCGACCAGGGCCGCCGCGCCGACCAGCCGCAACCGGTGCATCGGCACCCGCAGCAGGTCGGTCAGCGTCACCGCGCCGGGGGTCGCGGCGGACGGACCGTCCGTGGTCCAGGAGCCGGAAGTCGCATCAGTCATGGAACTTCTTCACCGTCTGTTGAGGATTGCCGACGACCACGACGCCAGGAGGGACGTCCGTGCGGACCACCGTCGCCGCGCCCACGACGCTGTCCCGGCCCACCCGGACGCCCTTCATCACCAGGGCGTGCGCGCCGACCCACACGTTGTCCTCGAGGACGATCGGGGCGCGGGTGGCCGGGCCGGGCGGGGCGTGCCGTTGCGCGGGCGGCAGGTTGTGGAAGTCGTTGTCGAGCAACTCGCAGTCCGACAGGAGGCACCGGTCTCCCACGGTGACCGATGTCCAGGTGCCGATCCAGGTGGCGTTGAGCAGACAGTCGGCGCCGACGCGCACCTCACCGGGACCCGCGAAGCGGACCAGCTTGTTGATCCGGGTGCGGTCCCCGATGGTCACCCGCACACCTCGGCGCAGCCGGACCCGGCCCCGGATCTCCACGTCCCGGCCGAGCGTCAACCGCCGGTAGCGGAGCTGGTACCACACGCGTTTGACCGCGAAGAGCAGACGCACCGCGCGTCTCGTACGGATGCCAGCGGCGCCGAGCAACGAGCCTCCCCACGTCACGGGGCCGGTGGCGGTGTGCCCGCCACCGACCCAACGTGAACAATCTACCGACGCTCCGTTACGAACGGTTGACCATTACTGCACGGAGAAAAACGTCGAGGGGGTGGACCAGGACAACTCGGGCGTTGCGGCGCTGATCACGGTCGCCGTGGTGCCATCGACCGCCATGCTCGCCGCAGCCGTCGGGTCGAATGGCACACTGCGCAGGGCGCCGTCGGTGCCACCGTAGACGATCCGACCGCCCACCCAGGCCATGCCACGCACTCCGGACCAGGTCACGCCGGTCGTCGGCAGGGCGAACTCGGTGGCACCGAGATAGTTGCCGTCGATCTCGAAGTAGCGGTAGTAGAGATTGTTGGCCCCGGTGCGGGTGTAGTAGAGCCGGCCGTCGAGGAAGAAGGCGCCGGTCAACAGCGCCGGGTTGTACCAGTCGTTGTAGCCGGACGCCTCCCACGACGAGCCGATCGCGCCGCCGTTGAACAGCGAGACGTCGATCCGGCTGCCGGTGGGCGTGCCGGCCACCGTGTGCGACCAGTAGATCCGGTCGCCTACCCGCCACGTCGCGCCGGCCGCCGTGTAGGCGGGCTGGCTGACGGTGGTCGCGGCGCCCAGCGCGGTGCCGTCGAACGGCACCTTCGCCAGCGTGCCCGGGGCGGTGTTCAGGTAGAGGTTGCCGGTGGTGGCCGAGGGCGGGTTCATCGGGGCGAAGGTACGCCCGCCGGCGAGCGGGAACATGCCGAGCCGGCCGTGGTACTCCTCGCCCATCCCGTCGGAGTTGTGTCCGAAGTAGAGCCCGTCCGAGCCGCGCCAGAGCACCGGCACCGCCGAACCCCAACTGCTGGTGCCCGCGGGCATCGAGGCGCTGCCACTGCGACGTGGATTCCAGTTCACCGGCATCCCGGTGGCCGGGGTGACGGCGGCGATACCGAGCCGGTCGACCGCGCCCGGGCCGGCGTTGTCGCTGGCGTTCGGGTTGTTCATCCAGCGGAAGTGCCCGCCCAGATAGATCACGTTGTCCGCCACCTCGACCGAGGTGATGGTGTCGTTGCCGGTGAAGTCGGCCCAGGTGGCGACCAGGCCGCTGCCCCGCGCTGCGGTCTCGAAGCGGACCAGGACGTCGCAGTACGCGGTCGGCCAGCCACCGCCACCGTTGCTGCCGACGACGAACCAGCTGCCGTCCTCGCCGAACTTCACGTCCTGCACGTAGTGCACGAAGGTCGCCGGCGACGCGCAGGGCGAGACGTACTTCTCGGTGCTCCAGTCGAGCAGCGCGGGCGTCGCGGAGACGTCCACGAGCGCGATCTGGTTGCGCGCCAGGCCGTTGACGAGCGTGAAGTTGCCGCCGACGACGAGCGTGTTGCCATCCGGTGCGACGTCGAGCGTCCAGACGTACGACGTGGTGCCGTGCCGTCCCACGGTGGCGTCGATGACGAAGCTCGGGTCGATCGCGCCGGTGGTCGCGTTGAGCCGGCCGATACCGACGTGCGCGGTGCCGTTGAGCCAGTTGAACGCACCGGCCACGTACAGCCAGTTGCCGTGCAGCGCCAGGTCGCGGACCGTGCCGCCGTCGGAGCGCCCGACCCAGCTGTCGACGATCGCGCCGGTGGCCGGGTTGAGGGCGACCAGGTTCTTCCGGGAGACCCCGTTGACGTTCTTGAAGGAGCCGCCGACGATCAGCGTGCCGCCGGGACCGGCGACGAGCGTGTTGACCGCGCCGTCGAGCACCGGCAGGAAGGTGGTGGACATGGTGCCGGTGAGTCGGTCGTACGCGAAGAGGTAGCGCTGGGTGACCCACGCGGCGCCGGCGGTCTGCCGCAGTTGGGTGAAGCTGCCGCCGACGAAGACCGTGTTGCCCACCTGCGCGAAGGCGCGGGTCTCACCGTCTCGGGCGTGCGGCGTCACATCGGCGGGGTTGGCCGACACCAGGGTGGCCGTCTCGGGGACCGGCACCACCGCGGCCGACACGGTGGTGGGTACGCCGAGAACCGCGGCGACGATCGCCAACGCGACCATCCCCGCCCTGCTCCGACGTTGTCCTGCGAAACGCCACAAGTGCGAGAGTCTAGGCACGCTGCGCCTCCAAGGTGGATGAGAACCCGGGGTAGCGTGCCTCGTCCAGCTTGGTCAATGAAATCCGCCGATTGGGCGGTGCATGAATCTGCTAGCCGACAGAACGCCGGAGGGTCGGATGTCCGACCTCCGGTGCGCGGCGTCCTGTCAGTGGCCGAAGACGGTCGTCAGCGGCTCCCTCCGGTGGGCTGCCGCAGGTACGGATCCTGCCCGGCCTTCGCGAAACCGGCCACCGCCGCGGCGTCGTGGTTCATCGTCATGTCGCAGGTCGCCGTGCGGCTGGTCATGCCCGGCGAGTTGAAGTAGATGGCGGCCTTGATCTTCGGGTGCGCTTTCAGCGCGGCCGGGAAGTCCTGGAACCAGCGCTGCTTGGCGCCCAGGTCGGCGGAGTTGAAGTTGGTGCCGAACTCGGCGAGCATCCGGGGCTTGCCGGCGCCGATGCCGTTGGCGTCCAACCAGTCGTAGAAGCCGCCCACCGTCGTGCTCGGGCTCTTCCACACCGTGCTGCCGTTGCAGACGTGGAAGTTGTACGGGTCGTAGCCGACCCAGTCGACGTACCGGTCGCCGGGGTACAGGCCGGCGTACCGGGAGTGGTGCCCGGACCAGCCCATCATCGTCCAGACCCAGACCGCGTTCGTCGCGCCGGCCTTGGCGAACCGCTCGTGGACGTAGCGCCAGGCACGGACGAAGTCGGCGTCGCTGCCCTTGTTCGGCTCGTCCTCCGGCTCGTGGTCGAAGCCCATGAACACCGGTACGCCAGCCGCGCGGATGCGACCCGCGACCGCGTCGATCGTGGCGTCCTGCCGGCCACTGTAGATCTCCGACCACTTCATCGTGGTGCCGGCGGAGAAGTCACGGGACTCCCAGGCGAAGAACATCAACCGGCCCTCGCGCATCTGCTGCGTCTCGTACGCGTCCGGGAAGGCGCCGTTGCTGCCGGCGTTGGAGAAGTCGTGGTAGCGGTGCACGATGTCGAACTTGCGCCCGACCTGCGACTCCACGTCGGTGACGGCCTTACCGTGGTCCCAGCCGCCGGATGCACCGGCCGGCGAGTACATGCCCCACCAGGCGCCGCAGGACGGAACGAGCTTGTCCGACACGGAACCACACCGGCCGTCCGGAAGGGTGCCGCTCGGGCTCGGCGTCGCGGTCCGGCTCGGCGCGATGGTGGCCGACGGCTTCGGCGCGGCGGTGGTCGGCGCGGCGCTCGGCGACGCGCTCGGCGGCGGCGCGGGCCGGGTGGTCGTCACCGACGACGGCCGGGTGCCGATGTCGTAGCTGATCACCAGGCTGGGACGCAGGTCCGCGTTGCGGTTCTCGACCGACGCCCAGTAGACCCGGCTCTCCAGGCCCGTCTGGGCCAGGGCGACAGTCCAGGTGCCGTTACCGGTGACCAGCTTGGAGATGTCCCACTCGTTGAAGCCCTTGGCCACACCTGACACGCTGTCCAGCACGGCACCGGCCGTCGCCAGCGGCGGCCGCGATTCGCGGGCGCTCAGCGGTGAGGCGTGCGCCGTCACCGTGGCGGGGAACTGCTGCCAGGCGTGCATCCGCAGCGTCGCCCGGACGTTGACCGCGGCGGCCGGCACGGTGGTCACCGCGAACTCGACGACCGCCTCGCGGCCACCACGCGGATTGCCGTCGCAGCGCGTCGCGCAGGTCGCCAGCGTCGTCTTGGTCGCGTTGTCGCCGTCCTGCGACACCGCGGTCGCGGTGGTGTCGGCCACCGCCCGGATCGACAGGTCGTCGCTGGCCAACAGCGGCATCATGGTCGCCACGACGCCGGCCACCACCGATCCGCCGACCACGCCGATGGCGATCGCCTTGCGCCGGGGTGCGGAGCGGAACCGGGTGATGCGGTGCAGTCCGTGCCTGGTCAAGGAAACTCCCTGTGTCTGCGTCCGTAACGGTGAGCAGCGTATCCATGACCAGGACGCATCGCGGGAACGACAGTTTCCCGTAAGCGCGTCTTAACCGTCAGCTAAAGAAGGCCGCCTCTGGTCGCCTGTCGTACCGCTTCCCGCATCGCCGTGACCGGTGCGGCCACGCCGGTGAACTGCTCGAACTGCCCGACCGCCTGAGCCAGCAGCAGGTCCAGACCGGACACCACCCGCCGGCCGGCCGCGACGGCGGAGGCGGCCAGCGGGGTGGGCCACGGGTCGTAGAGCGCGTCGAAGAACACCGCCCCCGGCCGCCAGGTGACCGCGTCGGCCAACGGGTCGGCGACTCCCTTCGGCACGGTGGAGACAGCCACGTCAGCGGCAGCGAGATGCTGGTGCGCGGCGGCCCAGTCGGCGGGGATCAGCGCGACACCCAGCGCGTCCGCCACCGGCCGCAGCTCGTCGACCGCGGCCGCCCGCCGGGCCACCACCGTGACCGGGGAGCAGCCCAACCGCGCGGCGGCGGCCAGCGCGGCACGGGCCGTGCCACCGGCGCCGAGCACCGTCACGGCGGCACCGGCGCCCACCCCGGCGTCGGTGAGCACCCGCACCATGCCGGCGACGTCGGTGTTGTCCGCGTACCAGGAGCCGTCGGGGCGGCGTACCAGCGTGTTGGCCGCGCCGACGGCGACGGCGACCGGCGACGCGGCGTCGGCCACGGCGAGCGCCGCCTCCTTGCCCGGCATGGTCACCGACAGGCCCGCCCACTCCGGCCCCAGGCCGGCGACCAGGTCCGGCAGCTCCGCGGCCGCGCACTCGATCCGGGTGTACGACCACCCGGTCAGCCCGGCCGCGGCGTAACCGGCGTTGTGGATCACCGGGGAGAGGGAGTGCGCGATCGGCTTGCCGAGCACGGCGGCCCTACGGGTCGACACGACCACCGCCGGTTGTCGTCACTGCCCTGTCCTCCCGAGTGTGCCGGATGGGATGCCGTCAGATGATGCCGGCTTCCCGGGCCTTGGCCTCGTTGCGCTGGTGCTGCTCGTACGTCTCGGCGAACTCGGAGTGGCCCTGCTTGTCGATGGCCACGAAGTAGAGCCACTTGCCCGTCGGCGGGTCCATCGCCCCTTCCAGGGCCTGCTTGCCGGGGCTGTTGATCGGGGTCGGGATCAGGCCGCGCAGCTTGCGGTTGTACGGGTTTTTCTGGTCGTCCATCTCGGCCGCCGTCATCTGCTTGGACGACTTGGTCGGCTTGCCGATCGACTCCAGGTAGTAGTTGACCGTGACGTCCATCTCCAGGCAGTTGCAGAAGAACTCGCCGTACACCCGGTTGTAGGCCACCCGGGCGACCTTGCCGAGGTCGTCGGCGTTGCCCGCCTCGGCCTGGGCCAGCGACGCCACGATCAACGCCTCGTACGGGCTGACGCCGCCCCGCTCCTTCTGCACCGTGTCGGCGAACTTCATCTCACCGGTCACCGAGAGGAAGCGATTCACCATCAGCTTCAGGATGCTCTGCGCGGTGGACTTGGGCGGGATCTCGTACGTGTCCGGGTAGAGGAAGCCCTCGACGGACTTGCCGACCTTCTTGCCGTCGCTGCGCGTGAACCACCAGTCCGGAACGCCGAGCGCCTCCGGGTCCTTCGCGGCGGTTTGGAAGTCCTTCACCGGGATCTTGGTCTTCTCGGAGAGCAGCTTGTAGATGTTGAAGCTGGTGCGACCCTCGGGGATCGTCAACCCGTTGACGATCTTGTTCTTCAGGTCGAGCATCGCGGTGACGGCGCTCGTGCCGCTCATCTGCTTGCGCAGCTTGTACGTGCCCGGCTGGATGTTCTTGCTGCGCGAGTTGGCCTCGGCCGCCTCGATGAACGCCTTCTGGCTCTTCACCACGTCGGCCGCGACGAGGGCGTCGGCCATGTCGGCAATCAGCGCGCCGTTCTTGATGTCGACGGTGACCTCACCGGACCCGGCGCCGTCGTAGTCGGGGGTGACGAAGTAGCTCTGGATGCGGTCGAAGCCGTAGAAAGCGCCGCCACCGATCGCGCCCAACAGGACCAGGGCCATCAGCAGAGCCAGGAACGTCTTGCCCCGGCCACCGCCGGACCCGCCCTTGCCCTTGCCGTTGCGGAAGCTGCGCCGGTGTCGGCCCTTCTCCCCCCGCTCCGCCTCGTCGAACCCCAGGTCCAGATCGTCGATCATTACGTCCGCCTCCGCTGCGCGTCCAGCCAGCTCTGCAGGATCTCCACTGCGGCCGCCTGATCGACAACCGCACGTTGACGTTTACCTCGGACGCCACGCTCGGCAAGCCTACGAGAGGCGACCACCGTCGACATCCTCTCGTCGGTGAGCGTTACCGGGACGGGCGCTATCACATCGACCAGTCGGTCAGCGTACGCCTTCACGTGGACAGCCGCCGGACCATGCTTGCCGGCGAGATTGACCGGAAGGCCGACGACAACGCCGACAGCCTCGTGCTCGGCCACCAGCGCGGCCAACTCGGCGAGATCGCTGGGCACCGCGTCCGGCGCCGCCGTCAGATCACGGGCGAGCGTGACCAGCGGCGTTGCCAAGATCCCGTCCGGATCCGAGCGGGAGACGCCCACCCGCACCTGACCGACGTCCACCCCGATCCGCACACCGCGCGTCAGCTCAGCCACCGACGGTCACCACCGACCGGGTACGAACCAGGGCGGACCGAATGGCCCGCCCTGACTCACAGTAATGATCTGTCACGCTTCGGTGATCGCCTTCTCGACGGTGAGCAGCAGGTTCGGCGCCTCGGCCGCCGGCAGTCCGCCGCCCTGGGCCAGGTCGGGGCTGCCGCCTCCGCGCCCGGAGAACGCCGCCTTCACCAGCTCCGACGCGGCCAGGCCCCGGCTGCGCGCGGCCGCGTTGACCGCCACCACCAGGGACGCCTTGCCGTTCGACCGGGCCGCCACCGCGACCACCGCCGGCCGCGCCGGGTCGATCTTGCCGCGGATCTCCTGGGCCAGGGTCCGCACGTCGTTGCCGGCCGCGCCCTCCGGCGCCTCGGTGCCCACGTACGCCACCCCGCGCACATCCTTGGCCTGCGCCGCGAGCGCCGACGCCCCGCCCAGCACCAACTGCGCGCGCAGCTTCTCCAGCTCCTTCTCGGCGTCCCGGAGCTGGGTGACGGTCTGCTCCACCCGGTCAGCGACCTGGTCGTTGGGCACCCGGTACAGCTCGGCCAAGCGGGAGACCAGCAGGTGCTCCTTGGCCAGGAAGCCGAAGGCGTCCATGCCGACGAGCGCCTCGACCCGGCGGACACCGGACCCGATCGACGACTCGGAGAGGATCTTCACGAGGCCGAGTTGGGCCGAGCGGGCCACGTGCGTGCCGCCGCACAGCTCCCGGGCGTAGTCGCCCACCTCGACGACCCGCACCTCCTCGCCGTACTTCTCGCCGAAGAGCGCCATCGCGCCGATCCGCCGTGCCTCGTCCAGCGAGGTGATGAAGGCGTGCACCTCCAGGTCGGCCAGGAGCACCTCGTTGACCTGCTGCTCCACGTCCCGCAGGACGGTCGGCGACACCCCGGTCGGCGTGTTGAAGTCGAACCGGAGCCGACCGGGCGCGTTCAGCGACCCCGCCTGCGTGGCCGACTCACCGAGGAAGTTCCGCATGGTCTGGTGCACCAGGTGCGTCGCGGTGTGCGACCGGGAGATCGCCCGCCGCCGGGTCGTGTCGATCTCGGCGTAACCCGCCTCACCGGCGCGCACCTCACCCCGGATCACCCGGGCCCGGTGCACGATCAGGCCGGGCACCGGCTGCTGCACGTCGAGCACCTCGACCTGCCCGCCGCCGACGGTGATCATGCCCTGGTCGGGCTGCTGACCACCGCCCTCGGCGTAGAACGGGGTCGTGTCGAGCACCAACTCGATGGTGTCGCCCTCGGTCGCCGCCTGCCGCGGCCCGTCGACGCCGAGCAGCGCCCGCACCGTGGACTCCCGGGACACCTCGCTGTAACCCGTGAACGTCACCGGGCCACCCGAGTCCAGCACCGACCGGTACGCCGACAGGTCGGTGTGCCCGGTCTTGCGGGCCTGCGCGTCCGCCTTCGCCCGGGTGCGCTGGTCGGCCATCAGCCGGCGGAAGCCCTCGTCGTCCACCGCGAGGCCCTGCTCCGCGGCGATCTCCAGGGTCAGGTCGATCGGGAAGCCGTACGTGTCGTGCAGCTGGAACGCCTTCGCGCCGGACAGCGCCGAGCCGCCCGCCGTGCGGGTCTCGGCGATCGCGGTGTCCAGGATCGTCGTGCCGGCCCGCAGGGTGGACAGGAACGCCTCCTCCTCCGCGTACGCGTAGTCCGCGATCCGGTCGAAGTCGGTCGCCAGCTCCGGGTACGACGGGGACATGCAGTCCCGCGCCACCGGCAGCAACTCGGGCAGCGCCCGATCCTGCCACCCGAGCAGCCGGATCGACCGGATCGCCCGGCGCATGATCCGGCGCAGCACGTAGCCGCGACCCTCGTTGCTCGGGGTCACGCCGTCGCCGATCAGCATCAGCGCCGTGCGCACGTGATCCGCGATCACCCGCAGCCGGACGTCGTCCGGGTGCGACTCGCTGGCCACGTGCCCGGAGTGCGCGCCGTAGCGCTTACCGGTCAGCTCCGCCGCCCGCGCCAGGATCGGCCGGACCTCGTCGATCTCGTACAGGTTGTCCACACCCTGCAGGATCGAGGCCATCCGCTCCAGGCCCATGCCGGTGTCGATGTTCTTCGCCGGCAGGTCACCCAGGATCGGGTAGTCCTCCTTGGTGGTGCCCGGCCCCCGCTCGAACTGCATGAAGACGAGGTTCCAGTACTCCATGTACCGGTCCTCGTCGACCGCCGGGCCGCCCTCACGGCCGTACTCCGGGCCCCGGTCGTAGAACAGCTCCGACGACGGACCACACGGCCCGGGAATGCCCATCGACCAGAAGTTGTCCGCCTTGCCCCGGCGGACGATCCGGTCGGCGGGCACCCCCACCGACCGCCAGATCTCGTACGCCTCGTCGTCGTCGAGGTAGATCGTCGGCCAGATCCGCTCCGGATCCAGCCCGTAACCACCCTCGGCGATCGGCTTCGTGGACAACTCCCAGGCCAGCGGGATCGCGCCGGCCTTGAAGTAGTCACCGAAGGAGAAGTTGCCGTTCATCTGGAAGAACGTGCCGTGCCGGCTGGTCTTGCCGACCTCGTCGATGTCCGGGGTACGGATGCACTTCTGCACGCTGACCGCCCGCTGGTACGCGGGCGTCTGCTGACCCAGGAAGTACGGGACGAACTGCACCATGCCGGCGTTGACGAACAGCAGGTTCGGGTCGCTGATGGCGGGCAGCGGAGCGGACGGCACCACGGTGTGGCCATTCGCCTCGAAGTGCGCGAGGTACCGCCGCTTGATCTCCGCCGTCTTCATCGCTGGTGTTCCTCCGGAAAGATTTCCCGATCGCCGATCCGCGGGTCTTCCCGCAGGTCGGCGAACTTGTCGTCGAACGCCTCGCCCGAGGCGAACGCGTGGTGGATCTCCTGCTCGCGTTCGGCCATCCCGACCCGGACGTCCTCCACGAAACTACGCAGCGACTCGACGAGCCCGCCAGCGGATTCCGTCAGTGAGCTGGCGATGCCCGCCGGCGTGTACGCCTGCGCGGTCCGGGTCGCCTTGCGGACCACGATCACCCCGACGGCCACGCCGATGCCGAGCCAGAACAAGCGCCTCATGTCCCGCTACCTCCTGGTGCGCCGGTCCGGTCAGCTGTTGCCGCGTCGCGCGGCCCGTCGCTGCTGCTTGATGGTGTCGCGTACCTCGCGCTCGGTCTCGGCGTGCCGGCGGCCGGCGGCGGCCTTGCGCACGCCGTAGCCGAACGCGGCCACCTTGACCAGCGGGTTCGCGGCCGCGGCAGAGACGACGGTGGCCAGGTTGGCGACGTTGGCGGTGACGTTCTGCGCGTGGCTGGTCATGGTGTCGACCTTCGCCAGCTGGAGATTCACGCCGTCGAGCGAGGTCTGCACCTGCTCCAGGGCGGTGTTGACGTTCTTCACCGTGGTGTTCACGTCACCGAGCAGCGGTCCGGTCCGATCGTTGAGATCGTTGATCATCCGGGTGGTGGCGTCCACCGTGTGCCGCAGCCGCAGGATGGGCAACGTCAGGATGAGCACCAGCACCGCGAACGCGCTCGCCGCGATCAGCGCCGCGATCGCCAAAATGTCGCCCACGCCTGTCCTCCTCAAGCAGAGTTCCGCAGGACCCGACGTCCCCGGAACGCACAACCGTGGCACCGTGGCGGCCGCCACGCCGTCAGCGGTCACCGACAGCGGGCGTGCCCGCCAGCCCCAGACCCTACCGTCCGTGATGGAGACCGCCTCACGACGGTGAGGGTGTCAGCTCACCCAGTGGATCCCCGCTGACCGTCGGGAACGGGTCCTCCCCGGTCAGTGACGGGTCGGTGGTCGGCTGCGGCCTGGTCCGCTCGTCGTCGATCGCGTTGCGTACCTTCACCGACACCAACGAACCGGTGCACTCCGTCGCAGCGGCCGACGGGTCGCCGGACGGCACGACCGCCGGCTCACCGTCGACCGGCGGCGGCACGCAGGTCGGCTCGCGTACCCACAGGTCGAGCGTCAACTCGTCGCGACGCCAGCAGGTGTAGCTGCCCTTCGTCTTCTGCTCCGGGCAGCGGCTCACCTTCCACGGCTGCCAGCCGTCCTGGCGCAGCGCGTCCTCGTAGACCTTCGCCGTGTCCTCTGGCGACTTGTCCGAGGTGACGGTGCGCTCCCGCAGCCGGCAGTCGAGCAGGCACCAGCGGCTGCCGCTGACGTCGTCGACGGTCTTGGCGGCGGCCCAGCCGGGCACGTTGAGCTGATCAAGGTTGTCGAAGACCGGGTCACGGCTCAGCGTCCGAATGCCGAAGAAGAGCGGCACCGCACCGAGCAGCACGACGCTGACCAGCACCAGCACCGCCGCGCGGAGGCGACGGCGTTCCCGCAACTGCCGGCGCAACTCGGATCGGGCACCCGGCGCGGCATCGTCGTCGGGCGTGTCCTGGCCGGCCGAGCGCAGCGCGGGCTCACCTGCCGGCCGATCCACCGGGCCGGCCGGGACCGGCACCGCGGCGGCGGCACGGGCCACCCCGACCGGCTCACCGGGGCGACCGGGGGGTGGCACCGGGGCGACGCCGCTCGGGTCGGGGCGGCCGGGCTCCCGGTGCGGCGGCAACGCACGTCCCGCGGCACGGTCGGCGGGTAAGGGTCGGCCGGCCGGGGCGCCACCACGCGTCGGGGACCCGGGACCGGCACCCGGCTCACCGTGCGCCCGATCGTCGGCGAGGGGCGGTCGCGCACCGCCGGGCGGGCGGACGGCGGCACGAGCCGGGCCATCCGGCCGCGTACGCGGCGGCGTACAGGGTGAGGAAGCGCGAGTTGTTGATGTGGCCGTACGCGTCCAGGTCGGACCAGCGCAGCGTGCAGTGGTAGACGAACCGGTCAGACACC
>NZ_JBEZDC010000021.1:0-128298 GCF_040647935.1 Micromonospora sp. NPDC049204 | reverse complement strand
CCGAGGCGCTGGAAACGGCCAAGCAGCTCGGCCTGGACTTCGTCCGGGCTGCCACCCCGGGCGTTGACCCGCGCTATGGAGTTGTGGTGGGTGACAAATGACCTGTGAGGCACCGAAGCAGGCACCACAACTCCATGATCGACGGGCCGACCGCCCCGGCCGCGCGATCTTGCGCTTACTGTCTCGGCAAAGGCGGGCATTGAACCCATATCGGCGACCGAAACTGCAGATCGGCGGCGCGGCGGCGTGGGGGCACGTTCGGTGTGCGGTTCCGAGGGCCCAGGCGTCCCCGCACGTCCCGCGGTACTCAAGATCGCGCTACTTCTTAGTTCTAGTTGCCTCCCGGCGGGCCGAGGCCACTGCATCCTGGAAGTAGTGCGATCTTGAGGGTGCTGGGCGCGGGCGGGCGCGGCGTGGGCGGGCGGCGCGGCCGTGAATCGTTTACGACATCAGCTCCACCGCGCGGCGATCCAGCCTGACCGGCCCGCCCGCGCGCACCGCTCGGCGGGACGGGCCGGTCGTCGCGAGATCAGCCGCGCAGCCAGACGGTCACGTCGGTCGGGACCGCGTTGTCGTCGTCCAGGGGTGCGCTGGCGGCGAGCACCTCGGCACCGGCCGGCACCGGCACCGACGCCGCACCGAAGTTGGTCAGCACGGTCAGCTCACCGTTGCGGAAGGTCAGCGCCTCGTCGCCGGAGGACACCCACTCCAGGGTGCCGCGACCCAGCCCGTGCTCGCGGCGCAGCCGCAGCGCCGTGCGGTACAGCTCGTACGTCGAGCCGGGCACGTCGCGCTGGCGGTCCAGCGCGTACTCCGCCCAGAGCGGCGGCTGCGGCAGCCAGCTCGCGTCGGTGGGGCCGAAGCCGTACGACGGGGCGTCGGCCTCCCACGGGATCGGCACCCGGCAACCGTCCCGGCCGCGCTGGGTGTGCCCACTGCGCGCCCAGGTCGGGTCCTGCCGGGCCTCGTCGGGCAGCGTGGTGTGCTCGGGCAGCCCCAGTTCCTCGCCCTGGTACAGGTACGCCGAGCCGGGCAGGGCGAGCATCAGCAGGGTGGCCGCCCGGGCCCGGCGCAGGCCGAGCGCGGCGTCCGGCTGCGGGTCGCCGATGCCGATGCCGTTGGGCCGTACGGTGCCGATCGGCAGGCCGAGCCGGGAGGCGTGCCGCACCACGTCGTGGTTGGACAGCACCCAGGTGGTCGGCGCGCCGACCGAGTCGGTCGCCTCCAGTGAGCGGGTGATCACCGCGTACTGGGCGGGTGCGGTCCACGCGGCGAGCAGGTACTCGAAGTTGAACGCCTGGTGCATCTCGTCCGGGCGGACGTAGCGGGCCAGCCGCTCGGCCGGCTCCACCCACGCCTCGGCGACCAGCACCCGCTCACCGGGGTAGCTGTCCAGAACCTGGCGCCACTGCCGGTAGATCTCGTGTACGCCCTCCTGGTCCCACATCGGCGGGCGCGGCTTGTCGATCTCGTTGCCGGAGAGGATCTCCTGGGGCTCCTGCCAGTCGGCCAGGTCGGCCTGCTTGATCAGGCCGTGCGCCACGTCCACCCGGAAGCCGTCCACGCCGCGGTCCAGCCAGAACCGCAGCACGTCCAGGAACTCCGCGTGCACCTCCGGGTTGTCCCAGTTGAGGTCCGGCTGGCCCGTGTCGAACAGGTGCAGGTACCACTGGCCGGGCTGTCCGTCGGCGTCCACCGTCCGGGTCCAGGCCGGGCCACCGAAGACGCTCTGCCAGTCGTTCGGCGGCTGGTCACCGGCCGGTCCGCGGCCGTCCCGGAAGATGTACCGGGATCGTTCCGGGCTGCCGGGCGCGGCGGGCAGCGCCTCCTGGAACCAGCGGTGCGCGGACGAGGTGTGGTTGGGAACCAGGTCGACGATCACCCGCAGGCTGCGGGACCGGGCCTCGGCGATCAGCTTGTCGGCGTCGGCGAGGGTGCCGAACAGCGGGTCGATGTCGCGGTAGTCGGCCACGTCGTAGCCGGCGTCGGCCTGCGGCGACGGGTAGAAGGGGGAGAGCCACACCGCGTCCACGCCCAGCTCGACGAGGTGATCGAGGCGGGCGGTGATGCCGGGCAGGTCGCCGATCCCGTCGCCGTCCGAGTCGGCGAACGAGCGGGGGTAGATCTGGTAGATGGTCGCCTCGGTCCACCAGCCGGTGACCGGGTGACCGGAGGAGTTCTGCTGCGTCGGATCGGTGTTCAGGGTCTTCTCCCGTGTCGCGGTGTGTGGATTTCAGTGTGCCCGGGGTGGTGCGGTCGAGTCCCGGACGACCAACCGAGTGGGCAGGATCACCGGTGTGTCGCGGCCGGCGTTCCGTTGACTCACGATGGCGCCCGGAGGGCGCGCCCCGAGCGGGTCGAGCAGCATTCGGGCGGCGAGCCGTCCCTGTTCGGCGGCGGGCTGGGCGATGGTGCTGAGTCCCAGCACACCGGCCAGGTCGTGATCGTCGATGCCGATCACGCTGACGTCCTGCGGCACCCGCAGTCCGGCGTCGCGTACCGCGGTCATCGCTCCCATCGCCATCTCGTCGCAGGCGGCGACGATCGCGGTCGGCGGTTCGCCACTGGCCAGCAACTCGGCGGTGGCCCGGTTGCCGCCGTCGATGGTGAAGGTGGACTCGACGTCCAGGCTCGGGTCGGGCCGCAGGCCGGCGGAGCGCAGCTCCGCCCGGTAGCCACGGCGTCGGTCGAGGTGGGTGGTGAAGGCCAACTCGTCGTCCGGGTCGCCGGAGATGTGCGCGATCCGGTGATGGCCGAGGTCGATCAGGTGCCGGGTCGCGGCCCGCGCGGCCGCGACGTCGTCGATCCGTACGCAGGGCCAGTTGGGCACCCGGCTGCCCGAACTGATGGTGACCCCGGGCAGTTCCAGAGTGGCCAGCGCGGTCAGGTCGGCCGGCCGCAGTGGCGTGGCGACGAGCATCATGGCGTCCACCCGCTTGTGCAGGTTGGCCGTGCGCAGGACCCGCTGGCGGACCTGCTCCCGTCCACCCAGGTTGTAGAGCAGCAGGTCGTAACCGGACTGGTGGAGGTACTCCTCGACCGCCTCGACGACGGTGCTGAAGAACCAGCGGGTGATCCGGGGGACCACCACCGCGACCGTGCCGGTACGGCCACCGGCGAGCCGGGACGCGCTCGGTGAGACCGCGTAGTCGAGTTGCTCGGCGGCGGCGAGCACCCGGTGCCGGGTGGCGGCGGAGACCGTCGGTAGCCCGCGCAGGGCCCGCGAGACGGTGGCCGTGGACACACCGGCCAGCCGGGCCACATCATCGATCCTCGTCACGGTTCCCCCGCTCGGTGCCCGATGCGCCCGCCGCCGCCCGAGGGGTCCGGCGGCGGCGGGCGCATCGGGTCAGCCCTTGACGCTGCCGGCGAGCAGACCTCGCACGAAGAAGCGCTGCAGGGACAGGAAGACAATGAGCGGTACGACGATGGAGACGAACGCGCCGGCGGTGAGCCGCTGCCACTCGTTGCCCCGGGTCCCGGCCATCTCGGCGAGGCGGACGGTGAGCGGGGCGGTCTCGTTGCCGCCACCAGCGAAGATCAGCGCGACCAGCAGGTCGTTCCAGACCCAGAGGAACTGGAAGATGCCGAACGCCGCCAGCGCCGGGGTGATCAACGGCAGCACGATGCTGCGGAAGATCTTCGGGTGGGTGGCCCCGTCGACCCGGGCCGCCTCCATCAGGTCTCCGGGCAGCTGCGAGATGAAGTTGTGCAGCAGGAAGACGGCGAACGGGAGCGCGAAGCAGGTGTGGGCGAACCACACCTGGGCGAACTTCTGTTCGTCGACCAGGTCCCAGGCCGGCATCAGGGTGACGCCACCGAGGGTGACGCCGGTGGAGAAGAACTTCAGCAGTGGCACCAGGGCCATCTGCAACGGCACGATCTGCAACGCGAAGATCGCGATGTAGACCCAGTCCCGGCCGCGGAAGTTGATCCAGGCCAGCGCGTACGCGGCCAGGCACGCGAAGGCGAGGGGGAAGAGCACCGACGGGATGGTGATCGCCAGCGAGTTGATGAAGGAACCGGCGAGCTGTCCGGAGGACGACGACCGCCCGAACAGGACCTGCTGGTAGTTCTCGAACGTGAACTGCGGGTTGGTGAAGGCCGTCCACCAGCCGGTGGTCTTGATCTCGTCCTCCGGTCGGAGGGAGGAGACGAGCAGGCCGAAGGTCGGGATGGTCCAGACCACCGCGATGATGACCGAGACGAGGGTCGCGGTGCGGCTGTTCAACCGCTTGCGGACCCGTCCGGCGGCGGTGGTCGGGGTGCCGTCGGTCTGCTGGGCGCCGGCGGCGACGGTGGGCGTTGCGGTGGTCATCTCAGCCCTCCCGCTGCTGACGGAGGTTGCGGATCTGGTAGATCACGACCGGGATGACCAGGATGAAGAGGAAGACGGCGAGCGCCGAGCCCTGCCCGTTCTGGCCGTACCGGAACGCCTGGTTGTACATCTCGCTGGCGATCACGCTGGTGTCGTAGTTGCCGTTCGTCGAGGTCCGGACGATGTCGAAGACCTTGAGCGTGGCGATCGTGAGCGTGACGACCACGACGATCAGCGCCGGCCGGATGCTCGGCATGGTGATCTGCCAGAACATCTGCCAGGGGCTGACGCCGTCGAGCCGGGCGGCTTCCACGATGTCGCCGGGGATGGCCTTGATCGCGGCGGAGAGCACCACCATGGCGAAACCGGCCTGGATCCAGACCATGATGACGATCAGCAGCAGCGTGTTCAGTGGTGATTCCAGCAGCCACTGCTTCGGCTCACCGCCGAGGCTGACCACGATCTGGTTGAGCAGACCGATCTGGTCGCCGTCACCCCGGTAGGCGTAGACGAACTTCCAGATGATGCTGGCGCCGACGAAGGAGATGGCCATCGGCAGGAAGATCAGTGACTTGGCCACCGCCTCGAACCGGGCCTTGTCTACGAGTACGGCGTAGAGCAGGCCGAACCCGGTCGCCACCAACGGGACCAGGAGCACCCAGACCAGGGTGTTGATCAGGACTCGGACGATCGAGTCGTCGGAGAACATCCAGCCGTAGTTGCGCAGACCCACCCAGTTGGTGCTGCTTCCGTCCATCAGGGAGAGCAGCGTGGTGCGAATGGCCGGCACGACCAGGCCGATGACGAGCAGCAGCAGCGTCGGCAGCAGGAAGAAGAACGCGAAGAGCCCCTCCCGCTGCTTGCGTCGGCGAGGCAGCGGACCCCCGCCCACGGAGGCGGCGACGAGCTGGGCCTCCCGCCGACGGGCGAACCAGGCCGGCACCACGTCGAGCAGCAGGAGCAGACCACCAACGACCACCACGAAGGCGACCAGCCCGTACATCAGCATGAGGAACTTCGGCTGCTGATCGGCGAAGTCGAACTTCATCAACCCTCCCTTCCGGGTCCACCTCGGCCGGTGGCCCGGCCCGCGAGCGCGGACCGGGCCACCGCCGGGATCACTTAGGCCAGCTGCTCTCGATGCCCTGGAGCACCGGGGCGGTCGGCTTGCCGTTCAGCCACTCGACCATGCCCTTCCAGAACGTTCCCGCGCCGACGGCGGCCGGCATCAGGTCGGATCCGTCGAAGCGGAAGGTGCCCGTCTTGTCCTGGAGGATCTGGACGGAGAGCTTGTCGATCGGGCTGGCCACGTTGGCGATGTCCAGCTTGTTGTTCGCCGTGACCCAGTTGCCGAGCTTCGCGCGGCTGTTCACGTACTCGGCGGAGACCAGGTAGGTCTGCACCGCCTGGACCTCGGGACGGTCGGCGTAGCCGACGACGAACTCGCCCGCGCCCAGCACCGGCTTGCCCTTGGCCGGGTCGATGGCCGGGAGGTAGAAGGCGAACGCGTCGCCGTCCTCGGCCACCTTGGTGCCCTCGGGGAACTGGTTGGCGTAGAACGACGCCTGTCGGTGCATCGCGCACTTGCCGGTGGTCACCGGCAGGCCCGCCTCCTGGAAGGCGGTGGTGGTGATGCTCTTGACGCCGCCGAAGCCGCCGTTCATGTACTTGTCGTTCTTGAGGATGCTGCCGGCGCGGTCGACCGCGTCGACGACCTTCGGGTCGTTGAACGGGATGGCGTGGGTGGTCCACTGGTCGTAGACCTCGGGGCCGCCCGTCCGCAGCAGCACGTCCTCGATCCAGTCGGTGGCCGGCCAGCCGGTGGCGTCACCGGACTCGACGCCCGCGCACCACGGCTTCATGCCGCTGGCGGCGATCTTGTCGCTCAGGGTGATGAGCTGGTCCCAGGTGGTCGGGACCTCCCAGCCCTTCTCCTTGAACGTCTTCGGCGAGTACCAGACGAAGGACTTCACGTTGGCGCCGAGCGGCACGCCGTAGAGCGTCCCGTTGACGGTGCCGTACTTCAGCCAGTCGGCCGGCATGTTCTGCTCGGCGAGGGCCTTGGTGTCGGCGCTCAGGTTCTTCAGCTTGCCGGCGTCCGCGAAGCGCTTCACCAGGCCCGGCTGGGGCACGAAGGCGATGTCGGGGGCGTTGCCGCCGTCGACCCGGACGGGAAGCTGCGCCTCGAACTCGCCGCTGCCCTCGTAGTCGATCTCGATGCCGGTGCACTTGGTGAAGTCCGACCACGAGCGCTCCAGCAGGTCGGCCTCGGCGTCACGGATGGACGCGTAGATCGAGACCTTCTTGCCGTCGTGGCCCTCGTACTTGTCGTATGCGGCGCACTCCGCGGAGCCCGCGTTGTTGCTCTTCTTGTCGTCGCCGGTACCGCAGGCGGTGGCGCTGAGCGCCAGCCCGAGTACGCCGGCGATCACGAAGGCCTGGCGTGGTCTGGTAAAGACCGCCATGCCGTCCTCCTTCCTAGCCGGCGCGGTCGTGCTGGTGACCCGTCGCCGGTCCGATTGGGCGTGCACACATGTAAGCGCTTGCATTCGCTCCGGTCCACCCCCTGTCAGACACGAGCGAGTAACAATCCGGAAACCTGCGGGCTGCCTGGTGGGCGCGCTGCCATCCCGAATCCTGGACTCTTTCGAAGATTGACGATATCTGTCAGGCTGGGCGCACCGGATCGAAGGTTTTCGACATAGGAGGAGCTGCATGCGCAAGCGGTGGATGAGCCTGCTGGTGACGGGTCTGCTCGTCGGGGGAACACTGGTGCCGGCGAGCCCGGCGCTGGCCGCGCCGACCTTCAAGGTGCCTTTCCCGTGCGGCCAGTCCTGGTCCGGCCAGACCAGGTCGGATCACAGCCCGGCGTACGCCGTCGACTTCAACCGCACCGACGACGTCGGCGACCCGGTGGTGGCCAGCGCCCCGGGCACCGTCGACCGGGTGACCGACCTCGGCGGCACCAGCTACGGCAAATATGTCCGGATCAACCACGGTGGCGGTTACAGCACCTACTACGCCCACCTGACCGGCTTCAACGTCTCCGTCGGGCAGACCGTCGCCTACGGCAAGGTGCTCGGTTGGGTCGGCAGCACCGGCGGCTCGACCGGCCCCCACCTGCACTACGAGCAGCGCCTCAACGGCAGCGACATCCAGGTCCGCTTCAACGGCGGCCTCGGCCTCTACTGGGGCACCAAGACCTACACCAGCGACAACGGGTGCTCCTCGGGCAGTGGCAACGGCACGGTCGACACCAGCGGCACCCCGCTGACCGTCCGCTCCGGCCCCGGCACCGGGTACGCCTCGGTGGGCACCGTCGCCGACGGCGCCCGGGTGACCATCGCCTGCCAGACCAGCGGCACGACGGTCACCGGCACGTACGGCACCAGCTCGATCTGGGACCGCATCGGCTCCGGTAGGTACATCGCCGACGCGTACGTCTACACCGGCTCGGACGGTTACATCCCCGGCGTGCCCCGCTGCTGACCCGGGAACGGCCACGGTCCCGGCGGTCGGCACCGCCGGGACCTGTCGGTCAGGAGTTCAGCTGCCAGATCGACAGGTTCAACGCGGCGGCGAAGGTGACCCAGGCCCAGTAGGGCAGCAGCAGCGCGGCCGCCACCCGGGACACCCGGGCGAACAGCACCACGGTGAGCCCGATCGCCAGCCACATCACCACGATCTCGGCGAACGCCAGCCCGTACTGTCCCGCGCCGAAGAACAGCGGGGTCCAGATGGCGTTGAGCACCAGTTGCGCGGTCCACGCCCAGAGGGCGGTGGAGAAGCCAACCCGGCGCCACACCAGCCAGCCGGCCACGGCGATCAGCGCGTAGAGCAGCGACCAGACCGGGCCGAACAGCCAGGAGGGCGGCGCCCAGTCGGGCTGCCGCAGACTCGCGTACTCGTCGGTGGTGCCCTGCACCCCCAGCCCGCCGATCGCGGCCGCGACGAAGACGGCCGCGGCGAAGCCGACGAGGGCCCACCACCGTCGCCGTCCGGAGGTCCTCGAGGCGCTCTGAGTTATCTCCATGGTCGAGATAATTTCCCAGCAGCGTCCGCCCAAACCGCCGACGGCGGCACGATCGCCCACAAAAAAGCGCCGGGATCGCCCCGGCCGGTGCTCCTGTCGGGAGGACGGAGCTCCGGTCGCGGCGACCCCGACGGGTCCCGGTTATGACGGCGTGCGAACGCTAATTGAAGATGCTGACACCACCCGGGCCGACCAACAGCCCGACAACGATGAGGACGATGCCCCACAGGATCTGCCGGCGGAACAGCGCGAGGATGCCGGCGACCACGAGTACGACTGCGAGAATCCAAAGAATCAGCTCCATGACCTCTGAATACCCGACTGACTGATCGTGGAAACCTGGTCGGTGTCAAGTTGATCGCCCACGTGGAACACGCTGTACGCCTGCTTGATCACCGGGTGCGCGACGTTGCGTACGCGTACCCCACCGGGGGTCGTGCCGCGCTCGGTGCCGGCGTGTGCGTGCCCGTGCAGGGCCAGCGCCGTGGGTGCCGAGTCGATCGCCTGACCCAGCTGGTACGACCCGAGGAACGGGTAGATCTCCAGCGGTTCGCCGACGAGCGTGTCCGGCACCGGTGCGTAGTGGGTGAGCGCGACGAGCATGTCGCAGTCCAGCGAGCGCAGCGCGGCGCCGAGGCGGTCCGCGCTGTCGGTGGTGGTCCGCACGAAGGACTTCATCTCCGGCTCGCCGAAGTCACTCGCGCACCGCCCGGCGAACCCGCCGCCGAAGCCCTTGACCCCGGCGATGCCGAGCCGGCCGCCGGCGCAGTCCAACACCACGCCGTTGCCCTCCAGCACGGTGATGCCCGCGTCCTCGAGCACCTTGACCACCTGGGGCACCTGGTCACACTGGTGGTCGTGGTTGCCCAGCACGGTCACCACCGGCACGGCCAACCCACCGAACTCCTCCGCCACGCAGCGCGCCTCGGCCTCGGTGCCGTGCCGGGTCAGGTCCCCGGCCAGCAGCAGCACGTCGGCGCACTCCGGCAGCTCTTCCAACGCCGGCCGGAACCGTCCGACCACGTCCTCGTCCAGATGCACGTCACCCACCGCGGCGATCCGGATCACCATGGAACCCTCCCTCAGGGCAGTTGCTCGATCTCCGTGGGCGCCTGGGCGCGGATCACCCCGATGTCGCTGGCGATCGGTACGTCAGGAAAGCGTTCGGACACCCGGCGCAGGATCTCCGCCCGCCGGTGCGGACTCTCCACCTCGCCGTAGAGGACGAGGGCGCGTTCCCGTCGGACCACGGTGATCCCCTGTTCGGCGACGGCGGGGTCCTCGGCGAGCAGCCGCTGGATCTCCGCTTCGACGTACTCGTCGGGTGGTGGCCCGGCGCCGATGTCGCGATGATGGGTCACGATGTCCCCTCTCCTGGCTGGGTGCCGACCGCCGGCACCACCTCCAGCCGGTCCAGCAGCACCAGGAACGCCTCGGCGTACGGCGAGTGCTGCGTCTCCTTGCGTACCCGATCCCAGTCGATCTGCTCCCGCAGCGACCGGGCCAGTGGCAGGCCGCGGGCGAAGTCGCAGTAGTGCTGGGAGAAGCTGAGCAGTTTGTGCACCATCAGCTGGGTGGCGGACAGCACCGGCATCTGGATCGCGTCCACCGGCCGGATGACCGTGTCGGCGAACGTCTCCTCGGTCACCGGCGTCTCGATCGGCCGGTGGATGAGGTCCACCATCCGGCCGTCGTCGAAGACCTTGACCAGCCAGTCCTCCGGTGGTCGCTGAGCGACGAAGCCGGCGGCCACCAGGACCTCCAGGGCCTGTTCCACGTCGGCCTCCCGGATCAGGAAGTCGACGTCGTGCTCGCTGGAGTGGCCCCCGTGGGCGTAGACGGCGAAGCTGCCGCCCAGGGCGAACGGGATCTCGGACTGCTTGAGCACGGCGGCGACCTTCTTGAGGGTGTGCACCAGACTCTCGTCCCCGCGCTCAGCCATCTGGATCTCCCGTCGTGTTGGTGGACCGGCGGTTTGGGTTTCAGACTCCCGTACCCGGCATTCCGGTCGGCCACACCTCCATGAGACGCGGTCGGGTGGCAACAGGGATGAAACATCACAAACCTCGCGGAGCCGATGCGCGGGTCGGATAATCTGTGGAGGGTGGCCAGATCATCGAGGATGCGACGCGGCGGGGACCGGTTGCGCACCGTCGCCCTGATCGGCATCGACGGCTCGGGCAAGACCACCCAGGCGCACCGGTTGGCCGACGCACTGACGGCCGCCGGGCGCCCCGCCACCTACCGACGCAACGCCAGCGGACGCCGTTGGCTCGGCCGGCTGGCCCATCGGCTCGGACGGCCGGACGCCCAGCGGCTCGTCGGGCGCGACGGCGTGCTGGCGGTGGAGTCCGTGCTGCGCTGGCTCGCCATCGCCGTAGCACTGATCACCTGCCTGCTCACCGGCCGGACGGCGGTGATGGACCGCTACTCGGCCTGCCAGTACGCGAGCATCCGCGCGCATGGTGGGCACCGGTGGGAGCGGCTGGCCCGCGCCGGTTACCGACTGTTCCCGACCCCGCAGGTGACCTTCCTGCTCGCGGTCGACCCGGCGGAGGCGTACCGGCGCATCGAGGAGCGCGGCACCGACCACGAGACGATGGGCTGGCTGACCGCTGCGGACACCGCCTACCGGGCGCTCCCGGAGTACCCGAGCTTCGTCCTGGTGGACGCGGGCCGCCCGACCGAGGAGGTGACCGAGCAGATCCAGGCGCACCTGGAGACCTGGCTGCCGACGGCCCCCGGGCCGGCGGAGGGAGATGGCGACCCGTTGGTGGCTCAGGCCCGCCCGTAGACCGGCACGGTGGCGCCGCTGGTCGGCGCGGAGTCGGCCGACGCGAGGAACCGGATCACCGACGCGATCTCGGCCGGGGCCACCCAGCGGGAGTGGTCGGCGTCGGGCTGGGCGGCCCGGTTGGCCGGGGTGTCGATGACGCTTGGCAGCACGGTGTTGCAGCGCACGTTGTGGGACCGGTACTCCACGGCGACCGCGTTGGCGAGGGCGAGCACCGCCGCCTTGGCCGTCACGTAGCCGGCTGCGCCGGGGAACGGCGTGATCGCCGCGCGGGCCGCGACGCAGACCACCGCGCCACCGCCGGCCGCCACCAGGTGGGGCAACGCGGCCTGGGTGACCAGGTAGGTGGGCCGCAGGTTGACGGTGAGCATCCGCTCGAAATCCGTCACCGGCGTCTCGTGCACCAGGCCGCCACTCGCGTACCCGCCGGCCAGGTTGACCACCGCCCGCAGCGGCGCGGCCGGCGCGTCGGCGGCGGCCTCGACCGCCCGCGCGGCCCCCTCCGGTTCGGCCAGGTCCGCGACCAGCCGGACCACCTGGTCCGCCGCCGGGCCCGAGCCGGGCCGGGCGGTCCGCTCCGGTACGACCACCCGCCAACCCGCCTCGACGAACGAGGCCACCACGGCCCCGCCAAGCCCCCCGAACCCCCCAGTAACCAAAACGCTCCGCCCCGCCATAGAACCCACGCTAGTACCCCCACACCCCCCGCCGCGCCCCCACACCCCCCGGCCCCTGCCCCCGTCGATCATGAGGTTATTGCTGCGACACGCCGAGGTGAATGGCTACAACCTCATGATCGCTGTCTGCGGTGGGCAGATTGGTGGGGTTGTTTGGAGCGTGGGGGTGCAGGATCGGCGGATGCGGATCCTCATTCTCGGTGGCACTCGATTCCTCGGCCGGGCAACGGCCCAGCTCGCCGTCGAGCAGGGGCACGAGGTGACCTGTGCGGCCCGGGGCGTGTCTGGCGCCGTACCGGCCGGGGTCCGTTTCGTGCCCGTGGACCGGGACGACCCCGAGGCGCTGGCACCGCTCGCCGACGCGGGTTTCGACGCCGTGGTCGACGTGACCCGCCAGATCAGTCACGCCCGGTACGCGCTGGCCGCGCTTGCCGAGCGGGTCGACCACTGGTCCTTCGTGTCGACGATCTCGGTGTACGCGGACAACACCACCCCGGGTCAGACCGCGTCGGACGCGCCAGTGCTGGCACCGGCCCCACCCGAGGTTGACGGCCCGGTCGGTCCGGACCACCGCTGGTACGGCGAGTGCAAGGTGAGCATCGAGCGGCTGGTCCGGGAGCGGATGGGTGTGGACCGTTCGTTCATCTGCCGGGCGGGGTTGATCGTCGGCGCGGAGGACCCGAGCGACCGCTTCCCGTACTGGGTGCGGCGGCTGGCGGCAGGTGGAGAGGTGCTCGCGCCCGGTCGGCCGACCGACCGGGTGCAGTTCGTGGACGTCGCCGATCTGGCGGCCTGGCTGCTGCATGCCGCCGACACCGGCCTCACCGGCACGTACGACGGCACCGGGCCGGCCATGTCCCGCGCCGACCTGCTGCACGGGGTCGCCGCCGGGCTGGGTGTCGCCGAACCGGTCCTCACCTGGGTGGAGCAGGAGTTCCTGCTGGCCCACGAAGTCCGTGAGTGGTCGGGGGAGCGGGCCCTGCCGCTGTGGGTGCGGCTGCCGGAGAACGCCGGCCTGATGGACCGGGACGCGCGTCCGGCTCTGGGCGCCGGGCTGGCGGTCCGTCCACTGTCCGACACTGTTCGGGCGACCGCCAACTGGATGAGAGCGGACCCCGCGGCCGTCCGGCAGGGGGGACTGGACCCGGCGGATGAGGCGGCGGTGCTGCGGGAGTGGCAGGCTGTGCGGGACCGGTGATTCAGCCGTCGGCCGTTTCCGTCGTAACGGCCAGTCATGGTTGACGCTCACGCCAGGTGAAAGTAAGTTTCATCCGTGGCGAAGAGTCCGAAGATTTCTGCGAGTCAGGAGCCCGGTGGGCTGATCGTCCACATCAGTGGGCTGCTGCCGTCGCTGTCGCCCGCCGAGCAGCGGGTTGCCCGGCTGGTCGTCTCCGACCCGGCCGCTGCGGCCAGGCGGACCATCACCGACCTCGCCACCGCGGCGGAGACCTCGGAGGCGACAGTCATCCGGTTCTGCCGTTCGGTCGGCATGGACGGTTACCCCCAACTGCGGATCCGGCTCGCCGCCGAGGCCGCCCGCCGGATCGAGCCACCGGACGCCCGGGTGGTCGGCGGCGACATCCCGCCCGGTGCCGACCTCGCCCAGATCATCGCCACCATCGCGTTCAACGACGCCCGTGCGGTCGAGGAGACTGCCGAGCAGCTCGACCCCGCCGTCTGTGAGCAGGTGGTCGAGGCGATCAACAGCGCCGGTCGGATCGACATCTACGGCGCTGGCGCCAGCGGGTTCGTCGCATCGGACTTCCAGCAGAAGCTGCACCGCATCGGCCGGATCGCCTTCTACTTCCCGGACGTGCACACCGCGCTGACCTCGGCCGCGCTCCTCGGTCGGGGTGACGTGGCGATCGGCATCTCGCACAGCGGCACGACCTCCGACGTGATCGAGGTGCTGGAGCAGGCCCGTACGCGAGGTGCCGTCACCGTGGCGCTCACCAACTTCCCGCGCTCGCCGATCACCGACGTGGCGGACTTCGTGTTGACCACTGCCGCCAGGGAGACCACCTACCGCTCCGGCGCGACGGCCAGCCGGCTTGCCCAGCTCACCGTCGTCGACTGCCTCTTCGTCGGGGTGGCCGCCCGCAACCGGGCTCGGGCCCGCAAGGCCCTGGAGTCGACCGCCGAGGCGGTCCAGTCGCACCGGGTGGGTGCCAACCGGAGGCGGCCGTGACGGCCGGTGCGGTGGAACCGGACGCAGACCTGCCCGCACCACCCGCCCGCCCGACAGTCCGGGTGGGCGCACCCACCGAACGGCGTAACCCGCTGAGCGTCGACCTCGACCTGATGTCGACCCGGGACGTGCTCACCGTGATCAACGAGGCGGACCGGCGGGTGCCGGCGGCGGTCGCCGGGGTGCTCGACGAGATCGCCATCACCGTCGACCTGGCGGTCGAGGCGCTACGCGGCGGCCACCGGGTGCACTACTTCGGCGCCGGCACCTCCGGTCGGCTCGGCGTCCTCGACGCGGCCGAGCTGGCCCCCACCTTCAACTCGCCCCGGCACTGGTTCTGCGCCCACCTCGCCGGCGGTCCGGACGCCATGTGGCGGGCCGTGGAGGACGCCGAGGACGACGACCGGGGCGGCGCGGTCGAGGCGGCCAGTTGTGTACGCACCGGCGACCTGGTGGTGGGTCTGGCGGCGAGCGGACGCACCCCGTACGTGCTCGGGGCGCTCGCCGCGGCCCGTGCCAAGGGCGCCTCGACGGTGTTGCTCTGCGCCAATCCGGAGGCGGAGGCCGGCCGGTCGGTGGACGTGTTCATCGGGGTGGACACCGGACCCGAGGTGGTCACCGGGTCGACCCGGATGAAGGCGGGCACGGCGCAGAAGTTGGTGCTCAACACGTTCTCGACCGCCGTCATGGTGCGCCTGGGTCGGGTCTACTCGAACCTCATGATCGATATGGTGGCCACCAACGCGAAGCTCCGCGGCCGAATGATCTCGATTCTGGTCGAGGCCACCGGCTGCTCGGAGGAGGTTTGCCGGCAGGCGCTCGCCGAGGCCGACGGTGACCTGAAGACGGCGCTGGTCTCCCTGGTCTCCGGTGCCGAGGTGGACGCCGCCCGGGCCGCGCTGGCCCGCTCCGCCGACCAGGTACGCGGAGCCCTCGCACTGCTCGCCCCGTAGCCGTACGCCCCCGGGAAGCGAACGGGGCTTCGGATTGTTCACTTGGCCGGGGGGTAATAACACCCCCGAGGATGAACCGACCGGTCCTTCGACGCGTATCTGGCAGTGACCAGGATCGCAGCGTGGTGGTGACCCGGGTCGCTGTGCCCCCACGGCGGGCGGTGTTGCCATGGTGCGTAACCCGTGCGTGGTGCCCAGCGGCGAGCCATCCGACGGGATGCTGACAGCAAACGTGGACCGTGCTCTCAGCTACTACTCAGGCATTCGTGACACTTTCGACTCACCACACGGAATCCCCGGCACTTCTCATCTGTTGTGTAGGTGTCAGCACCGATGGGCACAGCAGAAGTTACCAGGGGTTGACGGACGTGGGGAATGGCTAGGAACCGGGCAACCGGCGCGAGCGAGGGGACCGTGGGCAACGTGGACAAGAACATCGGCATGCGCACCGATCAGGTAGCCGAGGAGCGCGACCTGGTCGGCGTCTACCTGCACGAGATCTCCCGGACGCCACTGCTGGACGCCGCCCGGGAGGTCGACCTATCCAAGGCGATCGAGGCTGGCCTCTACGCCGAGCACCTGCTCGGTGAGGAAGCCGTCCCCGCCGGTGTGGACCGGGCCGACCTAGAGTGGCTGGTCGTCGAGGGGGAGCGGGCGAAGGATCTCTTCATCCGCGCCAACCTCCGACTGGTCGTGTCGATCGCCCGCCGTTACGTGCGGTCGGGCATGCCCATGCTGGACCTGATCCAGGAGGGCAACACCGGCCTGGTCCGGGCGGTCGAGAAGTTCGACTACGAGCGCGGCTACAAGTTCTCCACCTACGCCACCTGGTGGATCCGTCAGGCGATCAGCCGGGCGATCGCTCAGCAGGAGCGCACCGTCCGTCTGCCGGTGCACCTCGTGGAGGACGTCAACCGGATGCGCAACGTGGCCCGGCAGTTGACCCGTGAGCTGGGCTCCGACCCGGAGCCGGAGCAGATCGCTGCCTCCCTCGGCGTCACCGTCGAGCGGGTCAACGAGCTGCGCCGCTGGTCGCAGGACACCGTCTCGCTGGACACCCCGGTCGGCGACGACGGCGACACGAGCCTCGGCGACCTGGTCGCCGACAGCGACGCGCCGTCGCCGGAGGACATCGTCCTCAGCGGCCTGGAGCGGCAGCGCATCGAGGGGCTGCTCAACCACCTCGACGACCGGTCCGCCGGCATCATGCGCGCCCGCTACGGGCTGGAGGACGGCCGGGAGCACTCGCTCACCGAGGTCGCGTCCCGGTTCTCGCTGTCCCGCGAGCGGATCCGGCAGTTGGAGATCCAGGCCCTCGGCCGGCTGCGTGAGCTGGCCCGGGCGGAGGGGCTGCAGGCAGCCTGACCTGGTAGTAACAACGGCGAACGGCCGGCGTCCGATAGGGGGACGCCGGCCGTTCGCCGTTGTCGGGTCAGCTAGCGGACCCGGCCGTAGCCCTGGATGGACATCATGTTCATGCCCCGTTTGAGCACGTTGCGGCCGGCGCTTGGCGCGTCGATCACCTGGCCGTCGCCCACGTAGAGGGCGACGTGCCCGAGCCCGCTGTAGAAGACCAGGTCACCCGGGCGTAGGTCGCCCCGCCCGATGTGCGCGACGGCACTCCACTGCATCCGGGTGTTGTGCGGCAGGGACTTTCCGGCCGCCCGCCAGGCCGCCGAGGTCAGCCCGGAACAGTCGTAGCCGTTCGGTCCGTCGGCTGCCCAGACGTAGGGCTTGCCGACCGCGCCGAACGCGTATCGCACGGCGGCGCCGGCGTCACCGGCCACCGCGGGCACGTTCTTGGCCTCGGCCGCCGCCGCCTTCGGCGCGGGACGCTCGGTGGCCGCCCCGTACGCCTGCCGACGCAGCTCGTACAGCTTGGCCAGGTCCTGCTCGATCTGCTTCCTGCCCGTCGCGAGCTGACGGGCCTGCGCTGCCTGCCGGGTCAGGGTGGCGTCCAGGCTGGCCTTCTCGTCCAGCAGCCGTCGCTGGTCGGCGGTGAAGCCGGAGATGCGCTCCTGCCGTTGGCGGGTCAGCTGGTCGAGCGTGCCCAGCCGGTCCAGCAGCGCGGCGGAGCCGCCGGGACGCAGCAGGGCGTCCGCGGTCCGCAGGCCGCCGCTCTTGTACGCCGTGGAGGCAAGCTCGGCCACGTCGGCCCTGCTCTGCTCGACCTGCTGCTCCAGCGGGCCGATTCGGGTCTGTAATCGGCCCACCGTGGCCTCGTTGGTCTTGATCTCCTCACGCAGCTTGTTGTACGACTCCACGACCCGTTCCAACTCGGCCGAGGACGTCTCGATCCGGCGGGTCAGTTCGGCGGGGGACGGCTCGGCGTGCGCCACCGCCGTCGGGGCGATCAGCGCGGCCGACATGCCGGCGAGCGCCACGGTACGCAGCAGGTTTCTCAGGGATGACAAGAGCGGAAGGCCCCTCTCCCACGGCCGCCGGGGCTGCTGACGCCCTCGGCGACACCGGCCGGGGCCATCCGGGCGGACGGCACTGGGCCGGACCGGCGCAACCAACCTAACCCGGGACGGATGTCGCTCGCAGTTGAAGCAGGGGCGAAAGTTGGGCGAGTGGCGGCTCATGTTCCTGCGTGGGGTGGAGCTGCTGAGACCTGTGGGGGCGTGAAAAGGCCTTTTCGTCACCGGCTGGCAGATATGCGACTTTCGTCGTTCCGGGCGTATCCCGTCGGATCACCGGCCGCCATAACCGATAAAAGCTGAAATGGATGCTGTTTCTTGGTGATGTCCCTCGCGGGGGTGGCTGTCGACAACCGGCAAATGCGGAGGTCGGCTGGCGACGCACCAACACAATGGGGCTGACGCCGGGAATCCCGTCGGCAGACAGCCGCAGCCGTCACCGCCGGTCATCTCGGTCAACCGTCCCCACGGGAGGAACCGTGAATCGTGAAGGCGCACGTGTGCGACCGCCGCGATCGGTGCCAGGCGGCCGGTCGACCCTGCTCTACGCGCGGCCCGGCATCATCGTGACCGCCGACCGGTTCACGGTCGGCCGGACCAGTTACCGGGTCGCCGACCTGACCCATCTGCGTACCACCCGGGGTCCGCACGACCGGATCGCCGTCCGGGCCGTCGTCATCACCGCCAGCATGCTCGGCGGCGTCGGGCTACTGCTCGGCTTCACCGGCGGGCTGCACCGCCTGACCGCCGGTGCGTACCTCATCCTCGGTGCGGTGTTCCTGCTGCCGGCCGCGCTGGCCGTGGTCGGCGACCGCTGGCGCCCACCACCGCACGAGCTGTGGGGGTGGTACGGGGGAGCGGAGATGCTGCTCTTCAGCGCCGACGACGAGCGGCAGTTCGGCCAGGTCACCCGGGCGCTGCTGCGCGCACGGGAAATGAACCGACTCGGCGGCTGGGTCGACCCGCTCGCCTCGGCCGAGCCGTGGCGGCCCAGCCGTTGAGCCGACGGACGCCGAGCGCGCGTCGGCCCCACCGGCCGCTCAGCGGGCGACCGGCTCCGGGGTACGGGTCTCCTGCGGTGCGGCCACCCAGGCGCTGACCCGGCGCTCGGCGTAGAAGGAGACGAACGGCACGGTGCCGGCCAACATCACCAGCAGCATCCGCTTCAGCGGCCAGTCGGCCCGACGGCTCAGGTCGAACGCCGCCACCAGGTAGATCATGTAGAGGAACCCGTGCGCGGGCCCCACCGTCTCCACCACGACCGCGTTGTCGAACACGTACTTCAGCGGCATGCCGATCACGACCAGCAGGATCAGCACGACACCCACGATCCAGGCGATCGCGCGGTAACGGGTAAGGGCAGCGCCCACCTTCGTCCGTCCTTCCGAGCCCGGCTCAGCCGGGATAGTCACCGGGTCGGGCGCCCGGATTGGCGCTCAACCATGACAGGTAGTGGTTGTAGGCGGCCAGGTCCGTGTCCTCGACGGCGTCGTCGCCGGACGGCCCCCGGGACACCCGCACCGGTCGGCGTACCACCGGTCGGGACCCGGTGGCGACCGTCGGCGCGGGCTCGGTGGCCGGCTCCGCCGAAGGCGCGTCGCTGTCGGTCGCCCGGCGACGGGCCAACTTCACCTCACGCCACCAGACGTAGACCACGAAGCCGGCGAAGATCGGCCATTCGACCGCGTACCCCCAGCTCAGGCTGTTGCCGGCGGCGGCCCGGCTGATCTGCCACCAGCCCAGCCCGAGGAAGCCCACGACCAGCACGACCATGGCCACGTGACGTGCGATCCACGCCGGGGTCCAGAGCCGCCTCATGGCATCGAGAGTACCGGGGGCGCCGCCGGTCTCCGACACGGTGTCGTAGTTGTCGCGTGGCCGGGATGGTTTGGCGACACCGCGCCTGGGCAATCGTCTAGACGCCAGCCCAAACGAGATCAAGGGGGGCGATGATGACCGGATCGGTACGTGAGGACGGCTTTGCGTCCAGCGGCAGCACGGACATGAGCCCGGAGCAGCGGGTGCCCGAGTGGAGTGGCGATGACCTCGCCGACCCGGCGGGCGCTCTCGACGGCGACCTGCCCGGCGTCGACCCGACGGAGCTGAGCGACGAGGATCTGATCCGCGAGATGCACAGCCTGCACCGCACCCGCCTGGACACCCTGCGGCACGCGGCGGACTCCGCGCTCGCCAACCATCTGCGTCGCACCGCGGAGCTGGAGACCGAATACCTGGCGCGTCACCCGGGCCGGGAGGTCGACCCCAACCGTCTGCGGGACTCCTGATGGCGGCGCGCGCCGTGCGCGGGATGTCCGCGCCACCCGAGGTGGTCTTCAACACCGCCACCGACCCCAACCGCGCCTCCGCGTGGCTGCCGGAACCGCTGCGCGGCGGCGGTAACCCCACCGCGGAGATCAGCGGCGCGGAGTTGCGCGCCCGGTGGGGTGGCGACGCCGACTGGTCCGCCGAGATCCGGGTGGAGTCGGCCGACTCCGGTGGCGCCCGGATCCAGCTCGATCTGGCCGACGGTACGGACGGCTCAGGTCCAGACCAGTTGGCCGACGAGGCGCTCACCAACCTGGCACGCGAGGTCGCCGACAACCTCCAGGCCGGCTGAGGCGGCCCCGCGGGACGCCGCTCCCGCACCACCACGAGATAGTGAGGAGACCGGGTGAGCGACACTGGCCTGCGACAGAAGGCGGCGCGGTTGCGCCGGGCGTACGCGCCGCACGAACACCGGCCGCTCGGCGGTTACCTGGTGGCCATGGGTGCCTACGCCGGGGTGACCGGGGCGCTCGCCGGCCTGGTCAAGGCGACCGGCCGGCCGGTACCGGAGCGCCCCGCCGCGTCCGACGTGGTGTTGCTCTCCATCGCCACGCACAAGCTGAGCCGGCTGCTGTCCAAGGACGCGGTGACCAGCCCTCTGCGGGCGCCGTTCACCCAATATGACCGTCCGATCGGCAGCGGCGAGGTGATGGAGCAGGTCCGCGACTCGGGCAGCCCGACCCGGCATGCCATCGGCGAGCTGCTGAGCTGCCCGTTCTGTCTGGCGGTCTGGGTGGCCACCGGGCTGACCGGGGGTCTGGTGCTCGCACCCCGGCTGACCCGGCTGGTGGCCACCGCGCTGACGGCGGTCGCCGCGTCGGACTTCCTCCAGATGGCGTACGCGACGGCGCAGCAGGCCGCCGAGGGTGGGCACCACGACGACGACTGACCGAATGGACGCGCAAAAACGGGGGCCGGCGGACGCCGGCCCCCGTTGTTCGTACCTGTCTCAGCGCTCCATGCCGGACCAGCCGTGCGGCGACTCCGGCTCGCGTTCGTCCTCGTCCGCCCCGGTGACGATGTCCCGGTCCACGGCGGTGCGGTCGTGTTCGTTGGCGAAGTCCGGCTCGGGCGTGGTGTCCCTGCCCTTCGGCGGTTGACCCAGCGCCGGCACCTTCTCGTCGTGGTCCTCGTGGTGCGTCATGTCGGTGTCCCTTCTGCGGTGGCCCCAGCGGTGGAACCGCCCAGGTCGCTCAGCCGATGAAATCGCCAGGTCGCTCAGCCGATGGAACCGCCCAGCAGGTCGCTGGCCTCGTCCACCGAGTACTCGCCCTCGGGCAGCGCGTCGATGCGCGCGAGCAGATCCGGCGGAAGCTCGGCGGCCACCGCCTGGCGGTAGATCTCCGCCTGGGTGACCCGCTCCTGCGCCCGGTAGACGTCGTTCAGCAGGTCGTCGAGGGCCCGGGTGTCCGGCTCGTCGGGCACGAATGCGTCGTCGGTCACGTCGATCAGCTACCCGGGGCGGAATCGGTCAAACGTCACGCCGGTGGCCCGACCCCACGTCCCCTGGCGGGCCCCGCCCCAGGCACACATACAGCGCCGCCCCCGGCCGTTTGGCCGGGGGCGGCGCTGGTGTCGGTGTGCAGGTCGCCTCTCGGCGAGTGGCACTACGCGGCTCCAGCCGGACGGTATTCCGCGAAGTCTATTTAGGTGAGGCCCGGGGACACATGACACACCGACACCCCAGTCAACGAGCCGGCCCCCACCAGTGTTCCGCGCGCCGCAGTGTCGGCGGTCACACCGTCGCCGGCAGGGTGGCCCGGCGGGCCTGCACCGCGGAGGCCAGGTGGTCGAGCACCTCGACGGTGTCGTCCCAGCCGAGGCAGGCGTCGGTGACCGACCGGCCGTACTCAAGCGTCCGGGTCGGGTCGAGGTCCTGCCGGCCGGGCAGCAGGAACGACTCCAGCATCACGCCGGTGATCCCGCGCTGGCCGGCGGCCAGCTGGGCGGCCACGTCGAAGGCGACCCGCGGCTGGTTGCGGTGGTCCTTGCCGCTGTTGGCGTGACTGGCGTCGATCACCAGCCGCTCCGGCAGTTCCGCGGCGCGGAGCAGGTCGAGCGCCCCGGCGACCGAGTCCGCGTCGTAGTTGGGTCGCCCGCCCCCACCGCGCAGCACCAGATGACCGTCGGAGTTGCCCCGGGTGTGCATGATCGCCGGAGTGCCGGAGAAGTCGATACCGGGGAAGACGTGCGGCACGCCGGCGGCGCGGATCGCGTCCACAGCGGTGCCGATGCTGCCGTCCGGGCGGTTCTTCATGCCGATCGGCATGGACAGACCCGAGGCGAGTTGGCGGTGCACCTGACTCTCCACGGTGCGGGCGCCGATCGCGCCCCAGCCCACCGTGTCCGCGATGTACTGCGGCGTGATCGGGTCGAGGAACTCGCAGCCCACCGGCAGACCGACCCGCAGTACGTCGAGCAGCAGCGCTCGGGCCAGCCGTAGGCCGGTGTTGACGTCGCCGCTGCCGTCCAGGCCCGGGTCGTTGATCAGGCCCTTCCAACCGACGGTCGAGCGCGGCTTCTCGAAGTAGACCCGCATGACGATCAGCAGGTCGTCGGCGAGCCGGTCGGCTACCGCACGCAGACGCCCCGCGTACTCGAGGGCGGCGGCCGGGTCATGCACCGAGCAGGGGCCGACCACCACCAGCAGGCGGTCGTCCTCGCGATCCAGCACGCGACCCACCGCGCGGCGACCGGTCAGCACGGCCGACGCGAGCGAGGCGTCCAGGGGCAACTCGTGGTGCAGCAGGGCGGGCGTGGTCAGCGGCACGACACGGTCGATCCGCTGATCGCTGACCCGATCGGTCTCCGGGGTCGTCACGGTGGGCATCCTTCCGCCGACCGTGCCCGGGGCCGGTGCCCGAGCCGAGCCGGCTGCTCGTACGCAAAAGGGCAGGAACGACAGCTCCTGCCCAGCCGGCTCGGTCCGTGGTGACGTCAGTTCATGGTGAAGTCACCGGCGTGCCAGCCGGCTGCCTAAACCATCGATAGGAACGCGTCACGGGGGCAAGCGTACCCGACCGCACGGGAACCTCCGGCCCGTCGTCCCAAGATGCGGGGCGGAGACCGCGTGCCAGGAGCGGGGTCGGGGTAACAGGGGAGCCATGACTGACGAGCAGAGTGATCAGGAGCGGGTGGAGTCCCGTGCCCACCACCTCCTGCCCGAGGAGATCGCCGCGGGCAGCGACGATCCGGAGGCGCAGGCCGAGGCCATCCTCGCCGAGTCGGACCTCCGGGAGGCGGACCAGAACGCGGCGCCCGACACGGTGCTGGAACGTCGTACCTCGGATCAGACAGTGGTCGCGGTCGAGCCGCCCGACTGAGCGGTGGCCCCACGCGCCCGGCGGGATCCCCGGTAGGTGTGCTCCCGCAGCCAGGCCAGCGGACCTGCCGCCCGCAGTTCGGGTGGCAGGTTCCGCACCGGGTCGAACGCGAGCGCGGCGTCCTCCTCGGCGCTGAGCGGGGCACCGATCCCGACCTGCCCCACCGGCCGCCACGACCCGACGGCGGACGCGACCGCGAGCACCAGGCGCGGTGTGTCCGTCCGGGTCGCGGCGGCCACCGTGCGCAGGCTGCTCCCGAGGTCCACGGAGTCGGGGTCGGCCAGCGTGGCCAGCCAGATCCGGCGCGGTCCCACGCGGTAACCCACGATCGTGCTGTACGTCCCGGTGAAGCGCCGTCGGGGCAGCGGCAGGTTCCGCAGTAGCGGGGCCGCGCCGCTGGAGCTGACCAGCAGGTCGAACGGTCGACCGCGGTCGTGGTGCAGGCGCAGCGCGACGCCCAGCACGTCCGGCCAGCCGCCGGGCGTGGGGGTTCCCTTGGAGAGCCGGACGGTGGCCCGATACCGGTTGGGCTCGTCCAGCAGGGCGACCCCGGTGGGTGGTCCGGGCGTACCCCAGATCACCACCTCGCCGGCGAACGAGCGACCGGCCGGATGCAGCAGCCGGCCGTGGCGCAGCCGGCCGAGCGCGGCGCTGGCACGTTCGACGACGGCGGCGGACCGGGACGGGGGCGGGGTGACGGTCATGGCCCTCCGGTACCCCGGAGGGCCGTCTCGATGCCCGGGGCCGGCTCGCCGACCCACCGCACGTCACCTTTCCGCCCGCGAGATCGGATAGCGTCGGGGTATGCCCGACAGCGGTTACCCCTGGCCCATCGAGACGTCCCGACTGGACAACGGCCTACGCGTGGTGGTGAGCGAGGACCGCACCGCGCCCGCCGTGGCCGTCAACCTCTGGTACGACGTCGGTTCCCGACACGAGCCGAGCGGGCAGACCGGCTTCGCCCACCTCTTCGAACACCTGATGTTCGAGGGCTCGGTGAACGTGGCGAAGACCGAGCACATGAAGCTGATCCAGGGCTCCGGTGGCTCGCTCAACGCCACCACCAACCCGGACCGGACCAACTACTTCGAGACCGTCCCGGCCGAGCACCTGGAGTTGGCGCTCTGGCTGGAGGCCGACCGGATGGGCGGCCTGGTCCCCGCGCTCACCCAGGAGACGCTGGACAACCAGCGGGACGTGGTCAAGAACGAGCGCCGGCAGCGGTACGAGAACGTGCCGTACGGCGACGCCTGGCTGCGGTTGCTGCCGCTGCTCTACCCGGCGGGGCACCCGTACCACCACGCGACGATCGGCTCGATGGCCGACCTGAACGCCGCCGACCTGGCCACCTTCCAGGCGTTCCACCAGACCTACTACGCCCCCAACAACGCGGTGCTCACCGTGGTCGGCGACGCCACCGCGTCCGACGTGTTCGCGCTCGCCGACAAGTACTTCGGGGCGCTGCCGGCACGCGACGACATCCCGGCCGCCCCGGACGGCCGCAACGTCCCGGCGACCGGACAGGCGGCAATCGAGTCGGTCCGCGCCGACGTACCGGCGCCGCGGGTCTACCTCGCCCACCGCACCTACCCGTTCGGCAGCCCGGAGTACCACGTGGTCACCGTGCTCGCCACCGTCCTCGGCAGCGGGCGGGGCAGCCGGCTCTACCAGCGACTCGCCGACGGTGAGCGGATCGCTCAGCCGGACCTGGTCGGGGCGTACGGGGTGGATCTCGCGCACGCCCCGGCACCCCTGATCGCCACCGCCACCGCCCGCCCCGGGGTGAGCGCCGAGCGACTGGCCGAGGGGTTGGCTGAGGTCGTCGACGAGTTGGCCACCGTGCCGGTCACCGCCTCCGAGCTGGATCGGGCCAAGGCGATGCTCAGCACCGGGTGGTGGCGTCAACTGTCCACGGTGGACGGCCGCGCGGACCTGCTCGGCCGGTACGCCACGCAGTTCGGTGACCCGGCCCGCGTCGCCGACCAGCTGCCGGGTCTGCTCGCGGTCACCGCCGAGCAGATCGCCGAGGCCGCCGCCGAGGTGCTCGCCACCGACCGGGTGCTGCTGACCTACCTGCCCGAGGAGACCTCATGACGCTGATCGCCGACCGTCCCGGCCCGGGTGCCGCCCGTCCGTACCGGTTTCCGCAGGTGGTTCGCCGTACCGTGGCCGGTGGTCAGGTCGTCGCCGCGCACCTGCCGGGGCAGAACCTCGCCGTGGCCCTGCTGTTGCTCGACGTGGGCGCGGGCCAGGAGCCGGTTGGCAAGGAGGGCCTGTCCGGTGTGCTGGCCAAGGCGTTGGAGGAGGGGACGGCGCAGCGGGACGCCGCCGCGTACGCGCTCGCCGTCGAAGGGCTGGGCACCTCGTTGTCGACCGGGCTGGACTGGGACTCGTTCCAGGCCAGCGTGGTGATCCCGGTGGACCGGCTCAGCGCCGCCGTGGAGTTGCTCGCCGAAGCGGTCCGGACGCCGAGGCTGGACCCCGCCGACGTGCGCCGGGTCCGGGACGACGAGGCGACCGCGCTGCGGATGGACTGGGCCAACCCCGGCCCCCGCGCCGACGCCGCGCTGCGCGGTGACCTGTTCGGCGCCCAGAACCGGTGGGGCCGGCCGATGTACGGCGACCCGGAGTCGGTCGCCGGCCTGGACGTGGAGGACGTCACCGTCTTCCACTCCGAGTGGTTCCTGCGTCCCGGCACCCTGATCGTCGCCGGCGACCTGGACCGGATCGACCTGGACGCGCTGGCCGCCGCGGCGTTCGCCGGCACCGGTGGCGGCCCGGCCGAGCGGGGTGGCCCGATCGAGGTGCCGCTGCACGCCGGGCGGCGGATCATCCTGGTGGACCGGCCCGGCTCGGTGCAGTCCACGCTGCGGCTGGGCCACCCGTCGCCGCAGCGGGCGCACCCCGACCACGTGCCGATGACCCTCGCCGGCACGGTCCTCGGTGGGGCGTTCACCTCCCGCCTCAACCACCTGCTGCGCGAGGTGCACGGCTACACCTACGGCGTTCGGGGTGACTTCGCCTCGTCCCGCCGCTTCGGTCGGTTCGGGGTCAGCTCCGGTGTGCAGACCGCGGTCACCGTGCCGGCCCTGATCGAGGCGGTGGGTGAGATCAGCCGTACCCAGGCCGGTGGGGTGACCGAGGACGAGCTGGAGGTGGCCCGGTCCTGGCGGGCCGGGCAGCTCTCGGTCGAGTTGCAGAGCCCGCGGGCGATCGCGTCGGCGCTGACCACGCTCGTGGTGCACGACCTGCCGGACGATTACCACGCCCGGCTGCGTGAGGCGCTGCTCGCCGCGGACGTGGACCAGGTCTCCGCGGCGGCGGCCACCCACCTGCACCCGGACGCGCTGACCCTGGTCATCGAGGGCGACGCGGCGGTCATCCGCGACGACCTGACCGCAGCATCCCTGGGCGACCTGCTCCCCTAACCAACCCACCCCCGGTCCTTGCGGTTGATCAAGAGGTTTGCGTCAACCCGAGAGCGATTTCTGACGCAAATCTCTTGATCACGCGGGGTGGGGTGGGGCGGGGTGGGTGGGTGGTGGGTGGTGGGTGGGTTCGTGTGATGCGGGACCCGGGGGGTGGGAAAGGGCTCCCGGTTGCGGGGGTGGCCTGGGTAGCCTCGCGGGCATGAGGATCGGCATTGTGGGGTCCACCGGCCAGGTCGGTGGCGTGATGCGGCAGGTGCTGGCGGAACGGAAGTTCCCGGCGGAGCAGGTGCGGTTGTTCGCCTCGGCGCGGTCGGCCGGGCGGACGCTCCCGTGGCGGGACGGCGAGGTGACCGTCGAGGACGCCGCGACCGCGGACTACTCCGGACTGGACATCGTGCTCTTCTCGGCCGGTAAGGGCACGGCACGGGAGCTGGCACCCCGGGTCGCCGAGGCCGGCGCCGTGGTGATCGACAACTCGTCGGCGTTCCGGATGGACCCGCAGGTGCCGCTGGTGGTCGCCGAGGTCAACCCGCACGCGGCCCTCGACCGCCCGAAGGGCATCATCGCCAACCCCAACTGCACCACGATGGCCGCGATGCCGGTCCTGCGGCCGTTGCACGCCGAGGCTGGTCTGATCGGGCTGGTCGTCTCCACGTACCAGGCGGTCTCCGGCGCCGGACTGGCCGGCGTCGCCGAGCTGGACGAGCAGGTCCGCAAGGTGGCCGAGCACGCCGCCGGGTTGGCCTTCGACGGGTCGGCCGTGGAGTTCCCCGCGCCGCGCTCGTTCAGCCAGCCGATCGCCTTCAACGTCCTCCCGCTGGCCGGTTCGATCGTCGACGACGGCTCGTTCGAGACCGACGAGGAGCAGAAGCTCCGCAACGAGAGCCGCAAGATCCTGGAGATCCCCGACCTGTTGGTCTCCGGCACCTGCGTCCGGGTGCCGGTCTTCACCGGGCACTCGCTCCAGATCAACGCCCGGTTCGCCCGGCCGCTCACCCCGCAGCGCGCCCACGAGCTGCTGGCCGACGCGCCCGGGGTGGCGCTGACCGACGTCCCGACGCCGTTGCAGGCCGCCGGCCAGGATCCGACGTACGTGGGCCGGATCCGCGCCGACGAGACCGTCGACTACGGGCTGGCCCTGTTCTGCTCCAACGACAACCTGCGCAAGGGCGCGGCGCTCAACGCGGTGCAACTTGCCGAGCTGGTCGCCGCCGAGAATCGCTGACCGCCGCGCTCACCCCGAGCCCTCGCCGACGACCGGCGGGGGCTCGGTCGCGTCCGGGCGACGCGGCACCGGGTCAGGCGTGCTTGGATGGGACGAAGCCGATCCCTGGAGGAAACCGTGCCGGATGACCGCAGCCAGCAGGCCCTGACCGACCTGATCTCCAGCCGTTCGATGGGCGTGCTGGCGACCATCAAGCGGGACGGGCGGCCGCAGATGTCCACAGTGGTCTACTCCTTCGACCGGGACGCCGGCCTGATCCGGGTCTCGGTCACCGACGGCCGGGCCAAGACCGCGAACCTGCGTCGGGATCCGCGCGCCAGCTTCCACGTCGGCAGCGAGGACGGCTGGGCGTACGCGGTGGTCGAGGGTCGCGCCGAGCTGACCGCGCCGGCCGCGGCGCCCGGAGACGAGACGGTCGAGGAGTTGGTGGCGCTCTACCGGGCGCTGAGCGGCGAACACCCGGACTGGGACGAGTACCGCCAGGCCATGGTCGACGACGGGCGGCTGGTGTTGCGGCTGCACGTGGAGCGCGTCTACGGGATGCCGCCCCGGGGCTGACGCACGCCCGTCGTTCTGGGCTGTTGCGCCCGTAGCTGCTGGTCAGCCTGGTTCGATCACGGTCACCCCGGGCCAGCGCTGCGCCGGGCGGTGCCGGGCCAACCGCTGCCGAGACGCGGCCACGTCCACCCGCGCCGGGTTGTGCCGCCAGATCCCGCCCAGCAGATCCGCCAGACCGTACGGAGCGCAGACCTCCAGCCGATCGGTCGAGTCCAGGCGGACGGCCACCGCGGTCGCGTACTCCGGCCAGGTGGCGATCGCCTCGGCCACGCTGCCGTACGGGGTGATCGGGTCACCGCCGAACTTCGCCGCGTACCAGGTGTGCACCGCCGCCTGGTTCCGTGCCTCCCATGGCGGCTGCGGCCACGCCCGCGTGAGAAGGGCGGTGGCCCCGTGGTCGTCGTCGCGGGTCAGCCTCGTCGGGTCGAAGAAGACCACGTCCACGTCCCGGACCGTCGTCGGGTCGAACCCGTCGCCGTAGCGGTCGCCCCAGACCAGGTCGCGCAGAGCGCCCGCCCCGATCCAGGCGTTTGGCAGCCCGGAGTCACGCACCACGCACAGCGCCCGGGTCAGCCAACGGCTGCCGACGACCAGGTCCCGCAGCTCCCCCTCGCCCGGCATCATCTGCCCACGATAGGCAGCGGACCCGAGGACTGCTGTCGCCCACGGGTGGGTGTGCCGCCCGCCGGCGGGTATAACGCGCTGCCGTGCCGACAACGCGGAACGGCAGGCAACGCGGGGGGAGTGGGATGGGCGCCGACACGACAGGCGACGAGGCTCGCCCCGGCGGCCCGTCCCTGCGCCGGGAAACCTCCCGTCTGCTGTCGTTCAGCGACGGTGTCTTCGCCATCATCATCACGCTGCTGGTGCTCGACCTCCAGCCACCCCGGGTCGGACGCGGTCAGCTGCTGGACGCGCTCTTCGAGCAGTGGCCGGCGTACCTCGCGTACGTCACGTCGTACGTGATCGTCGCGGTCAGTTGGATAAACCACCGGGCCACCTTCAACCGGGTGACCAGCAGCGGCAAGGGCCTCCAGTGGTACAACCTCGGGGTGCTGTTCAGCACCGCGCTGCTGCCGTTCGCCACCTCGGTGCTCTCGCAGGCCCTGCGGGAGGGGGACCGGGCGGACCAGCGGGCCGCCGTGGTCCTCTACGGCCTGGCCGGCGCGTTTCTCTCGCTGACCTGGCTGGGGCTGTACCACTACCTGGCCCGACATCGTGATCTGTTGGACGAGGCCGTGGCGGATTTCTTCTTCCCGAGCGAACGGGCGCGGGCCGCGGCCGGCGTGCTGGGGTACTCGCTGGCGATTCTCGTCGGATACCTGGTCAACCCGCTGTTCGCACTGGGGATCTTCCTGCTGCTACCGATCTTCTTCTCGCTGACCAGCAGCGGCCTGTACGAGTTGCGGCGCCTCCGGCGACTGCGGCACTCGCACCCGCGGCACCCGCACTCGCGCAGATAGCCACCGGCGGTGGGCGTTACCCCCTGCCGGGCGGCGGGTAGACGGGCCGTGCCGACACCGAGAGGGGAGCACCATGACAACGGTCGGAGAGTTCATGACGACCCGGTTGGTGACGATGGACGGCAACGAGACGCTCATCGCTGCCGCGCAGGAGATGCGTGACAGTGCGATTGGTGACGTGGTGGTGACCGACGGCGGCAACGTGGTCGGCATCGTCACGGACCGGGACATCACGGTACGTGGTGTCGCGGAGAACATGGATCCGGGCTCGACCCAACTGAGCCAGATCACCACCCGCGATGTGATCACCGTGAGTCAGTACGACGACGTGGTGGCCGCCGCGGACCTGATGCGCACGTACGCCGTACGCCGGCTTCCGGTGATCGAGGACGGGCGCCTGGTCGGCCTGATCTCGATGGGTGACCTCGCGGTGGAGCGCGAACCGCAGTCGGTGCTCGCGGACATCAGCGCCGACGACCCGAACAACTGACCGTCCGCCGCGGACGTGCGCCGGCTCTCCCCCGTGGGAGGGCCGGCGCTGCGCTGTCGGGACGCCGCCGCTCACCCGATTCGGGCGAGATTGACCGGAGGGTCTTCGGGGACCCGTGCCGGGACGTGCGACGCCGGCCGGCCCGCGCGACGCGAGCGCGGCGCGGGAGCCCGGGCAACTGGGAGGAGTGGACTCGATGGTGGACGCGACCACGAGGTTCTTCGAGGACCTGGACCGGCGGGGGTACGAACCCCTGCTGGCGAAGACCTCCGGGACACTGCGTATCGACCTGCACGAGGGGGCGCAGACCCGGCACTGGCTGCTGAGAATCGACCACGGCCGGGTCAACGTGAGCCAGGAGGACCGGGAAGCTGACACCGTCATCGGTGCGAGCCCCATCCTCTTCGACGACATCGCCGCGGGCCGCGAGCACGGCCTCGCCGCGCTGTTGCGCGGGGACATGACGGTGACCGGTGACGCCCGGCTGGTGGTGCAGGTGGAGCGGATCTTCCCGAGTTCGCCGGACGCCCGGGGACCCCGTCGACGCTTCGCGGGGGAGGGGTACTGATGGGGCAGTCCAACACGGTCCGGATCCTGGACGGCAACACGTTCGTCGTCTGCCAGGACACCGGCGACATCGAGGCGACTCCGAGCGAGCCGACCGGGCTCTTCTCCATCGACACCCGGTTTCTGTCCACCTGGGTGCTGACCGTCAACGGTGAGCGGCTCAACTCGCTCTCCTACGACGATCTCCAGTACTTCGAGTCCCGGTTCTTTCTCGTCCCGGGGATGGCCACGCACTACATCGACGCGAAGCTGTCGATCATCCGTGAGCGCACGGTGGGCGGCAGTTTCTGCGAGCAACTCACCATCCTCAACCACGACGAGAAGCCTGTCGATCTCGAAGTCCGGATGGACGCGGCGTCGGACTTCGCCGACCTGTTCCAGGTCAAGGACGAGATCCTCAACAAGAAGGGCGAGATCTACACCGAGGTCGAGTCCGACCGGCTCCGGCTGGGCTATCGCCGGGGCAACTTCCGGCGGGAGACGGTGGTCTCCTCGTCCATGTCGGCCCGGTACGACAGCGAGGGTTTCGTGTACACGGTTCACCTGGAACCCAACGAGCAGTGGGAAACCTCGATCGACGTCCAGACGCACGCGGTCGGTCCTGGTGGTCGAGACCTGCGGTTCGGGCTGCGCGTGCACGGCAACGAGCGGCTCGCCCTCCAGCACGACCTGGAGCAGTGGATCGCCGACGCTCCGAAGGTCAACAGTCAGCACGGTCGGGTGGCCAGCACCTACCGGCGCAGTCTGATCGACCTGGCCGCGCTGCGCTTCTCGCCCCTGTCGTTGGGCGGTGCCACCCTGCCGGCCGCCGGCCTGCCCTGGTTCATGACCATGTTCGGTCGGGACAGCATCTTCACCTGCCTGCAGACGCTGCCGTTCACCCCGCAGTTGTCGAAGACGACGCTGCGCATCCTCGCCTCGTTGCAGGGCAGCCGGTTCGACGACTTCCGCGACGAGGACCCGGGGCGCATCCTGCACGAGATGCGGTACGGCGAGACAGCGGCCTTCGAGGAGCAGCCGCACTCGCCGTACTACGGCTCGGTGGACGCGACGCCGCTGTTCGTCGTGCTGCTCGACGAGTACGAGCGGTGGACCGGGGACGTCGCGCTGGTCAAGGAGTTGGAGCAGGAGGCCCGGGCGGCGCTGCGGTGGATCGACAACTACGCCGACCTGGTCGGCAACGGTTACATCTGGTACGAACGGCGCAACACCGACACCGGCCTGGAGAACCAGTGCTGGAAGGACTCCTGGGACTCCATCTCCTACTCCGACGGCACGCTGCCGCCGTTCCCGCGGGCCACCTGCGAGGTGCAGGGGTACGCGTACGACGCGAAGATCCGCGCGGCCCGGATGGCTCGCCAGTTCTGGGATGACCCGGAGTTCGCCGACCAGTTGGAGCGGGAGGCGGCAGCGCTGAAGGAGCGGTTCAACCGGGACTGGTGGGTGGCCGACGGCGAGTTCTACGCCCTGGCCCTGGACCCGGACGGCCGCCAGTGCGACGTCCTCAGCTCCAACATCGGCCACCTGCTGTGGAGCGGGATCGTCGAACCCGAGCGGGCGGAGAAGATCGCCCACCATTTGGTGGGGCCGCGGCTCTTCTCCGGTTGGGGTGTCCGGACGCTCGCCGAGGGGGAGGCCCGGTACAACCCCATCGGCTACCACAACGGCACGATCTGGCCGTTCGACAACTCGTTCATCGCCTGGGGCCTGCGCCGGTACGGCTTCGCCGAGGAGGCCGCCACCATCGCCAACGGGATCCTGGACGCGGCCACGTACTTCGACGGCCGGTTGCCGGAGGCGTTCGGCGGCTACCCCCGGGACCTCACCAAGTTCCCGGTGGAGTACCCGACAGCGTGCAGCCCGCAGGCCTGGTCGACCGGCACCCCGTTGCTGCTGCTGCGGACCATGCTCGGCCTGGAGCCGCACGACGGTCACCTGTCCGTCGAGCCACGACTGCCCGTGGGCATGGGCCGGATCGAGGTGCTGGACATCCCGGGTCGCTGGGGTCGGGTGGACGCGTTCGCCCGGGGCCGACTGGACCTGGACAAGCTCGCCGACTGATCGACCAACCCGTCGAGCCGGCGGCGGCGCGCGACCCGCGCCGCCGCCGGTCCGTCACGCAGGCTGGCAGGGTAGATTCTGCGGATGCCGGAGCTCGTGTACCCGCCCGTTATCGCCGCTGCCAAGACGATGTTCCGTCTTCTCGATCTGAAGATCACCATCGAGGGCGCCCACCACGTGCCCCGTACCGGCGGGGCGGTGCTGGCCGGCAACCACATCAGCTACCTCGACTTCATCTTCGCCGGTCTGGGCGCGAACGCGTCGGGCCGTCTGGTGCGGTTCATGGCCAAGAAGTCGGTCTTCTCGCACCGGATCTCCGGCCCGTTGATGCGCGGGATGCGGCACATCTCGGTGGACCGGGAGGCCGGCGCGGCCTCGTTCCGCACCGCCGTCGCCGCCCTCAAGCGCGGCGAGATCGTCGGCGTCTTCCCGGAGGCGACGATCAGCCAGTCGTTCACCGTCAAGGAGTTGAAGAGCGGCACGGTCCGGATGGCCCGCTCGGCGAAGGTCCCGGTGTTACCGGTCGCCCTGTGGGGGACCCAGCGGCTCTGGACCAAGGGCCGCCCGCGCACCCTCACCCGTCGGCACACGCCGATCACCATCCTGATCGGCGAGCCGATCAACCCGGCGGACTTCCCGGACCCGAACCTGCTGGCCACCGAGCTGAACACCAGGCTCAGCGCGCTCGTCGAGCGGGCCCAGCGCGAATACCCGGACGCGCCGGCCGGCCCGGACGACACCTGGTGGCTGCCCGCGCACCTGGGCGGCAGCGCCCCCACGCCGGAGGAGGCCGCCGCCCTGGACGCGGCCGAGGAGCAGCAACGGGCGTCGAGCGTCTGACGTCACGGTGGCCGGGGCGTTCCGCACCCGGGCGTGCCGAGGTCTGCCGGTGCGGACGCCGTCCGGTCATCGTGGGCAGCCGCCGCGTGGGCCGTCGGCGTCACCGATGCCCGGATGCCGCCCCGCCCGCGAGCCCGCCCCACGGCGCCGGCTCCGGCCCCGAGCGGTAGTAGTCGTCTCGGGAGTGGAACTCCACCGGCAGCGAACCGGGAAGCGTGATCCGGGTGTCCCCGGCGAGCAGGCTGGGGCCGGCGCGCAGCAGCAGAACGTCGCGTTCCTGGGCCGAGAGGTCGACCAGTTGGGGGCGGGTGAGCCGGAACTCGGCCACCGCCCGGCGGACCTGCTGGGCCAGCGCCGCCACCGCGGCGGACGGCCCGCCCAGGGCCAGGGCCGGTTGCTGAATGGTGCGCAGCGCGTCGCAGACGACCAGCAACTGCGTCGGCGCGTCCCGATCGGCGGCCAGCACCTCCAACCGGGACGGCCACTGCCAGCGGATCTGCCCGCTCATCAGGCCGTTGAGCCGGGCGGGTGGCCGTGCCCGGGGCGTGTCGTCGACGACAAGCGCCAGCTGCGCGCCGCTGCCCACCCAGCAGATCCGCTGGTCGGTGACGGTCACCGAGACCGGCGCGGGTAGTTGCCAGCGACGCCGTGCCTCGCTCGGCCCGAGCAGGTAGCCCGCAACCAGCAGTTGGTGCCGCCCGAGCACCCGTTCACCGGGCGCGGGACGCAGGTTGTAGCGGCGATCCAGGGCCGGCCCCACGTCGTCGTCCAGAGCGTCGAACCGGTGGGGACCGATGAAGAAGGGGGACGTGTCGGCGTGCATCGTCACGACCTTCCGGTCAGCTGGCTTGTGAATGAAGCCTGTCGGATCGGAGGGCCGCTGTCATGACGCCTGTTAGGGGGTCGTCCGGTCGTGCGTCGCGTGTGACCGGTAGATGCCGATCTCCTCCGGGCGAACGAGGCCGTCCTCGATCGCGCGGGCGAGTAATGCCGCCTTTGTGGCGGCTGGCCGCCCCGCCCGGGTGTACTTGATGCGCGCTCGGTCGACGTACTGCTTCACGGTGTGCTCGCTGATCTGCATCCGGCGGGCCACCGACGCCTTCGACATCGACTGGAACCAGAGCAGCAGCGCCTCACGCTCCTTGTCGGACAGCATCGGCCGGTCCGGTCGTGGGTCGCCGACCATCGCCCCGGCCAGCGCGGGCGGCACGTACGGGCGGTCACTCGCGGCGGCCAGCACGGTCGCCACACAGTGTTCCCGGCCCTCGTGCTTGGCCAGGAACGCCACCGCCCCGGCGTCCAGCGCGGCGAGCATGGTCGACGGGTCGGTGTGCTCCGAGTAGACCACCACCCGCCTCCCGGCGGCGCTCAGCTCGGCCAGCTTGTCCAGCGCCATCCGCCCGTGCAGCCGCAGGTCGAGCAGGACGACGTCGGCGTCCGGTGCCGTCCGCAGCACCTCGTCCGGGTCGTCCCCGGTGGCCAGTACGGTCAGCCGCGGCTCGGTGGCGAGCCAGGCACGGACCCCCTCGACCACGACCGGGTGGTCGTCGACGATCGCCACCCCGATCGGCCGGTCACCGGTCACCGTCGCCACTGGGTCTGCGCCCATCTGATGCTTCCGTCCCGTTCGTAGAGGTGCTCCACCTGCCCATCGTCGTGCTCCCCCGGGGGTGGGCCGGTGGCGTCGGGACCCTCCCGGTCCGGTGTGACCAGGCTGACCACCACCTCGTCCGGGCCGGAGACCACTGTCAGCCGGGCCCAGCCCCGGGCGTCGGCGAGGACGCCGGTGAGCGGGTCCGCCAGCCGACGGCGGATCTCCACCGGCAGCGGCGGTGGGGTGCCGATGGTGACCAGGTCGATCGGCAGGCCGTTGCGTTCGGCGAGGTCGGCGGCCGCTCGCAACTCGTGCAGCAGCGGGTCGGGCACGTCGTCGGACTCGGCGATCAGTCGGCGCAGCCGGGCGGCGGCCAGTACGCAGCGCCGCTGCACCTCCGGGTCGTCCGGGTCGGCCTGGCCGGCGGCCAACTCCCCGAGCACGCGCCCGGCTGCCGAGCTGACCAGGGCGAGCCGGTCCCGGCGTTCCCGAAGGCCCCGCTCGGCGGCATCGCGTTCCGCCGCCATCGCGTGGGCGGCAGCGGAGACGGCCGCCCGCTCGCGAGCCAGGCTCACGATTGTCGCGCTGCCCACGAACACCGCCACCGGGAGGGAGAACGTGCCGTAGACGTACATCACGTAGCGGGCCACGTCGGTCGGGTCGGGGCCGTGCCCGAGCACCGCGAGCAGCGCGATGATCGCGTGTGTGCTCAGCAGCGCGACCAGCCCCACCACCCGCCGACCCCACACCGCCAGCACGAAGAACCAGCCGAGGGTGCCCCACACCCAGTTGGCGGCGGTGAACAACTGCTCCTCGCCGACCGCGGCGAAGACGGCCACGTCGACGGCCAGCAGCAGTCCGGCCAGCAGCCCCGGCGGCAGCGGCGAGCCGCGCAGCAGTTGGACCCCGGCCACCGCGCCGGCCACCGCGACCAGCGCCCAGCCGCCGAGCACCACCGTCGGCGCGGTGAACTCCGTGCGGGCGGCCAACACCGCCGGCAGCCCGATCGCGACGTGCCAGGCCAGTGCGATGGCCACGGCGACGATCCGGGCGCCCCGGTCGGACGCGTGCGCCACCGCGGCCGGCGCGGCGAGCCCCGCCGTGGTCGCCGGCTCCGGGGGGACGGGCACGCCGATCCGATCCGGTGTCTCCGTCGCGGCGGTGTGGGGCGCCGCGGCGCCGAGATCAGCCGACACCGGGCCACTCCAGTCGGATTCGGGTGCCGGCCCCGGGTGCCGATCGCACGTCGGCCCGCCCTCCGACCGTTGCCATCCGACCGTGGATCGACTCGCGCAGCCCGTACCGGTGGGGTGGGACGGTGGCCGGGTCGAAGCCGGGGCCGTCGTCGGCGACCTCGACCACGACGCCGACCGCGTGCCGGCTCAGCCGCAGCGTGACCCGCGCGCCCGGCGCGTGACGGACCACGTTGGACAGCGCCGCGTAGGCGCTCTCGCCGATCGCGTCGGCCACCCCGGCGGGCACCGCGCACGGCGTCAGGTCCAGCTGCGTCGACAGCTCGGGCAGTCGGCCCGCCACCGCCCGCATCCGACCGTCGAGCGGCACCGGGCCGTCGCCGGCCACCGGGCCGACGTCGGTGAGCGCGACGAGGGTACGCAGGTCGGCGTCGCACCGGTCGCGGAACGTGGCCGAGGACCCGGTCACCGCACCGAGTCCCACCATGGTGAGGGTGCCGAGCACCGTGTCGTGCAGGTCGCGGTTCTGCTGGCGTTCGGCGTCGCGGGCGGCCCGCGCGACAAGTGCCTGCCGGGTCAGCCGTTGATGCTCGACGAACGCGCGGTCGGCGCGACCGATGCGTCGGCGCATCACCGCCGCCATCATCGCCGTGCAGGCGGTCTGCACCAGCAGGGTGGTCGCGTGTGCCCGTGCCTCGGTGGCATTGCCGGCGGCCTGCGCGCCCGTCGCGTAGGTGACGGTGACGAGCAGCCCGGCCGGAATCGACCAGCGCGCCGGGGCGGTGGCCTGTGCGTTGATCACCGTGGTGCTGGCCAGCACGGCGATCCAACTGCCCTCGCCGGGCAACACCCCGGGTGCGACCAGCACGGGGATGAGGAGACAGACCAACGCGGTGATCGTGACGTCAGCGGCGACCAGGCTCGGGGTGATTCCCTGGCGCATCGCGCGGTACGCGTACCAGATCGACCAGCCGGTGAACGCTGCCACGCCGGGCAGCAGCACGGCGGGCTCAACCGACGGGGCCGGCACCGACAGGGCCACCGCCCCACCGATCACACCGCAGGTCAGACGCAGTATCGCCGGGATCGTGGTGAAGATGAGGACGAGCGCACCACCGGCGGGATTGTCCAGCGTGGGGGGCACGGTGGGAGCGGCAACGGCCGGCATCGGGAGGTGTCCTTCCGACAACGACCCGGTAGGGGTCCGCGCGGCAGAGATCGACATCGGAGAATAGCATGGGCGGTGCCGAGCGTAACCTAATGTGCGCGCGGTGTCGCTAATGTGTCACGGCGTGCTGCGCGGCTGCAGCAGGTCCCACCGATTGCCGTAGAGATCGACGAAGACCGCCACCGAACCGTACGCCTCGTGCCGTGGCTCCTCCAGGAAACGCACCCCGGCTGCCACCATCCGGGCGTGGTCACGCGCGAAGTCCTCGGTGTAGAGAAACAGCCCGACCCGGCCGCCGGTCTGGTCACCGACCCGCGCCCGCTGCTCGGCGGTGCTCGGCCGGGCCAGCAGCAACGCCGTCTCGCGGGCGCCCGCCGGGCGGACCACCACCCAGCGGGAACCGTCCGGTCGGGCGGTGTCCTCCACCAGCTCGAAACCGAGGTCGCCGACGTAGAAGTCGATCGCCTCGTCGTAGTCCCTGACCAGCAGCGCGACAAGTCCCAGATGTGCCATTCGGTCATCATGCCGGCGGGCGCACCGGGGTCAGCCGGCGGCGTCCCCGCCGGTCACCCGCGTCACGCCGTCGCTCGATCAGGCGAACGCGATCGGGGTGGACCGGATGAACCAGTTGACCCGCCGACCAGCATCGTCCACGGCGTTCTCGTAGTCGATGGCCGCGTACTGGCGTCCGGCCTCGGGCATCGTGAAGGTCTCCTGGATCTCGACCCCCGTGCCCGAGACGACGCGCAGCACATGGCGGCCCGGTGGGACCTGCACCGGAAACAGGACAAAGTTGTGTTGATTCTCGACGGCGAAGTGCCGATCGACGATCTCGATGCCGTCGATGCTGACCGTGAGAGCGACCGGGTCGTCCCGGAACGACTGGTTGGTCACCCAGAGGTGCAGGTCGGCACGGTCCTCCTCGACGACACGCACGGTGGGCGCCGCTGGACTCAGCGGCGCGGTCCGGCTCGGTGGCGCGGTCCGGCTTGCGATCGGGGAGCTCGGCGCCGGGCCGGAGCACCCCACCAGGGCGAGCAACGTGGTCGTGCTGAGGATCGCGGCACGCAGTCTGTCCATCCCACTGTGACGCCCGACGGATGATGCCGGTTCCAGTCCTGCCGGAACCGAGTGTGGTCGTCGTCCGTCCCATCCTCGGGTGGAGAGGTGGTGAGCCGGATGCGCTCTGGTCGAACGGCACTGGCGGTGGCACTGCTCGGCGTGGCCCTGGGTGGCTGCGGTGGCACGACCATCGGTCCGGGCGGGGCCGACGAGCCCGGCCCGGCGCAGATCCTCGAAGCGTGGACCTCCTGCGCCGAAACGGCACCACAGGCTGGCGCGATCATGGGCGTGCCGGACACGGGGGCGCCCACACCGGCCGGGGTCGAACCGAGGATCGGGCGGATCGACCCCGCGTTCACCCCGGTCGCGGCCGTGCTCTGCGGCCGGGAGTTGCGTCCGGGACGGGACGGGGGGCGGGACCAGGTCGCCACCGAGCGGCGCGCCACGCAGATCACGCCGCTGCTCACCGCACTGCGTCTGCCCGACCAGGAATCCGACCGGGACACCAACTGCACCCTGGAAATGATCGTCCCACCGTGGTTGGCCCTGCTCGACGACCGGGGCCGCTGGCTGCGGCCGCACCTACCGACGGACACCTGTGGCAAGCCACGCGCGGAGGTGCGGACGGCACTCGCCGAACTGTCGACGACCACCGTGGACAGCCGTGTCGTCCAGCAGGTCGAAGGCCGGGCGGCCGAGGCCGCCGGATGCGAGCAGCGGTGGACGGACCTGGTGTGGGTGGAGACCAGCAACGGTCGGCCCGGGCCACCCGCGGTGGCCACCTCGCCGGCCGCCGGGCCGCTGCGCCTCTGCGTCTACCAGGTCCCCCCGGCAGAGCGGGGCAGCGGCAAACCGGCAGGCGATTTCGTGTACGGCGGACCGCTGCCGGCCGAGCGCCAGGCGGCTGTGCTGCGGGCGCTGGCCAACCGCCGGGCGGTGGCCGACTGCGCCACCCCGGCGTCCCGCTTCGCGGTGCTGCGTCCACTGAACGGCACCGCCGGCCCCGACCGGTACGTGGAACTCGACGGCTGTCGGCGTTTCCTGGTCGTGGGGTCGACCGGTGGCGGGCAGCTCGGCCAGGGCGACGAGGCGCTGGCCGCCCTGCTGCGGCCCGTCTGAGTAGGCCCGCCGGCCGCCCTCGGTCGTTGTCGCGGGCCACCTCGCGGCCGGGGGAGTAGGGTGAAAATTCTGTAGCCCTTGCTCCCGGATGGGGCGAGGCGAGCCGGCGTCAAGAAATTGGCGTTGGTCCCAGGTCTGTCCGAGGATCTGTGCAGCAGCCCGCTCGACGTGCTGCCATCCGCACGCCCCTCGGCTCCGCTGCCCAGAGGCGCGCCGGCCCCGAGGATCTGGTGCACATGCCCCGCCTGCCGTCCGACCCTGCCAGCGCGTTCGCCGAACTCGGGAGCATCAAGCTCGCCGAGGTGGATCTCGACGAGGTCCTCCAGCGGGTCGCCGAGCTCGCGAAACGCGTCCTGCCCATGCCGGTGGAGGCGTCGGTCACCCTGATCCGCGGCGGGGTCGGTCACACGGCGGCGTTCACCAACGAGGTGGCCCGCGAGATGGACGAGCGGCAGTACGCCCAAGGGCGGGGTCCCTGCCTGGACGCGGCGGCCAGCGGCGACGTCCTGTCCGTCCCCGATCTCGCCCACGAGGAGCGGTGGCCCGAGTGGGCCGACCGTGCGCGACAGCGGGGCCTGGGCAGCTCCCTGTCGATCGGCCTGCCGATCCAGGAAGCTGTCGTCGGAGCGCTCAACGTCTACGCGCACACACCCGAGGCCTTCGACGAGGAGACCGTGGAGGTGCTGGAGACGTTCGCCGCGTACGCCGCGGTTGCCCTGTCCAACGCCCAGCTCTACGACAGCACCGCGAACCTCGCCCGCCAGATGCGCGAGGCGATGGCCAACCGGGCGGTCATCGAGCAGGCCAAGGGCATCATCATGGGCGAGCGGCGCTGTGGCCCGGCCGAGGCGTTCGCGATCCTGTCGAAGGTCTCCCAGGACTCCAACCGCAAGGTCCGCGACGTCGCCCAGGCCCTGGTCGACCGGGCGGCCGGCACGTCCGGGGTCTGACGTACCTCGACCGCGGTGGGGTGCCGGCACCCGAGGTACGCCGGCAGCGCCCACCCGGAAGGTTCACTACTTCGACAGGGCGCGCTCCAGCTCCGCCTTCGACATCGAGGAGCGCCCCTTGACGCCACGCTGCTTCGCCTCGTTGTACAGCTGCTCCTTGGTGCGACCCTGCGCGCCGCTGTGGGAGCGCTTACCGCCACGATGCCCGGACGACACGTCGTTGCGGGACGACCGGCTCGACGTACGCGCCTCACCGGAGCGGGCCCGTTCCTTGTTCACCGTGCGGGCGGCGATCTCCTTGGCCCGACCGGCCGACGAGCCCCGCTCCTGCGCGCTGTCCTTGATGTGCTCGTACTGCCGCTCCCTCTTGGGGCTTGATCCTGCTGGCATCGGTGCCTCCCGCAGCCGCTGTCGGGTGAGGACGAGACCCGGCTCGCACGCCCTGGTGCGATCGAGACATCCCAGACCGGGGCGTCGCGCTCACGCTTCTCGTGCCACCATGCCCAGTCGCCACAGAGGTCAAACGACTGCCGTTCGCCTGTCGGCCGATCGGCACGCCGCACGCCGTCCACGCGACTCGGCGTCCCGGCACCCGCGCTGGGCACGACCGGGCCGCACCTTGGGAGCCGCTCCGGTCGGCGTCGTATAGTTGTTGCCGCAGCCGACGCTCCAGCGTCGGCCAGCCAGCGTCCAGCAGCGGGCGCCGGGCTCGGTTGGCGAGCCCGTGCGGCGCTCCGTGCTCGCGGTGCGCCATCACCACGCGCGCTGCCGTCGCCTTCCTGCAACCGGTACGCGCCCCGGGCACGAGGACTTTGAAGTCATGGCACAGCAGCGCATTGATCCCAATGCGGCGATCATCGAACTCGGCCAGATCAAATTCGGCGAGACCGACCTGTCCGGAGTGTTGACCCAGGTCTCCGAACTCGCACGGCGAACGATCCCCGGCGCGGAGGAGGTGTCGGTGACGTTGTTGAAGCAGGAGGGGGCGCACACCGCCGCGTTCAGCGGCGAGATGGCGCTCCGGCTCGACGAGCTGCAGTACGAGTTCGACCATGGCCCGTGTCTGGAGGCGGCCCGAAAGGCCACCGTCGTGTCCGTTCCGGAGATGGCCCAGGAGGTTCGCTGGCCGGAGTGGGCGGCCCGAGCCGTGCAGGACGGAGCGCTCAGCTCACTGTCGATCGGGTTCCCCATCCAGGAGACAGTGCTCGGCGCGCTGAACATCTACGGCATCGCACCGGGCGCCTTCGACGACGACGCGGTCACCCTCGCGCAGACGTTCGCCGGGTACGCCGCCGTCGCCCTCGCCAACGCCCTCGCCAACGCCCACCTGTACGACACCACCGTCACCCTGGCGGCGCAGATGCAGTCGGCCATGCAGAGCCGCGCGGTCATCGAGCAGGCGAAGGGCATCATCATGGGCGAACGCCGCTGCACCCCGGACGAGGCGTTCGCCGTACTCGCGAAGGTGTCCCAGGACTCCAACCGCAAACTGCGCGACGTGGCCGCCGCGCTCGTCGAGAGGGCCGCCCGACCGGCGAGCCCCAAGCGTGATCGCGGTGACGCGGGCTCCCTGCCGTGAGCGGCTGCTGGTGTCGCTTGAGGTGGCGGTGGCGGCCCGGCAGTCGTCGCTCCGGCTGAGTTTGGCACCGGCGTACGAGTCGACTGGCGGTCGGCGGTCCTTCCGATTACCGTTGAGTTCGGGTCAAGCCACGCGCCCGTCCTGTTACGGATCATGACAGGAGGCGCGAGCCTATGATTGAACGTCACTCACTTTTGCAGACCCATTTCGCTCGTCCCCCTGCGGCAATCAGCCCCGGGCAGGCCACACCAGCGACACTCGGCATCCGTCCGGCAGTTGGCTCCGCGGAAGCGGATTCCAGTGAGCTGTCGTTCCAGGTGACCCGCTTCGTCGAGCCCCTCGACCTGTCCGCGGCCATCTCCGCCGACCGGATGGTCGTCGCCCCGGTCGGGTATGTCGACATGGACACCGCGCCGCGCCTGGCGACGGCATTGTTCAACGCGGTCGACAGCCATCCGGAAGTCTGTTGCGACCTGACCGGCGTCAGTTTCTTCAGCGCCGCGGGTGTGCACGTACTCCTGCTGGCGCATGAGCGGGCGGATCGGGTCGGTTCCCGTTTCTCGATCCGACATGCCAGCGGAGTCACTCTGCGGGTGCTCCGGATCACCGGGGTGGCACCCCTGCTCCTCGGCCCCGAATGAGGGTGCGGTGTAGGTAGTTCTCGGAAAGCCCCGGACCCTGTGCAGAGGGCCGGGGCTTCTCGTTGTCACCGCCCGGGTCTCGGCGCCGTGCCGCTGTCCGGCGGCGACCACAATCACCCGGCGGCGTTCTGACCTGCCAGCGCCTCGTCCCTGACGAGCGGATGTCGGACCCGGTCCACGCCATGATCACCAGTTCGCCACCCGGCGGCCAACTGGCTCCCACTTAATGATCAACGACTGCGGGACAAGTCGTGCCCCCTTCGAGAGGAGTCCTGCGAGTGATCCCAGTGGAAGACCCCAGACCGGCCGCCCGTCTGGCGCGCCGGCGGTTCCTGACCGTCACCGGCGCCGCGACGGCGCTCGCCTTCGCGACGAACCTGCCGGGCCAGTCGAGTGCCGCCGCCACCAGCACCCTGGGCGACGACCCGTTCACCCTCGGCGTCGCCTCCGGTGACCCGCTACCCGAAGCGGTGGTGATCTGGACCCGGTTGGCACCGCGACCGTACGAGCCGCTGGGCGGTATGCCGTACCACGCGGTCGAGGTGGAGTGGCAGGTGGCGACCGACGAGCGGTTCCGGCGAATCGTCCGGTCCGGACGCGCGACCGCGCGACCCGAGTACAGCTACAGCGTGCATGTGGACGTGCGCGGCCTACAGCCGAGCCGTCGCTACTGGTACCGCTTCAAGGTCGGCCGGCACCTCAGCCCGGTCGGTCGTACCCGGACCACCCCGGCACCCGGGCAGCGGGTCGACCACCTCACCTTCGCGGTCGCCTCGTGTCAGTCCTTCCCGGACGGCTACTACACGGCTCACCGGCACATCGCCGCCGAGGACGTCGACGCCGTGGTGTTCCTCGGCGACTACATCTACGAGTACGGCGTCTCCGCCTCCGGGGGACTGCGTAACCTCGCCGAGCCGGTGCCGAGCCAGTTCCGCACCGAGGCCGACACGCTCGACCGCTACCGCCTCCAGTACGCGCTCTACAAATCCGACCCCGACCTGCGCGCCGCGCACCAGGCCGCGCCCTGGATCCCCACCTGGGACGACCACGAGGTGCAGGACAACTACGCGGGCCTCACCTCCAAGACCAACGCCCCGGTCGAGGACTTCCTGGTCCGGCGGGCCAGCGCCTACCGGGCGTACTGGGAGCACATGCCGCTGCGCTCACCGGCCCCGCAGGGACCGAACTACATGCTCTACCGCCGGTTCACCTTCGGGCGACTGGCCGAGCTGAACGTGCTCGACACCCGCCAGTACCGCGCCGACCAGGCATCGGGGGACGGCTGGAAGGTCGACTCGGAGCAGCGCCGCGATCCGGCGCGCGCCCTGGCCGGCGCACAGCAGCAGCGCTGGCTGTTAGACGGTGTGCGCACCTCGCACGCGACCTGGAACCTGCTCGCCAACCAGGTGATCATGAGCCGGATGGACCAGGACCCGACGGCCGGCGACCTGTACAACATGGATGCCTGGGACGGCTATGCCGCCGAGCAGAAGCTCACCCTCGACGGCCTCGCCATGCTGCGGGGACGCAACCCGGTCGTCCTCACCGGCGACGTACACGCCGCCTACGCGTTCGACATGAAGCGTGACTTCACCAACCCCGACTCGCAGACGTACGGGGTGGAGCTGGTGGGAACGTCGATCAGCAGCGGCGGCAACGGCAGCGAGATCTCCGCCGCCGGGCAGAAGTTCCTGGACAGCAACCCGCACCTGAAGCTCGTCAACGAGCGGCGTGGCTATCTCCGGGTCCGGCTCACCGAGCGGGAGCTGCGGGCCGACTACCGGGCGGTGCCGTACGTCGACCGGAACGACGCGCCCGTCGAGACCATCAGTTCCTTCGCCGTCGAGGCCGGCAACCCCGGCCTGCACCCGGCATGAGAGGTAAAGCCATGACACGTACCCTCTGGCGCCGGCTCGCCGGCCTGTCCCGTGGCCGGAAGGCAGCCGTCGCCGGTGCCGTCATCGCCCTGGTGGCGATCGGCGGCACGGCCCCCGCGGTCGCCGGCCGACCCGACCCGACCCGGCTGAGCCTCGCCTCCGACGTCAGCCTGGTGCAGGTCAACCCGATACCCTGCGCGAACCAGGGTTTCCAGCTCCAGTTCGGCAACACCGGCCGCGCGGCCGTGTACGCCGACGCGTTCCTTGAGGTGACCGCGCCGCTTCAGCTGTCCAGGACCCTCGTCTCCAGCTACCTGCCCGCCGGCTACACGCTCAAGGTGCCGATCACGGTCACCGCACCCCGGGACACCGTGCCCGGCAGCCGGTACACGATCAACGTCCGGTCCGGTGAGCGTCGGCTCTCGGTGCCGGTGGAGGTGACCCCGGGGCCGGTCGACACCACCGGCAACCTCGCCAGGTACGTGCCGGTGACCGCCTCCTCGGAGAACCTGCCCAACTACCCGGCCTGCGGCGCGGTGGACGGCGACCGCGACTCGAACCACTGGGCAACCACCACCGGCTGGAACGACGCGAACAAGGGCGCCTTTCCCGACTGGCTCCAGGTGACGTTCGACCGTCCGCAGACCGTCGGCCGGGTCGACCTCTACACGCTCGACTCCACCAAGTACCCGGCCGCGAAGTACGGGCTGCGCGACTGGGACGTCCAGGTGCGGGTCGGCGAGACCTGGCAGACCGTCGCCCAGGTGCGCGGCAACGTCGCCGGTCAGGTCAGCTCGACCTTCACACCGCTGATCGCGAGCGCGTTCCGGGTCGTCACGCTGACCAGCAACGAGACCGCCGGCTACTCGCGGGTGGTGGAACTCGAGGCGTACGCCTCCTGACGCACGTCGCGCCCGGGCCGACGTCACGAGGCCCGGGCGCGCCCTGTTGGATCCGGTCCGCACGACCGGTAGCCCACGATTTTCGTGACCGCAGGCGCGTCACCAGGTCTCTGGGCGGTCGAGGTCGCGGGCCGGCCGGTATCCGCCGAGGATCGCCAAGCCTTCCGATTCGGTGTAGCCATTGCCCCAACCCTTGCGGAACGCCTCGACGGCACAGGGCTGCACGGTCATCTCCAGGACGTCGCTGCCCTGCCGACGCGCCCGGTACGGTCCCGCGACGAGATCCCCGGAACGGGCCTTGTCGCCAGCGGGGGCGAGTTGCGCCCGGACGGTCAGCCAGCGACCGGCTTCGTCGCCGACCACGAGTGAGCCGTCGACGAAGTCGCCGTGCTCCGATTGGCCGAGCGTGACCGAGCATTCGAGCAGCCGTCCGCCGGGGGGCAGCGACTCCAGGCGGAACGGCACGACGCAGCGGTGGGCCGCGTCGAACCGGACCCGGCTCGCCGTGGCCGTCGCCTCGTCGCGGCCGGTGGCGTACGAGTCCAGTTGGGCCCAGAGCCCGTCGGCGGGTTGCCAGCGTACGAACCAGAGCTTCTGATCACCGGACGGATCGAACCAGGCCACGCCCGGGCGGTCGCCGACCCGCACGTCGGTGCGGGCCTGCGGCCGTCCAGCGGAGGACAACGTCTGCGGTAGCTCGTCCAACGACGTCACGGTGCGCGCCAGCGCGAACCGGGCCTGACCTGTCGGCCCCCGAAACTCGACGCTCTCGATGCCGCGCCCGGCGCGCCAGGTCGCGTACTCGGCGCCGTCGACCAGGGAGTCGACCGAGAAGTGCACCACGTCCGGATCCGCGCCGACGTCCTCCGGGCGTGCGGTGGCGCCGGCCTGCCCCGGCATTTCCGGCGGCAGGAGCGTTGCGGCCGGCATGATCGGGTCATCGGTGCCCCCGCCGATCGGCAGCGCCACCACCGCGGTGAGAGCGAGACACGCCGCTGCCACACCCCCGGCGACGAACCCGCGGTGACGGCGTCGGAGCCGTCGACCCCGCTGACGGGCCTGTTCCACGATCGGTGTCGGGTCGATGTCGCCACCCGCACGCTGCTTGAGCGTCGCGGCGAGCTGCTGATCGAGGTCGCTGAACATCAGAACCCTCCTGTCCGGGCGGGGATCGTGGATTCCTGCCGCTTCCGCAGCGTGGCCAGGGCACGCTTCGCGTGGGTGCGGACGGTGCCTGCCGAACAGGCCATGATCTCGGCGATCATCGCGTCGTCCAGATCCTCGTAGTAGCGCAGAACGATCACGGTGCGCTGACGGGTCGGCAGTTCGCGGACGAGCCGCCACAACGCGTCGCGTTCGGCGAGCGCGGCGGCCTCGTCGGCGGTGCCCGCCCGGTCCGTCACGGCGGCGACCGCTACCTCCCGGCTGCTGCGCCGACGCCACCACGAGTGGTGGGCGTTGACGAGCATCCGACGGACGTAGGCGTCCGGTCGGTCCGTCCGGGAGATGCGCCCCCACCGGGCGTACGCCATGGCGAGGACCTCCTGAACGAGGTCCTCGGCTCGGTGCTCGTCATCGGTCAGCAGCCGGGCGAGCCGGATCAGCGCCGAAGTGCGAGCGAACGCGTACTCCTCGAACGTCACGCCCTATTAACGTCGTGGGCCGGCCGGCCCGTAGACACCCGCCGGGTGTTTCTGGTCGCCCGCGCGGCGTCGGCCCGGCCCGCCGGCGTCGCCCTCCGCCGCACGGCCGACGGGGTTGCGCACGTCGGCAGAGAAAATCTCTGTGCGAAGCGCTAGATATTCTTGCTGCCATGCGCTAACGTTCCTGAAGTCGAAGACGGAGCAAGTAAAGACGCTGACGTGCCGCCCCACCCGAGGGCGAAGGAGCTGGGCCAGGAACTTGAGGTCCGCTCGGTTCTGTCGCAGTTGGTATGACGCACGAGAAGTTGCGGGTGAGGCTGACGCTCGTTCAGGGCTTCACCCGAGGTGAGCAAGGTTCGTCGTACGTGTCAGGGCCAAGAAGTCGCGTGGGGCTCGGACACCGACGGACAGCACGAGGAATGGCAGAGGAAATCAGAGGCAAGGGAGGGCACTACACCGTTGGATCGCCCGCAGCCAGCCGCAGTCGTGGGCTGGGCGCGGACACCGCAGTTTCCATCGAACGAGAGGTGGTCTCCGGTCACGCATATGCGATCCTCGCACCCGATGCCGTCGTTGACGGCCGGTGCGGACAAGACAAGCCGACGCTCTGTCGGCAGATGGTGTTCCTGACCCACAACCCTTGGGCCCCGGTGCTTTCGAGCACCGGGGCCCTCGTGATGGAGGTTTCATTGACCCAATCGGACGACATGCTCGACGACGAGGACTACCCCGCTTACACCATGGGCCGAGCCGCCGAGATCATCGGCTGCTCGCAGGACTTCCTCCGTCGGCTCGGTGACGCCAAACTGATCGCCCCGCAGCGCTCCGGCGGCGGGCACCGCCGCTACTCCCGCTATCAGCTGCGCCTTGCCGCGCGAGCCCGGGAGATGTGCGACCAGGGCACCGACATCGCCTCGGCCTGCCGGATCATCATTCTCGAGGACCAACTCGAAGAGGCCCTTCGACGCAACGAGCGCTACCAGCAGGGCTGAACACACCCCACGCTGCGGTCCCCCCGCACCTGTGACGCCGAGCGCCACACGGTCCCTCCCGCCAGGGCAGGGGCCGTTCGTCGTCCACGGGACTGGACCTCGTTGGCATCAAGGGGACCCGCCCGCGCCGCTCAGCACTGCGGGGAAGGACACCACTCGTGGTGTACCGCTCGCCGTCGTCGCCCTGAAGGTGTGCCTGAAAGTCCTCGGCGAGGCTCCCGAATTCCCGGTAGGCGTTCGGCGTAGGAGAGCCATTCGTCCAGAGCGATCGGGTGCGTACGAGGCGGTCAGAGCCGTTGGACGATCTGGATCGGGTTGCCGTCCGGGTCGGCCGTCCAGGCGATCAGCAGGTTATCGAGCCAGCGGCGCGGCCAGCGCGGGGGCGCCGTTCGCCGTCAGTTCGGCGTACGCCCCGGCGGTGTCGTCGGTCCACAGGATCACCGCCGCACGCTGACCGTGGGACACGGGGTCGAGCCCGTGATCGTCCCGGGTGGAGGCCACCGAGGCGATGCCGATCCGGTAGCCGTCGAGCACGAGATCGATGTGGATCGGCTCACCTTCGGTCGGCACCCGGAAGGTCTCGGTGAAGCCAAGTCCGGCGTAGAACCCGGCGGCGCGAGCAACGTCCGCACTGAAGAGAACCACCTGAGGGGTGCGGAACATCGACACGCGACGACGCTAGCAGCGTGCTGGGCCGCCCGGTGGAAGCCGATCCTCGATGCCGTCAAGCCGTCCTCTCGTCGTGACCACCTGGTGACCGTCGGTGCTCACGCTGAAGGGATGCGACGGACGGGGATGCTGGGACTGATCTGCGCGTTGGTGCTGGCAGGGCTGAGCGGCTGCAGCCCGGTCATCGAGGGCGCGGTCGGGGTACGGCTGGACGCCGACGGACGGCTGGTTGGGGTGTTCGACTGGTGCCGAGGCAAGGGGACTGACCGGATCACCCTCTATCTCGGCAAAGAAGACGGCGGGGTCACCGACAAGGTGATTCAGCTCGATCGGGATCCCGGCCGCGGCGCCCGTACCGCAGAGGAAGTTGCGCTGCTCGACCCGACGGCCGGCTGGCAAACGAAGCTGGCACCACCCACGTTGGACGACGACCAGATCTACGACCTGCGCTCGTGGAACGAGGGCGGTGGGCCAGTGGAAGACTTCCCGTTCCGGATCAGCGAGATGCGCGGCCGGACCGGCTCCGCCGTGATCCTCACCAAGCGGTGGGAGGGCGAGGAGCACGGCGGCTACGTCGCCACGTTCCATACGCTCGAAGGCTTTGCCCGCTACGCCAAGACGGTGTGCGACGGCTGAGGAGGCCGCACCTGCCCCGGTCGGCATCGTCGGGCGCGTGTAGGCCGTCCGCTTCCCGGCATCCTGCCGGGCTCCACGCGCGACGCTGAACCTGCTGATCCCTCATGCCCGTACGAACGGCCCCCTGCGGTAACAAGGGGCCGTTCCTGTCCGAGGCTGTGACCAACGCGTCCTGCGGCTCCTCCAGGCCCGTCCAACGACGTGGAAGTTGCAGAGGCAACAGGTCCATCTACAGGTCAACCAAGTCTTACCTTTGCTGAACGGTGATCAAAGCCTCCGGAACGCTCCCGAGATGTGCTCATTCTCTACGTAGACGTCGGCCCTGACTGAGTCCTCACTTCGCGGTAACCGTGGGGGCTGCGGGCAGTCTTGGCTGTAACGCTGGGGGCATGCTGCACATCGCCGGCAACATGAGCTACAAGATCGCGGGCGGAACAGTGGTCGGCTTCGCGTTCTACGCTGCGGAGCGCGGCCCCCTGGCCCACTTCAGCTCGCTGCGGTCCTACGAGGAGTTCCTCAACGAGTTCGGGACACCCGACCGCGTCGAAAACCATGAGGCTTACGGCGATCTGTTGGGATACCACAACTACTACTGGGGCTCGAAGAAGCAGGCGTACTGGGACAGCTGGGACGAACGGTTGTCGTCGGTGAATCTGGGTGACTACGACGGGAACCACGGACCAAGGCCAGCGCCTTGAGTGTCAGCGTGACCTGAGGAATATGTCCTTGGTAAGGCAGGTGGTTCCGTCCGGGCTGGCGAGTGGCACCGACTGGTATCCCTCGCTGTGGTAGAGGTCGATGTTCCGCAGGCTCTTGGTGCCGGTGACCAGCAGGATGCGACGGCAGGCGGGTTCGGCGGCGGCCTCGGCGGTGTGCAGCAGCCATCGGCCCAGCCCCTGGCCTCGCAGGTCGGGCACGACAGCGAGGCGACCCACGTGCCAGTCGGTGTCGATGCGACGGGTCCGCACCATGCCCAGTAGTCGGCCGTCCAGCCAGATGCCCGTGGTGTGCCAGGTCGCCAGCCACTCGCGCACCTCCTCCAGCGACTCGTGCAGGGCCGGTATGGCCATGGTGTCGTTGACGACGGCCTCGTCCACCCAGCAGCACCGCTGCAGCACGGTGACCTGGGGCGCGTCGTCAGGGGTCAGCCGTCTCGCATAGGACCCTGGCAGCGGGCCGGGCAGCGCCCCGGCCTGTGCGCGTTCGCGCAGTGGACGTAGGGCGTGGGCGACCCGGACCAGTTCGTCCAGCAGGCCGATACCCGCCGTGTCGCGGGCTGCGTCGGGCCGCAGTCGCCCATTCTCCGTCGCGTCAGCGATTCGGATCGCGACCGTGGCGCCCAGCGGAACAAGGCGCAGCGTGGTCACCACCTGCTTGGCGTGCTGAACCGCCCGGGTGCCCGCCGACGTGTTGCCGTAGCTGACGAAACCGATCGGCTTCCAGGCCCATTCACGACTGAGGTAGTCCAGCGCGTTCTTCAGGGTCGCTGGCATTCCGTAGTTGTACTCCGGCGTGACCACGATGAACCCGTCCGCCGCGTCGACGATCGCGCTCCACCGACGTGTGTGCTCATGCTGGTAGACACCCGACGACGGATGTTCCTCTTCGTCGAGGAACGGCAGGTTCAGATCGCCGAGGGTCACCGGCACAAGCTCGACGCCGAGTTCCGCGGCACGAGAGGTGATCGTTTCGATCAGCCACCGTCCTACCAGGGGGCCGAGGGCGCCTGGGCGGGTGCTGCACACCAGCGCAAGGACACGTACCGATTTCGTTGACATGGAAACGAAGTGTAGATGCTAGGTTGATTACATGTCAACGAAGCCGCCGACCAAGACCGTGCGTTGGTTGAATCCTGACGAGGAGCGGGCGTGGCGCGCGTTCCTGCGCGTAGTGGTCGCCGTCCAGACCGGCACGGCGCGCGATCTGGCCGCGATCGGGCTCTCCGAACCCGACTACGAGGTACTGAGCACCCTGTCGGAGCGGCCCGGCCACACCAGCACCCTGGGGGAACAGGCCGACAAGATGGGCTGGTCACGCAGCCGGCTGTCCCGGCACGCCACCCGGATGGAGGCGCGCGGTCTCCTGAGGCGCACACCCGACCCGACCGACGGCAGAGGCTGCTTCCTCGTCCTCACCGCGCAAGGTCTGGACGCACTCGAAAACGCCGCACCGGCCCACGTCGAGTCGGTACGACGCCACTTCATCGACCGGCTCGTCCCAGCAGACCTCATCGCCATCGAACAGATCGCCCGGAGGCTGGATGAACCCGAAGCCGGCGACGATCGACAGAGACCGAAAAGCCCATGACCTTCGGCGGAAAAGGGTGCGCCCGGCAGGATTCGAACCTGCGGCCTTGGGACTAGAAGAAGATCAGGGATGGCTGGTCGGGTGGCCGTGTCCCTGGTCAGACCGTCCGTGGTTGTCGGGTGGCGTCCGCTTTAGCGGGCGCGCTTGGCTGTATGGATGGCTGTACAGCCAGCGCCGCTGCTGCTCCAGTCACCTTGGAGCTGGGGGATCCGGCGGGGCGAATATCGACGTAAAGATCCCGACGAGCATGGATACCGACGCGATGATTCCCCCGAGTGCAGGGTTCAGGGCCAAGCCCAGTGCGATCCCTGCCAACCCCACGCACAGTGCGACGACGCAGATCCCTCGCTGCGTCCGAGTCATACGGAACCACGCCGATCTACTCGCTCTCGCCATGCCGGTAGGGTGCCACGAATCGATCAGTTTGGCTTCCTGGCTAAGAGCGGATCTCTGAGGAGGGCCGAGGTGCGGGGCGGAGCCCCGGGAACTGCTGTTCTTGCCGCGTTCCTTGCCGCTCGCTACTCGCGTCGGGCCGTGATCCGCCTCAACCCGGACCAGTAGAACAGGGGTGTCCAGATCACGAGCCAGAGCAGCAGGGTCAGCCACGGGTGCTCTGGCTTCGACCATGATATTGAGACCCACGCGCATGCCAGGCCCGATACGACGGCAAGCAGGACGTTGGCAATCCACGGCGGCTGGTAGTCAGTTCCGCGTCGTAAGTCTCGAACGTCGCGGACCTGTCCTCCGTCGACTGATGCGCGACGGTCGTCCGCCAACTGATCTGCGACATCCGAGCGGATCGCGGCAGATTAACGGTCCTGCTCGGTTCTCAGCACGCGCATCATTCGCAGGATGCCCTGATGAATCAACACGCCGACGCCGGTGTTGGCTATGGCGAGCCCAGACGCGCCGAGCAACCCCGGCCCGACACTCATCGCGTCGTCGGCGGCGAGCAGGACTGGCCACCCCAGAGCGGCGGCGATGAGCGACAACCGCCACCAGCGTCCGAATACAAGGCCGAACAAGATCAGTGTCGGGATCACGGCGATCCGCCCTTCGCTGCTCCCAACATACGCTCATCGGCCGGGCGTCCGCCCCACCCCCCGACGTCACGGAACGGGGCGCCCGCTCGGCGGCAGAAGCGGACGTTCACTCACTAGGTGAGTCACCGCTACCGCCGCTCCGCGCCCTGGCGACGCCGACTACGGTCGGCACTAGCCCGATGAGGCCAAGACCCCCGTAGCCCAACCAGACCAGCCCTGAAGTCCTACTGCGGTGCTCGACGTGGGCTGGGGTGAGGGCAAGCAGTCGCGGAAGTGGGTCTACGGCAAGACGGAACGGGAAGTGCTCGGCAAGCTGGCCGACCTGCGCCGCCGCCAGGAGCAGGGGCAGAACCTCGCCGCCGCTCCTCGGACGGCCGGGGAGTGGCTGGACGAGTGGTTGCGGATGAAGGAGCGTGACGGGAAACGGCCGTCGACGTTGCAGGGCTACCGGAAGCTCATTGAGAACCACGTCTGCCCGGCGCTTGGCCGGCTGGCACTCGACAAGCTGACGCCGACCGTCATCCGCCGGCTGCTGGCCGAGAAGACAGACGCAGGTCTGTCGGCGACGACGGTTCGGCACATCCACGGGCTGATCCGGAACTCACTCGGTGACGCGGAGCGGGAGGAGTTGGTGCACCGCAACGCCGCCAAGTCGGTCCGTCCGCCGGCCATGAGGCAGATCGAGCGTCGCGCCCTGGGCGTGGATGAGGCCAAGCGGCTGCACGACCTGCGGCACGCGTGCGCCACATTCCTGCTCGTCTCCGGTGCCTCGCCCCGGACCGTGATGAAGGTGCTCGGTTACAGCCAGATCGGGCTGACCATGAACACCTACGCGCACGTCCTGCCGGAGATCGAACGGACCGCCGTGGACGAGGCCGCGAAGCACCTCTCGGCTGACTTGGCTGTACGAATGGCTGTACGGGGGGCGAGGTGATCGACGGGATCGGGCACGGCGGCCCGTTGACCTGCGGCGGAAAAGGGTGCGCCCGGCAGGATTCGAACCTGCGGCCTTGGGATTAGAAGTCCCCTGCTCTATCCGCTGAGCTACGGGCGCGTGTGGCGTGGATGTCGCGCCCAGAGGGTACCGCCGCCCTCCTGCCCAGTGGCGAAAAGGGTGCCCGCGTCCACGTTGCCGAGCAGGGTCTCACGTCGATCGCGTGTCGGGCATCCGGGTTCCCGCGGACCGACGTGGCCCCGGACCGTACCTTTGGCTGGTGCTGCTGGAACCCGACGTTGAGAGCGACGTCGCCTACGAGCTGTGCCAGATCGTCGGCCGGGCCATCCTGCCGTACCGGTCGGGCGAGGATGTCGGCACCGCGTTCTTCTTCCAGGATGGCGACGACCCGGTGGGGGAGTCGCTGCTGACGGCGGCCGACCTGGTCGGCGGGCCGGGTGGGGAGCTGGGGCTGCGGGCGAGCGTCACCGAGCCGGCCGGGGTCGCCCCGGCCGCCGTTGCCGCGGTTGAGATCGTGCCCGGCTGGTCCCGCTTCCCGGGCGACGGCGTCGCGGTGCTGCCGACCGCGGGTCTGCACCGGTACGCCGGGGACGGCGGCTGGCGCTGGCGCGTCCAGCCGGTGCCCGCGGGGATCGCCGCCGGGCCCGAGGTGGTCGCCCGCCTCACCGCCGACGCCGGTTCCGCTTTCGTGCTGGCCCACGGTGTACGCGAGGACGGGTCGCGTCCGCTGGAGGTCGCGATCGAGCGGGTGGTCCGCGACGGGGACGCCGTGCGGATCACCACCGAACTACCGGAGGGGTACGTGGGCGCCCCGGTCTTCGTCGTCCAGCCCGACGCGTCGGGGGAGCTGTCGCCGTACTGCCTGGGTCTGGTGTTGCCTGGCGTCGGCGAGCATCCGGTGGCGACCTTCGACCGGATCCGTGCGGTCCTCCCGGCGACGCCCGGCGACGTCTGAGCTGCCAGCCGCGCCGTCCTCCGGACCGGTCAGCCGGCTGTCGCCGCGCCTGCCGCTTCGGGGGCGGTGGGGCCGGCGGCGAGGAACGCGTCGGCCCAGCGGCCGACCTCGTCGAAGACCTTCTTGCGGACGGCCGGGCCGGAGAGCGTCAGGTCGTGCAGCCCGCCGTCGAAGCGGGCCACTGTGACGTGGCGGCCGAGGCGTGGCGCATACCGGACCATGTGCTCGACGTCCAGAACGGCGTCGGCGAGGGTCGCGTTGTCGTGCCACCGGGTGCCCCGGAAGGAGCGGGTTGAGCAGGCCAGCAGCACCGGAACCGGGATGTCCAGACCGGCGCGCAGCCGGCGCTGGCCCGTGCGGATCGCGTTCACCCAGCCGGCCCGGACCGGAAAGCCGGCCAGCGGCTTCCAGGCCAGGTCATAGGTCCACTCGCCGCGGTGGTCGGAGTGCAGGCTCTCGCCGTACACGGTGCCCAGCCCGAGCGGCAGGATGCGATGCGGCGCCCTGCGGCCCAGTCGGGAGACGGCGGCCGCGAGGGGTCGGCGCACCGCCCAGGGGGCGTTCAGGTCGAAGAAGGGGCTGTTCAGGACCAGGCCGTCGACGGTGCCGGTGTCGCGGCGGGCGTCTGCCCAGAGCGGAAGGATCAGACCACCGGTGGAGTGGCCCATCGCCAGCAGGGTGTCGTGCCCGTCGTCGGAGCGGATGATCTCGGCGGCGGCGTCCAGCTCGGGGAAGTAGTCGCTGATGTCGCGGCAGAAGTTCGGGGTCTGGCCCGGGAGCAGGCTGCGCCCGTATTTGCGCAGGTCGAGCGCGTAGAAGTCCCAGCCGCGCTCGGCGAAGAAGTCGGCGAGGTGGGTCTGGAAGAAGTAGTCGACGAATCCGTGCACGTAGAGGACGGCCCGCCCGCTGGGGCGCTCGGCCCGGCGCCGGACCAGGGTCGCGACGACAGGTCCTTCGTCGTCGGTGCCCAGGTCGATCGTCTGCCGTTCGTACGGCGGCCCCAACACGTCCGGTTCCACGAACGCGACGCTACGCCGCCAACCTACCGAACGGTAGCCCTCGCCCGGCGGCCCGGTGCTCCCGCGATCTTGCACTGACTGGGGATACGACAGTGCAAGATCGCGGAGCGGAGCGGGTGAGGTCAGGCAGTCTCCGTGTCGGCGCGCTCGGGGTCCTGCTCGTCGGTGGGGTCCAGCTCGCCCTGGGGCTGCGGGATGTCGCGCAGGTGCTTGTTGTGCCGGGGCTCCTGGCGGGTCTTGGCGTCGTTGAGCCGGCGGCGCAGGTCGTCGCGGACGTCGTTGAGCGCGGCGTGCAGGTCCTCTTCGGCGGAGGTGGTGACGATCTTCTGTCGGCCAGCGATCCAGCACTCCAGGGTGACCTTCTGACCACGTGCCTCCCGGTCCTTCACCGACACCTCCAGCTCGGTGGCGTCGGCGTGGAAGCTGGCCAGCCGAGCGTCGAGCGTGGCGAACTGCTCGGCGATCCAGTTGCGGTCGCCCTGCGAGAACCCGGTGCCCACCCGCAGGCACTCGGCGACGGTGGCCGGGTTCGCCGCGGCGCTCATCGCCGTGCCTCGGAAGCGATCGCGGAGCCGATTCTGGTGATCATCATGAAGCTGACCTCTCGTCGACGTGGAGCTGTCGGTGGTGCGTTGATCAAGTGCTTACCCAAAGTGGTTGGTCTCGGAAACCGCCGACGCCCGGGTGGCCGGGTCGGCCGTACCACATCAGGGCGTGATCAGGGCTTTGTCCACAGGTGGGTTCGTCGTCCACAGGTTCGGGCTGGGCGCTGGTGAGGCTCGCCCGCAGCGCCCAGGCTCGGTGTCGAGTCGACTCGCGTTCGCAGGCCCCGATCCCCCTGGAGGGACGATGTTCGACACCTACGTAACAATTGTCGGCAATGTGCTGACTGCTCCCGAATGGCGACGCACCAGCCAGAGCAACACGCTGGTGGCCAACTTCAAGGTCGCCTCCACCGCCCGCCGACTCGACCGGGACAGCGGCAGGTGGGTCGACGGCAATTCGCTGCGCGTACGCGTCAACTGCTGGCGCAAGCTCGCCGAAGGCGTGGCGGCGTCCGTGATGGTCGGCGATCCGGTGGTGGTCTGCGGGCGGCTCTACACCCGCGACTGGACCGACGACGCCGGCAACCACCGCGCCGTCTACGAGTTGGAGGCGGTTGCCGTCGGCCACGACCTGTCCCGCGGTCGAGCCCGGTTCCTGCGCAACCGACCGAGCATGACCACCAGCACCGTGGAGGACTCCGAGGCCGAGAGCCGGGTGCACGGCGAGCCCACCGAGCCGGTGCCGGCCGGGCACGAGCCCGTGCTCCCCGACGACCGCCCGCTGGATGACGACTTCGAGCTGCCCGACTACGCCGCGCTGCGAACCAGTCCGTACCTCGACGACCCGATGGACGCCGATGGTCCTCCGACCGACGATTTCTCCTCGCCCGGCGGTGTTACCCCGACCAGCGGGCAGATCGGGCCGGGCAACGTCCCGGCGGGTCTCGACGGCGAGTTGGGGCTCCCATCCGAGGCGGACAACGGCGGCGGCCATGACCCGGACGACGAGTTGGGGCCGGTGCCGGACGAGGGGCAGCCGGAGCCGCCGCCGGCCGGCCGCGGGCGGCGTGGTCGGGGAAGGATCCCGCAGCCGGCCTGACCGACCGGTTCGAGGACTGACCTGGCACGACGGGGGCGGGGTGGCGGCGCGACCAGCGTCGTCACCCCGCGTGACGGCATCGGCGGGGTCAGCGGAGGATCGTCGGCTGCGATCCGCCAGCAGGCGCTGGCCGCCTGGGAGCGCCGTGGGTCGGGCCGGTTTCCGGGACGCTCGTCTAGGCTGGCCGGCCTGGGAGGTGGTGCACGTGCGACGGACCGCGCCGGTGGCGAACGCGGTGGGGTTGCTGGCCGGGTACGCGCTGGACAGGCTGCTCGGTGATCCGCGCCGGTGGCACCCGGTGGCCGGTTTCGGGCAGGCCGCGGGTGCGTTGGAGCGCCGCCTCTACCGCCCGGATCGGACGGCGGGCGCCGCGTTCACCGCGCTGGCCGTGGGCGGGCCGGTGCTGCTCGGGGCGGTCGCCGCTGCGGCTACCTGCCACCGGCCGGTGACCCGGGCGGCGCTGGTGGCCGCCGGCACCTGGACCGTGCTGGGTGGTCGCACGCTTCGCCACGAAGCCACCACCATGGGTCGGACGCTGCGTGACGGTGATCTGCCCGCCGCCCGGCGACGCCTCGGCCACCTCTGTGGGCGGGACCCGTCGACGTTGGGCGAGTCGGAGTTGGCCCGCGCCACCGTCGAGTCGGTCGCCGAGAACACCTCCGACGCGGTTGTCGCCCCTCTGGTCTGGGGTGCGGTCGCCGGGCTGCCCGGCCTGCTGGGCTACCGGGCGGCAAACACCCTCGACGCGATGGTCGGGCACCGGTCGGCGCGCTACGCCCGATTCGGCACACCGGCCGCGCGGTTGGACGATGTCCTCAACCTGGTGCCGTCGAGGCTGACCGGGCTGCTCACCATCGCTGTCGCGCCGGTCGCCCACGGGGATCGGCAACGGGCCTGGCGGGTATGGCGGCGTGACCGCAACGACCACCCGAGCCCCAACGCCGGCCAGTGCGAGGCGGCGATGGCCGGCGCGCTCGGCGTCCGCCTCGGTGGCCGCAACGTCTACTTCGGGCGCTCCGAGGTGCGGCCGTTCCTCGGCGACGGCCCCCGCCCGGAGGCGCGCCACCTCAAGCGGGCCGCCCGGATCTCCGGCTCGGTCGGGCTGGCCGCGGTCGGGCTGGCCGCCGTGTACCCGGTTACCTTCGGCCGTCTGGTCGGCTTCGTGAGTCGGCACGGGTTGTCCGCCGTGACCGGAGGGCGCGGGTTTTCTGCGGTGACCGGAGGGCGCGGGCTGCGAGCTGTCGGAGCGGGGAGGGGGCGGTGAGCGGCGGGCTGCTGGTCGCCGGCACGACCTCCGACGCCGGCAAGAGCGTGCTCACCGCCGGTATCTGTCGTTGGCTGCACCGGCAGGGCGTGAAGGTGGCGCCGTACAAGGCACAGAACATGTCGAACAACTCGGCGGTGGTCGTCGGGCCGGACGGGCACGGCGGCGAGATCGGACGGGCCCAGGCCATGCAGGCCGCTGCCTGTGGGCTCGCCCCCGACCTGCGGTTCAACCCGGTCCTGCTCAAGCCGGGCAGCGACCTGGCCAGTCAGGTGGTCCTGCTCGGCGAGGCGGTCGACACGATCACCGCCGGCACGTTCCGGCACCTGCGTCCCCGGCTCGCCGAGACCGCGTACGCCGCACTCGCTGAGCTGCGCGACGCGTACGACGTGGTGATCTGCGAGGGCGCCGGCAGCCCCGCCGAGATCAACCTGCGGGCCGGTGACTACGTCAACATGGGGCTGGCCCGGCACGCCAACCTGCCCACCATCGTGGTGGGCGACATCGACCGTGGCGGCGTCTTCGCCTCGATGTTCGGCACCGTCGCCCTCCTGGACCCGGCGGACCAGGCACTGATCGCCGGCTTCGTGATCAACAAGTTCCGGGGTGACCGGGGGCTGCTCCAGCCGGGGCTGGACATGCTGCGTCACGTCACGGGTCGGCCCACGTACGGAGTGCTGCCCTGGGCACTGGACCTGTGGCTCGACGCGGAAGACTCCCTCGCCTACGGCCGGGTGCTCGGCCGCCCCGCGGCCCCGCACGGCACCGAGTGGTTGGACGTGGCGGTCGTTCGCCTACCCCGGATCAGCAACGCGACCGACGTGGAGGCCCTGGCCACCGAACCGGGCGTTCGCGTACGTCTCACCATCGAGCCGGCCGAGTTGGCCGCCGCCGACCTGGTCGTCCTGCCCGGCTCCAAGTCCACCGTCGCCGACCTGGCCTGGCTGCGCGAGACGGGTCTCGCCGACGCGGTGGTCACCCACGTGGCGGCCGGTAAGCCACTGCTCGGCCTCTGCGGCGGCTTTCAGATGCTCGGCCGCGCCATCCACGACACGGTGGAGAGCCGGCGGGGCAGCGTACCGGGGCTCGGCCTGCTGCCCATCGAGATCACCTTCGATCCCCGCAAGACCGTCCGACAGTCGGTGGGCACCGCCCACGGCGACCTCGCGGTGCGCGGTTACGAGATCCACCACGGGTACGTCTCGCACACCGACCCCACCCTGGCCCCGTTGCTGACCGGCGACGACGGTGTCGGCGAGGGAGCCGTGCTCGGCGCGGTGCACGGCACGCACTGGCACGGGGCGTTCGAGTCCGACGGGTTCCGCAGGTGGTTCCTCACCGAGGCGGCTCGCCTGGCCGGGCGTAGTGGATTCCGGGTCGCGCCGACGACCAGCTTCGCCGCCGCCCGGGAGCGTTCACTCGACCTGCTCGGTGACCTGGTCGAGGAGCACCTGGACACCGCTGCCCTCTGGCGTCTCATCGAAGCCGGCCCACCCGCCGGCCTACCCTTCATTCCACCCGGCCCGCCACCGTCCTGACCCTGTCCAATGCGGAGTGTCGGGGGACCGGGCCGCGCCCGGGGTGTTCGCGGCGCCCTCGCGAGTGGGGTGCCCTCGCGAGTGGGGTGCCCTCGCGAGTGGGTGCCCTCGCGGGTCACCGCCTCCGCATGATCGTGCACGATCCTGGTTGTAGTGGCCTCGCGAGCGACGGGAGGGGCCTGGTTCCGGGATCGAGCGCGATCTTGATCTGGGTGTCGGCAGCGCGCCGGCGAGGCGGTGGGATTCAGGGGCGGATGTCGGCTGGCCGGTCGGTGGTGGGGAGACCGGCGGCGAGCCAGGCGTCCACACCGCCGATCATGTCGGTCGCCCGGCGTAGACCGAGGGTCTGCAGGCTGGCGGCGGCGAGGCTGGAACTGTAGCCCTGCCGGCACACCAGCACGATCTCCCGGTCGTAGCCGGTGGCTTCGGGGATCCGCCAGGCGCTGGCCGGATCGAGCCGCCATTCCAGCACGGTCCGGTCGATGACGACCGCACCCGGCAGGTCGCCCTGTTCTCGGCGTTGCAGGTCGGTGCGGGTGTCGACCAGCAGCGCGCCGCCGCGGACCGCCTCGACGGTCTGCTGCGGGGTCAGTCGGTGCAGCCCGGCGCGGGCCTGTTCGAGCAGGGCGTCGATGCCGGGGCTCATCACGTCTCGGAGCACCACCCGATCATGCCGATTTGGTAGCGCCCCGGACGGCGAACGGGTCGCCCGTCACCCGTCGCCGCCCCAATTCCCCCGGACGTGACGGCACTCGGCCAGGGTGGTCAGCCGGACGAGTCGGAATGGCCAACCTCGACCGCTGTTGCAGCATGATCCACTCGACCTCAGGGATATCGCGGTGTCCCGCTGTCGGGGATACCGCGACATCCGTGATCTGGAGTCGATCATCCGTGGTTGCGGCGGCATACTTCGGTCATGCAGCAGGCGAGGCTGTGCTGAGCCCCGACACCGGCCGGCCGGTGTCGGGCCGCGAAGCCCTGAACACGGCAGGACCCGCGACCGGCAGGGCTGGGGACGCCGACGAGCCGGGGGACGCCGGCAAGGCCGGGCCTGCCGACGAGTGGGTGGCCGCCGGCGGGGCCGGGGACGCCGACGAGCTGGGGGACGCCGGCAAGGCCGGGGACCGGCGGGGCGTGGTGGTTGTCGAGGCGTACGCCGAACTGGCTCGTCGGGCGCTCGCGGGCCCGGCGCGGTTGGGGCGGACCCGGCTCGTCGCGGTCGACGGGCCGAGCGGCGCGGGTAAGAGCCGGTTCGCCGCGCACCTCGCGGATGCCCTGGCGGTGCGGCTGGGCGGTGCTCGCCCGCCCGTCGTGCACACCGACGACCTGCTCGACGGTTGGGACGACCAGGTCACCTTCTGGCCACGGCTCGACGAGGAGGTGCTCGCCCCGCTGCGCGAAGGGAAACCGGGTGCCTACCGGCGCTACAGCTGGGTGCGGCAGCGCTTCCTGGCCCGGCCGGTGCCGGTGCCGGTGGCGCCGGTGCTGGTGGTGGAGGGGGTCACCGCTGCCCGCGCGGTGGTCCGGCCGGAGGCGACCCTGTCGGTGTTCGTCACCGCGCCCGCGTCGGTGCGGCTGGCCCGCGCGGTCGCTCGGGACGGGTCGGAGATCCTGCCCGAGCTGCGTCGCTGGCACGCCGGGGAGCGGGCGCACTTCGCCGCCGACGGCACGGCCGCCCGCGCCGACCTGCTCGTCGACGGCGCGCCGACGCTGCCGTCCGACGCGGACCGCTACTACGCGCGCATCCGTTGAGCGGGCAGTGGACGAGCGGCACCGGCTCCGGCACGATGCGAGAAGGACGACGCGAGCGGCACGATGCAACAAGGACGACGCGAGCAGCACGACGCGAGCACGACGACGCCAGAAGCACCACGCGAGAGCGCTCAGGGCGCGCGGCGAACGGGGGACTCATCATGTCGGCAACGGAGCCGCCCGCGCGGCGCCGGATCACGCTCACCGGGATCAGCTCGCGGGCCTGGGAGCATCCGGCCGACCGGGGCGCCCTTGTCGCGTTGCGGGAGCTGCGCGGTTTCGACGACGTGGTGCGGTCGTTCTTCGGCATGTGGAACGAGCGCGGGTTCCGGCTGTCCGTGCTGGCCTCCGGCATCCGGGTCGATCACCGGCAGTACCCGGCGGTGTGGCAGCGCTACACCGAGGCCGCGGCGGCGCTCGACGTGGCCGAGCTGCCCGAGCTGTACGTGACCCAGTCGCCCTGGTTGGGCGCCGAGGCGGTCGGGCTGGAGCGGCCGTTCATCGTGCTGAACTCCGCGTGCGTGCAGCAACTCGACGAGGACGAGCTGCGCTGCCTGCTCGGCCACGAGTTGGGGCACGTGGGCAGCGGGCACGCGGTCTACAAGACCATGCTCATGATCCTCACCCGGTGGGCGGCCAACCTGAGCTGGTTGCCGGTGGGCGCGATCGCGCTGCGGGCGATCATCGCCGCGATGCTGGAGTGGTGGCGCAAGGCGGAACTGTCCGCCGACCGAGCCGGTCTGCTCGCCGGGCAGGACCCGGCCGCCGCGCTGCGGCTGCTGATGAAGCTCGCCGGCGGCGGTGACCTGTCCCAGATCGACACGACCGCGTTCCTGGAGCAGGCCGCCGAGTACGCCGGGGGCGGGGACCTGCGCGACAGCCTGCACAAGATCCGGATGACGGCGTGGAGCACCCATCCCGCGCCGGTGGCACGGGCGGCGCAACTGCGCCAGTGGATCGACTCCGGGGCGTACGGGCGGGTGCTGGGTGGGGACTATCCGCGCCGCGACGAGGACAGCTCGACGAGCGTCTCCGAGGAGATCAAGGCGGCTGCCGACTCGTACCGGGAGGAGTTCAGCCGCTCCACCGACCCGCTGGTCGGGCTGCTGCGCCGGTTCGGCGACGGCGCGAGCGACGTCGGCGAGTGGGTCGGCGGCACCGCCGGTCGGGCCCGCTCCTGGGTGGATGCCGCCACCGAGGCGGCGGGCCGCGCGCAGCGCGCCGGTCGGGCCGCCCCGGGCGCCGGCCCGGCGGACGGCGGCGACGGTACGGGCTCCGCCGGCACGACCCGGTAAGGCCGGCATACGATTCCGGTCATGACCTCACCGATCATGTCCGAGTCCGAGGTGCGGGCCGCCGTCGAGCGGGAGATGCCCGGCGTCCGTGCCGACCTGGAACGCCTCGTCCGCATCCCCGGCATCGCCTTCGAGGGTTTCGACCATTCCCACGTGGAACGCTCCGCCGAGGCGGTCGCCGAGTTGCTGCGCGGCTGCGGCCTGGACGTCGACATCGTGCGTTCCGGTGGCCAGCCGGCGGTGATCGGTCGTCGAGCCGCCCCGCCCGGCGCGCCGACCGTTCTGCTCTACGCCCACCACGACGTGCAGCCGGTCGGCGACCGGTCGCTGTGGGAGTCCGACCCGTTCGAGCCGGTGGAACGGGACGGCCGGCTCTACGCCCGGGGCGCGGCCGACGACAAGGCCGGTGTCATGGCGCACGTGGCGGCACTGCGGGCGTACGGGGACGCGCTGCCGGTCGGCGTGGTGCTCTTCATCGAGGGTGAGGAGGAGTACGGCTCCGACTCGCTGGAGCGGCTGCTCGCCGAGCACCGCGACCAGATCACCTCGGATGTCATCGTGATCGCCGACTCCAGCAACTGGGACGTGGGCGTACCGGCGTTGACCACCTCGCTGCGCGGCGTCGTCAACTGTTTCGTCGAGGTGCGCACGCTGGACCACGCGGTGCACAGCGGCATGTTCGGCGGCGCCGTCCCGGACGCGCTCACCGCGCTGGTCCGGCTGCTGGCGAGCCTGCACGACGACGCCGGTGACGTGGTGGTGGACGGGCTGGTCGGCCGGGAGGGGGCCACCGTCGACTACCCGGAGGACCGGTTCCGCGCCGAGGCCGGCCTGGCCGAGGGCGTGCAGTTCGTCGGCACCGGACAGCTCACCGACCGGCTCTGGACCAAACCCGCCGTGGCGGTGCTCGGCATCGACGCGCCGGCCACCGGCGAGGCGCCGAACGCCCTGGTGCCGGCCGCCAAGGCGAAGCTCAACGTCCGCCTCGCGCCGGGGGACGACCCGAAGCGGGCGTACGCGGCGGTGCGCGCCCACCTGGAGAAGCACGCCCCGTGGGGCGCCCAGGTGACCGTCAGCCTGGAGCACGACGGCAACCCGTGTGTGATCGACGCGTCCGGGCCGATGTTCGACGCCGCCCGCGCGGCGTTCCGGGCCGCCTGGGACGGCACCGAGCCGGTGGACATCGGCATCGGCGGTTCGATCCCGTTCATCGCCACGTTCCAGGAGATGTTCCCGAACGCGGCGATCCTGGTGACCGGTGTGGAGGATCCGCACGCCCGCGCGCACGGCCCGAACGAGAGTCTGCACCTGGGGGAGTTCGCCCGGGTCTGCCTCGCCGAGGCGCTGCTGCTGGGCAAGGTGGCCGCAGCGGGGAGGTAGGTGTCGGAACGGCAACTTCCGGTCTGATCTGGGATTTTACGGCGTGTCGGATGGCTGGCTGTTATAGCCTTTCGTACATGAGTACGAACGAGGTGATGGCCCGGTTGGGGGCCGCCGTCAGCGCACTGGGAGATGTCGACGTCTCCGCGTGGTCCGAGGACACGCTCAACGAACAGCTCGGTGAGCTCTCCGCCGCTCTGGTCGCCCTCGACTCGGTGCTCTCCCGGGTCGCTGGCGAGGTCCGTGCGCGGGGGTTGCGCATCGAGGAGCCCGTCTCCGCCTAGCCGCCTGTTTCCTGAGGCCTGGACGGCCTGCCGCAGGCCCCGAACCGTCGTCCGCGCAGGTGGGCGGCACCCCGCCGACACCGCCCGGGCACGGCAATGCCCGGGCGGTGTCGGAGGTGACTGGCAGGATGGGCGGCGTGCGGTTCCTCGATCTGGCAGCGACGTCCGCGGCCGTCGGCGCCACCAGCGGCCGACGGGCCAAGGTGGAGCTGCTCGCTGACGCGTTGCGCCGGCTCGACCCGGCCGAGGTCGAGCCCGGTGCCGGCTACCTCGCGGGTGAGCTGCGCCAACGGCAGACCGGGGTGGGCTATGCGAGCCTTCGTGACCTGCCGCCACCGGCCGCCGAGCCGACGCTGACCGTGGCCGCCGTCGACGCGGCCATCGCGCAGATCGCCGCGGTGCACGGCACCGGTTCACAGACTCGGCGTCGGGCGCTGCTCGGTGCCCTCTACGCGGCGGCGACGGCCGACGAGCAGCGTCTGCTCACCGGTCTGTTCAGTGGCGAGCTGCGGCAGGGCGCCCAGGCCGGTCTTCTCGCCGACGCGGTGGCGCGGGCCGCCGACGTGCCGGTGGCCGCGGTCCGTCGGGCGCTGCTGCTCGCCGGTGACCTGCGCGCCGTGGCGGTGGCCGCGCTGGCCGGAGGAGCTGCCGAGCTGGCCGGCTTCGGCCTGCGGGTCGGCCGACCGTTGGCGCCGATGCTCGCGCAGAGCGCCCCCTCGGTCGACGAGGCGCTCGCCGCGACGGGCACGCCGGCGGTGGTCGACGTGAAGCTCGACGGCATCCGCATCCAGGTGCACCGCTCCGGCGCGGACATCGCCGTCTTCACCCGCAGCCTCGACGAGATCACCGCCCGGGTGCCCGAGGTGGTCGCCGCGGTCCGGTCCCTGCCGGGGCGGGAGTTGGTGCTCGACGGGGAGGCGATCGGTCTCGACGAGACCGGGCGACCACTGCCGTTCCAGCAGACATCGAGCCGGGCCGCCCGCCGCACCACCCCGAGCACCACCGGGCGCACACCTGTCGCCCCGGCGGTGCTCGCGGCCGCCGCCAGCACGGGCGCGACGGTGCTCACTCCGTACTTCTTCGACCTGCTGCACCTCGACGGTCAAGATCTGATCGACCTGCCCGGCCGCGAACGGTGGGCCGCCCTCGCCGGTGCGGTGGATTCGTCGCTGCTGGTCGGGCGGATGGAGGTCGACGGCCCGGAGCAGGCCGCCGCCGCGTTCGCCGCCGCGCTCGACGCCGGGCAGGAGGGCGTGGTGGTCAAGGCGCCGGATGCCCCCTACGACGCCGGCCGGCGCGGTGCCGCCTGGGTCAAGGTCAAGCCCCGGCACACCCTCGACCTGGTGGTGCTCGCCGTCGAGTGGGGCAGCGGGCGGCGCAAGGGCTGGCTGTCCAACCTGCATCTGGGTGCGCGCGACCCGCAGACGGGTGGCTTCGTCATGCTCGGCAAGACGTTCAAGGGGCTCACCGACGAGTTGCTGCGCTGGCAGACCGAGCGTTTCCTCGACCTCGCCGTGGAGCGCGGCGACTGGGTGGTGCGGGTCCGCCCCGAGCAGGTGGTGGAGATCGCCTTCGACGGGGTGCAGACCAGCTCGCGCTATCCCGGGGGGATGGCGCTGCGGTTCGCCCGGGTCGTGCGGTACCGCGACGACAAGTCCGCCGCCGAGGCGGACACCATCGACGCGGTCCGCGCCATCCACACCGGCCGTCCCGTCGGCTGACCGGCCCGGGTCACCTTCCGGACAACGACCTCGCGTAGTTCACCTGGTTGTTGATGTGCGCCACCTGAGCCTGATCGGCGACCGGAATCCGGGCCACGTACTGCTGCGGGCCGTTGGTGACCGTCACCTGCACTGTGCCGTGGTGCCGGGTCTCCTTGACCAGCAGGAACAGCAGACTCAAGACGAACAGGCAGAAGAACCCGACGATGGCGCAGACCAGCGCCCAGGTCGCCACCTTCTCCTCGCGCTGCCAGTAGTCGGCCACGTGCCAGGTGGCACCGGCCAACGGCAGCACTCCGGTGGGCGTGCGGATGACCGGCGGGCAGACCGCGATCTCGGCGATCTGCACCGCGACCACCTCCGGCCCGCCGAACGCGAGCGCCGCCGGGTGCGCCGACACCGGCGACGGAGGGTACGGCCCGGCCGCCGGCCACGCCCCGCCGGGCGGCGTCGCGTGCTGCGCGGGCGGGCCGGAGAACGGCGTCGCGGGCGGCGACGAGAACGATGACGGCTGCGCCGGATACGGCGGCGCCGAAAACGGCGGTGTGGCCTGCGGCGGCACGCTCGGGAAGGGTGTCGTCGGCGGGGTGGTCGGCAGCGGCTCGGTCGACGACGCGGCGGTCCACGGATCGATCGGCGGTTGCGGTTGGGTCACCGGCTCCGGCTGCGCGGCCGTGGGATCCGAACTCACCGAGACCTCCAACACGGGATCGTCACGTGGCGCAGGCTACCGGCTGCCCTGTCGTCCCGCATGCCCCCGAGTGTCTGTTTGGGACGCCGACGCCGACGCCGACGCGCCGACCTCGGGCCTCGGTCAGGCGGTCGCGCTCGGCGTCGGCTCGGCGGCGCGGTCCACCGGGGCCGCGGTGACACCGATCCCGGCGGCGCGGCGGGCCTCCCGGCGCGCCACCCAGCCGTAGCCGAACAGGGACATCACCGCGAAGAGCCACCACTGCACGACGTAGCCGAAGTTCTGCCAGTTGTTGGCGTGCCCGACGGGCACCGCCTTGAACACCGGATCGGCCGCCGGGGTCTGCTCGTCGAGCAGCAGGTACGCGCCGTAGACGGGGTAGGGCAGCTCGCCAGCGAGTCGTGACACACCGATCCGGCGGATCTCCAGTCGCCCGTCGCGCCGCGCCACCGCGCCGGCGCCGCTCTCGGTCTCGTGCACCCGACCGACCACCGTCACATCGCCGGTCGGCACGGCGGGTACCGACGGCTGGGCGGTCGCCCCACCCGGCGCCGGCGGGATCCAACCCCGATCCACGAGCAGCGCCGTGCCGTCCGCGAGCACCAGTGGGGTGAGCACCTCGAAGCCGACCCGGCTGTCCACCGTCCGGCCACGGACCAGCACGGTGTTCGTCGGGTCGTAACGGCCGGTGACGGTGACCCGGCTCCAGACCCTGTCCTCGGCCGGCGCGGGGCCGACCGTCCCCGCGCCGCCGGTGGGGGCACGCAGGGCGACGGACAGCGGCGTCGGGGTCATCCGCTGACCCGCGTCGATCCGCTCGTTGACCTCGGTACGCCCCCGGTAGCGGTCCAGCTGCCAGTTGCCGAGGAACACCATCACGGCGGCGGCGACCAGGGTCAGCGCGAGAGCGCCCAGCCAGCGTGGGCTCAGCAGGAACCGGTACACAGCACGAGGCTACCCGTATGACCGGCACCACTGACCTGGACCGGGCCGCGACCGCGCCGCCGGCCCCGGTTGGCGGTGCTCGCCTCGACAACGGGGCGGGTATCGTCACGCCGACGGATCGGCCGCGGTCGTCCCCGTCGCGTACCCGCCGCCGCTCGCGAGGAGTCGATGATGACCGTCGTGCCGCGCCTGGTGCTCAGCGCGCCGTCCTCCGGGCACGGTAAGAACGCGCTGGCGATCGGGCTGCTCGCCGCCCTGGCTGAGCGTGGGGTCGACGTCGCCGGGTTCAAGCTCGGGCCGGACCACGTCGACGCCGCGTACCTCGGTCTGGCCGCCGGTCGGCCAGGTCGGGTGATCGATCCCCGGCTGGTCGGCACCGACCGGCTCGCACCGCTGGTGGCGCACGGCGCGGCCGGTGCCGGGCTCGCCGTGGTGCAGGGCAGCATGGGGCTGTACGACTCGGTCGGTGGCCGCCCCGAACAGGAGTCCACCGCCGCCGCGGCAGCCGCGCTGCGCAGCCCGGTGGTGCTCGTTGTCGATGTGGCCGCGATGGGTCAGTCGGTGGCGGCCCTGGTGCACGGTTTCCGTTCGTACGACGAGCAGTTGTGGCTCGGTGGGGTGATCCTCAACCGGGTGGCGTCGTCGCGGCACGAGGGAATGCTGCGCGAGGCGCTGGACGACGTGGGGGTGCCGGTCTACGGCGCGCTGCGTCGCCAGGACCTGCCGGCGGTGCTGCCGTCGCGGCGGCACGGGGTGGCGCCGGTGGTCGACGGGTCGGCCGACGCCGTCCGTGCGGTCAGCCGGCTGGGCGAGGCCGTCGCCGCCACGGTGGATCTGGAACGGCTTCTCGGGCTGGCCCGCTCGGCCCCGCCGCTGCCGGCACCGGCCTGGTCTCCCGAGGAGGCCCTCGGGGCGTTCCCGCCCCCGGCGAACCGGCCGCTGGTGGCGGTTGCCGGTGGGCCGGGCGGCAGCTTCAGCCACCCGGAGACCACCGAACTGCTGCGGGCTGCCGGCGCGGAGGTCGTCGTCGTCGACCCGCTGCGCGACGAGGCGCTGCCGGTCGGCACCCGCGCGCTTGTCGTCGGCGGCGCGTTGCCCGAGGCGTACGCCGAGCAGTTGTCGGCCAACCGGCGGCTCTGCATCGCGGTGGCCGAGTTGGCGCGGACCGGCCGTCCGGTGATCGCCGAGGGCGCCGGACTGCTCTGGCTGGCCCGCGAGCTGGACGGGCTGCCGATGTGTGGGGTCCTCGACGCGGTCGGTGTCAGTCGGGACGGCCTGGTGGCCGGCTACCGGGAGGCGACCGCCCAGACCGACAGCGTGGTCGCCGCCCACGGCACGGTGCTTGTCGGCCACAAGGCGCACCGGGCGGTGCTCACCCCCCGTGCTGGTCAGCGCCCGGCGTGGAGCTGGGAGGGCGGCACGCCGGAGGGCTTCGTCTGGCGCAACGTGCACGCCTCGCAGCTCACCCTGCACTGGGCCGGTCATCCGGCCACGGCCGCCCGGTTGGTCGCCGCCGCGGCGGCCGACCCGACGGCCGAGGTGGTGCCCGTGGAGTCCGGCGGGGTGCCGGCCTGACTCCTCGGGTGGCGGTGCGCCGCCGCCGTCGGGTCAGCCGACGATCGCGTCCGACGGTGGGGTGAACTGGCGGGTCGGTGTGCCCTTCAGGCCGTCGCGGAGGGTTTCCGAGACCGCCTTGATCGGGATCTGGGACTGCCCGTCACCCACGGCGTTGAACGGATTGTCCGGGTCGGAGATGAAGCTCGCCGCGGCCAGCTCCGGGGTGTAGCCGACGAACCAGGCGGACCGGGTGCTGTCGGTCGTACCGGTCTTGCCGGCCACCGGGCGTCCGACCGTGCCTCGCACGCTGTCGGCGGTGGACCAGCCGCCGCAGCTACCGCGCGCCGGGGTGTCTCCGGTCGGGCAGCGGGCGGCGTCGGTGGCCGCCCGGGCGGCGTCCGCACTCACCACCTGCCGGCAGCGTGGCTTGGCCACCTCCCGGTGGAGGCCACCCGGCGTGGCGTACGTGGCGGGTGTGCCGTCCCGGTTCATGATCGCCTGAACCGGGATCGCCTCGCAGTAGCGGCCGTCGGCGGCGATGGCGGCGTAGGCGTTCGCCATCTCCAGCGGGGTGGCGTCGGAGACGCCCAGGGTGAACGCGCCCCACTTCTTCGCCTTCTCCGGGGACGCGTGGTCCCGGTCGACGTCGGTGCGCCACCGCAGCCCGAGCTGCTCGGCCAACCGGACCGCCCGGTCCGCGCCGACCTTCTCCTCCAGCCACACGAAGTACGTGTTCACCGATTTGCCGAAGCCGGACCACATGGTCTGCTGGCCGGTCATGGCGCCGCTGGCGTTGGAGGGCGCCCAGCCGTCGTAGACGGGCGACCGGTAGCGGTGCGGGGCGTTGAACGAGGTGGAGAGCGTCATCCCCGAGTCCAGCGCGGCCAGCATCGGGAACATCTTGAACGTCGACCCGGCCTGGTAGCCCGCCAGGTCACCGCCACCGAGCAGCGGCGCCACCGTGTTCGGGTAGTTGGCCTTCACCTTCGGCCCGGCCTCGGGGTTGGAACTCTGCGGGTTCTCGCTGAGATCCAGCGAGTACGTCCGGTTCACCGCCATCGCCTTCACCCGGCCGGTGCCTGGCTCGGAGACCACGATCCCGTTGGCGAACGGGCTGCCGGTGGCCTCCTTGCTGCCGACGTTCTTCTCCGCCGCCGCCTGGACCTTCGGGTCGAGGCTGAGCACGATCCGGTAGCCGCCCCGGCGCAACTTGTCCATCCGTTCCAGCGGGTTGGCGCCGAAGGCGGGCTGCGCGCTCCACCAGTTCTTCAGGTAGTCGCAGGCGAAGCCCCAGCTGTTGTACTTCTCCGCCACCGCCGCGCAGTCGTGCGGCGGGGTGGTCAGCTTCAGCCGGATCGGCTCGGCCTTCGCGGCGGCGGCCGAGTCGGGGGAGAGGTAACCGAGTTGGCTCATCCGGTCCAGCACGTAGTCCCGCCGCCCGGTGGCCTCCTTCTGGTCGGAGTCGGCCGGGTCGTACTCGGACGGGGACTTGACCAGCCCGGCGAGGGTGGCGGCCTCCACCGGGGTGAGGTCCTTCGGGGTCTTGGAGAAGAAGATCTCGCTGGCCGCGTAGATGCCGTACGCCCGGTGCCCGAAGTACGCCGAGTTGAGGTAGCGCTCCATGATCTGTTCCTTGCTCAGCTCCTTCTCCAGGTCCATCGCCATCCGCATTTCCTTGACCTTGCGCAGGCTGGTCTGCTGGGTGGCTTCCTGGACCTCCTTGGGCGTGGTCGCGCTGTCCCGCAGTGCCATCCGGACGTACTGCATGGTCAGGGTCGACGCACCCTGGGAGCCGCCGGAGCGGGCATTGGACACGAAGGCGCGGGCCACGCCCTTCGGGTCGACACCGTGGTGCTGGTAGAAGCGCGAGTCCTCGGCGGCGATGATCGCCTGCTGGATGTTCGGCGACATGTCCGACAGCTTGGTGTACTGCCGGTACTCCTCGTAGAACATGGTCAGCACGGTCTTGCCGTCCGGGGCGTAGACGTAGGAGGTCTCGGCGGGCAGGGCGGTGGTCAGCACTCTGGTCTTCTGCTCCACGGCGTGCGCGGTGGCCTTCGCGCCGAGCCCGGTGAGGGCGACGAGTGGGTACGCGGCGGCGGCGATCACGATTCCGGCGATCAGTCCGGCGCGGAGAAGAGGAACGAGTCGACCAGCGGCAGCAAGGGGTCGGTTACTCACATGGCCAAGTTATGACATTTCCGATTCGTACCTGAGAAGAACTCTTAAACCGGCGAGTGGTGACGCGGCTTACTGTCCCACCGGCCACCTTCCCGGCAGGATCGCGGGCATGTCTGATCAGCCGAGCGGGGTGGCCGCCACCGCCGGGGTCGAGCCGGACCTCGCGCACCACGGCGACGCGGAGGTCGGCGACGGGCTGATCGACCTCGCCGTCAACGTCCGGCAGGCACCGGCTCCCGCCTGGTTGGCCGGGCCGATCGCCGCGACCCTGACCGAGTTGGCCCACTATCCGGATCCGCTGCCGGCCCGGGCGGCGGTCGCGGCCCGACACCGCCGTCACCCGAACGAGGTGCTGCTCACCGCCGGCGCCGCCGAGGGCTTCGTGCTGATCGCCCAGGCGTTGCGCGGGGTGCGCCGGCCGGTGGTGGTGCACCCCCAGTTCACCGAGCCGGAGGCGGCGCTGCGGGCCGCCGGACACCCGGTCGAGCGGGTGCTGCTGGACGCCGCCGACGACTTCCGGCTCGACCCGTCCCGGGTGCCCGCCGACGCCGACCTGGTGATGATCGGCAACCCCACGAACCCGACGTCGGTGCTGCACCCCGCGCGGACGGTGGCCGCGCTGGCCCGCCCCGGCCGGGTGCTGGTGGTCGACGAGGCGTTCGCCGACACCACCACCGCCCCCGGGCACCCCGGCGAACCGGAGTCGCTGGCCGAGCGGCGGGACCTGCCCGGCCTACTCGTCCTGCGTAGCCTCACCAAGACGTGGGGCCTGGCCGGCCTCCGGATCGGCTACCTGCTCGGGGCACCGGACCTGCTGGCCCGGCTGGCCGCCGTCCAGCCGCTCTGGGCCGTCTCCACCCCCGCGCTGGCCGCCGCCGCGGCCTGCGCCACCGACGTCGCGGTTCAGGCCGAGCGCGCGATCGCCGCCGATCTCGCCGCCGACCGCGACCACCTGGTCGCCCGCCTCGCCGACCTGCCCGGTGTACGCGTCGTCGGCCGCCCGGCCAGCGCGTTCGTCCTGCTGCACCTGCCGGGCGCGACAGCGATCCGGGCCGCCCTTCGTGAGCGCGGCTGGGCGGTGCGCCGGGGCGACACCTTCCCCGGCCTCGGCCCAGACTGGCTGCGGGTGGCGGTACGGGACCGGAACACCAGCGACGCGTTCGTCGACGTGCTGCGCGAGACCATGGAGGCATGATGCTGGAAACCACGATCGCGGCGATCCGCCCGGCGGACGACGCGGCCATGGCCGCCGCCCGCGAGCTGCACGGCCGGCTGACCAAGCCGGCGGGCTCGCTGGGCGCCCTGGAAGAGCTGTCGGTACGCCTCGCCGGCCTGGCCGGGGCCTGCCCGCCACCGCTGCCCGAGCGGGCCGCGGTAGCGATCTTCGCGGGCGACCACGGAGTGCACGCCCAGGGGGTGAGCCCCTGGCCGCAGGAGGTCACCGGCCAGATGATCGGCAGCTTCCTGGCCGGCGGGGCGGTGGTCAACGCGTTCGCCCGGCAGGCCGGCGCGTCGGTCACCGTGGTCGACGTCGGGGTGGCCACCCCGCTGCCCGCCGGACCGCCCGCCGACGCTTCCGTGCTCGACCCGGCGGTGCCTCGGCTGGTTGTCGCGTCGGTCCGCCGGGGCACCCGCGATTTCACGGTGACCGCCGCACTCACCCGGGACGAGGCGCTGGCGGCGGTGCGGACCGGCATCCGGATCGCCGACGAGCTGATCGACGCCGGAGCCGACATCCTGCTCACCGGCGACATGGGCATCGGCAACACCACCCCGGCCGCCACGCTGATCGCCGCGTTCACCGGCGCCGACCCGCTCGACGCCACCGGGCGGGGCACCGGCATCGACGACCCGACCTACGCGCACAAGGTTGCCGTGGTGCGCGCCGCGCTGGCCCGGCACGCGCCCGACCCGGCCGACCCGCTGGGTGTGCTGGCCGCCGTCGGTGGCCTGGAGCACGCCGCGCTGGCCGGGCTGATCCTGGGTGCCGCCGCCCGCCGTACGCCGGTGCTGCTGGACGGCGTGATCGCGGTCTCGGCCGCACTGGCTGCCGCCGCGTTCGCCCCGGACGCGGTCTGCGCCATGGTCGCCGGGCACCGCTCGGCCGAGCCGGGTGCGACCGCGGCGCTGCGGCACCTCGGCCTCGACCCGCTGATCGACCTGGGGTTGCGCCTCGGTGAGGGCACCGGCGCGTTGCTGGCGCTGCCGGTGGTCACCGGCGCGGTTCGGGTGCTGCACGAGGTGGCCACCTTCGACTCCGCCGGGGTGGCGGAGAAGTGACAACGCGCAGCGAGCGAGCCGTCCGCCTCGGAGGTGCGGCGTGACCTCCAATCCGTACCCCCTTGGTTTGCGGCTCGACGGGCGGCGGGTGGTCGTGGTGGGTGGCGGCGCGGTCGCCACCCGGCGGGTGCCCGCGCTGCTGGACGCCGGCGCGGACGTCCTGCTGGTGGCCCCGGAGCTGACCCCGGCGCTGCGCGCCCGCGTCGACGCGGGGCGGCTGCACTGGGTGCCGCGCCGGTTCCTGCCCGAGGACCTGGACGGCGCCTGGCTGGTCCAGGTGGCGATCGACGACCCGATGGCGGCGGCCTCGGTGAGCGCCGTCGCCGCCGAGCGGCGGATCTTCTGCGTCCGGGCTGACGACCGGACGGCCGCCACCGCCTGGACCCCGGCGGTGACCCGGCACGGCCCGGTCACCGTGGCGGTGCTCGGCGGTGGTGACCCCCGCCGGGCGATGACCGTCCGCGACGCCATCCGTGACCTCCTCGCCGTCCGCCTGGCACCGGACGGAATCGCTCCGACGCGGAGCCGGCCCGACGGTGCGAGCGCGACCGGTGCGACCCGTGCGGCCGGTGCTACCCGTGCGGCCGGTGCAGCCGGTGCCGCCGGAGCGGCCGACGGGCGGCCAGTCGGGCGGGTGGCGCTGGTCGGGGCGGGGCCGGGGGACCCGGAGCTGATCACCGTGAAGGGTTGGCGACTGCTCACCGAGGCCGACGTGGTGGTCGCCGACCGGTTGGTGCCCGGGCTGCTCCTCGACGAGTTGCGCCCGGACGTCGAGCTGGTGGACGCCTCGAAGATCCCCTACGGACCGTCCCGGGCCCAGGAGGAGATCAACCAGATCCTGGTCGACCGCGCGCTGGCTGGTGCGATCGTGGTGCGGCTCAAGGGCGGTGACCCGTACGTCTTCGGCCGGGGCGGCGAGGAGCTGCTGGCGTGCGCGAAGGCCGGGGTGCCGGTGACCGTGGTGCCCGGGGTGACCAGCTCGATCGCCGCTCCCTCCGCGGCCGGGATTCCGGTGACCCATCGGGGGGTGGCGCACGAGTTCACAGTGGTCTCCGGGCACGTGGCACCCGACTCACCGGCCTCGCTGGTGCGCTGGGACGCCCTGGCCGGGCTGCGCGGCACCCTGGTGATCCTGATGGGGCTGAAGAACCTGGCGGCCATCAGCGAGACCCTGATCGCCCACGGTCGACCGCCGCAGACGCCGGCCGCCGTGGTGCAGGAAGGCACGACAGGTGCCCAGCGGGTGCTGCGATCCACGCTCGGCGAGGTGGCCGCCGACGCGCTCGCCGCCGATGTGCGGCCGCCGGCCGTCGTCGTGCTGGGTGATGTGGTGGGGGCCCTCGACGCCTGAGGAGGCGCACACGGTGGGTTGGGCCTGGGTGAGGTGCCACGGCAGAGGACCATGTGGTCCCTCTGCGCCCTTTGCTCTGCTTCAACCCGCGCAACACTTCGAAGCCAGCTCTGGTGCGTGGACTGAAGCAGAGCAAAGGTGTTCTGCGGTGGTCGATCTGGCGGTCGGCGCGGCCCTGACCGTTGTCGCTGTTGGTTGATCCGACGCGGGGGCGGGGCTGTCGGTGGCGGTGGACACAATGTCGCTCATGCTCACCGTGAAGGACCCGCACGAGACGTGGCGTACGGACCTGCTCAACTCCGTCGCGCTGCGGTGCGCAGGTCCGGGCCTGACCACCACCTTCGAGGACCTCCCCTCACGATGGCGCGCTGCTCCGGTCCGGACGCTGCGGTGCGCGGCCGCCGACGGCTCCTGGGCCGTCCTGGTCACGGTGGTCCGTGGCTACCGCCAACAGCCGGGCGACTCGCTCGTCGGCAACGAGTTCGGCCGGGACCCGCACACCGGCTACGACCTGGACTCGCCCGGAGACCTGGTGTACGAGCTGCAGGTGACCGAGGACGACGGGTCCGACGAGCACGAGCTGCTGGCCTTCCGGCTCTTCGGCGACCCGCAGGCGGCCGGGGCGGAGGTGCTGCGGTGGGCCGGGAGGAAGGCGGCGTACTCGGTCAGCCCGTCGGTCGAGCCGGCCGAGACGCGGCAGCGCCGGGACCGTCGACAGTTCGACAACCGGCAAGCCGGTGCGGCATCGCCGCAGGTCCGGATCGGTGTGGTGTCGGACGAGGCCGCCGCCGACCTCGACGCCCTCGACAGGTCCGCGTTGTGCTGGCACTTCCCGCGCGGGAACACAGGTGCCTACCTGCGGTCCGCGGTGGTCGCACTGGCCGGTTACGGCGAGCAGCGGCCGCACCTGCGGGGTCGGTGGCTCACCGCACGGGTCGAGGGCGAGGAGTTGGTCGTCGGCGTCGACGAGCTGATCCCGGCCAACCAGCGGCACCGCTGGGACAGCGCCCGCTGGCTGTGGGACCGCCGACAGGCGACCACCCCGGTGGGGCTTCGCTGGCAGGTCGATCGGGTCGAGCAGGCCGCCCCCGCGGTCGCGGCCGTCCGTCGTGGCGCGTTGCCCGAGGCGCTGACCACGGCCGGGGTGGAGACCGATCCGGAGCTCGACTCGTTGCTGGCCGGGGTGCCGTACCGGCTCTCCGACGCCGAACTCACCCCGACCTGGGTGGCGAACCTCTACCGCGGTCTCGCCGACCTCGCGCCGTGGCGGCTGGACGCGGCGTACCGAGGGTGGCGTGACGGCCGGCAGGCACTGGGGCTGCCGGTGCGGGATCCGGTTGTCCTGTTCGGCCTCGGTGGCGTCGGCGCGGCTCGTAAACCGAAGCTCGCGCTCGACCACACCGGCGACGCCCCACTGCTGTGCCTGACCCACACGGGCAGCAGCGCGGTGCTGCCGTACGCGCACTGGACGGTGCCCACCGACCTCGGCGTCCGCCTGTACGGGTGGCAACCGGCCCTGCCGTACCCGCAGTGACCGACGGGGCCGGAGCATGCGCTCCGGCCCCGTCGTCGTGCGTGCGGTCGAACTACTGCTTGAGCATGTTGTCCAGCAGCAGGGCACAGCGGATCAGTCCGAGGTGGCTGTACGCCTGCGGGTGGTTGCCCAGCCCACGTTCGGCGAGCGGGTCGTACTGCTCGGGGAGCAGCCCGGTCGGGCCGGCGGTGAGCACCATCTGTGCGAACAGCTCCTCGGCGTCGGTGCGGCGGCCGGTGCGCAGGTACGCCTCGATCAGCCACGCCGTGCAGATGTGGAAGCCGCCCTCCCGGCCGGGCAGGCCGTCGTCCCAGTGGTAGCGGTAGACGACCGGGCCGCTGCGCAGGTCCGCCTCGATGCGCAGGACGGTGGACAGGAAGCGCGGGTCGTCACCCGGGAGCAGGCCGGAGAGCCCGATCCAGAGTGACGAGGCGTCCATGTCCTCGTCCCCGTACGCGACGCTGTACGCCTCGACGTCGGAGTGCCAACCCTGCTCCAGGACGTTGGCGCCGATCCGGTCGCGCAGGTCCTTCCACTCCGGCCGGTCCTCGCCGCCGTGTTCGCGCATCACGTGCAGCGCCCGGTCGACGGTCATCCAGCACATCACCTTGGAGAACACGTGGTGCCGTGGTGGCAGCCGCGCCTCCCAGATGCCGTGGTCGGGCTCGTGCCAACGGCGACGGACCGCCTCGACCATGTTCTCCAGGACCCGCCACTCGTCCTCGCGGACCGAGCCGCGAGCGTCGGCGACGGCCGCGATCAGGTCGGCGATCGGGCCGAAGACGTCGAGTTGGAGCTGGTGGTTGGCGAGGTTGCCGACCCGGACCGGCCGGGAGCCGGCGTACCCGGGCAGCGTGTCGATGACCGCTTCGGCACCCAGCTCGTACCCGTCGATGGTGTAGAGCGGGTGCAGTCGCTCCGGGTGGCCGCCGGTGCGCTCGATGCAGCCGTCCACCCAGCGCAGCAGCGCCTCGGCCTCCTCGACGGAGCCCAGGTCGACGAGTGCGCGGGCGGTCAGCGCGGCGTCGCGCAGCCAGCAGTAGCGGTAGTCCCAGTTGCGGACGCCGCCCAGCTCCTCGGGGAGCGAGGTGGTCGCCGCGGCCAGGATCGAGCCGGTGGCCTCGTGGCAGAGCCCGCGCAGGGTGAGGGCGCTGCGCGCGACCAGGTCACGGGCGGTGGACGGCAGCCGAAGTGAGGCCACCCAGTCCTTCCACGGCTGCTCGGCCGCGGCCTGCCGCTCGTGGATCGGCACCCGGTGGTGTTCCAGGCTGTGCGTGCCGAAGCGCAACTCCAGCACGACCTGCCCACCGGCGGCGGAGAGGTCGACGATCGCCTTGGCGGTCTCGTACCCGCCGTCGTTGCCGACCTCCCACTCCACGCCGGGGGCGTAGAGCGCGACAGGTTCGTTGGAGCCGAGCACCAGCAGGCCGTCGCCGAGCGGCTGCAACTGCACGGCGACCTGACCGAACTCCGGCCTCGGCGCGAACTCCACCCGGGCCTTGCCACTGCCGGTGAGCACCCGGATCAGGGTCGAGTCGCCGGTGATGACCGCGGGGCTGTCGTCCGGAGTGGTCTCCCGGGCCGGCTTGTCCAGCCAGTCGGTGACGGTGAGCCCGGACCAGCGGGTCTCCACGGTCATCGTGCCGGAGCGGTAGCGCTGACCCAGCGGGATGCCGCCGCGTTCCGGGGCGACGCTGAAGTGACCGGCCGGGCTGCCACCGACCAGGTCGGCGAAGATCGCCGCCGAGTCCGGCTTGGGGTGGCAGAGCCAGCTGACCTTGGCTTCGGGGGTGAGCAGAGCGACGGTACGACCGTTGGCCAGCATGGAGTGCCGCTCGATCGGCACGGCCCGCTCGCCGAACAGCCAGTGTCGACGGGTCTCCAGCAGCAGCGCCAGCGCGCGGGCGGCCTCCAGCGGGTCGGCGACCCGGTAGCTGGCCTTGGTGTCCCCGGAGCCGATCTTGATGCCGAGGTCGGGACCGTGCAGGTGGCCGAACGCGTTCTCGTCGGTGATGTCGTCGCCGATGAACAGCACCGCGCTGGAGGCGAGCTGGGTCCGCAGTTGGTCGAGTGCGGTGCCCTTGTGGGTGGCCACGACGGAGAGCTCGATGACCTCCTTGCCCTGGGTCACGGTGACGCCGTCGAAGGTCGCCGGGCCGTTGCGGACCGCCTCGATGGCGGCGGCGGCGACCTCCGGGTCGACCCCCCGGGTGTGCACGGCGACGCTTGCCGGCTTGCGCTCCAGCCGGATGCCCGGGTGCGCGGAGGCGATGTCGCGCAGCGCGTTGCGTACCTGCTGGCGCACCGCGACCAGCTCGGGGGAGAGCCGCTCGACGAAGCCGATGTCGAACTCGGAGCCGTGGCTGCCGACGAGGTGCACCTCGCTGGGCAGCCGGGACAGCGCGGCCAGGTCGCGCAGCGCCCGGCCGGAGACGACCGCCACGGTCGTCTGCGGCAGCGCGGCGAGCGCGCGGACCGCGGCCACCGACTCGGGCAGTGGTACGGCGGTGCTGGGGTCCTCCACGATCGGCGCCAGTGTGCCGTCGTAGTCGCAGGCGACCAGGAGTTGGGGGACCCGGGCGATCCGGCCGATGGCGGAGCGCAGCTCGGGGTCCATCACCCCGGTGGCCGTGGCCGCTCCATCGTTGACGGTCGTGTTCACTCGGCCTCCGCCTCGGGAACTCCGAGCTCGGAGAGGAAGGACTTGGCCCAGTGGCCCACGTCGTGGGTACGCAGGTGACGTTGCATTGTCCGCATCCGGCGGCGTGCCTCGGTTTTCTCCACGTGCACTGCCCGGAGCAGGGCGTCCTTGACCGCGTCCGGGTCGTGCGGGTTACACAGGAATGCCTGACGCAGCTCCGTTGCGGCGCCGGCGAACTCACTGAGCACGAGCGCGCCACCCTGGTCGGCGCGCGACGCCACGTACTCCTTGGCCACCAGGTTCATGCCGTCGCGTAGCGGTGTCACCATCATCACGTCGGCGGCAACGTACATCGCGGCGAGTTCACTGCGACTGTACGACTGATGCAGGTAATGCACGGCCGGCACGCCGACTCGGCCGAATTCACCATTAATCCGGCCAACCTCGCGCTCGACCTTGACCCGAAGTGCCTGGTAGTGCTCGACGCGCTCGCGGCTGGGCGTGGCCACCTGCACCATAACCGCGTCGGGAACTGTCAACTTTCCGTCAGCAAGTAGCTCGCGGAAGGCCTTGAGTCGCAACTCGATGCCCTTGGTGTAATCCAGCCGGTCCACGCCCAGGATTATCGTCTTCGGATCGCCCAACTCGGCGCGGATCTGCTTGGCCCGAGCCTGGATCGCCGGGTCGGCGGCCATCCGCTCCATCTCCTGGGTGTCGATCGAGATGGGGAAGGCACCCGCCTTCACCTGCCGACCGTCGACCTGGATCATCTGCCCCTCGTAGCGCAGCCCGAGCAGGTGCCGGGCCAGCCGGACGAAGTTCTGCGCGGCCAACCGCTGCTGGAAGCCGACCAGGTCGGCGCCGAGCAGGCCGCGCAGGATCTCGGTGCGGAACGGCATCTGCATGAACAGCTCGATCGGCGGGAACGGGATGTGCAGGAAGAACCCGATCCGCAGGTCCGGGCGCAGCTCACGGAGCATCGCCGGGACCAACTGAAGCTGGTAGTCCTGCACCCAGACCGTCGCGCCCTCGGCCGCCACGTCCGCGGCGGCCTCCGCGAAGCGGGCGTTGACCAGGCGGTACGCCTCCCGCCAGCGGCGCTTGTAGGCCGGTGTCTCGACCGCGTCGTGGTAGAGCGGCCAGATCGTCGCGTTGGACTGGCCCTCGTAGTAGCGCTCCAGCTCCTCGGCGCTGAGCGGGACCGGGTGCAGCCGGATCCCCTCCAGGTCGAACGGCTCGGGGGCGGCACCGGTGCCACCGGCCCAGCCGACCCAGGTGCCCTGGTGTTCGGCGAGCACAGGGTGCAGCGCGGTGACCAGCCCGCCAGGGCTGCGTCGCCACTGTCGGCCCTCGGGAGTGCTCACCTCGTCGACCGGCAGACGGTTCGCCACTACGACAAAGGAGCTACGGACGGTCACGATCGGCCACCTCCGGGTACTGACGGGTCCACCGCGATGAGCGTACTGAGCGTAGCTGCGGCTACTTGTGCCCCGTGCCGGAGTCTCCTACCCGCCCCGTACGCGCCGAAATCCCCAGGGTGATCTTGTCGACAGCCCCGTCGATCAGAGGTCGATGATCGGCGGGGGGTGATCGACTCCGGTTTCGTGAATTCGGGGTATCCAGGCGCGGGGGACGGCCCGATTTTCATAAAGTCGAGTGAATCATGGGCTGGCGGGGCTCTCGGCGTACTCCTGGGGCGGGGTGATGTGGGCGAAGCGCGGCGTACCTGTCAGGATTGACGATGGCGTGCGCGTGGCCGGCTCCCGGCCGGCGGCGGCGGGCGGATCTCTCGGCCCGCGCCGCGCCGCCGATCAGCGACAGCAACCGACGGAGGTAGCCCGCACCGTGGCCCAGTACATCTACGTCCTGGAAAAGGCCCGCAAGGCGCACGGCGACAAGGTCGTGCTCGACAACGTGACGTTGAGCTTCCTGCCGGGAGCCAAGATCGGTGTCCTCGGTCCGAACGGCGCCGGTAAGTCCAGCCTCCTCAAGATCATGGCAGGACTGGACAAGCCGAGCAACGGCGAGGCCCGGCTCATGCCCGGCTACACCGTCGGCATGCTCGCCCAGGAGCCTCCACTCAACGACGCCAAGACCGTGCTCGGCAACGTCGAGGAGGCGGTTGCCGAGACCAAGGCCAAGCTGGAGCGATTCAACAAGATCGCCGAGCAGATGGCGACCGACTACTCCGACGAGCTGATGGAGGAGATGGGCAAGCTCCAGGAGGAGCTGGACCACCTCGACGCCTGGGACATCGACTCCAAGCTCGAACTGGCCATGGACGCCCTGCGCTGCCCGCCGCCGGACGCCGACGTGACCCAGCTCTCCGGTGGTGAGCGCCGCCGGGTCGCGCTCTGCAAGCTGCTGCTGGAGGCGCCCGACCTGCTGCTGCTCGACGAGCCCACCAACCACCTGGACGCGGAGAGCGTCTCCTGGCTGGAGCAGCACCTGGCCAAGTACGCCGGCACCGTCATGGCGATCACCCACGACCGGTACTTCCTCGACAACGTGGCCGGCTGGATCCTGGAGCTGGACCGTGGCCGGGCCATCGGCTACGAGGGCAACTACTCCACCTACCTGGAGAAGAAGGCCGCCCGGCTGGCCGTCGAGGGTCGCCGCGACGCCAAGATGAAGAAGCGCCTCACCGAGGAGCTGGAGTGGGTCCGCTCCAACGCCAAGGCCCGGCAGACCAAGTCCAAGGCCCGCCTGGACCGGTACGACGAGATGGCCAACGAGGCGGAGAAGACCCGCAAGCTGGACTTCGAGGAGATCCAGATCCCGCCGGGCCCGCGTCTGGGCAGCACGGTGATCGAGGCGGTCGACCTCAGCAAGGGCTTCGGCGACCGGCTGTTGATCGACAACCTGTCGTTCTCGCTGCCGCGCAACGGCATCGTCGGCATCATCGGCCCCAACGGCGTCGGCAAGACCACGCTGTTCAAGACCATCGTCGGGCTGGAGGAGCCGACCGGCGGCCAGGTCCGGGTCGGCCCCACCGTCTCGCTGTCGTACGTCGACCAGAACCGCGAGGGCCTCAACGGTGACAAGACCGTCTGGGAGGTCGTCTCCGACGGGCTGGACTACCTGATGGTGGGCAAGGTCGAGATGCCGTCGCGGGCGTACATCGCCGCGTTCGGCTTCAAGGGACCGGACCAGCAGAAGCCGACGAAGGTGCTCTCCGGCGGCGAGCGCAACCGGCTCAACCTGGCGCTGACCCTGAAGATCGGCGGCAACGTCATCCTGCTCGACGAGCCGACGAACGACCTGGACGTGGAGACGCTGTCCAGCCTGGAGAACGCGCTGTTGGAGTTCCCCGGCTGCGCCGTGGTCATCTCGCACGACCGGATGTTCCTGGACCGGGTGGCCACGCACATCCTGGCCTGGGAGGGCGACGACCAGGACCCGTCGCGGTGGTTCTGGTTCGAGGGCAACTTCGAGGCGTACGAGAAGAACAAGATCGACCGCCTCGGCGCGGAGGCTGCCCGGCCACACCGGGTGACCTACCGCAAGCTGACCCGCGACTGACCGGCCGAGAAGGTGTCTGACCGGTTCGTCTACCACTGCACGCTGCGCTGGTCCGACCTGGACGCGTACGGCCACATCAACAACTCGCGCTTCCTCACCCTGTACGAGGAGGCGCGGGTGGCGTTGATGTTCGCCGGCGGCCGGGCCTGGGGGGTTGGCTCGTTCGCCGACGGGGTGGTGATCCGTCGGCACGAGGTCGACTACCTGCGCCCGGTCGACTACTCGCTGGGTCGGGCCACCGCGGAGGCCGCGCCCACCGTCCGCATCGAGCTGTGGGTGGAGGAGATCCGGGCCTCCCGGTTCACCGTCGCCTACGAGCTGTACGACGGTGAGGTGCTGGCCAGCCGGGCGCGCTCGGTGCTGGTGCCGTTCGACCTGACCCGCCAGGTGCCCCGCCGGATCACCACCGAGGAGCGGGACTTCCTGCTCACCTACGCACCGCAGGGCGGCCTGGTGTGAACGGGTCGGGCACGGGCCGGGCGGCGGCCACCCCGACACACGGTGTGGCCGGGGTGGCCGACGCGGGTGCCTTCCTGGCCCGGCTGGTGCGGCTGGATCGGGCCGCGCCGGTCCGGTTGCGGCCGGCCGGTGTGCCCGGTCGGGTCGCCCTCTGGGCCCGTCTGCCGTGGCAGGTTCTGGTGGTCCGGACGGTGGCTGCTGAGCCGGCCGACGGCAGCGTCGAGGACGTCACGGTGGCTGGCGCGGAGCTGCTCGCCGAGCTGGAACGCGGTGGTACGTCCCGGCCGGTCCGCCGGGACGCGCAGTGGCGGTGGCCGCTGCCCCCGGCGCGCAGCCGGACGGTGGAGGCGCTGCCCGTCGCCGAGCTGCGGCGGATCGCGGACGCCGCGGCGGGCACGCTGCGCACGGCGAGCGAGCAGGGCGTGGCCGGCCGCGCGGTGGGCCAGCGGGCGCTGCGGGACGCGCTGCTCGACCACGTGGCGGTGCTGGTCACGCCGGACGGGCCGCCCGCCGCGCCGGTCGAGGTGTCGCAGCGCCTGGTGCAGGGGGTGGTCCGGATGGGCTTCCTCGGTGCCGCCGACGGTCCGGCCACGGGCCACGACGAGGCGGCCGTTCAGGTCCGGGTGGCGGGACGGTGGGTTGGTCTGGCGGGACCATACGGAGCGGCATGGTTGCAGACGGCCACGGATCTTGCGGTGAAACCCCTCGGTGCTCCTCCGAACGGATGACCCCTGCTCATTCTTCTGGGCCGGGGCGGTCGTTGGGGGGGTGCTTCAACTCGGCTGTCCGGGTACCGTCCATCCTCGGATCCAACGCACCGTAGGCGACTGGATCCGCTGGGGAGTGAGGTGCGCGAGCGATGCCGTGGTGGTCATGGCGCCCCGGTCCCGCCGACGGCGGCGATCCGGAAACCCGAAGCGGGATCACAGTGGAGAGCGCGGTCCGGGTCGGACCGCCCAATCCTCGCCAACCGGGAGACGACTGCCCGGCCAGCGAGCGGCCAGTGCTGACGGAGATGCTGGCCACCGTCGAGCCGGTGAGTCTGCGCCGCGTCTGCGACGCACTCGACCTGCTCGACGTGCGCTACCTGGCCGACGGCGACGGCAACCTGCTGGCCATGTGGGAGCGGCACGCCGTGCTGGTGACCCTCGAAGGGCCAGAGGACGAGATCCTGGTCATGCGGGCACGCCCGCACGCCACGGTCCCGCCGGACTGGGCCGACCGGGCCTATCGGGTGGTCAACGAGTGGAACCACACCCGTCGGTTCTGCAAGGCGTACATCGGCGACCCGACGGAGCGCGGGCAGCTGCCGATCTACGCCGAGCTTCAGGTGCCGCTCGGCGCTGGGACCCACGACGCGCTGCTGGTCGAGATGCTCGACTGCGGCGCGGCGGTCGCCACCAGCTTCGTGGACTGGCTCCACGACGAGGGCGCGCTGCTCTGACGCTGCCTCGGCCCGGCGGTCAGCCGCCGACGGCCGGGTCCTCCTCGGCGTTGACCATGAAGTACGCGGCCCGCTCCAGGTAGTCCCAGAGCGTGGTGGCGATCTCCGGTTCGAGGTCGAGCCGGTCCACGGCCCGGCGCATGTTCCGTAGCCAGGCGTCCCGTTCGGCCGCGCCGATCCGGAACGGCGCGTGCCGCATCCGCAGCCGCGGGTGACCACGCTGGGCGGAGTACGTGTTCGGTCCACCCCAGTACTGCATCAGGAAGAGGGTCATCCGATCCGCGGCCGGCCCCAGGTCCCCCTCCGGGTACATGGGCCGCAGCAGCGGATCGTTGGCGATGCCGGCATAGAACTCGTCGACCAGCTTGCGGAAGGTGGGCTCGCCGCCGACCGCTTCGAAGAGGGTCGTCGAAGCACCGGGACGCTCGGATTCACCTGCGGGGTTCACCGTTCCATCCTGCCAGGTGCACCGAGTGCCGGACGGACCCGCGCACCGTGCGTCGGATCACGCCGGGCCGATGCCCCGCGTCCGGCCCGCTCCGGGTCCGGGCGGGCGGGACGGGTCAGGTGACCGCGTGCCGGCGGTGGCCGTCGCCGGTACGCGGCTCGGCAGGGCCGGCCGCCGTGTCGCCGGTGGCGGGGTCGTCCGGGTCGGGCGGCTCGGCGTTGGCCGCCGTGGCTGCCGTGATCGCGTCGCTGAACGCCTGCCGATCCGGCCAGCGCAGCGCGGCCACCGCCATCAGCACCACGCCGGCCGTGCTCCACAGCCCCACCACAAGGGGGATGTTGTCGAAGCGGTCCGCGATCAAACCGGTGACCAGCACGGCGAAGCCCTGGATGACCTGGACGCCGGTCGCCATCACTCCGAAGGCGCGGGCCCGGAAGCCGTTGGGCAGTGCCTGGACGAAGAGCCCGTTGGCCATCGGCAGCATGCCGGCGACCGCGAAACCGCAGAGAGCGGCGAGCAGAGCCACCGTCAGCGCGGGCGGATCGAACAACGTCGGCACCAACGCCAGTGGGGCGAGCACCGCGAGCGGCCGCATCAGCTTCAGCCGGCGTGCCGGCCCGAAGAGGCGGCTCACCAGCAACCCGCCGAGGATGAAACCGACCGGGCTGGCCACCATGATCACCGCTTGGGCCGTGCTCGCGTTCAGGTCGCCGCCGCCCTCCTCGTTGGCCCAGCCGACGGCCAGCCCCTCGGGGAGGATCGAGAAGAGCATCGCGCTGAACACCAGCAGCGCGATCGCCCGCAGCACCGGTGTGCCGAACACGATGGTGAAGCCCTGGCGGGTCTCCTGTAGCAGGTGGCTGCGCTGCGCCGGGTTCGGCACCGCCGATCGGTCTCGCACGCCGAGGCGGACCAGCAGCGCCGAGGCGCCGAACGTGGCCGCGTTGAACAGCAACGCGACCTGCGGGTTGACCGAGGCGGCGGCGGCGGAGCCGATCACGTACCCGACGATCTGCGCCGCCTGGCCCACGCTGGCGTTCAGCGACAACCCCAGCACCAGCCGGTCCCCGGCGAGCATCTGCGGCATCAGCGCGGACTTCGCCGCCTGGCTCGGTGGGTTGGCCAGCGTCGCGGCGAAGATGAGCACCAGCACCGCCTGGTACGGCAGTTGCGGGATGGCGATGAGCAGCATCAACGCCATCCGGATGAGGTCACACGCCACCATCACCCGCCGGTACGGGTACCGCTCCGCCAGTGCGGCGAGCACCGGACCACCGAGCAGCCAGGGCAGGAAACTGACCGCGAAGGCAGCCGCGGAGAGCCCTACCGAGTCGGTCTTCTGATAGACGAGCAGGGTGACGGCGGCCTTCGCTACGTAATCGCCGACCCAGGAGAGAGCGCTTGCCATGAACACGGCGCGGAACTCGTGCTGGGCGAACACTTCGCGAAAAGTGGCTGGGCCTTCCGCGGAAGGTCGCTCGTCGGGCACCGTCGCCTCCATCGGCCTCCGGGTCGGCCGCTCGTGGCAGCCCGGCCGGAGGCGCTCGTCAGATCACGGATCAGCGAGGTTGTGATCACGCTTTGGCGGGAACGCGTGCTCCGGATTCTGCCCGATCGTCTGACAACTATCTAGGTCGAACGGATCGTTCGTCGCTTCCCCGACTGAACGAACGGACGATACCTGAGGGGCCGGGCGGCTCGCGACCCCTGAATTCGAGGACAATGGCGGGTGGGTCAGGTGGCACCACCCTGGCCTGTTTCACCGTCGGGTAGTGGGCGGGGGGGCAACCCGGGAAAGATGCGGGCCGCCGCGATCTGCGCGGTGATCCCCGAGTTCTCCAGCGCCTCCGCCAGCCGCCGACGCAGCTCCCGGCCCACCGCGAACTGCCCGTCCGCTGTCGTCTTCACCACCGTCCGGATGACCGCACCGTCCACCGTCACCTGCTCGACACCCAACACCTCCGGCGCCTCGACGATCTCCGGTGACAGCTCCGGGTCCACCGCCACCGAGGCGGCCGCGGTCCGCAGGACGGCGGTGGCCTCCTCGGTGCTGTTGAACCCGATCGGCAGGTCCACCACCACGAGCGCCCAGCCCTGGCTCTTGTTGCCCACCCGGATGATCTCGCCGTTGCGGATGTACCAGAGCACGCCGCGACCGTCGCGCACAGTGGTCACCCGGAGCCCGACCGCCTCGACCACGCCCATCGCCTCGCCCAGGTCGACGTTGTCGCCCACGCCGTACTGATCCTCGATCAGCATGAACAGGCCGGCGATCAGGTCTTTGACCAGGCTCTGCGCGCCGAAGCCCAGCGCCACGCCGGCGATCCCCGCGCTGGCCAGCAGCGGCGCCAGGTCGAAGCTGAACTCACGCAGGATCATCAGCAGCGCGATGCCGAAGACGAACGCGGTGGTCAGGCTGCGCAACACCGAGCCGATCGCCTCGGCCCGCTGCCGTCGCCGCTCGGGTACGAACTCGGTCGGGTCGACCGCCGCGCTGGGCACCCGCTCGCGCAGCGGCCGCAGCATCGTCGGCACCGCGCCGTCGGTCGTCGTACGGACCAACCGGTTGATCGTGCGGTGCACCGCCCAGCGGGCCACCATCGCCAGCGCCAGGATCAGCAGCACCCGCAGCGGCTTGAGCAGGATCCAGTAACTGCCCTCGGCGAACCAGGCCGACCTGGTCAGCTCGTACAGGAATTGGCAGGAGGAACTGCCCTGGCAGTTCACCGACCCGGCGGTGGACAGGGCAAGGGGCATCACGCTTGCGGCACTCACCCTGTCTTCGTACCGCAAGGAGCCCGCGCGGCCACCGCCGACCCACCGGCCGGGTGACCTGCCGCCGAGGGCAGGGCCGGATCGGGGCGAACCGGCCATCGTGACAGGTGCGGGAGAGAGCTTCGTACCCGGCCCCGGATTAGTACGTGCAATCCGGGGTCCGATCAGGGACTATTGGCGCAACGGACGTCGGTGATCGGCCGGCGTCGACCGTGTGGGTGGTCATGCCCGGACCTCGGTCGACGGCGGTACGCAGCAGCCGCTGAACCGGGAGGGTGATCGCGATGCCTGACATACGACCCACGGTGGGCTCCGGCGCGTTGGTCCTCAACGCCACCTACGAGCCGCTGTGTGTCGTGTCGGTGCGCCGTGCCGCGATCCTCGTTCTCTCCGCCAAGGCCGTCTGCGTCGCCGACGGCGATGGCATCCTGCACAGCGCCCGCGACGCGCTCCCGGTGCCGTCCGTGGTCCGGCTGACCCGCTTCGTCCGCGTGCCGTACCGGACGCACGTCGGGTTGTCCCGGCGGGCGATCTTCGCCCGGGACGGGTGGCGGTGCGCCTACTGTCGGGGTCCGGCCGAGACCATCGACCATGTCTTTCCCCGCAGCCGGGGTGGCCGGCACGCCTGGGAGAACGTGGTCGCCGCGTGTGCCCGGTGCAACCACACCAAGGGCGACAAGACGCCGGCGGAGATGGGGTGGCGGTTGCATGCGCTGCCCGCGGCACCGAAGGGCACCGCCTGGCGGGTGCTCGGGCATCGCGCCCCCGACCCCCGCTGGGCCGACTGGCTGGACCTGCGGGAGCCGGAAGCCGCCGCCTGACTCCGAACGGTGCCGTCAGGCTCCGGGTTGCTGGTCCGCTGCCCGGCGCGCGGCTCGCTCGTTGCGGTCGACTGCTCGACCGTGCGCGACCGTCAACAGCCGGTCGATCTCGGGTAGCAGGTGCGGGCCGGGCATGACGATGCTGGCGAACCCGTGCAGCGCGTAGCCCGGGTGCGGTGTGAGGGTGTCCAGTCGGGCGAAGTCGAACTCGTCCCGGTGGTCCTCGAACGCCTTGGGCGGGAAGCCGAAGCGTCGCTCGAATTCGCTCCGGCCCAGGTCCAGGTTGAGGCGGAAGACACCGGGGCGGTCGAGCTGTCCGGCCTCGTCGAAGCCGGGCACGTCGTGCTCGACGACTGTGGCGAACGGCTGCCGGCGGTCCGGGCCGACGAAGAAGAACCGGTCACCCCAGGCCGCCTCGGGTGATCCGTTGTCCTCGCTCGCCACGACCTGCTCGACGCCGGGCAGCGCGACGATCCGATCGGCCAGCACGGCCGCGTTGACACCGGTCGGGATGTGCAGGACCGCGTCGGCGTGTTCGATGGTGGCCCGGTCCAGCGGGACGTACCGGTAGTCGTGCGTCCGCTGCTCGGCCGGCCCGATGTCGGCCGCCGGCACGTACCGGGGAATGTCGGTCTCCTGCTGGAGCCTGCCCTCGTAGGTCGACGCGGCCGGTGCCTCGATGCCGAGCGCCGGGCTCGCCCCCAGACTGCCGACGATCACCGCGTAGCGGTCGCCCAGCAGCGACGCGACGATCGCGCCGGCACCGGCCCACGACACCTCCGCGCCGGCAAGCGTCATCGTGCCCGCCTGACGCTGGAGGTGCGTGTTGTGCGCGAAGACGAGCGTGGGCCCGCGGTGGGCCTCGGCGGATCGGATCGCGAGCAGGTTCTCGGCCATCAGCGCGTCCCGCACCGCGGCCAGGCGGGCGAAGCGTTCCTCCTGCGCCAGTGGGGCGGCGGCCGCGGCGTGGTAGCGCAGCACCGCGACCGCGGACGTCGCCTGCACGAACGCCGCCGGCCAGCCCGCGGCCTTCCCGGGTGCCCGCAGGTACAACTCGGTCAGGAGGTCGTCGGCGAGCACCCGCAGTCTTTCGGCGTCGGTCGAGCGCCCCACCGACCGGCCCGGCTCCCAGATCGCGGCCGGGTCACTCCACCGCGCCTCGTCGCCGACCAGGTCGTCGATCTCGGCGGATCGGTCGAGGCCCAGGAAGTCACAGACCCGGATGAGGTGGCGTCGCGGGCTCGGTGCGTTCGCGAGTTCCAAGGGGGCGTCGAAGCCGTAGAACGTCAGGCGTTCGGCGACCGGGCGTCCCGCGTTCCACTCGCGCATCCGCAGCAGGAGGTCGCGGTTGGCCGGGGCGGTGCCGAACCCGTGGCTGAACCCTTCGGAGAGCGCCCGTTCGAGCGGCACGGCAGCGCCCTGCACGAACTCGTCGGCGATCAGCCCGGCCGCCCGGTCGCTCTCCACCGCGATCGACAGGTAGCCGTGCTCCGCCAGCGACAGGAAGGCGTCATTGCGGAGTTGGAGGAAGGCGGACTCGCCGTGCGTCGGCTCACCGAGCGCGAGCAGGTCCGGGGACACCGCGAGCAGGTCGAGAAGAGATGGCATTCCATAAACCGTATCGTTGAACCTGCGGTTGAGACTCAGGAGCGATGGAGCACGGGTGACACCCACAAAACCCTCAAACCCCGGAGTACGCCCGGTGGACCTCGCGCGCGCCCACGGTCTCTCCGCGCAGGCCGTGCGCAACTACGAACGAGACGGCGTCCTGCCGCCGGCCCAGCGCACGCCGAACGGCTACCGCCGGTTCACCGAGACGCACGCGAGGGCGTTGAGTGCCTACCTCGCGCTGATCGTGGGCCACGGCTACGCGGCCAGCGGCGAGATCATGCGGGCCGTCAACCGGGGTGAGGTCGACGAGGCGTTGCGCACCGTCGACGAGGGGCATGCCCTGCTCCAACGCGACCGGGAGACCCTGGACGCGGTCGAGTCGGCGGTGGCGGCTCTCACCGGAACGAGACCGCAACCGCGGAGCCAGACAGCCGTGCCGATCAGCGTGCTGGCCCATCGGCTCGGTCTACAGCCGGCCACGCTGCGCAAGTGGGAGCGGGCCGGAGTCCTGCGGCCGGTGCGCGATCCGGTGACCCACTACCGGGTCTACCTCCCGGACGACGTCCGCGACGCCGAGTTGGCGCACCTGTTGCGCCGTGGTGGATACCGGCTCGACCACATCGCCGCAGTGCTGGATCAGGTGCGCGGCGCGGGCGGCACCGAACCGCTCGCCGCGTCGCTGGGCCGGTGGCGCGAACGGCTCACCGAGCGCGGCCGGGCCATGCTCACCGGGGCCGCCCGGCTGGCCGACTACCTCGACGCTGGTCCAGCTACCTGTCGCCGTAGTGGTACCGACAGGCGATGATCTCGACGTCGCCCTTGCTGACCCGGTACACCAACCGATGTTCGCGGTCGATCCGGCGGGACCAGAAGCCGGACAGCTCGCCCCGGAGGGGCTCTGGCTTGCCGATACCCTCGTATTCGTTGCGCATCACGTCGGCGATGAGGTCATTGATGCGCTTGACCAACTTGCGGTCGGTGTGGCTGAGGTACTGGTTCCATGCCGTCGCGGTGAAGACCAGCCTCACGCGACGTCCCGGACGGTGCTCGGGTCGACCAGGTCGCGCTCGGCTGTGTCACCGGCCTCCAGTTCGGCGACCGAGCGGCGCAGGGCTGCGGCATTACTCGGGTTGCGCAGGAGATACTCGGTCTCCTTCATCGCCTCGTACTCTGCGAGCGGCACGATGACCACCGGGTCGTGGCCTGATCGGGTCACCACCACCTCCTCCGCATCGTTGATGACGCGGTCGAGTTCGGCGGCCAGGTTCTGTCGAAGCTGGGTGAAGTTCACGGTCCGCATGGTCACCTCCACGTAAGTACAGAAAACTGTACCTGAGACCGGTGAGGTGGCCACCGCCGAAACACTGGCCGCCACTTTCCATACGTGACGGGCAGGTTCGCGCAGCTGTAGAACATTTGGTTCTACACTGGGTCCATGGAGCGTATCGGGGTCCGGGAGCTGAACCAGAACACGAGTCAGGTGCTCGCTCGGGTGAGTGGCGGCGAGACGGTGGAGATCACCGATCGCGGGCATCCGATCGCCCGACTGATCCCGGTCGGTGACGACAGATCTGTGCTGGCCAAGCTGGTAGTGGCCGGACGGGCCGTCGCGCCAACCGGGAGCGGCCCTGTCCCGCTTCCGCCAAAGCTCGGCGCCGAGGACGTGGACGTGGCTGCCGCTCTCGCCGAGATGCGCGACGAGGAGCGCTGGTGATCTATCTCGACTCCGCCGCCGTCGTGAAGTTGGTTCGCCAGGAGGCGTGCAGCGCTGACCTCGTCTCCTGGCTCAACGCGCAGGGCGACGTCCCGCTGGTCTCCTCCGCTCTCGTCGAGGTTGAGGTGCCCAGGGCGTTGCGCCGGTCAGCACCGCAAGCGTTGATCGGAGTGCCGGTAGCTGTCGGACGGCTCTTTCGGCTGGAAATCGATGGCACTATCCGCGCCACCGCCGCCGCCTTTGCGGAGCCGACGCTACGCAGTCTCGACGCCATACACCTTGCCACGGCTCAGGTCCTGACGAACGAGTCCGGAACCGCGCTCATCGCATTCGTCAGCTACGACCGGCGGCTGCTCGACTGCGCCAAGGCCGCCGGGTTACCTGTGGCAAGCCCAGGCCAGAACTGACCGGTAATTTCGATCCGCCCGTCCTCAACGCGCCTTGACCAACGAGGCGAAGACCACCACGTTGTCCGAGTAGCCGGTCTCGCCGCCGACCCACTGGCCACCGCAGGTGATCAATCTGAGGCTCGGGTGGCTGAAATCGCCGTACACCTCGTCCACCGGCAGTTGGCCCTTGTCGAACTTCTCCACCGAGTTCACCTCGAAGACCGCCACCCTGCGGTCGGTGCGGGTGACCTCGATCTGGTCGCCGTCGCGCAGTTCACGGAGTTGGTGGAAGACCGCCGGCCCGCTCGTGGTGTCGACGTGCCCGACGATCACCGCCGGACCGTACTGGCCGGGGGTCGGCCCCTGGTCGTACCAGCCGGCCTCCTGGGCGCGGGCCGCGTCCGGCACCGCGATGGTGCCGTCCGAAGCGATGCCCACGTCGTGCACGGGCGCCCGCAGGTCGATCTTCTCGATGGCGAGGCTGGTCGGACGGCTGGCCGCCAGCACCGGGAACTTCTTCGGCGGCGGCCGGAATCCAGCGCTGAGCCGGTCCGGTAGCAGGCTCATCCCGGTCACCTGTTCGACGCCGAGCATCGCGACGATCAGCACCATCACCGCGGCGATGGCCAGCACCGGCAGCCCCGGTCCCTTACCGAAACGGGGCCGGAACGACCGCGATCCGGCCGGGCCGCGCGGCGGCAGCGGAGCGGCGGTCGGATCCGGGGTGGCGAGACTGGCCGACCCGGCCTGCCCGGCGACCCGACCCAACCGGCCGGAGGCGCGGGCCACCAGCCGGCCGGAGGCGCGCAGCAGCGGCCCGGCCTGGAAGCGGGCGCGGCGGTCCGGCCGCGCGCGCGCGGATCTGCGGGTCATGGGTCACCCGGCTCAGGAGCCGGCTCCGGTCCGACGTCGGCCGCCCGCCATCCCGAGCGCGACCGCGGTGGCGACAAGCGCCACGCCGCCGAGCACCAGCAACGAGCCGGTGCCGCGGCCGCCGGCTGTCCCGCCGCCACCGGTCGCCGGTCCCTTGCTGGGGGAGGCCATGTTCAGCACGGTGAGCGTGGTCGAGGCCGTCTGGCCGTTCTCGCAGCGCAGGTCGACCGGGTAGTCACCGGCCGGCTTGTCGCGGATGATGGTGGCCTGCGCGGTCAGGAAGCCCTTGTCCGGTTTGAGGGTCACGTGCCCGAACGCGTCGGAGTGCACGCTGGACTGGCGGTTGTTGTTGGCGTTGTCGCAGCCCGCCTTGATGTTGACCCGGCTACCGGCCTGGGCGCTGTTCGGCATGACCTCGACGAAGACGTTCTCGCCAGCACGCGCCGGTACGGCCGACATCAGGACGAACGCACCGACCAGCGCTACCAGTGTCAGTGCGGACGAGAGCGCGCGGTTGATCGTGCGGATTCCCTGCATGATTTCCCCCCAACCGGCGACGACCGCCGGAACCTCCGCCCCTCATTCCGCCTCCGCGCCGAAGGCGGCACTCCGGACGGAGGAAGGGCGTCCCCTGGGCACGGCGCTGCTTTCCCGCTGGCTCGGGGCCAAACCCGGGTCAGCCGCGGCGGGGGGAGGGGAGGGCGGTGATCGGTCGCCAGTCGAGCGGGGAGGAAAGCACCATCGTGCTCGACGGCTGGCCGTACGGGGCGAGCCGGTCGATGACCGCCTCGAAGTCGCCGATCGAGCCGGCGGCCACCTTGAGCATGCTGCACGCGTCACCGGTGATCCGGTGGATCTCCAGGATCTCCGGCCAGCCGGCCACCGCCGGGTCGTGCAGGATGCAGCGCGCGCCGTAGCAGGACATCCGGATCAGCGCGACCACGCTACGGCCGGCCCGGGTCAGGTCGACATGGGCGTGGTAGCCGGTGACGACCCCGGCCTCCTCCAGCCGGCGAACCCGCTCCGCGACGGCCGGTGGAGACAGGTGCACCCGCCGGGACAGCTCGCTGAAGGAGAGCCGCGCGTCGGCCTGCAACTCGCGCAGCAGCGCCCAGTCCATGTCGTCCACGCTCAGACCTTACTTTCGTGAACCGAATTCGCCTACTTGCCTTCGGTTCGTCAAGACAACGCGGCGAGAGCCGTTGATCCGGCATTCCGCAGGCCGATCCGACCGCGAGATCATGACGTCGACAGGTCCGGGGGAGGGAGACGACTGGTGGATCAGACGGAGCGGCGGGCGCCGAACCGCCCCGCCTCGGTGCGGCCGGTGACCCCGCGACAGCGGGCCGCCCGTGCCGCACGCAACGGCGGGGAGCCGACCCTGGAGTTCGCCGACCTGGTGCCCTACGACGCGTACGTGCGGGCCAGCGCCCTGCACCAGTTGCAGCAGCCCCTCAGCGACGACCCCGGCGAGATGTCCTTCCTGATGGTCAGCCAGATCATGGAGCTGTACTTCGGGCTGACCTGCCACGAGCTACGGGAGACCCAGCGCCTGCTGCGCGCCGACCGGGTCTGGGATGCGCTGGCCCCGCTGCGCCGCGCCACCCTGCACCTGGAGGGGCTCAACGCCGCCTGGCAGGGCCTGCGCTGGATGACGCCTGCCGACTTCAACAGGTTCCGCAACCTGCTCGGCGAGGGCTCCGGCTTCCAGTCGGCGATGTACCGCCACCTGGAATTTTTGCTCGGCCTGCGCGACCCGGCGCTGATCAGGCCCTTCCGTCGGCAGACCGAGGTGCACGGCGCCCTGAGCGCCGCGCTGACCACCCCGAGCCTCTGGGACGACGTGGTCGCGCTGCTCGCCCGGCGTGGCTTCGACCTCCCCGCCGACCTGCTCGACCGCGATGTGGCGGTGGAGCACGATCCGCAGTCGTCGGTCGAGGCGGCCTGGGTACGGATCTACGGCGACACCGGCCCGGACAACCATCTGCGCCTGCTCGGCGAGGCGCTCAGCGGCGTCGCCGAGGAGTTCGGCGACTGGCGCTGGAACCACGTCAAGGCGGTGCAGCGGACGATGGGCGCCAAGGTCGGCAGCGGCGGCTCCGCCGGTCTGGCGTGGTTGCAGCGCAGCATGTCCCGGGTGGTCTTCCCGGAGCTGTGGTCGGCCCGTACCGCGATGTGACCGGAGAGCGAGACATGCACACCCCTGAACAAGAAGCGCACCGCCTCGACGAGGCCGACCCGGGCCACCGGCACCTGTTCCACGTGCCGCCGGCCGACGGCGGCGACCACCCCGAGTCGGCGTACCTGGCCGGCAACTCGCTCGGCCTGCAACCCCGGGCCACCCGCGACGAACTGCTGGCCGATCTGGACGCCTGGGGCCGGCTCGGCGTGGAGGGGCACCTGGAGGCGGAGCGCGCCTGGCTGCCGTACCACGAGCTGTTGACCGCACCGGCCGCCCGACTGGTCGGCGGCCGGCCCGCGGAGACCGTGGTGATGAACTCGCTCACGGTCAACCTGCACCTGCTGATGGTGAGTTTCTACCGCCCGGCCGGCGCCCGCACCCGCATCGTCATCGAGGACGCCGCGTTCCCCTCGGACAGCTACGCGGTGCGCAGCCAGGCCCGCTTCCACGGCCTCGACCCGGACGACGCAGTGGTCCGGTTACGCCCGCGCCCCGGCGAGGACGCGCTGCGCACCGAGGACGTGACCGCCTACCTGGCCGCCGAGGGCGACCGGGTGGCGCTGGTGCTGCTCGGCGGCGTCAACTACCTGACCGGCGAGTTGTTGGACATCCCGGCGATCACGGCCGCCGGCCGGGCCGCCGGCGCGGTGGTCGGCTGGGACCTGGCCCACGCGGTCGGCAACGTGCCGCTGGCCCTGCACGACTGGGACGTCGACTTCGCGGCCTGGTGCTCCTACAAGTACCTGAACTCCGGCCCGGGTGCCCTGGCCGGCGTCTTCGTGCACGAGCGGCACCTCGGCGACGAGAGCCTGCCCCGCTTCGAGGGCTGGTGGAGCACCGCGGCGGCCACCCGGTTCGAGATGACCCCGGTGTCCCGGCCGCCGGCCACTGTGGAGGCCTGGCAGATCTCCAACCCGCCGATCTTCGCGATGGGTCCGGTGCGTACCTCGCTGGAGCTGTTCGACGCGGTCGGGATGACCGCGCTGCGCGCCCGCAGCCTTCGCCTCACCGGCTGGCTGGAGACCCTGCTGGACGAGGTCGTCGCCGACCGGCCGCTGCGCGTGATCACCCCGCGCGACCCGGCCCGGCGAGGTAGCCAACTCTCGGTCCGCATCGGCGCCGGCAGCGCCGCCGAGCTGACCAAACGCCTGCGGTACGAGCACGGCGTGATCGCCGACGCCCGGGAGCCGGACGTCGTCCGGTTCGCCCCGGTGCCGCTCTACTCGACGTACCACGACTGCTGGCGGGCCGCCGCCGCGCTGGCGGCGACGGTGGGGGAGGTCAACCCATGACCGCACGACGGGACGAGATCGCGGTCATCGGTGCCGGGCTGGCCGGCTGCCTGGCCGCCTGCTTCCTGGCCCGGCGCGGCTACCCGGTGGCTCTCTACGAGCGCCGCTCCGACCCGCGGGCCGGTACGGCCGAGCGCGGTCGCTCGATCAACCTGGCGCTCTCCGAGCGTGGGCTGGACGCGTTGCGCCGGATCGGGCTGGCCGAGCAGGTGCTGACCGACGCGCTGCCGATGCGCGGCCGGATGATCCACCCGGTCGAGGGTGAGCAGCAGTTCCAGTCGTACAGCGCGGCCGGGGACCGGGCGATCAACTCGATCAGCCGGGGTGCGCTGAACAACGCCCTGCTGGACGAGGCCGCCGCGCTGCCCGGGGTGCGGGTCGTCTTCGACCACCGGCTGGTCGCGCTCGACCCGATCGACGGAACCCTGAGCTTCGACACCCCGCAGGGCACGGTCGCCGCGAAGGCGTCGGTCGTGCTGGGCGCCGACGGCGCCGGCTCCGCGGTACGCGGGCAACTGCTCAGCCACGGGCTGCTGGACGAGAGCGTGGACTTCCTCGACTACGGCTACAAGGAGCTGACGATCCCGCCGCTGGGCGGGGACTTCGCGCTCGATCCGGACGCGCTGCACATCTGGCCGCGCGGCACCTCGATGATGATCGCGCTGCCCAACCCGGACCGCTCCTTCACCTGCACGCTGTTCTGGCCCAACGAGGGCGACGGGAGCTTCGCGGCGCTGGACAGTCCGGCGTCGATCGAGGAGCACTTCGCCACGCACTACCCGGATGTCATCCCGTTGGCGCCGAACCTCATCGACGACTACCAGCACAACCCGGTGGGCGTGCTCGGCACGGTCCGCTGCGCCCCGTGGCAGGTCTTCGGCAAGGTGGGACTGCTGGGTGACGCGGCGCACGCGATCGTGCCGTTCTACGGTCAGGGCGCCAACTGCGCGTTCGAGGACGTGGTCGAGTTGGACCGCTGCCTGGACGAGTGCGCCGACGACTGGTTGGCGGCGCTGCCGCTGTTCCAGCGACGCCGCCAGGAGAACGCCGAGGCCATCGCCACGATGGCGCTCACCAACTTCGTGGAGATGCGGGACCGGGTTGCCTCCCCGGTCTTCCAGCTCCGCCGCAGGATCGAGCACGCCCTGGAACGGGCCCTGCCCGGCCGGTACGTTTCCCAGTACGAGCTGGTGTCCTTCTCCACCACCCCGTACGCGGAGGTGCGCCGCCGGGTGCGCCGGCAGCATCGGGTGCTCGGCGCGGTCGTCGGCGGGGCCGCGTTGCTGCTGCTCGGCGCGACACTCGGTCGAGGGAGGCGCGGATGACCGCCAACTGGGATGCACGACTGATGGCCGGCCACCCGCCGGCCGGGCCGCAGCGGTTGCGTAACTTCGTCGGCGGCGAGTTCGTCGACGGCGGGTCGACGTTCGCCAAGGCCAGCCCGGTGACCGGGGAGCCGGTCTTCGAGGTGGACGAGGCGTCGCGGTCCACGGTGGACGACGCGGTGGCCGCCGCCCGCGCGGCGCTGCGCGGGCCGTGGGGTCGGATGGGCGAACGGGAACGCGCCGAGGTGCTGCGCCGGGTCGCCGACGAGTTGGAGCGCCGCTTCGACGATCTGGTCACCGCCGAGGTCGCCGACACCGGCAAGTCCATCGCCCAGGCCCGCACGCTGGACATTCCGCGCGGCGCGGCGAACTTCCGGGCGTTCGCGGAGATCGTGGCGACCGCGCCCACCGAGTCGTTCACCACGGTCACCCCGACCGGTGGCCGGGCGCTCAACTACGCGCTGCGCAAGCCGGTCGGCGTGGTCGCGGTCATCGTGCCGTGGAACCTGCCGCTGCTGCTGCTCACCTGGAAGGTCGCCCCGGCGCTGGCCTGTGGCAACGCCGTGGTGGTCAAGCCCAGCGAGGAGACGCCCGCCTCGGCGACGGTGCTCGCCGAGGTGATGGCCGCCGCGGGCGTACCGGCGGGGGTGTTCAACCTGGTGCACGGCTTCGGACCGGACTCGGCCGGCGAGTTCCTCACCCGGCATCCGGGCGTCGACGCCATCACCTTCACCGGCGAGTCGGCCACCGGCGGCGCGATCATGCGGGCCGCCGCCGACGGCGTGAAGGCGGTCAGCTTCGAGCTGGGCGGCAAGAACGCCGGCCTGGTCTTCGCGGACGCCGACCTGGACGCCGCAGTGGCCGGCTCGGTGCGGTCCAGCTTCACCAACGGCGGGCAGGTGTGCCTCTGCACCGAACGCATCTACGTGCAGCGCCCGGTCTTCGAGGAGTTCACCGCGCGGCTGGCGAAGCGGGCCGGCGAGCTGGCGTACGGGTGGCCGACCGACGAGGCCACCGCCACCATGCCGCTGATCTCCCACCAGCACCGGGCGAAGGTGCTCGGCGCGTACGAGCTGGCCCGCTCCGAGGGCGCCGAGGTGCTCACCGGTGGCGGTACGCCCACCTTCGGTGACGCCCGTGACGGCGGGTCGTACGTGCAACCGACGGTGCTCGCCGGCCTCGGCCCGGACGCCCGCACCAACCGGGAGGAGATCTTCGGGCCGGTGGTGCACGTCGCGCCGTTCGACACCGAGGACGAGGCGTATGCGCTCGCCAACGGCACCGAGTACGGCCTGGCGGCGACCGTGTGGACCCGGGACGTGGGCGTCGCGCACCGGGCCGGCGCCCGGCTGGACGCCGGCATCGTCTGGGTCAACACCTGGTTCCTGCGTGATCTGCGAACCCCGTTCGGCGGGGTGAAGGCCTCCGGCATCGGCCGGGAGGGTGGCGTGCACTCGTTGAACTTCTACTCCGAACTGACGAACGTCTGCGTGGACCTGTCGTGAGCCAAGGCGAGGGAGCGGGCATGGAAGCTGACATCGAGGCCGCCAACCGGGAGCTGGCCGAGGCGCGCAGCACCGGCAAGCCCTGCCCACCGCTGCGCGGGCGGCTGCTGCCGGAGGGCGACGTCGAGTCCGCGTACCGGGTGCAGCAGCTCCACACGCGGGCCTGGCAGGGCCGTGGCGAACGCCGGGTCGGCGCCAAGATCGGGCTGACCTCCCGGGCGGTGCAGGAGACCTTCGGGGTGTTCCAGCCGGACTTCGGCCTGCTGACCGACGCGATGGCGGTCGGCGACGGCGTCGAGGTGCCGATCGACCGGCTGCTCCAGCCCCGGGTCGAGGCGGAGATCGCGTTTGTGCTCGACAAGGATCTCGCCGACCCGCAGATCACCACCGTCGACCTGATCCGCGCGGTGGACCACGTGCTGCCGGCCATCGAGATCGTCGACTCGCGGATCGCCGGCTGGGACATCTCCATCGTGGACACCGTCGCGGACAACGCTTCCAGCGGGCTGTTCGTGCTCGGCACCACGCCCCGCCGACTCGCCGACGTCGACCTGCGGCTGTGCGGAATGGTGCTGGAACACGCCGGCGAGCCGGTCTCGGTCGGCGCCGGCGCGGCCTGCCTGGGCAACCCACTGCACGCCCTGCACTGGTTGGCCAGCACGCTCGCTCGCGCCGGTGACCCGCTGCGCGCCGGGGACGTGGTGCTCTCCGGGGCGCTCGGCCCCATGGTGCCGGTCACCCCGGGAGCCGCGTACGAGGCGCGGATCTCCGGGCTCGGCTCGGTGCGGACCTGTTTCAGCCGAGGGGAGTCAGCGTGAGCGTCGGTGTGGCGGTGCTCGGTTCCGGCAACATCGGCACCGACCTGATGATCAAGGTTCTCCGGCTGAGTGACAGCCTGCGGATGGTGGCGATGGCCGGCATCGACCCGGCCTCCGACGGGCTGGCGCGCGCCCGCCGGCTCGGCGTGGCCACCACCGCCGACGGTGTGGACGGGCTCGTGGCGATGCCCGAGTTCGCCGACGTCGAGCTGGTGTTCGACGCCACCTCGGCCGGCGCGCACCGACGCCACGACGAGGTGCTGCGCGCACACGGCCGCACCGTGGTGGACCTGACCCCGGCCGCGCTCGGCCCGTACGTGGTGCCGCCGGTCAACCTCGACGAGCACCTGCACGAGTCGAACGTCAACATGGTGACCTGCGGCGGGCAGGCGACAGTGCCGATCGTCGCCGCGGTGCGCCGGGTCACCCCGGTGGCGTACGGGGAGATCGTCGCCTCGATCGCGTCGAAGTCGGCCGGTCCGGGCACCCGGGCCAACATCGACGAGTTCACCGAGACCACGGCCCGGGCCATCGAGGTGGTGGGCGGGGCCGAGCGGGGCAAGGCGATCATCGTGCTGAACCCGGCGGACCCGCCGCTGCTGATGCGCGACACCGTCTACTGCCTCTGCCCGGACGCCGATGCCGACACCGCCGCCATCGCCGCCTCGGTCGCGGACATGGTGACGGCGGTGCAGGAGTACGTTCCCGGCTACCGGCTCAAGCAGGACGTGCAGTTCGACCGGGTGCGGGCGTACGTGCCGACGCTCGGGCGGCAGCTGACCGCGTTGCAGGTGTCGGTCTTCCTGGAGGTCTCCGGAGCCGGGCACTACCTACCGGCGTACGCCGGCAACCTGGACATCATGACCTCCGCCGCGCTGCGTACCGCGGAACGGCTGGTCGCCCTGCGATCGTCGGAGGTGGCCGCGCGATGACCGACCTGTACATCCAGGACGTGACGCTGCGCGACGGCATGCACGCCATCGCCCACCAGTACACCGTCGATCAGGTACGCACCATCGCCGCCGCGCTGGACGCCGCCGGGGTGGACGCCATCGAGGTGGCACACGGTGACGGGCTCGCCGGCTCCAGCGTCAACTACGGCCACGGCGCGGCCAGCGACGCCGAGTGGATCTCCGCGGCCGCCGAGGTGCTGACCACGGCGAAGCTGACCACCCTGCTGCTGCCGGGCATCGGCACGATCGCCGACCTGAAGGCCGCGAAGGCGCTCGGGGTGACAAGCGTCCGGATCGCCACCCACTGCACCGAGGCGGACATCTCCGCCCAGCACATCTCCTGGGCCCGGGAGAACGGCATGGACGTCGCCGGGTTCCTGATGATGTCGCACATGTTCGATGCGGCCGGGCTCGCCGGGCAGGCCAAGCTCATGGAGTCGTACGGGGCGCACTGCGTCTACGTCACCGACTCCGGCGGTCGGCTGCTGATGTCCGACGTGGCGCAACGGGTCGACGCGTACCGGCAGGTCCTGGCACCGGAGACGCAGATCGGCATCCACGCGCACCACAACCTCTCGCTCGGAGTGGCCAACAGCGTGCTCGCCGTCGAGCACGGCCGGGTCACCGGCTCCGGGCCGGCCGGCCCGGACGCGCCGCACGGCCGGACCGTCCGCGTCGACGCCTCCCTGGCCGGCATGGGCGCGGGTGCCGGCAACGCGCCGCTGGAGGTGTTCGTGGCGGTCGCCGAACTGCACGGCTGGAAGCACGGCTGCGACGTGTTCGCGCTGATGGACGCCGCCGACGACATCGTGCGCCCGCTCCAGGACCGGCCGGTCCAGGTGGACCGCGAGACGCTCTCCCTGGGGTACGCGGGGGTGTATTCCAGCTTCCTGCGGCACGCCGAACGGGCCTCCGCCAAGTACGGCGTGGACGTCCGCTCGATCCTGGTCGAGCTGGGCCGGCGTCGGATGGTCGGCGGCCAGGAGGACATGATCGTCGACGTCGCACTCGACCTGGCCGGCACGGAAGGTGGCGCAGCATGATCGGCGTAGACATCACGGGGATCGCCGAGAGGCTGGGCGTGGCAGCGGCCACGGCCACCGCGATCCCGCAGCTCGCCGCCGAGACCGGCCTCGACGTGGACACCGCGTACGGCGTGCAGGCCGCGCTGCTCCAACGCCGGCTGGACGCCGGTGAGCGGCTGGTCGGGCTGAAGATGGGGCTGACCAGCAGGGCGAAGATGGCCCAGGTCGGCGTGGACGAGGTGATCTGGGGACGGCTCACCAACGCGATGCGGGTGCCCGACGGCGGTGCCGTGGACCCGTCCGCGTACATCCATCCCCGGGTCGAGCCGGAGGTGGCGTTCCTGCTGGACCGGCTGCCCGAGCCGGGCGAGCCGGTCGGCGACTTCGCCACTGCCGTCCGCGCGGTCGCGCCGGCCATCGAGCTGATCGACTCCCGGTACGCGGACTTCCGCTTCGCACTCCCGGACGTGATCGCCGACAACACCTCGGCCGCCGCGTTCGTGATCGGGTCGTGGTCGCCGGTGCCGGCGGGTCTGGACAACCTGGGCGTGCTGCTGGAGATCGACGGGCGGGTGGCGCAGGTCGGTTCGACGGCGGCGATCCTCGGCGATCCGCGCCGGGCGCTCGACGAGGGCATCCGGCTTGCCGGCCGGCACGGTGTGCGGCTGGAGTCCGGGTGGGTGTTCCTGGCCGGTGCCGCGACCGCTGCCGTGCCGCTGCGTCCCGGCGCGCACGTCCGCGCCGTCGTGGAGAAGCTCGGCACGGCGTCTTTGCGGGTGTCCTCGTGAGTGCGGCCGTGGGGGTTCCGGGCAGCCCGACCGGCTCCGGGCGGTCAGGCTTGATCCCTGCGCCGGTCGGGCTGCCCGGAACCCCTGACCTGGTTGGGGTCCGCGCGGCGGCGCCTGGGGGTGGGTGGTCATGAGCGGCGTCGCGCGGGTGGTGGCCGGAAAGGCTGTGCCGCGGGGGGCTTTTCCGCACGTCAAGGTCGCCGGTGGGTTCGTCTTCGTCTCCGGTACGTCGTCGCGACGGCCGGACAACAGCTTCGCCGGTGTGTCGGTGGACGAGTTCGGCACGACCAACCTCGACATCCGGGTGCAGACCCGGGCCGTCATCGAGAACGTGCGGGACCTGCTGCGCTCGGTCGGCGCGGACCTCACCGACCTCGTCCAGGTGACGTCGTACCTGGTCAACATGAACGACTTCGGTGGCTACAACGAGGTGTGGGCGGAGTTCTTCGACGCGTCCGGGCCGACCCGCACCACCGTGGCGGTGCACCAGTTGCCGCACCCGCACCTGCTGATCGAAATCCAGGCCGTGGCCCTTCTTCCCTCGGGAGGTCAGTCGTGAGTGAGATCGCCGAACCGTTCAGCTTTCCCGGGTGGATCGCTGACAACCAGCACCTGCTGAAGCCCCCGGTGGGCAACAAGGAGATGTTCCCCGGCGGGGACGACTTCATCGTGATGGTGGTGGGCGGGCCCAACCAGCGCACCGACTTCCACGTGGACCCGTACGAGGAGTTCTTCTACCAGGTCAAGGGCAACATGCACATCAACCTGATGACCCCGCAGGGGCCGCGTACGGTGCACGTGCGCGAGGGTCAGATGTGGATGCTGCCGCGCAACACCCCGCACTCGCCGCAGCGCCCGGAGGCCGGCTCGATCGGCATGGTCGTCGAGCGGGTCCGCGAGGAGGGCACCCTGGAGACCTTCCAGTGGTACTGCCCGGAGTGCGGAAACAAGGTGCACGAGGTGGAGTTGCAGGTCCGCGACATCGCCGCCGATCTGCCGCCGGTGTTCCAGGCGTTCTACGCCGACGAGCAGGCCCGCACCTGCGCCAACTGCGGCACCCTGCACCCGGGCAAGGGCTGATGCCCGCAGGCGTCGTCGACGTGCACACGCACGTCGTACCGAAGGGTTGGCCGGACCTCGGCGCGGCGTGCGGCGGGTCCGATTGGCCCTGGTTGCGGGTCGACTCCGAACGCGCTGCCATGGTCATGGTGGGCGAGACGGAGTTTCGCCCGGTCGGCGCCGAGTGCTGGGACGCGGCACGCCGACTGGCCGACATGGACGCCGACGGCGTGGCCGTGCAGGTGGTCTCGCCGACGCCGGTCTTCTTCAGCTACGACCGTCCGGCCGACCAGGCGGTGAAGGTCGCCCGGATCTTCAACGACCTGACCCTGGAGGTCACCGCGGCCGGAGGCGACCGACTGGTGCCGTTCTGCCAGGTGCCGCTCCAGGACCCGGACGCCGCCTGCGCCGAGTTGGACCGCAGCCTCGCCGCCGGGCACGTGGGCGTGGAGATCGGCAACCACGTCGGCGACCGGGACCTGGACGACGCGGGGGTGGTCACCTTCCTGCAACACTGCGCCGAGGTGGGCGCGCCCGTCTTCGTCCACCCGTGGGACATGCCGGGCGGTCCCCGCCTGGACCGCTGGATGGCCCGCTGGCTCACCGGGATGCCCGCCGAGACGCACCTGTCCGTGCTGGCGATGATCCTGGGCGGTGTCTTCGACCGGGTACCGGAGACGTTGCGGATCTGCTTCGCGCACGGTGGTGGCAGCTTCCCGTTCTGGCTCGGCCGCGCCGACAACGCCTGGCACCGCCGGGGCGACCTCGTCCGTGGCGCGTCCGCCGCGCCGCCCAGCAGCTACGTCGACCGGTTCAGCGTCGACTCGGTGGTCTTCGCGCCGCCCGCCCTGCGGCTGCTTGTCGACACGATGGGGGAGGACCGGGTGCTGGTCGGCAGCGACTACCCGTACCCGTTGGGCGAACGCCCGGCCGGCGCGGTGGTCCACGCGGCCGACTTCCTCACCGACGACCAACGCGACAAACTCCTCGGCGGCAACGCGCTGCGCTTCCTGCACGGCTGAACGTCTCTGGCACCGACGGCCCGAGCGGGAGGGACGCCGACGCCGTGTCGGAGCGTCATCGCTGGTCCGAGCAGGGCAGGATGACGGGATGGCCGAGCCGCACGACCTGACCGCGTTGGAGCAGGCCGCCGCGATCACCCGCGGCGAGCTGTCCAGCGTCGACCTGGTCGAGCATGCCCTGAGCCGGGTGGCGGCGCTCGGCGACACCGTGGGCGCGTTCGTCACCGTCACACCGGAGCTCGCCCGGCAGGCCGCACGCGCCGCCGACGCCGTGCCGACCGAGGCGCGTGGCCCGCTGCACGGTGTGCCGACCGCGATCAAGGACCTGACCCTCACCGCCGGGATCCGTACCACCTTCGGTTCGGCCGCGTTCGTCGACTTCGTGCCGCCGGTCGACGCCGACGTGGTCCGGTTCATCAAGGCCGCCGGCCTGGTCAGCCTCGGCAAGACCACCACCTCCGAGTTGGGCTGCTCGCTCTACTCGGAGGGCCGGGTCGCGCCACCGGCCCGCAATCCGTGGCAACTGGCGTACACCGCCGGTGGGTCCAGCGGTGGCGCGGCGGCGGCGGTCGCGGCCGGGCTGGTCCCGGTCGCCCAGGGGTCCGACGGCGGCGGCTCGCTGCGCATCCCGGCGGCGCTCTGCGGCCTCGTCGGCTACAAGCCGAGCCGTGGCCTCGTCTCCGGCGGGCCAATCGGCTCCGGCGCGTTCGGCCTGCCCACCAGCGGCCCGCTCGGGCGGACCGTCACCGACGTCGCCGCGCTGCTCGACGTCATGGCGGTGCCGGTCCCCGGCGAGCCCTACCTGCCGCCAACCGCGCCGCCGGGCGGCTACCTGGCCGCCGCGCGCCGTGCCGATCCCGGTCCGCTGCGAATCGGCCGGTTCACCACGCCGATGCTCGCCGACGAGCCGGTGCACCCCGACTGCGTGGCCGCCGTGGACCAGGCCACCGCGCTGCTCACCGCGGCCGGCCACGAGGTGGTCGAGGTGGCACCGCCGCTCGGGCCGGCGGCGTGGCCGCTGTTCGAGATCCTCTGGTACGTGCTGGCGCTCACTCCGGTGCCGCCCCAGCGGGAGGCGGAGCTGCTGCCGCTGACCCGGTTGCTGCGGGCCCGTGGCGCCGAGATCTCCGCCGGCACCCTGGCCGCAACCCTCGGGGAGTTGCAGGCACAGGTCCGGCTGGGTGCCCGTCGCACCGCCGGCTGCGACCTGCTGCTCTGCCCCACCCTCGCGGCCCCGCAGGCACCCGTCGGCTGGTTCACCGCCGACGGTGACCCGGCGGCCGATTTCGACAGGCAACGCCGCTTCTCGCCGTACTGTGCCATCTTCAACGTCACCGGCGATCCCTCCGTGTCCCTGCCGGTGGGCACCACGACCGACGGCCTGCCCGTCGGGGTGCTGTTGACCGGCCGGTACGGCGACGACGCGCGGCTCATCGCGACGGCTGCGCAACTGGAGAACTCCAGTGACGGATGGGATCGGCACCCCGCAATCTGGCGGGCCGTCGACTCCGCTAACGTGAATGGTGACGGAGTCGGGTGGTCGGCATCATGATCGTCCATCCGACCCGGTTGTTCGAGGTCGTCCTTCTTCCGCCTGGGGGCGTTGGGATTGTCTGTTACCGAGACGTTGCTGGTCTTCGTCGGCATCCCGTTGGCCGCGGTGCTGGTCATCGCCGGCCTGTCGTACGCCGGTAGCCGTGGGGGTGCCACCGGCGGTGGCGGTGGCGCCAAGCGCTACCGGCCGGGCCGGCCCTTCGACTTCACTCCGGTCTGGTTCCTGGGCCGTCCGGAGCAGCTGGCCGACTCGGCCGGCACCGCGCTGACGGCGGGGGCGCAGGCGCCCGCGCTGACCAGCCACAAGCTTGAGCAGGCCAGCGTCGACGCGCCGGCCGGTGGAACCGGAGGCGCAAGTGACCGTTGGTGAGAAGCAGACCGGGACGGAAAATCCGCCCGAGGTGCTGGACGGGCCCTTCTCGACCCGCCAGCTGCTGCGCATCGACGAGGCGCTGCGCCTGGCCGACAAGGGCACCGGCCTGGTCTTCTCGGTCTTCGTCGGCGGTCTCGACGAGCCGATCCGGGAGCACGCCCAGCGGCTGCACCGCCAGCTCGCCGACCCCGACAAGTCGGTGCTGATCGCGGTGTCGCCCAACCAGCGCCAGCTGGAGATCATCACCGGGCGCTACGCGCGCAAGCGCATCCCCGACACGTACGCCAAACTGGCCGCGCTCTCCATGGCGGGTGCGTTCAGCGGCGGCGACCTGGCCGGCGGCATCATCAACGGCCTCGACCAGCTCGCCAGCCACGCCGGCAAGGGCTGAGCCCTCCCACGTAGGTACGACGCGCACGCCCGCTAGCTAGATCGTGCTCGATCCAGGAAACAGGGGCCTCGGCTGCGGCTGAGGCCCCTGTTTCCGTGTTCGAGCACGATCTTCCGAGGTGATGGCCCGATGCTGGCGAGGACTTGCGTCCACGCCGGCACCGGGCCGCGTACTCCCTGGTCAGCTCTGTGGCGCGTCCTTCGCGCGGGCCTTGAGTGCCCGCACCACGCCGTCGCGGCCCTCGGCGACCAGCCGGCGCAGCGGGCCGGGATGCCCGTCGCCGGCCAGCCACGCGTCGGTGGCCGCCACCGTCTCGTCCTCCACCAGGTAGACCGGGTACGCCAGCTGCACGAACTCCTGCGCCGGCTCGCTGTCCCGGGTGGCCCACACCTGGCCGATCGCCGCGAAGTACTTCTCCCGGTACGGGGTGATCAGCTCCACCTGCGCCGGGTGGGCGAGGCCCTGCAACAGCGCCCGGTGCCGCCAGTTGGGCAGCGCGTCGGGGCCGGTCAGCAGCGCCCACACGGCTGCCTTGTTCTCCTCCGTCGGCACCAGCGCGTGCGCGTACGCCGCCTCCCGTTCGCCACTGGCGGTACGGTCACCGGCCAGTTCCGCCTCGATCTCGGCGGCGCCGGCGGCGCCGTTGGCCACCAGCGCGGCGAGGACCGACCAGCGCAGCTCGGTGTCCACGGTCAACCCGGCCGGCGCACCCGTGCCGTCCAGCCAGCCGCGCAGCGTGGCCAGGTCCTCGTCGGAGCGGGCCGCCGAGGTGAACGCACGGGCCCAGGCCAGCTGGAACCCGCTGCCGGGTTCGGCGGCGGCGAGCGCGTCCCGGGCGGTACGGGCCAGATCGGCCCAGCCGGTCGGCGCCCAGGCCGGGTCGGCGTAGAGGGTGAGCGCGGTGGTCGCCTGCCGCAGGGTCGCGGTGACCAGGTTGATGTCGGTCTCGGCGGGCAGCCCACTCAGCGCGAGCGCCACGTAGTCGCGGGCGGACAGCTCCGCGTCGCGGATCATGTCCCAGGCCGCGGTCCAGCAGAGCGCCCGCGCCAGCGACGACTCGAAGCCACCGATGTGCTGCACCACGGTCGCCATCGAGCGATCGTCGAGGCGCAGCTTGGTGTAGCTCAGGTCGTCGTCGTTGAGCAGCAGCACGTCGGCGGCCCGGACGCCGCGCAGCTCGGCGAGGTCCGTCCGCTCGCCGGTCACGTCCACCTCGTACCGCTCGCGGCGCACCAGCCGCCCGTCGGCCAGGTCGTACAGGCCCACGCCGATCCGGTGCGTGCGCAGCGTCGGGTACGCGGTCGGTGCCTCCTGCAGGACCGCCACCTGCTCGTAGGTGCCGTCCGCGCCGATGGTCACCTCCGGTCGCAGCGTGTTGACCTGCGCGGTCTCCAACCACTGCGCGGCGAACTTGCGCAGCTCCCGGCCGGACGCGGCCTCCAACTCGGTGAGCAGGTCGTCGAAGGTGGCGTTGCCCCAGGCGTGCTTGCCGAAGTAGGCCCGCAGGCCGGCGACGAACGGCTCCTCACCCACGTACGCGACGAGCTGCTTGAGCACGCTCGCGCCCTTGGCGTAGGTGATGCCGTCGAAGTTGACCTCGACGGCCTCCATGTCCGGCATCTCGGTGTAGACCGGGTGCGTGGAGGAGAGCTGGTCCTGCCGGTAGCCCCAGTTCTTCCGGATGGACAGGAACGTCGTCCACGCCTCGGTGAACCGGGTGGCGTTGGTGTTGCACCAGTGGCTGGCCCACTCGGCGAAGGACTCGTTGAGCCACAGGTCGTTCCACCAGCGCATGGTGACCAGGTCGCCGAACCACATGTGGGCCAGCTCGTGCAGGATCGTGTTGGCCCGCTGCTCGTACTCGAAGTCGGTGACCTGCGAGCGGAACAGGTAGTGCGACTCGGCGTGCGTCACGCAGCCGAAGTTCTCCATCGCGCCGGCGTTGAAGTCGGGCACCCAGAGCTGGTCGTACTTCGGCAGCGGGTAGCGCACGCCGAACTTCTCGTGGAAGAAGTCGAAGCCCTGCTTGGTGATCAGGAACAGGTCGTCGGTGTCCAGGTACTGCGCCATCGACGCCCGGCAGAACGCCCCCAGGTCGATGCCGTCGTGACTGTCGCGCACCTCGTGGTACGGCCCGGCGCACAGGGCCGTGATGTAGGCGCTCATCCGGGGCGACTCGGCGAAGTGCAGCGTCTTGAGCCCTTCACCCGCGGGCTCCTCGCGCTGCACCGGCATGTTGGACACCGCCCGCCAGTGCGCCGGCACGGTGGCGTGCCAGGTGTAGACGCTCTTCAGGTCGGGCTGGTCGAAGCAGGCGAACACCCGCTGCGCGTCGGCCGTCTCGAACTGGCTGTACAGGTACGTCTCGCCGTCCACCGGGTCGACCGTCCGGTGCAGTCCCTGCCCGCTGTTGGAGTAACTGAAGTCGGCCTCGACGACCAGGGTGTTGTCGCTGGCCAGCGCGGACAGGACCAGACCCTTCTCGGCCGACCAGTCGGAGAGGTCGACGGGCGTGCCGTTCAGCGTCGCGGACCGCACCGACTCGGCCGCCAGCTCGATGAACGTGCTCGCGCCGGGCTCGCTGCAACGGAACCGGACCTCGGTCGTCGACCGGAACGTGCGGCCGTCGGCCGCCAGCACGGCGCTCGACAGGTCCAGACTGATGTCGTACCCCGTCACGTTGAGCAGGCGGGCCCGCTCGGTCGCCTCGACCTGCGTCAGGTTGCGCACTCCCGGCACTGTTTCTCTCCATCCCACATCTCGCCGTACGCCCGGCGGCGCCCGTTCGCCTACCGCTCGTGACGGCCGGCTCGATTCGAGTCTTCCATGAAGGCCCCGTCCCGGTGGCCGAGGTCACGCTCTCATTCGAGTGCCGGTCGATGCGCTTCGGGGTGAAGATTCTCCTGAGACGCCGACCGCCGCCGGCGCCCCCGTTGCGAAGGGATCTCACCGTGACCGAACGTGTCACCGCCGACATGTGGTTCGACCCGGCCTGCCCGTGGGCCTGGATCACGTCCCGCTGGCTGCTCGAGGTCGAGCAGATCCGTGCCGTGGACATCCGCTTCCACGTGATGAGCCTGTCCGTGCTCAACGACGGCCGGGACGAGCTGTCCGAGGACTACAAGGAGTTCCTGAAGACCGCCTGGGGGCCGGTGCGGGTCTGCATCGCCGCCGAGCAGCGGTACGGCAACGACGCCCTGCGTCCGCTCTACACCGCGCTCGGCACCCGGATCCACCTCGGCAAGGAGGAGCGGCGCCACGAGCTCTACGTCGCCGCGCTGACCGAGGCCGGCCTGGACCCGGCGCTGGCGGCGGCCGCCGAGAGCACCGACTACGACGAGGCGCTGCGGGCCAGCCACGAGGCCGGCATGCGCCCGGTCGGGCAGGACGTCGGCACTCCGGTCGTCCACGCGCCCGGCCCGGACGGCACGCCGGTCGCGTTCTTCGGCCCGGTGATCACCCCGGCCCCGAAGGGGGAGGCCGCCGGGCGACTCTGGGACGGCGTCCTGCTGGTCGCCGGCACCCCGGGCTTCTACGAGCTCAAGCGCACCCGCGAGCAGAGCCCGATCTTCGACTGAGCTGCGGAGGGCTGCCCTGTCAACGCCCGGCGTTGGCAGGGCGGTCGTCCCGACGGCACGGCGCCACGCACGTTCGCTCGGCGTGTCGTGGGTCGGCGGTGCCCGCCCCGTCACCGGGAGACTGCCCGCGTCGTTGGCCTGCATGTCCGCCGCAGCGACCCGCAGGGCCGCACCCCGCAGTTCGTGGAGGCATTCCCGATGGCCAAGCACCGTGCGTCCGGTGACGATCAACTGACCCGACCGGGGGTGATCGAGACTCCCGGCGCGGCCTACTGGTCGGTCGACGACTCCCGCTGGCCGGCGGTCCGCCCCGACCTTCCCGCCCACATGGTGGATCTGCTCGCGCCGCCCATCGTGGTCGGCGTGGCCCGGGTTCCGGTGACCTCACGGCTGACCCCGGTCGAGCCCGCGGCACCGCTTGCCGGTTCCGCGCCACCGGTGGCACCGGCGCTCGAGCCGCTACCGCCGGTTGCGCCGCTACCGCCGGTCGCGGCGGTGGCTGCCGCCGTGGCGTCGGCTCCGGTCCTGCCGTCGGCTGCCGCACCGGCCGAACCCGCGCCGCCCCCGCCGGCACCCACCGCTCCGCGTCCGGTGCCGACGCCGCCGTTGAGCCCGCGTCCCGTGCCGTCCCCGCCTCCCGACCGTCCGGTACCGGGGCCGCCCGCGTCGCCCCGCCGCGCCGTGAACACCGGGCCGGCCGCGATCGGTCGACGGGGCAACGCCGGACCGGCGGCAGGCAGGCACCGCCGGGGCGCCTCCGACCGCGCCAGCTGACCGGCTCGGCGCTTTCATCTGGTGGACCCCCGCGCGGGTCCCCGTCGGTGGCGACACCGCCGCCGGTAGCGTCAGTGGGCATGACCGTCGTGCATCCGATCTCCCGGGCGTGGGTCACCACTGGTGGCACCGGCGCGCAAAACTACGACGAGTTCGCCGACGACGCGGAGATCACCGCGATCATCGAGGCGAACCCGCACAGTGCTCTCGGCATCGAGATGCCGCATCGCGCCCCACAGAGTCTGGGCACGTCGTTCCTCGACGCGCTGCCGGACGCGGTGGCCCGCCTCGCCGAGGCGAAGGCCGACGGCAGCTACACACCCGCCGAGCAGGTGGTCGTGCTCTACCGGATCAGCGCGCCCGGCGAGGAGTCGGCGTACGGGCTGTTCGCGATGGTGGACACCGACCAGATCTCCACCCGGGCCGACGAGCCCGGTCTGGTCATCCGCAACGAGGACGTCTTCATCGCCAAGGTGCGCGAGCGGGTGGCGTTGGCCGAGGCGCTTGGTCACCTGCTCTCACCCGTACTCCTGTTGCAGACCGGGCGCGGCGACGAGCTGCACGCCGCGCTCGCGGCGGCGACCGAGACGGCCGGCGCGCCCGCCGCGACGGACACCGACCAGGCGGGCCGCACCCATGCCATCTGGCTGCTCGGCCCCGGCCCGGAGCAGGCCACGCTCACCGCTCTCGCCGGTGGTGGGGAGCTGGTCGTCGCCGACGGTAACCACCGCAGCCTGGCCGCACAGACCGGCGGGCTGCCGCGCTTCCTGGCCGTGGTCACCACGCCCGCGTCGGTCGCCATCCAGCCCTACAACCGGCTGGTCAGCGAGCTGACCACCACACCGGCCGAGCTGCTCGACCGGCTGCGGGCGGCGGGCGCCGAGGTCGCGCCGATCGACGGCCCGGTCGAGGTCCCGGCGGCCGGCGGCACCGTGCACCTCCGCCTCGGCGACCAGGGGTACGCGGTGCGCCTGCCCGCCACGGCGGCCGGCGACCTGGAGAACCTGGACCACGCCCTGGTCGAGCGGCTGCTGCTGCGCGACGCGCTCGGTCTGGACCCGGGCGACAAGCGGATCACCTACGTCGGCGGCGACTACCCGGCGAGCTGGCTCACCGGTGAGGTCGATGCCGGACGGGCCGAGTTGGCGGTCCTGATCGCGCCGGTGACCGTGGCGGACTTCGTCGCGGTAAACCTCGCCCGGGAGAAGATGCCCCGCAAGAGCACCTGGTTCACCCCGAAGGCGCGCGGCGGTCTGGTCGTCGCCGAGCTGCCGCGCTGAGCGGTCCCGCACCCGACCGTGTGACGAACCCGGCTCTCCGACGCCGCCCGCGCGTCGTCGGAGAGCACGGCCTGAGAGACTGCGCGGTATGCGCGTCTACCTGGGATCCGATCACGCCGGTTTCGAGTTGAAGGTGCACCTGGCCAACCACCTGGCCAAACAGGGGTACGACGTGGTCGACGTCGGCCCGCACAGCTACGACCCGGACGACGACTACCCGACGTTCTGCCTGCACACCGGCGACCAGGTGGTGGCCGACGAGACGGGCCTCGGTGTGGTCATCGGTGGGTCCGGCAACGGTGAGCAGATCGCCGCGAACAAGGTCGCCGGGGTCCGCGCCGCGCTGGCGTGGAGCGTGGAGACCGCCCAACTGGCCCGTCAGCACAACGACGCGAACGTGGTCGCGATCGGCGCCCGCCAGCACACGCTGGACGACGCCACGGGCATCGTCGAGGCGTTCCTCAACACGCCGTTCTCCGGCAACGAGCGGCATGCCCGCCGGATCACCCAGGTGGCCGACTACGAGAAGACCCGGCAGCTGCCCGACCTGCCCTGACCGGCCGGCGCTTCCGGCTCCGGCACCGGCGTCCCCGCCCGGGGCGGCAGTCAGCGCGGCGAGCGGGGCAACTCCTCGCGGGGCACCCAGTTGCGTCGGACGACCACCACCCGGGCCTCCGCCTCGGCCAGGTCGTCGTCGCTGGGTCGGGCGGCGTCCCGGGCCCGGAGCGCGGCGCTGAGCCCCACCTGGGACGAACCGGAACCGACCAACCCGCGCAGGCCCCGCTCGCCGTCGCGCTCGTCGCCGCCGTAGTTGCGGCGGCGCGGGGGCGGGTTGTCGCCGTCGTGCCCACCTGCGGTGCTGGCCGTCGGGGTGTCGGTGCTCCGACCGGCCGGCTCCGGGTCGGGGTGGTGGCGTAGCCGTCGCCGTCGTCGGTCGGGGTCACCCATCCGCCGACCGTACCCTGCCCGGCGTGCGATTCGGCACTGTCGTGCCGCTGCGCGTCCCGGGCGGGGTCGGCGACCTGTTTGCCGGCTGGTTACCCTCGGATTCAGGCGGCGGTGATGCCGTCGGTCAGGGGGAGGACGAGATGGCAGACCAGACGCAGCCGTGGGCGGAGCGGACCGTGGAGGTGCCACCGCAGGCCGGCGTCGGGGTGCCGCCGCAGCGTGACGCGTTCCGCCGGGGCGTGGCCCCGGTAGGTCAGGCGCGCACCCCGCGGACCGAGCCGTTCCCGGTGGTCGAGCAGGAGCCGACCGGCACCGGCTGGCCCGGTGAGCCGGCCCCGCGTCGGCCCCTGAGCTGGCGGATGGCGCAACTGCGCCGCGGCGGTGAGTGGAGCGCGGCGGCCGGGTTGTTCGCGTTCGTCTGCTGGGGGATCTGGGCGCTCTCCGGCCAGGGCGACCTGACTGGTCCGGTGCTGGTGCTGGTGCTCAGCCTGCTGGTGGCGGTCGGCCTGTTCGCCCTGTCCCGGCTGGTCGGCCGGGTGGTGTGGGAGCGGCAGCTCGGACGGGTGCGGCGCAGCGCCCGCGGTGCCCACCTGGCGACGGCGGTGTTCCTCGTCGGCCTGGGTGTGGCGTGGCTCCAGCAGACCGAGTGGGTCGTCTCGGCCTGGAACTGGATCTCCTCGAACTGAGGATCGGGGAAACGCCCAGGCGGCCGGCGAGCGCCGCCCGCCCGGGCGTCGGCCTCGCGGCACGCCGCGAGGCCGGTCGTCTCCTCCACCAGACAGGGCCGCCGCATACCCCGCTGGCCACGGTTCATCCGTGCGGGGACCGGTCCGTCTCGCGTCCAGGACCCCAGTTCCCGCGATAAATCGCTTCGGGCCGATGGGACCATGCTCGGGTGAAGAAGATTCCCACCCTCTTTCTCCGCGACCCCGACGACCGCAGGCACGTCCTGCCCGAGGTCAACCCCACCTGCCAGTGGGTCCTCGACGGGGAGGGGACGTCGACGCGAAAGTACGACGGCACCTGTGTGCTGCTCGACGAGGACGGCGTGTGGTGGGCGCGGCGCGAGGTGCGGCCGGGCCGGCCGCAGCCGTCGGGCTACCGCCCGGTGATGACCGACGACGTGACGGGCAAGACCATGGGCTGGGAGCCGGTCGAGCAGTCGCCGTACGCCAGGTACCACGCCGAGGCCCTGGCCGCCGCCGGGCCGGAACGGCGGCCTCCCGGCACCTACGAACTGATCGGCCCGAAGATCAACGGCAACCCCGAGGGGGTACGGGGCCACGAGCTCGTGCCGCACGCCGACGCCGAACAGTTCGACGTGCCGCGTGACCTGGACGGTCTGCGTGACTGGCTGCTGGCGCACCCCCGGTACGAGGGGATCGTCTGGCACCACCCGGACGGCCGGCGGGCCAAGTTGAAGCGCCGCGACTTCGCCTGAGCCGACAGCGCCGCCCGCGCGATCGGGTGCTGGTGAGTGACGCCCGTCGTCGGGGTTTGTCGCCTCGGCGGCCCGTTCGGCGTTGATCCCTCCGAGACACGCACGAGTTGCGAGGCAACCCCCCGGGTGAGACCCCGCGTGTCTATCTCGAAACGGGAATCGGAGGCCTGAATGAGCGATCGCGACGAGGCGTTCGCCGAGTACTTCGCGGCACGCTCCGCTGCCATGCGCGCCACGGCGTACCTGCTGTGCGGCGACTGGCACCGGGCGGAAGACCTGGTGCAGACCACGTTCGTCAAGCTCTACCGGGTCTGGCACCGGATCTCGCGGCACGAGGTGCTCGACAGCTACGTCCGGCAGATCCTGGTCCGGACGTTCCTCGACGAGCGGCGTCGCGGCTGGTGGCGGCGCGAACGGGTGGGGGGCGAAGACGCCGAACAGGTGATCGCTCCCGACTCGCCGGAGAGTCGGCTGGTGCTGCTTGAGGCCCTGGCCCGCGTCGCACCGCGCCAACGGGCGGTGTTGGTTCTCCGCTACTGGGAGGACCAGTCGATCGAGGACGTCGCAGGGCTGTTGGACTGCTCTCCAGGGACGGTGAAGAGCCAGGCGGCACGCGGGCTCGACACGCTGCGCGGCCTCCTGGCACCCACTTACAGCGGGATCGAGATGGGGGAGCGATGAACGGACAAGAGTTGCGCGACGCGTTGCGCGGCGAGATGGCGAACACCACCCCGCCACCACCATTGAGTACGGGTGCCGCGCTCGCCGCCGCACGTCGGGCACAGTTCCGCCGCCGCGCGTTGTGGACGTCGCTCGGATCGGCGGCCGTCGTGCTGGCGGTCACCGGCTTCGCGGTCGTCACCACTCCGGACGACCTCGTCTACCAACCGGCGGGCCGGGGGCCACTGGTGTCTCTGGACGCGACGGGGGACACCAAGGAGCCGTGGCCGACCGGACCGGACGGCAAACCGCAGGAGGACCGGACGGCGCGGGCCGGATCCCAGCACGACCGGGGCGTCCACCTGCTCAACGAGGTCGTCGCCGTGGTGCCCACCGGCTACACCGCGCCGGAGGATCCGGCGAGCCAGCCCGCCGACCAGCGGACGTTGCGGACCCACCAGGCGCAGTTCGAGGAGAAGGTGGACGGCGTCGACAGGTGGAGTTACCTGTCCTCGGTCGCCGTGGCCAAGGGCAACCGCACCGGGCGCGTGATCGTCGAGGTGCACGACGCCGGCACCCAGTTGCCGACCGACCCGTGCGCCCTGGCCCGCGACTTCTGGGGCATGCAGGGCGAATGCCAGCTCGAAACGGTCGGGGCGGCGCAGGTCGGCGTGGTGGTCCGACCGGGCAACGACGACCGGCTCGACCAGTGGTCTGCCTACCGGCACCCGGACGGCGTGGTGGTCTACGTGGCGCAGGGCGCGAAGCTCGACGAGAGTCGGCCGGGGTTGACCACCTTGCCGTTCTCCGTGCCGCAACTGGCGGCCCTCGCGGTCGACGAACGATTCCACCTGCGCTGACCCGTGCGGCACCGGCTCGGGGATGCCCGGCCGGCGCCGCGCCCTAGCTCGCGCGGGGGAGGTGACTGGTCCTCACCGGGGATCAGCTGTCGTCGACGCCGGTGAAGGATTTGGCATATGGCGATCACCCTGTTGCACGCGGCCCCGGCCAGCAGCGACACCGAACAGCCCGTGCCACGCTGGGCGCTCCGTGCCGCCTACGCGCTTCCCTGGTTGCTGCTTCCCTCCTGCCTGTGGAGGTTGCCGTTTGCCTTCAACTTCGACATGGGTCAGCTCGACGACGCACCCGTGTCACCGTTGTGGATCGCCATTCCGTACGTCTTCGGACTCAGTGTGCTCACCGAGTTGCTGGCGCTGCTCAGCATCGGTCTGGTGCGCGGCTGGGGCGAGGTGGTCCCGAGCTGGATCCCGGTCATCGGTGGCCGACGTGTGCCGTCCATGGCGACGGTTGTCCCGGCCGTGGTCGGGGGACTGCTTCTGACCACGGTCTCGGGCTGGATGGCGCTCACCTGGGTCGGTGTGTCCGACGGCGTGGCGTACGAGAACGGCTGGTGGCAGGCGCTGGCCATGGTGTGCATCAGCCCGATAGCGCTCTGGGGACCGATAGTGCTCGCCCTGGCCTGCGCCTACCACGTGCGCCGTCGCCCGGCCCGCGGTTCGGGGATGCCTGGGCTTGACCCGGCCCGATGGACCGGGTCGATGAGTCGTCCGTGATCGTGGTCCGGTCGGGTCGTGGCGACCCCTGATCGCGATGAGAATGGTTCACTTCAACAGCATCAGCGCCGTTTGGGCCGTCGGGACCGGGAGCGTTTCGTGGACGACGATCGGGAGTCGCTCGCCAAGCAGGTCGAGGCCCAGGTTGGCGTCCGGCCGCCGGAGGCGCTGCTCGACGTGTGGACGGGTGAGCGGCCGGTGGACGCCGCAGCCGACGTGTCCGTCTACGGTCCGGACGAGATCGCCGAACGCAACCGCACGTACGAGATCCCGGACTACGCACCTGACCTGTTGCTGATCGGGGACGACGGCGGCGGCGTCGGCCTCTTCGTCGCGCGGAACGACAGCGATCCCGAGGTCGTCCTCATCGGCCTCGGAGCGGTGGGCACCGTCGACGGCACACCTGCCGGTCAGTTGTCGCTCCTGGCGGCGGACGGCTTCCGGTCGATCGACTCGGCCGAAGATCTCGGGGATACGGCAGCGTCGACCGGGCCGATCGACGTCCTGGTCACCCACCGTCCCGGGGTGAGGGCACTGGTGGAGATCCGCAAACTGTTCCACCTCTCCCTGCCGATCAGCGCACTCACTGCTGCGGACGCCCATTACCCGATGGTGGTCCTGACCGACGTCCACCACGGCAGGTACGCGGAGGCCATCGCCCAGCTCAACCTGCGCCACCGGTGCCTGGCCGTCCGCCCCCACGTCACCAGGATCTCCAGCTCCTGCTGATCTTCTGTGGTCCGCCGCGGCGCGTAAACCCCTGGACCACCCCGCACCCACCGGCGATAGTTCGGCCCATGAGCTGGTTGCCCGATGACTTCGTCCACCCCGTGCGCGTGCCCGTGCCCGACAGCTCGCTGCACCTGCGGCCGATCAGGGAGGCGGACACCGCGCTCGACTACCCCGCCGTGATGGGCTCCCGAGAGCGCCTGTGGGAGATCTTCGGCCCGGCCTGGGCCTGGCCCCCGGAGACGATGACCTATGACGAGGACCGCGCCGACCTGCTGCGGCACGAGAAGGAGATCGCCGCGCACCAGTCGTTCAACTACGCGCTGTTCGACGAGGCGGAGACGGCGCTCCTCGGATGTGTCTACATCGACCCGCCTGAGCGCGTCGGCGCCGACGGCGAGATTTCCTGGTGGGTGGTGGACGACCTGGTCGGCAGCGCGGCGGAGCGGGCGCTCGACGCGCTGGTGCCGCAGTGGATCGCCACCGAGTGGCCCTTCCGGCAGCCCCGTTACCTGGGCCGGGACATCAGCTGGCAGGACTGGCTCGCGTTGCCGCGCGTGTCGTGACACGTCCGAGGTGATCCGGGACGGCGTCTCCGCGTCCCGGGTGCCGAGCGCGGCTGTCACCCATCGCCAGCGGGCTGGTCGTGCCGTCGAGGCCGGCTGTCGCGCCGGTCCCGGGACGGATTCGCCAAGCAGGACGGATTCACGATGGGCATGAATGTGGCCCAGGTCGGAAACCATCCCTGACCTGGGCCACCATTGCCGAGCGGGCGACGAGAATCGAACTCGCGTAGTCAGTTTGGAAGACTGAAGCTCTACCATTGAGCTACGCCCGCGTGCACCCCGCCGAAACGGTGTGCGCAGACAGCTTACCCAATGTCTCTGCCGGCCGCGAAGCCACGTCACCGCCCGGCGGCACCGGGCTGTGCGTGCGCCCCCCGCCGCAGCCCGAAGATCCACTCCACGGCACGGATGTCGTGGTCTCTCCGGCCTCCGGATACCGCGAGATTCATGACGTCGTGTGGATCTCCACCCGCCGAGGCCGCCGAGGCCCCCGAGGCCGCCCCGGCGCCGTGCTACATGGGTGATACGGACGGTTTGGGAAGATGTGTCCGGGTGGTGGGTGCCCCGGCACCGCCTGAGTCGTGCCGACGGCATAGACTGCACGTCGCCACGGGGTGTGGCGCAGCTTGGTAGCGCACTCGCTTTGGGAGCGAGGGGCCGTGGGTTCAAATCCCGCCACCCCGACTGTCGTCCGCGGCCGGGCCGCCCCGGGTGCCGCCACCGCGGTTCCCGGGCGATGCCGGAGCGTCAGGCCGGCTCGCCTACACTCGATGGGCTGAATCACGCCCAGACTCAACTGAGATCCGTCAAGGAGTACGCCTGTGAAGAGCACCGTCGAGACTCTGAGCCCGACGCGCGTGCGGCTCGCCATCGAGGTGCCGTTCGTCGAGCTCGAGCCGAGCCTCAAGAAGGCGTACCGGGAGATCGGTTCGCAGGTCCAGGTTCCGGGCTTCCGCCGGGGCAAGGTGCCGACCGCGGTGATCGACCAGCGGGTCGGCCGCGGCACCGTCCTCAACGAGGCGGTGCAGGAGGCCATCCCGGAGAACATCCTCGCCGCGGTGCGCGAGCACGACCTCAAGACGCTGGGGCGCCCCGAGGTCGAGATCACCGAGTTCAACGACGGTGACTCGCTCAACTTCACCGCCGAGGTCGACGTCCGTCCGGAGATCACCATCCCGGACGCGTCCTCCATCGAGGTGACCGTCGACGAGCTGCAGATCGACGAGAGCGAGATCGACGAGCAGGTGAAGAACCTGCGGGAGCGTTTCGCGACCCTCAAGACCGTCGAGCGGGCCGCCGCCGAGGGCGACTACGTCCAGATCGACCTGAACGCCACGGTCGACGGCGAGGACGTGCCGGGCGGCCAGGCGAGCAACATCTCCCACGAGGTGGGCAGCAAGCAGCTCCTGCCCGGTCTGGACGAGGCCGTCGTCGGGCTTGCCGCCGGCGACGACACCACCTTCACCACCCAGCTCGTCGGCGGCGACTTCGCCGGCCGGGACGCCGAGGTGGCGGTGACCGTGCGCACGGTCAAGGAGAAGGAGCTGCCCGAGCTGAACGACGAGTTCGCCCAGATGGCGAGCGAGTTCGACACGATCGAGGAGCTGCGCGGCGACCTGCGTGCCCGGGTCAACCAGGGCAAGCAGGTCGAGCAGATCTACGCGGCTCGCGACAAGGCGCTCGCGCAGCTGGTCGAGGCCGCCGAGATTCCGGCCCCGGAGGGTGTCGTCCGCGAGGAGGTCGAGAGCCGCAAGCAGGCGATGGTCGACCAGCTGGAGCGGATCGGCGCCTCGATGGAGGAATACCTCGCGGCCGAGGACAAGACCGAGGAGCAGATCGACGCCGAGCTGACCGAGGCGGCGACCGAGGGCGTCAAGGTCCAGCTCCTGCTGGACACGCTTGCCGACGCGGAGGACGTGCAGGTCTCCGACGACGAGTTCGGGCACGAGATCGTGCACCGGGCGCAGCGCGCCGGCATGGCTCCGCAGCAGTACTACGACCAGCTGGTGCGCTCCGGCGCGGCCGCCGCGGTCTTCGGCGACGTGCGGCGAGGCAAGGCGCTCGCCGCCGTCATGGAGCGGATCACGATCAAGGACTCGGCCGGCAACGAGGTCACCCTCGACGCCCTCCGTGCCGCCAACGAGGCGGAGCACAACCACGACCACTGATCGTCGGGTGCGGCCGCCGTCCGCCGCTGTGCGGTGGACGGCGGCCGAATCCATTTCTGGGTACGCCCGGAAGTCAGCGTTGCCGGGTACGCCCGGAAGTCAGCGTTGCCGGGTACGCCCGGAAGCCCGCGCCGCGGGTGCCCTCGACACAGCTGCGCTGAGAGCGAACAGTGCCCCGACCGGGACTCTGCCGCCCCGCACAGCGGTTAGTGTCGGGAAAGACGGTACGGAGAGCGAAGGGCTGCCATGACCGACATGCACATCCCCAAGAAGTCGCTCCGGGCGATTGACGCGCGCGGTGGCGACTCCATTGGCAACCTCGACGACTCGGTCTACAACCGGTTGCTCAAGGAACGCATCATCTTCCTGGGCAGTGAGGTGACCGACCAGGTCGCCAACCGCATCTGCGCGCAGCTGCTGCTGCTCGCCGCGGAGGACCCGGACCGCGACATCAACCTGTGGATCAACTCGCCGGGTGGCTCGGTCTACTCCGGCATGGCGATCTACGACACCATGCAGTTCATCGACAACGATGTGTCGACCGTGGCGATGGGCATGGCGGCCTCGATGGGCCAGCTGCTGCTCTGCGCGGGCACCAAGGGCAAGCGGTACGCCCTGCCCCACGCCCGGATCATGATGCACCAGCCGTCCGGTGGTCTGGGCGGCACGGCGTCCGACATCGCCATCCAGGCGGAGCAGATGCTCTACACGAAGCGGATGTTCCAGGAGCGGGTCGCGCACCACACCGGCCAGAGTCAGTCGCAGATCGAGGCGGACTCGGACCGGGACCGTTGGTTCACCGCCCAGGAGGCCATGGACTACGGCTTCATCGACAAGGTGATCATCGGGGCCGCACAGGTTCCGGATGGCGCCGGGACCCTGAGCTGAGGAGCTGACGATGACCGATCTGAGCTTGCCGCCCCAGTTCGCGGCCGTGCACAACCGCTACGTGTTGCCGTCGTTCGTCGAGCGCACGTCGTACGGGGTCAAGGAGTCGAACCCGTACAACAAGCTCTTCGAGGACCGGATCATCTTCCTCGGCGTCCAGGTGGACGACGCGTCGGCCAACGACGTGATGGCCCAGCTGCTGACGCTCGAGGGCACCGATCCGGACCGCGACATCATCATGTACATCAACTCGCCGGGTGGCTCGTTCACCGCGATGACGGCGATCTACGACACCATGCAGTACGTCCGTCCGGACATCCAGACGGTCTGCCTCGGGCAGGCCGCCAGCGCGGCAGCGGTGCTGCTGTCGGCGGGCACCGCGGGTAAGCGGATGGCTCTTCCGAACTCGCGGATCATCATCCACCAGCCGGCCACCGAGGGCGGCTACGGGCAGGGCTCGGACATCGAGATCCAGGCCCGGGAGATCCTGCGGATGCGGACGCAGTTGGAGGACATGCTGTCCCGCCACTGCAACCGCCCGATCGAGCAGGTTCGCAAGGACATCGACCGTGACAAGATCATGACGGCCGAGGAGTCCAAGGAGTACGGGCTGGTCGACACGATCCTGACCAGCCGCAAGAAGGGTCTGCTGGCGACCCACTCCGCCAGCTGAGCAGTACCGGGTCAGAGGTTGGCCGGGGCGTGCAGTTCCCGGCCGACCTCTGACACACCCCTTTTGGGGGTCGGAGAATGCCCCGCCAGCGGGTAACGTCGGGTCCGTACCGCTTCGCCGGTTGGGCCGGTGGGGTGAACCAAACCGGGCGGCGCGCAGCGTCCGCAGGTCAGGGCCGGGTCTCCGGCCGACGAGTGCAGGGAGAACGTAGGTGGCACGGATCGGTGACGGCGGCGACCTACTGAAATGCTCCTTCTGCGGTAAGTCGCAGAAGCAGGTCAAGAAGCTCATCGCGGGCCCAGGGGTCTACATCTGCGACGAGTGCATCGATCTCTGTAACGAGATCATCGAAGAGGAGTTGGCCGAGTCCGGCGAGGTGAAGTGGGAAGAGCTTCCCAAGCCGATGGAGATCTGCCAGTTCCTCGACAACTACGTCGTGGGGCAGGATCAGGCCAAGAAGGCGCTCGCGGTCGCGGTCTACAACCACTACAAGCGGATCCAGGCTGAGGCGGCCAACGCGCCGGGCTCCGGCAGCGATGCCGTCGAGCTGGCGAAGTCCAACATCCTGCTGCTCGGCCCCACCGGGTGCGGCAAGACCCACCTGGCGCAGACCCTCGCCCGCATGCTGAACGTCCCGTTCGCCATCGCCGACGCCACCGCGCTGACCGAGGCGGGCTACGTCGGCGAGGACGTGGAGAACATCCTCCTCAAGCTGATCCAGGCCGCGGACTACGACATCAAGCGTGCCGAGACCGGCATCATCTACATCGACGAGGTCGACAAGATCGCCCGCAAGTCGGAGAATCCGTCGATCACGCGGGACGTCTCCGGCGAGGGTGTGCAGCAGGCTCTGCTCAAGATGCTCGAGGGCACGGTGGCGAACGTGCCGCCGCAGGGTGGGCGTAAGCACCCGCATCAGGAGTTCATCCAGATCGACACCACGAATGTGCTGTTCATCTGTGGTGGCGCCTTCGCTGGTCTGGATCAGATCATCGAGTCCCGCACCGGGCAGGGCGGCACCGGTTTCGGTGCCCGGCTCCGTTCGGTCTCCGAGCGCTCGACCGACGACATCTTCAGCCAGGTCATGCCGGAAGACATGCTCAAGTTCGGGTTGATCCCCGAGTTCGTGGGCCGGTTGCCGGTGATCACCAACGTGCGCAGCCTGGACCGCAGCGCCCTGGTGCGGATCCTCACCGAGCCGCGTAACGCCCTGGTCCGGCAGTACCAGCGCTTGTTCGAGCTGGACGGTGTCGAGTTGGAGTTCGACGAGCCGGCGCTGGAGGCGATTGCCGACCAGGCGATGCTGCGGGGCACCGGTGCCCGTGGCCTGCGGGCGATCATCGAGGAGGTGCTGCTCTCCGCGATGTACGAGGTGCCGAGCAACCCCGATGCCGCCCGAGTGTTGATCACCCGTGAGGTGGTCCTGGAGAACGTCAACCCGACAATCGTTCCGCGCGAGTTCACCGGGCGTCGGGCCCGGCGGGACCGCGAGGAGAAGTCGGCCTGATCCCACCGGACATCACGCCGGCCGCTCTACTCCTGACGCGGCCGGCGTGATCGCGTCCGGCGGTCCCATTCGCCCGACGGGGTGACGGTCACCATCATCAGCCGGGCCGGGGCATCGCCGTCGTTGCGGTAGCCGTGCTCCCGATCGGCGTGAATCTCGATGGTCTCACCGGCGCGGACGGGATGGTCCTGCCCGTCGACCCGGACGACCACCGTGCCGTCCAGGATGTGCAGCACCTCGCGGGTGCCACGTGGGTGGTCGAGGGAACGCTGGGACTCCCCGGGGAGTAGCCGCCAGTCCCACAGCTCGACGAGATCCGGCTCGCCCAACCCGCTCAGCAGGCGGGCCGTGCCGCCGTGCTCGCCCTGCCAGAGCACGGGCGCCTCCCCGGCTGAACTGATCTTCACGGCCCGTTCCTCGGCTGGTTCGAGTAGTTGGGCGATGTTGACGCCGAACGCGTCGGCGACCCGGCACAGCGTGCCGACGCTCGGGTTGGTACGCGCGCCCTCGATCTGCACGAGCATGCCCTTGCTCACCCCGGACCGACCGGCCAACTCGTCGAAGGACCACCCTCGGGCGGCCCGTAGGTCGCGTACCTGTCGGGCTACCGCAGCCGTAACCGCGCCCACCCGATCCGGACTCGGCTCGGTCATTAAACTATCCCTCACGGTCACTATTGTGGTACGACACATGCATGATACCCATTGTCCTGGCCGCGTTGTCCGCCCTCGCGTTCGGCACGGCCGACTTCTCCGGCGGTAAGGCGTCCCGGCACGCCGCACCGATCGCCGTAACCGTGATCTCCCAACTGCTGAGCGTCCCGCTGCTGGTCGTGTTGGCGCTTGCCGTACCCGGAACCCCGCACATCGGTGACCTCGGCTGGGGGCTGCTCGCCGGGCTGGCCGGCGGGGGCGGCATCATGCTGCTCTACCGGGCTCTCGCGGGCGGGATGATGGCGGTGGTGGCACCGATCACCGCGATCACCGCGGCAGTGGTGCCGATCGTCGCCGGTCTCTTCACGGCGTCCTTCCCGGGTGCCCTGGCGCTCACCGGCGCCGGCCTCGCGGTGGTGGCCATCGCCCTGGTCAGCCTGGGGGAGAGCGGCGGCAGGCGAGCGATCCCGGCCCGGCTCGTCGGGCTCGCCCTCGCCGCCGGGGCGCTGTTCGGTGTCTTCTTCACCCTCCTGGGCCAGGCCGACGAGAGCGCGGGGATGTGGCCGGTGGCGGCGGTTCGGGCAAGCTCGATCGCGCTTGGCCTCGCGCTGGCCGTCGGCACCCGGACGCCGCTGCGCCTCGGGCGGCGGGAGTTGGGCTGGGCGGCGGTCGCCGGTCTGCTCGACAGTGGCGCCAACGCGCTGTTCCTGGCCGCCGCTGCCCGTGGTCACCTGAGCATCGTCGCGGCGCTTGCCGCGCTCTACCCGGCCAGCACCGTGCTGCTGGCGTTGGCCGTCGACCGGGAACGGCTGCGCGCCGTCCAGATCACCGGGCTCGGCTTCGCGGCCGGTGCGTTGGTGTTGGCCAGCCTGTGACGCTGTCCGCGCCGCCCTCCCCGCCGTACCCTGTGCTCATGCGCGTCGCGGTCTGCCAACTCAACGCCCGGGACGACCGTAAGGCCAACCTGGCCACCGCGGAGGCCCTGCTGAGCCGCGCGGCCGCCGGCGGCGCGGACCTCGCCGTCCTGCCGGAGTACGTCGACTACCTCGGCCCGGCCGCTGGGATGCCCGAGCCGGAGCCGGTGGACGGCGAGGTCGGCAGCTTCTTCGCCGAGGTCGCCCAGCGGCTCGGCATCTGGCTGGTGGCCGGCTCCTTCCACGAGGCCGGCCCGGACCCGGAACACACCTGGAACACGTCTCTGGTCTTCGACCGCTCCGGCAGTCTGGCCGCGAGCTACCGCAAGATCCATCTGTACGACGTGGAGATCCCTGGCCGGGTCTCCTACCGGGAGTCGGCGACTGTCGCACCCGGGGTTCAGCCGGTGGTGGTGGATGTCGAGGGTCTGCGGGTCGGCCTGTCGATCTGCTACGACCTGCGCTTCCCGGAGCTGTACCGGCTGCTCGCCACCGATGGTGGGGCACAGCTGCTGGTGGTCCCGGCGGCATTCATGATGCACACCGGCCGGGACCACTGGGAGGTTCTGTTGCGAGCCCGCGCCATCGAGAACCAGTGCTTCGTGGCTGCGGCCGGCCAGACCGGCGACCACGACCCGGGCCGCACCTGCTTCGGACGCAGCATGGTGGTCGATCCGTGGGGGACGGTCCTCAGCCAGGTGCCGGACGGCCCGGGTGTGTCAGTGGTCGACCTGGACCTCGGCCGGCTCGCCGCGATCCGGGCCGAGCTGCCCAGCCTGGCCAACCGGCGGCTCTGAGCCTCAGCCCTCCAGCAGGACGCCGATGACCGCGAACCCGGCGATGGCCGCGGCGGTTATCAGCAGCGCGGTGGTCATTCGGGACTTGCCCCGTCGGGCCAGTCGTCCCACGGAGAGCACCAGTACGACGAGCACGACCGCACCGATCACCACCTGCCAGAACGGCAGGAGGACGCCGAGCAGCGACTCCTCGGCGAGCACAGTGGTGCCGAGCCCGGACTCATCCATGTCAGACACTCTGGCACGGCAGGACGGCCCGCGTCTCCGCCTGTACCGGGACCGTTGCGAACCAGCCGATCCGAACCAGTGATGAACCCTGATTTGCCTTCTCCGGGCCGTCCGCGTAACTTTCTCTCTGCACGGGGGAGGCCGGACAAACCGGCCGAGAACGGGCGCCAGGCTCGTGGCGGAGAGGCCGAGCGAGACTGGGGATCGGGCGGTGCGGAACATCCCGGAAGCGGGGTTGCGAACGCGAAGCCGACCGGGTAAGGTTCTGAAGCCGGCAGGAGCCGGGCGGATGGCCGCGAAGCGGCGATCGGCCGGTCTGAGGCTTCCCACGACAGCAACGACCGCCGGGTTCGGCGTGCGTCATCGTGGGTCCGGACGAACCACATTGATCGCCTCGAACATGAGGTTGACAATGAAAGTTCGACCAAGTAGGTTTGAGCGGTTGCCCCGAAACGGGGTTCCACTGAGGTGGGGCTTCTGGTCGGTGTGTGGTTGTTCTTTGAGAACTCAACAGGGTGCTTGTAAAGCCAGTGCCAATTATGATTTATA
>NZ_JBEZDC010000020.1:0-146531 GCF_040647935.1 Micromonospora sp. NPDC049204 | reverse complement strand
GCAAAATCACCGCAACTCGACCACGGGGTCAGGCGTTCTGGGGGCGCGAGCCGGTCGTTACGGGTAGCGGTTGTCTCGGCAGGCGTAGGGGTAGCGGCGCAGACCGCTGGCGCTGCAGACCGCCGGTCTGTCAACGGGGTGATGGAGGATGACGACCGGATCGCTGATGGCCCGTACTCGTGGACGTTCGGCATCATTGCCGGCATGGACGTCGAGGAACTGATCGCGCGCCATCCGCAGGTTTTCCACACGATGTCGGCTACTGCTTGGCCATCGGTGCAACAGCATGGCCTGCTGTCCACGCGGCAACTGATCGATTTGTTCGGCCTCGACGCTGGCGAGCGTGAGCGACTCTTGAGTGCGCCTCGCCAGCAGTCCACTGTTCTGCGCGCGCCCGGCCGGCCGCCCTCCGTGATTCGAGATCAGAAGCCGATGAAATTCATCGCCGAGAAGATTGATCCTGACTCGTCGCTTGCCGAATACCTCGCCGCCATCAACTCTCGGGTCTTTTTCTGGGCCAGCGCCGAGCGACTGGACCGGCTGCGTCAAGCGAAGGAGTACCGCACCGAGGGCCAAGTCGTCCTGCACGTCGACACCCGCGCCCTCGTCGAGCGATACGGCCCACGGATCGAACTCTGCCGGCTCAACTCTGGGGCGGTGACGCAGAAGAACCACCCCTTGCGAGGACACCGATCCTGGGTGCCGATCGCCGACTACCCCTACGACGAGTACCGCCGCCGGTTCGGCAGCGATGGCGCCCTGGTCGAGGTCACCGTTCTGGGCGCCGTCCCTGACATCCTCGACTTGACCGACAAGATCGAAGGCACCCCCGGCTGAGTTCTGCTCGACAAGGCGCGTCGATCGTGAGCGTGCTCCCCGATCGACCGATGCGGCTGCGGGAGCCAGCACTGGCGCCAACCAAAGCACTGGGCCAGAGCTCACGATCGGTCGGCGGCCCGGTGCGAGCCCAGTTTGGGGGAGCAGGTTGGGAGCAGCGGGCTGCCCTGAACGGCCGTGAACTGCGTCCAACGGCATCGAACGGCGCTCAACTGCACCCGCCCCTACCTGCGGCTCCACGTTTGCGCAGGTCAGAGTCGGTGCGGCGTCCTGTTTCACACCGAAGAGGTCGCTGGTTCGATACCAGCATCGCCCACTCTCAGTTTTTGCAGTTCAGAAGCCCGTTGCCGAGATAGTCGGTAACGGGCTTTGCGGTATGTGCGGCTTACGTTGGGAGCAGCGGCTCTGGGTGGGTAGTCCTGCCGGCGGCTACCGGGCGGTCCGATGCCCCGATCGTTCGACCATCACCGTTCCGGTGCAAGCTCCGGCAGTCTCATGAGGGCTCCGACAACAGCAGCCTCGTGGCTGCCCTACAGCCAGGCGGTCTGCGGCGCCCTGGCGTCGCGGTGGTACCTGAATCGGCCGGTCGAAGGTCCGAGACGGGCTCGGCGCAAGGCGTGGCGAACCAGGGTTGGCCCGCTCCGGCTGATCGCCGGCGAAGATTGAGAGCGCCACAGCGTGAACCGTCCATGTTGTCCGGATCAAGAGTGCTGTGGTGTAAGCCACCAGGTGCGGCCGCTAAACGGAAGTGCGGTCCAGGCGGCGGGCGGAGATCGTCTGGAGCCTGGCCATCAACCGGTTCGCCGTCCAGGTGCTCGTCGGGATTCTCGTGCTCATGCTGCTCGGTGATGCCTGGGTACGCGCATGGGGGCGGCTGATCAGTGAACAGTCCGTACACGCGTAGCTCGTGCTGGCGCCGGCCTGCCCAGTACGGGTCGTCGATGGCCGGTGGCGACGACGGCCTTGTCGGCGCGGTCATGGGACTGCCGGGATCAGGTCGTCGTCGCGGCCGGTCAACGGCAGGCCGGCGGTGGTGGCGATGCGCTCGATCGCCTGCTCCAGGGTGGTGGTCTCGGGGAGGACGAGTTCGTCGGGCCAGCCGAGGACGTCGCGTGGGGTGTACCAGCTGCGCAGGTTTTCCGGCGACACCTCCGCCGCCATGGGACGCGTTTCGTGGCGCCGTAGGGTCTCTGGCAGCGACACGTCGAGGTAGACGAAGAGCGTTCGCCCGCGGTGCGCGTCGCGCAGCTCGGTGAGCATGCTCCGGTACCGGGCGGTGTGCATGATTCCTTCCAGGATCACGTGGTAGCCGTGGTCGAGACAGAAGCGGACGTTCTGCGCCATGAGCGTGGGTGCGAGACCACCTGGCTTGTCACGTTCCCTGAGCAGGATCCGCCTAATATGATCTTGGCCGACGAGGGCGCAGCCGCGGCCGTGTCGATACCGCAACTCACGGGCGATGGTGCTCTTACCCGAGCCGGAGTTCCCGCGGAGGCAGATCAAGATCGGCAACTCGGTGTTGCTCATCGGTCTGTCTCCGGCCAGGTGATCGCGGTCAGCGTGTGGCGGCGGGGCACGAGCAGCCGCAACCGTTCCGTGTCGGTCAGTCGTGTGCCGGCCGGGTGCACGGTGATGTCCGGGCCGGCGCCGGCCCGGAACTGCTGGTCCCAGGCCACTGTCAGTGCCATCAAATCGCTGGTCAGTTCGGTGGCGTGCGGACCGAAGCCGTGCCCGCCGAGCTGCCACGTCGTCGTGTCGTGGCCGCGCATGGTCAGGTAGGCGAGGCTGTCACCGGTCAGCAGGGTGGGGCAGAAGAAGCGGTCCTGTGGATCCAGCAGGCCGGCGGTGCGGTCCCGGTCGACTCTGAGCACGCCGTACGGGCGAGGCTGACTGGCCAGCCACAGGTGCAGGCTCTCGATGCAGGTGCCCATGCTCATGTCCAGGGTCACCGGCGAGGACACCTCGACCCGTGGGCCGTCAAGGGCAGCGCGGAGGGCCTCGGCGTTGGTGGTGGTGGTGTCGTCGTCCAGGGTGAGAACGGCGTCGTCGCCGCGCAGCGGCACCCGGCGGGCCGGGCCCCGTCCGTGGCCTTGCATCGCGACGAAGCCGCACTGCACGGATGCTGTCGCGGCCAGGTGGTCACCTGCGGACTGCAGGGTGAGGCAGCGGGTGTTGCCGCGCATCCGCAAGGGCACCACCAGTCTGCCGGCTGGTGCGAGCTGGTCGGTCCACGCGGGTGGGAGGTCACTGGCCTCGACCGTGACGAGCACCGCGTCCCACAACCCGTCGGCGGGATGGCCGTGGACGCCATCGGCGTGGACCACCTCGACCTGCGGGTAGCCGGCCTGTGCCAGCGCCTCTCGCGCGTGGGTGACGACCTGCACGTCGATGTCGACGCTGACGACCGTTCCGGTCGGGCCGACGACCTCGGCGATCAGCGCGGCGTTGTACCCTCCTGAGCCGATTTCCAGGACCCGGGCTCCAGGCCTCAACCCGGCGGTTTCCACCATGTACGCCTGCAACCACGGCGCGGAGATCGAACTGGTCGCCTTCCCGTCCGAGCCGCGTCGGGTGACGACAACATCATTCGCGTACGCGGTCTCGATGCTGGTGCCGGCCGGGGCGAACAGGTGCCGCGGTACTGCGGTGAACGCCGCCGCCACCTCCGGTCGGGTGATCCAACCCTGACTGCGCAGCTGGTCGACCAGCTGCCGGCGAGCGTCCTCCGCCGTCAACGCCCCGGTCGTTCTGCTTTCAGGTCCCACGAGGGCATCTCCTCCCACGAGCGAATGTCAGGTGAGCAGCCGGCCGACCGCGACGGGCGTCGACCCGTTCTGGGATACGGCAGGTCGAGATCAGGAGACCGGCACGCCGTCTTCGAGGTAGCGGGTCGACCCGTCGGCACGCGCCTGGAGGCATTCGCTGACGCGCCGGGCCAGCAACGGCTGCAACCGCTGGCGCGTCTGCGGCGGGGCAGACCACGCCCAACCCTTCAACTCGGCGGGCGGCACGACGATCCGCTGCGCCTGAACCGCGTCCAGGACACCGCCGTCGAAGACGAGCATCACACCGTCGGTACGGCCAGCACGGGCCGGCACCCAGTCCACGACGAGCAGCCGACCCGGCGTCAGGCGCACGCCGAGCTCTTCGCGGCACTCCCGGACCGCCGCCTGCCACGGCGACTCGCCGGCCTCAACACTGCCTCCGGGAATCTCCCAATCCGTTTTGTACGCCGGCTCGACCAGCAGAACCCGATCCTGCGAATCGGTGATCAACAGTCCGGCCGCCATTCGCTTACGCGGAAGGCCAGCGGTGAATTCCTGGGCGTCGGAGGGCATGCGGGCACCCTAGAACTCCAGGCAGCCGACACGCCCGCAGCGCCGCGCACCGACAATGTCGGCACATCCCCGACACCGCTGACGAGGCGCGTTCGTGGACGTGCTTCCCGATCGACCGATGCGGCTGCGGGAGCCAGTGCGGGCGCACCAAGGTACTGGCCGGCAGTTCACTAGCGGTCGGCGGTCCGGTGCGACTTCCGCTGCCCGGCGGCCAACGACGATCAATCCCCGTTCTGCGTGTTGCTGCTGTCCGCCTCACCGCCATAGAACCTTCACGATCGGCGCATCTACCCCCGTTATGGCGTGCTGTTCGACGTGGGCCGCCCCGACGCCGCCGGCCGGACGCTGTCGAACCAGGCATCGTCGACCACGCTGAGAAGGCTCTGCGCGCATTGCGCGGCGTCCGCGGCCGTACAGATGCGCTGGATCGGCGACCACCTCCACGCCGAAGCCACCCTCGTGGTCGACGCCACCCTGGGCCTCGTCGTTTACCATTCGATGGTGTCCGAAGACACCAGGCAGAGCTCCACCGCAGAGCCAGCTCGGCAGCGGTTTGTTGTCTGTGGGGACGGTGCGGTGGCCCGCCGTCTGGTCACTGAACTGGCAGACCGCTACGGTGTCGCGGTCACCGTGGTCCTGCCGTCGGCGAGCGACCACCACCTACCCGACCTTGCTGACCTCGCTTCGGAATTCAGCGTGGCCGAGGGACAGCCGGAGATCATCATGGCCCGTCGCCTGACCGGGGAGGTGCTCGATCAGGCTGGGGTCCGGGACGCTGCGGCCGTGGCGTTTGTCGGCCTCGACGACGTGACAAATGTGGATGCCGCCATGATCACCAGGGACCTGGCTCCCGATGCTCGGCTCGTGGTCAGACTGTTCAACCCGGTGCTCGGCGAGGGCGTGGCCACGATGCTCGGGGACTGCGCCGTACTCTCCGGATCCGAGATCGCCGCACCGGCGTTCGTTGCCGCCACGCTCGGGGACGCGACGCCGACGTACGTGCGGCTGCGCGACGGTGAGCTGCTGCGTAGCGTGATGCGCAGCGCCGTTGACCCGGCCGGTGCGGATGTGGTTTGCGGCTTGGCCGACACGACCGGCACGGAGCCGGTCGTCCTTCCAGTAGACCAGGATTCGGCAGACCTGGTGCTCGTCCGCGCATACGGACAGCCCCGATCGGACCCGCCGCGTCGACGACCGCGCCTGCTTCGGGCCCTCGGCCTGGTGTTCAGCCGCAATCTGCGACTGGCGTTGGTCGGCACGGCCGCGATACTCGCCGCGGCCAGCGTCCTGCTGGCGTACACCCGCAGCGTGAACCTCGCGGAGGCCGCCTACCTGACGCTGCTGACCGCGATGGGAGCCGCCGAGGTCGACTCCGCCGCACCGCTCACCGAAAAGGTGACAGCGGTGGTGCTGGTGGCCACCGGGGTGGCGCTACTTCCCACCGTCACGGCCCTGGTGGTGGACTCACTGGTGCGCGCCCGGCTGGCGGTCGCCGCCGGCGGCATGATCGAACCGATCGACAACCATGTCGTGTTGGTGGGACTCGGCAACATCGGCACCAGGGTCCTGGAAGAACTGCATTCCGTCGGCATCTCCGTGGTCGCCGTCGACCGCACCGAGTCGGCACGAGGAATCGGTGTCGCCCGTGAGCTGGGTCTGCCGGTGATTGTCGGCGACGCGACCCGGCCCGAGACACTGCGAGCCGCGTCCGTACACACCTGCCGGGCGCTGGTGGCGTTGACCGACGACGATGTGACCAACCTGGAGACCGCCCTGTCCGGGCGGTCCTCGCATGAGGCGGACCGAGCACGGTCGGCAGCGACCAGGCCCCCATTGCGGGTGGTGTTACGGCTGTTCGACGACGGCTTCGCGGAACGCACGCAGCGCATACTAGGCATTAACGAATCGCGTAGCGTTTCATCCTTGGCAGCGCCGGCGTTCGCAGCCGCCATGATGGGCCAGCAGGTCATCGACACCATCTCGGTCGGCCGCCGGGTATTGCTGGTGGCCGAGTTCCCCGTGGGCGCCGGGTCCGAGCTCGAGGGACGGTACTGCCACGACGTCAACCAGCCGGGCGCAGTGAGGGTGATCGCGGTGCGGACCGGTCGGACGGGACAGACCATCTGGTCGTTGCCGGAACGTCGGCCACTGGTCCGCACCGACCGGCTGATCGTGCTGGCCACACGCGCCGGTCTCGCGGCGCTGTTGCCGCGCACGATACCCAGCCCCGATGCTGAACCACTGGCCGATGTCGCGCCCTTGCGGCTGCTTGCGCCGGCACCGCGCGATGGTGAGTGAACGCTCCCCGTAGGCCGACCGTACCGCGTGTGAGTGGGCCAGCCCGGCTGCCCTCACGTTCGCTTTTGTTGCGTCGTCCACACGGCCGCGCTCACGGTGCCGCCCGCCGGCTTCGGCGCTGGGAGGTGATTCGTGTGCCGAGGTTGATCCCGTCCAGGTCGTGCAGGTCATACAGACCCTTTCGCGGGACGCGTCGAACGTCCACCGAGGTGCTGGAATACGCGACCAGACGGTCGAATCGAACGCCCGGAGCCTAGACGCCAAAGAGCACGCGTCTGGGCCTCGGTCGGGGGTGCGGATCGATGGTCCGACGCTCTCGGGCGGACGCTGGGCGGCCGCCACCGATCGATCGCTGTCAGCCCGCTCGCCTGATCCACGCCGTTCGGTCGAACGTAGCTCCGCGGGCCAGCAGCACGCGATGTAGGCCCGGAAACACGAGGACAGGTTGTCGGCCACCGACCGGGGCCAGGCTCCCCTCCGTGGTGCGGCCGATGCGGCACGAGGCGTACCGCAGTGTTCGCCTGACCGACGACTCGGCGCGACGTCTCGGTCAGCTCCATCACCATCTATATAGCCATGACTGGACATCACCCGCACCACTGCCACCACGACCATGGACCCGACGACACTCTCCCGTACGGCCAGGTTGAGGTCCCCGCAGGCTTCGGCCGACGGGCGCTTCTGGCCGGAGCCGGCGGGACGCTGATGCTGGCCGCGCTGCCGACCGCGGCGCGGGCGGCCAACACGACGATGGCCGGCGCCCCGACCGCGGCGGTCGGCGCCGGACGGTCATCCTCGATCACCCAGGGCACGACGCTGGTCCACGCGGACATGCACAACCACACGGTCATGTCGGATGGTGACGGCAGCGCCGAGGCCGCGTTCGCCTCGATGCGCGAGGCCGGTCTGGACGTGGCCGCGCTGACCGATCACGCGACGCTCTTCGCCATTGAAGGTCTCAGCTCGTCGGAGTGGCGGACCACCGGTGACCTGGCCAACGCGGCCAATGACCCGGGTCAGTTCACCGCGATCCGCGGGTTCGAGTGGTCGCATCCGCTGCAGGGGCACATCAACGTCTGGAACACCTCCGACTTCGCCGACCTGTTGCGGGCCGGCAGCCCCGGCAGCCTGTACAACTGGCTCACCGGCCGACCCGGGGGTCTGGCGAGCTTCAATCACCCCGGTCGGGAGGCGGGCCGGTTCAACAACTTCTCCTTCAACGCCTCGGCCCGTGATCAGCTCGTGGGGCTGGAGATGTTCAACCGGACCGACGACTTCCTCTTCGAGGGCTGGTCGTCGGGCGTAACGTCGCCCCTGGTGGCTTGCCTGAACGCCGGTTGGCGGCCGGCTCTGACCGGCGTCACCGACGAGCACGGCACCAGTTGGGGCTTCCACGAGGGCAAGGGCCGCAGCGGTCTGTGGGTCGCCGAGAACACCCGCGCCGCGGTGTTCGAGGCGATGGCCGCTCGCCGTTCCTTCGCCACCCGCGTCTCGGGGCTGCGGGTGGACGCCACGGCCAATGGCGTACGCATGGGTGGGGTGTTGAACGTGACCTCCGGTGACGTCCGGTTCCTGCTGGACCTGGACCGCGGCTCGGCCTGGGACGGCAAGCCCCTGCGGATCCAGGTCCTGCGTCCCGGCACCTCGGCGCCGACCGTCGTCGACGTCATCGACACCGTCAACGGTCAGGTCACCGACTTCACCGTGCCGCTCGACGTCGCCGACGGCGACTGGGTGGTGCTCCGGATCTCCGATCCGTCCCTACCCAACGGCACCCCCGGCCCAGCCGGTCACCCGTGTAACGACTTCGCGGTGGCCTACACCAGCCCCTGGTGGCTCCGGCCCTGACCTCCGAGGTGCCGGTCCCGGCACTGCCGACCAGCCGCAGGCGGCCGCGTCGGTCGTTCCGGGACCGGCGGGCCTCAGCTCAGAAGCTTTTCCGTGAGGTCCATCAGCCGCTCGGCGTCGCGGGGGTCGAGGGTCGGGAAACTGGGCGGAAGTCGCTTCCCCCGGTCGATGGCGGTCACCGGCGCGGCCGGCGGCGCATCCAGGAACTGGTGAATCGGCGCCACCGCGTCTGCGACAGGTCGGGCCGCCACCGCCGCAACCGCCAGCAGTCCTCGGACCATCAGCGGGAGTGCGCTTCGATCGCCGCTTCTGGTGAATCCGGGATGGTAGAGCACGTATCGGGCGCGGCTGCCGGACCGCTGGCCGAAGCCCACGCCGAGCAGGTCGTTGGCTCGACCGGCCTGCAGTTGTGCGGCGATGGCCGAGTAGCCCGACTTCAGCTGCGGGTCGGCCCAGTGCACCTTCCCTTTGGTGACCCCGACACCAGCGACGTTCACGATCACCGGCGCGGTAGCCCGGTCCAGGGCCGGACGCAGGCCGAAGCTGAGCAGATATCGACTGAGGTAGTAGAGCGCGAATGTGTGCTCCAAGCCCTCGACGGTCATGATGCGTCGCGGCGTCACAGCATTGGCGAACAGCGCCAGCGCGTCCACGACCTGGTTCTCGGTAAGGATGTGCTCGATGACCTGCCGCGTCTCGGCCATGCTGGACAGGTCGACGGAAAGGAAGGCGATCGAGCCGCCGGCTAGGGCCTCGCCGCGTTCGCGGCTGCGGCCGAGTACCAGGACCCGGTCGCCGCGTTCGGCCCGCCCCAGGGCCAACGCACGTCCCATCCCGTTCGTGCCGCCACTGACTACCACGGCGCCCATGTCGTTCCCCATTATCGTTGCTCATTGACGTGCTCATTCTGGGCAGCCAGTCGGCGGAGGCGAAAGAAGGCATTTTTATGTCCACAAGTAACACCGGTGTGAGTGCCTCGCTACACGACCATCAGCTGCCGACACCCGTTCCGGTCGGCGAGTACGAGCACTGCCCGGTGACCGACGTGCTGCGGCGGGTGAGTGACAAGTGGACGCTGTTGCTGGTCACCCTGCTCGGCCGGCATCCGTACCGGTTCAACGAGTTGCATCGGGCCGTGGAGGGCATCAGTCCGCGCATGCTCACCCGGACGTTACGCACGCTGGAGAGCGACGGTCTGGTCGAGCGGGAAGTGTTTCCGACGTTGCCGCCGAGCGTCGAGTACCGGCTGACGCCGCTCGGCGTCAGCCTTCTAGAGCCGCTCTCCGCGCTGGCCGACTGGGCAGTCGACCACCACGCCGAGATTGCCGCGGCACGTCGGGGACCCCGCTGAGACACCACGCGATGCTCATCTGTCGCTGACATGGCGCAGCTTTCGTGAGCGTGCTGCCCGATCGACCGATGCGGCTTCGGAGCCAGCACTGGCGTGGTGCCGGCTGTTGAACTGGGGCCTGTCGGCGCCAATCACGAGGCCGGGTGGTCGGATCGGCGGATGCCGGTCAGTCCCGCGGTTGGGTGAGCCATTGGTCGAGTGTCAGGAGTCCGGGATGGATCCGGCGGAGTGCGGGGATGTTGGCCGCATAGCCGGTTTCACCGAACCAGAACAGCATTTTCGCCTCGGGGCCTGCCAGCTTCAGTAAGGGCTTCGGCAGGCGGGCGTAGCGGATGCGGCGTCCCGCGCCGCGCAGGGTCTGGGCGATCTGCGCGATGGTGAGTTCGTCGCCGGCGAGTTCGAGGGCTTGTCCGGCGAACTGCTCGGGTCGTTCGAAGGCGAGTCGGGCGAAGACACCGATGTCGGGTACCGCGATCGTCTGGAGGGTTTTGGTCGGGCCGAGGGCGGCGGCCATCATGCTCAGGCCGACGCTGGCGCCGCGCAGGGTGAAGACGCTGGTGAACGTGGTGGGCCGCAGAATCGTCCAGCTGAGGCCGGTCGTGCGGAGGTGTTGTTCGATTTCCCATTTGGTGTCGAAGTGGGGGATGCCGCGCACACGTTCGGCGCCGCCCACGGAGGTGTAGACGAGATGCCGGCTGCCGGCTGCCTCTGCGGCGTCGATGACGTTCCTGCCCTGGCGGACTTCACCGGAACGGCCGGCGGTGCGGCTGTTCTGCACGCTGAACACACCGTACGTTCCGGCGATTGCCCCCTTCAGAGATTCCGCGTCGTCCATGTCGCCGGCTGCGATGGTGACCCCCCGTTTGGCCAGGGCGCGGGCCGCGCGGCCGGCGGGGTCGCGGGTGAGGGCGCGAACGGTCCAGGCGCGGGTGCGCAGCAGCGCGTCGACGACCGCGCCGCCTTGGTTACCCGTCGCGCCGATGACCAGAATCACAGGTGCGGGCCGGTTCGGCGTTGGCTCGGTTGACATGGCACTCCTTCGTGTCGACGGTGAGCCGGTATGCTATTGATGAACTAGGTGAAACTTACCTGGTTCACTATTGCTGTGTGGAGTATTTCGATGGAGGTGTCGAGTGTCAAGCCGTCCGCAGACTGGAGACAGCGACGCGGTTCGTCTCGGCGAACTGCTTGGCCGGTCCTGGCGAACCTTCTCGAGGCTGGGGCAGGCCCGCTTCGCTGAATCCGGGCTGTCCGCGGCGAGTGTGCGCCTGCTGCTGGCGCTGGCCGCTGAGCCGGACAGCCGGATGGGGGACCTGGCCAAGCGGCTTGGTGTGACAGCCCGCGCTCTCACGCCGATCACCGACAGCCTGGCCAACGACGGTCTAGTTTCGCGGGTGGTCGACCCGACCGACCGGCGCGCCTTCAAGCTGGTCCTCACCGGACTCGGCGCCAGCCGAGCCGAGAACCTCAGCATCCTGCAGGCAGAGATCAGCGACGAGATCTTCGGCGCCCTGACCTCCGAGCAGCGGCGCGAACTGGGGCGACTGCTCCGCACATTCGTCGAGGCGGCGGGTGACGAGACAACCGACGAGTGCTGACCGCGAGTACCGGCCCGTCACCCGCCGCCCTTAACAAGCCACCAGCAACCCACTACTGGGCGCAGGAGTCGATCGCGCTATGGAGAAGTGACGCCGAAGTACTCGACCAGGTGCACGCCCGGCCGGTTGGCGACCAACGCATCCATACTTCTCGCTGACAAGGCGCGGCGATCGCTAGCCCCAGTCCTCGGGGGCCTCGACGAGTTTGCATCGAAGCGCGTCGCGGATCAGCGAAGCGTCCTCGCCGAACGAACTGCTGAGATCCCAGTATTCGTGGTTGAGCGCGTCATCTGGATCGAGGCGGCCGATCAGATCGGCGACGTCGTCGAGTTCGAAGTAGGTCGCGGACGCGGCAAACGCGGCAATCTGCTCGGCGGTGCAGTCGTCCAGTTGTCCGAGCCGGTACGGGCACGGCGGTTGACGCACGAAGAAGGCCGTAAGCTGCAACAACTCGTCCGCCGGGGCAAGCACGATTCAGTACGGGTTCGGCGGGCGTTGATCATCATGGCGTCGGCGTCCGGGACACCTGTCCCGGCGATCGCCCGGCTGATCGCCGGGCACGAGGACACCGTCCGCGACGTGATCCACGCGTTGTTTCGCCTTCGACCAGTGCGGGCCACTGTCGATCCGACCGCACCACGGCCGCGGCTGGGTTCCGCAGTCGCATCCGGCGGCTGCCGGCGACGTATCACCGCACGCACGGCATCCGGTACTTCCACGGCTGCTACAGCCTCGGCGACGACCCCGGCCACCCGGCCCGCCCGCACCAACGTCGAGCCGTGTCTCACCCCGACCAGTGCGTCCTCGGCCAACCCCATCGAGGCCCCGTTCGGGCCGCTACGCATGTTCACGATGGCCAACTCGAACCACCCCAATCACATGGTCCTGGCCCGCGAGCTGCACAAATACCTACGCTGGCGCTACGCCAACGCCCGCCACCCGGACGTCTTGGCCGCGCAACGCCGCGAACGCGCCCGCCTCCGCAGTGAACGCCAGCAACGCTGGGGCCGCCCCCGCAGGAAGCCGCCTGAATATCGGGCCCTGTGACAGCCTCGACTACAAGATTTTGGTCATATGCACGCTGTTCGGGTCCTCTGGGTAGTCGGCGAACGGCTCGCATCGGGTGAATCCGTACTTCGCGTAGAGCGCCCGCGCCGGCGCAAAATGGTCATCCGCGCCGGTCTCCAGGTATAGCCGGGTGAAGCCGCGACGGCGGGCCTCTGCCAAGACGTGTTGGAGAAGCGCGGAGGCCACTCCCCGCCGCTTCGCGGTCCGGGCGGTCCGCATCGACTTGAGTTCGGCGCTCGTGTTGTCCAGCTTCTTGAGAGCTCCACAGCCCACGAGTTCGTCACCGTCGTAGACCGACCAGAAGGTCACTGCGGGCTGGCGCAGCCCGTCGAGGTCAAGGGCATGCTTACTCTCGGGCGAGCTGACCGCTCGCATTTCATCGAGGTGCTCCTGCAAAAGCGCCTGGATCTTAGGCCCGGACAGGTCATCCACGACGATCTTCATGCCGCGATGGTAAACCGGCCTGCCCGGCAGCAGTGGCGACAAACTCACCGCGGGACCACCATGCCGGTAGACGTACGTGGTCACCGCACTAGCAGGTCGAGTGGAACAGCCCTGCGACGGCGGTGCCACTGGTGGCGAGGGCGTTGTAGATCTGGACTGCCTCGGTCGTCTGGGCCACGTGAACGGCCACCCCGCGCTCCTCGAGCAGCCTGAGCGTACGTGCGTCGACCTGCAGTTGCAGTTGCATGCCACGCGACAGAACGACGGCCTCGGCGCCATGAGAGAGAAGTTCCTCGACGTCGTCCGGTTGGACGCCGGGGTTGTGACGGGTACCGGTTTCGGACCAGTCCCACGGGCGGCCACCGCCGGGGTAGAGCTTGAAGTCCTTGCCAACTCCAAGGTCCTCGACGTCCATCCGACCCCACGAGACCGACAGGACGAGCGGTGAACTGGTTGTTTCGCTGGTCACGGCGTCTCCTCGGTGACGGCAGCCGCGGCGGCGGCACGGGACGGAGCCAAGACCGCCGACCGTCGATCCACAGTATCTTTGGGCGCCGATCCGCGTGGTGCCTCCGCTACCCGCGATCCGCGCGCCACACGTTGCTACTCCGGGCTAGCTCGGGTTTCGTCCGGGGGCGTCCGATAGCAGGCGCGTTCAGGCGGATCACGCCAGGCGTTCGCGGCGGTGGAACGGCATCGCCGAGGGCGGTCGTCAATCCCGGGTCAGTTCCAGGGATCGGCGTTCGGATTCTCACCGAGCAACCGCGCGCTCTCCAGGCACAGGTCCTCGCCGAACAGCTGATTGCCACCGGAGTCGGTGCCCCACGTGTCGTCGGCGACGGCAGCGATGGCGCGCCATGTGTAGCCCTCAGCCCGCCACTGCCTGACCTGTCGCGCTATGTCCGTGGTCACGGTTAGTCCCCACCCATCCGCCACGTGTCGAATCTACGCTGCGCCTGGCAACGCACCGATGGCCGACGGCCGTCAGCTCCGGTCCCAGTCTCCGGGGAGCAGGGGGAGGGCCGGTTGGGCCGGATAACGGTGTGCGGACGGAACGGCCCCCACCGTACGATCCACGAGCCGGGTCGGCTCCCAGGTGCGCTTCCTTCTGACCCTTGTCCTGGAACTAGCGTGCCGACTCTCCGACCCGGCTCTCATCTTTCTCCGGGCCCGGTAACGGCCGGTGCCCCCGGATCGACGGGGAAGGAGGGCCGATGGACGCGGTTGCCACGGTGGTGCTTCGCCGAATCGGGGCGGTTCCACTCCCGACGGCGGGTTCGCAGACCCCCGCCGACGGCCCGGCGTGGGTCACTGCCCTCGAAGCCGACCTCGCGGCCCGGGGTTGGCTGCTCGACGCGGCGCTGCGAGAGCGGTTCGCGTCGCTTGACCCGCTGACGCGCATGCGCTGGGCGGACTGGCTGTCGGCGGTGGCCGACGAGGTCGTCGGCGCCGACCGTGACCACGTACCGCTCTTCCGCCGGTTTCCCGACACGCCGACCGCCCCGGAGGCGCTCTACGTCGAGCGGCTCATCGTCCACCTGCTACAGACGGCCGCGGCGCCGTGCATCCTGTGCGGGACGGTCGGCAGCGTGCAGCCGCTCGACCCGTGCGGCCATCTCGTATGCGCCAGCTGCTTCGCACCCGAGGTTTACACCGCATGCCCGATCTGCGGCCGGCGGCTCACCGCCGACAACACCTACCTGCCGCTGATCCCCATCCCACGGACCGGGCCGGCGTCCCGATCGGGGTACGCGACCACCGCCGCACCGGTGTGCCTGCGGCGGCTCACCCTCGATGTGACCCCCGAGGTCAACGCCCTGCGCCTGCGGGACAGCCTGGTGGCCCGCCCGGCAGCGCTCGGCGCGGCGGACCTGGCTGATCTGCGGACGCTCGTCGCCGCCACCGCACCAGGGCGGCTCGACTGGCTGCCGGACGTCGTGCCGGCGCGGGAGACCCTGGCCGGGGTCATCGCCTGGGCGCTGCACGCCACGGCGCTCACCGACACCGCCGGGCAGGTGCTCGCGGACGCCACCGCCCGGTGGCGCACGGCCGCCGACGTGGCGCGCACGCTGTGGGCCTACTCGGGCGGCGACCCCGGACTGGTCCTGCCGCGCCCGCGCGAGACAGGTGGGCCGTTGGAGGCCTATCGGGCGGTCGACGAGCCGCGCGTGACGGTGGAGGTCCCAAGGGTCCGGGCCCTGCCCCGGCCGCTGCGCCGCGCCGTACTGGCTTTCCTTGACTCGCTCGACCCGGCCACCGCCGCCGAGGACCTGGCGCGCCACCCGGTCGTGTGGAAGCGGCTCGCCGAGCGGCTGCACCCGTTCGAGTGGGCCAGCGCGTATCCGCGGGCCGCGGTCGTGTTCGCCACGCTGCGTGCCACCCGCGTCCCGGCCGTCAGCTCCCTGGGTCGGACCCTGGCGGCGGTCAGCGCCCGCCGGCCGGAGCGGTTGATCCTGTCGAGTCACGCCGACGGCACCGTCTCGGTGCGGGTGCGAACCTTCGCTGCACTTGTCGAGCAGGCCGTCGCCGGCGATGACGCCGTCGCGGCCGCCGCCCTCCTCGCCGACCGTCCGGGCGACCTGTGGCGGCGTATCGATCACCTGCTGCGCCTCGCCGACGACCCGGCGGCCGAGCAGTTCGTGCTCGACGCCGCCGCGCGGGTCGCGCCGACGGTCGCACCGATGGTCCTCGCCAGCGCGGCCGCTGCCCTCCACGGCCGGGACACGACCATCGCCGTCGAGGCGGCCGAGGCGCGGGCCGCCGTGGCCGCCGACGCCTCGGTCGCCGACGTGGCCGCGGCCGGCAGCGCGACCGGGATGGGCGCCGTCGGTGCCGCGCTGCGCCGCGCGCTGGGCATGGGCGGGCCGGCCCGCGGCGCGGTCGTGTCACCGGTGCCGGCGCGCGGCCCCGAGCCAGGCACCCCACGGCGGACGTTCTTTCCCAAGGGCGACGTCGTACGCACCTGGACGGCTCCGGAGCGGCGCCGGAGGCTGCCCGCCGACGCGGTTACGCGCGTCCGGGTGACCGTCGATGGGGAACTCGCCGAGCGGGCCGGCCGGCACGACCGGTTCGACGTCGCCGTTCTCGACGCTGAGCTGGCGCACGTTCCCGCTCCCATGCGCGAGCGCGCCGGCTCGGAGCAACTGGCCGGCTGGTCCCGCGGCAGTGTCCGCGCACTCGACGGTCACGAGGTGGTGCGGCTGTTCCTGCACTGGGTCGACGCCGGGTCCTCCCGGGTCGACCTCGACCTGTCGTGTGCCTTCTACGACGAGGCCTGGACACCGGTAGGGCACTGCGACTACACCCGGCTGCGGTTCAACGCGACGGCCGCCGTCCATTCCGGTGACCTCACCTCCGCCCCGGCCCCGCTGGGCGCGACGGAGTTCCTCGACCTGAACCAGGCCGCGCTCCGGGCGGCCGGGGTCGTGTGGGCCGTACCGGTCGTGTTGAGCTACAACGACGTCCCCTTCGAGGCGCTGACGGCGGCCTTCGCGGGGTTCTCCCTGCCGCAGGAACAGGGTGCCGCGTTCGACGCCGCCCGGGTCATGCAGCGGTTCGGGCTGCGTGGAGATGCCCGGTCCCTGGCGCCGCTGGTCCTCAACGTGCGCACGGGCCAGGTGATGTGGGTCGACGCGAGCCTGTCGACCCGGGGCTACGGGCACAGTGTCGGCCAGTACGGTCCACGGCTCGGTCGGGTCGCCGCGGACCTGTGGGAGCACTTCGAGGCGGGTACCCGGGCCAGCGTGCTCGACCTCGTCGCGTGGCACGCGGCGGCCCGCAGCGACCGGATCCTCGTCACCCACGCCGATGGCACCGCCACGGAGGTGCCGACCGGCGCTCCGGCGGCGACCGTGGCGGCGATTCGGGCGGCGGCGGCCGAGCCGGGCGATCTCGGCGTGCTCACCTCATTCGTCGGGTCGAGGGTGCTCGCGTCCATGGTGGACACCGTTCGACTGGAATCGACAGTCGGCGCCGACGTCGCCGGGGGATCGGCGGCTCTGCTGATCGAGGGCCGGGCCGGCACGCCCTGGACCGCGCTGACCGTCGCCGACCTGATGGCCGGCCTCGTTCCCAGCCTTGGTGCGGCATCGCCGGCGGTCCCGGGCCACGGGTAGGGGCGGGGCCGACGAGCGGTGGGCGTTCATGGTCGGAAGTGGGGCAGATCCACCCCAGAGGCACGACGTTCTTCCCGCACGGCCTCCTCCACGAATGCCCTCAGTATCGGTAGTGGCAGGCCAGCGTCGGTCAGGAAGACCTCGGCACCACCGGCGTTCTCGCCGGCGAACGTGACAGTCACGAGAGCCGGACCCAGCTCGTCGTCCACCAGTTCCGCCAGCTCAAGCGCCGGGCCGTCATGCCGTATGGCGTCGTGGTAGGCCATGACCTGGAACCGCCGGCCGCCGTACGCAAGGGGTATAACCATCGGCAGACCTTCGCACGACGCGCTCACCCGCCGCCACGCCAGCAAAGTCCAGGGCCGTACTTGTCATCGCCGGATGGCCACTGCTCATCGGGGATGATGGATAGACGTCCGGTGCGGGGAACGAGGGAGTACGCCGTGGAGCTGCAACTGCGGATGTCCGACAAGGCACGGGATTTCGTCGAGCAGGTACTGCACGAGATGCTGGTGCGATTTCCGATCACTCGGGACGAGGCGGTGGGTCGGGTGAATCAGGCTTGGGGACACATCGACCACATCGGCGACAAGGACCTGATCTTCCACGAATCACCCGACGAGTGGGCTCGTACCATCTACTACGGCAAGGACTCGCGCTGGTGGCAGGGCGAGAACGGGCTCAGGCCGTTGCCGTACGAGTCGGACGCGGGATAGAGCGTGGCGCTCGTGGGCTGGGGGTTCGTCGCAAGCCCACGGAGGCTCGTACGCAGAGGCCCGTCACTGGAGTTGCTGGTGACGGGCCTCTGCGTAGAGACGGCTTACCTGTTGAGCGGGACCCGCTCGAACCGTACCCGGCTCAGCCATCCCGGGAGGTCACTGAGCACGTACAGCTCGCCGTGCACATCGGCGCCGAACGCCGTCGGCTGGGTGGGGAAGGTGCCGATCTCGGCGGACTCGTAGCCACCCGTGGACTTGGGACGCACGGCGAACGCGCGGGTCGAGCAGTAGTCGCTCGCGATGTAGGTCCCGCGCGCCTCCGGGGTGACGGAACCCCGGTACACCAGGCCGCCGATGATGGAGCAGTTCTCCGTCATGTAGTGGTCGTACTCGACGACCGGGTCGGTGAGCCGTACGCCCGGCCGGCACTGCGTCTCGTCGAAGACCGGCGTGCCCTCTCGGCACGACCAACCGAGGTTCGCTCCACGCTGCCACGGGCGGACGTGGTTGATCTCCTCGATCAGACCCTGGCCGACGTCACCGATCCACAGCGAGTTGTCGACCGGGTCGATGGAGAACTTCCACGCGTTACGCAGCCCGTAGACCCAGATCTCCGGTCGCGCGCCCGGCGTGCGGACGAACGGGTTGTCGGAGGGTACGCAGTAGCGCTTGCCCCCGCAGGAACGGTTGACGTCGATCCGGAGAATCTTGCCGAGCAGGGTGCCGAGGTTCTGGCCGCTCTTGAACGGGTCGTTCGCGTTGCCGCCGTCGCCGAGGGACCAGTAGAGGTAGCCGTCGCGGCCGAAGGCCACCTGTCCGCCGTTGTGGTTGCCGAACTCGGCGTGCTCCTGGGTGAGCAGCACCTGCAGCCGGTCGGGAGCACCGATGGGCACTCGCGCCAGGGTCAGCGCGCCGGCCGGCAGGCTCGTGTAGGCCACGTAGAGGATCCCGGTCCGCGCGAAGTTCGGCGCGGGCGTGATGCCGAGCAGGCCCCGCTCGTTGTCCGACGTGTCGATCCGGGCGGTCAGGTCGAGCACCGGCTCCGCGGCCAGGCCGGTGTCGGGGTGGTACGCGCGGACGGTGCCGTTCTTCTCCGCGATCAGCATCCGACCGTCCGGCAGTCCGGTAATGGCGATCGGGCGCTGCAGCCCGAACGCCACCCGTTCGGACACCACGGTCAGCTCGGCTAGTGGCGCGGCACGGGTGTGGACTGTGCCGGCTGCCGCGGTGCTTGCCACCGGCGGTGGCAACAGAAGCGCGGACAGGGTCAGGATGAGCAGCCCTGCCAGCATGGTGGCCGGGCGATAACGCCGTCGCTGCATGTTCAGCTCCTCGAGCAGGTGGGCGGAGGGTGTGATCTGGAAGCGGGGCCGGCCCAGGGTGCCTACGCACCCTGGGCCGGAGTGGTGCCGTGCCGGTCGGACCTGCCGATCAGGAGATGGTGATGTCGCTGCACCACATGTAGGTCTGGTCCAGGTGGGACGCCCTCCAGAGCACGAACAGGATCTGGTTCCCGCTGCGTGCGGGGAGCGACACGTTGAACGAGATGTTCTGCGCTGGCGCGTATCGCCCGGTCGTCGTGATCAGGTCGAGGTTGCCCCACCCGAGCCGTTGGGTGGCCGGGTTGAACCCCTGCTTGGTGACGTAGACCTGGAAGTAGTCAGCACCGTGGCTGGCCTGGTCGTACATCTGGACCGTGAGGTTGCGGCTGACGGGGGTCGTCTTCCACGCCCCGGGCTGGTTCACGGCGTTGTTCCTGGAGAGGCCGTTGCTGCACAGTTGCCCATCCGGGGTTTTGGCCTGGTACTGGCCGCCGAGACCGTCGCGCAGCTGGCTCATCCAGTTCCACATGGTGTCCGGGTTGGCCTGGAACGCCTGCCAGCACATCGGGTCCTGCTGCTGCATGGCCGGGTTCATGTGCTGGCTGCCCCAGGCCTTCCAGCACTGGTACGCGCGAGTCGCCGGATTGATGACGGTCCCGTGTGCCTGAGCAGCGCCGGTCCAGGGCAGCGTACCGATCACCATCGCGAACATCAGGACGAGCGCCTGGAGGGATCGACGGACGGTTGACCGGGGTCGTCCGCCGGATTGATCGGGCTTGTGTAAACGCACTGTTCATCCTCCGTTCCTCGGTACGAAACATCAGTGTGGGAACGCTCCCAAGGCCACTGTTGCATCTATCCACTCAAATATCAATGCTGATCTATGTATGGGTGGATGTGGAGCGAGCTGTCCCGGATCGTCGGATCTTTGCCGGGTCCACGTACCCTGCTCGGCAGTCCGGCGTGGTCGGCCCCCGGCCGCCACGTCGTGCCAGCGGCCATCTCCGCGGAGGTGGAAGCCGCCGCCCTCTTGGACGTGGGGTGCACCCGGGCACGTCAGGCGTCGAGCGCGTCGGCCGTCGTGGACGGTGGCCGGGGATGCATGCGGCGGGCGAGAAACGTCTGCCCGGCACGATGCTCGTCCTCAGGGCGATGGCCCGGCGGTGGGGCGTGCGAGCGTCTGTCACAGTGACGCATCGCTGGCCCTGCGGTGCTCCCGTGCTGGCCGTTCTCAGCACGGTTGCCCCCGTGCTGCGGCGATATGAGCCATTCCAGCACATCTGAGTCCATGATTGCAACATCGATAGAGGTCGCTGTTGTTGCGGCCTGGCTGTGCGTACCTTCCACCGCTGCCCGGGGCGACCGGCGAGGCCAGCTGTCGCATCCAGTCACGGACGAGCGTTCGGGGTGGGCGCGGACCGACCTCCATGGCGATCATCGACATCTGCCGCTACGATCCGATATCGATTAGTCACTGAGCGTTGATGCGTGCTGTTCGCAAGGCCCTGGACGCTCGCAATCCGGCGCCGCCTCGAACGTGGTGCCGACCTGAGGATCACGCCGTCTCGACGAAGGACATCCGGATGACGGACAGTGCGCAGACCATCGGAAGCCGAGCCGTTCCGCCCGCGCGGCCGTACCCGTTCAGTGTGCCCGACCGCCTCGTCGTCGATCCGACCTATGGCGAGTTGCGCGAGAACGAGCCGATGACCCGGGTGCAGCTTCCCTACGGGGAGGAGGCGTGGCTCGCCACCCGGTACGAGGACGTCCGTACGGTCCTCGGCGACGTGCGGTTCGGCCGCGCCCCGGCCGTCCAGCGCGACGAGCCCAGGCTCACGTCGCGCCAGCAGTCCAGCGGCATGCTGACCATGGACCCGCCCGATCACACCCGGCTGCGCCGGCTGGTCGCGAAGGCGTTCACCGCGCGTCGGGTGGAGGCGCTGCGCCCCCGGACCCAGGAGATCGCCGACGCACTCATCGACGACATGGTGCGGCTCGGTCCTCCAGCCGACCTGGTGGAGCACGTCGCCACACCGCTGCCGATCCAGGTGATCTGCGAGCTGCTCGGGGTCCCGTACGCCGACCGCGACCGCTTCCACATGTGGTCCGAGGCGATCGTCTCGACCACGTCCCTGCCCGTGGAAACGATCCAGGAGTACCTGAACAATCTCTGGGACTACATGGGCGCTCTGGTCGCCGAGCGCCGCCGCGAGCCGGGGATCGACGACCTGCTCGGCGCGTTGGTGCAGGCCCGCGACGAGAATCAGGATCGGCTCAGCGAGACCGAGCTGGTGGAGCTGGCCGGAGGGCTGCTCGCGGCCGGCCACGAGACCACGGTGACCCAGATCCCCAACTTCGTCTACGTCCTGCTGCACAATCCGGACCAGCTCGCTCGGCTGCGGACCGATCCGTCGCTGGTGCCGGCCGCGGTGGAGGAACTGCTGCGGTACGTACCGCTCGGCGTCGGCGCCTCCTTCGCCCGGTACGCCAAAGAGGACGTCGAGGTCGGCGGGGTGCTGGTCCGGGCGGGTGAGCCGGTCCTCGGCTCACTGTCGTCGGCGAATCGGGACGGTACCGTCTTTGCCGACCCGGACCGGCTGGATCTCGACCGCGAGCAGCACCCGCACCTGGGCTTCGGGCACGGCGTACACCACTGTGTCGGCGCGCAGTTGGCCCGCATGGAGTTGCAGGTCGTCGTCGCCACCCTCGTGACTCGCCTGCCCGGATTGCGTCTCGCCGTCCCGGAAGCCGAGCTGGAGTGGAAGCGGGGCATGCTGGTGCGGGGCCTGCTCGGCATGCCGGTGGCCTGGTGAGTGCCGCATGGCGGATCGGTGTGGACTCGCACCGCTGTATCGGCACGAGCATCTGCGCCGGCACCGCGCCCGAGCACTTCCGCCTGGTCGACGGCCGGTCCGCGCCGCTGGCCGACGTCGCCACCCCGGCCGAGGTCATCCTCGACGCGGCCAACTCGTGCCCGGTCGAGGCGATCACGGTCCGCGACGCCACCGACGACCGGCTGATCGCCCCGGAGGAGTGACCCGAGATCGAGCCCAGCCGTCGCGGCTCAGCCTCGCCATCGCGCCGGGCCGGCGGCAGGCGAATCGAATCAATTCGATATAACATCGGGGCAGGGCAGTCACTCCGCACGGGCGTACGGCGCGGAGTCTCGCCATCCACCGGACGGACCGGGCAGCCGGCGGTGGCATCCGATTTCGGGCGCGGCCGGGTTGACGCCGGCTCGGCGTCACCTGCTGCGTGCTGGTCCCCGCGGCGAGTGCGGTGCTCCGTTCGTCGACCCTCGGCGATCGTCGATTCCGCGCCTCGCATCGGTAACGGACCAGTCAGAACTCCGAGGAGAAGGCACCGATGAACGACGTACCCGCTCAACCGAAACGCCGTACCAGGGGTGCCGCCAGGCTGCTTCTGGGCGGAGCCTGCGCCATCGCGATCACCGTGTCCTCGATGGCCCTGGCGACCTTCGCCCGCGCCGACCTCAGCGGACCGCCCGGGACCACCCTGCAAGCTGCCGCCGAGCGCAGCGGCCGGTACTTCGGCGCCGCCATGGGGGCGGACCGTCTCACCGACTCCGGCTTCCTGACCATCGCGAACCGCGAGTTCGACATGATGACGGCCGTCAACGAGATGAAGCCCGACGCGACCCAGCCCAACCCGGGTCAGTTCGACTTCCGCCGCGGTGACGCGATCTACAACTGGGCGACCCAGCAGGGCATGCGATTCCGTGGTCACACCCTGGCCTGGCACGCTCAGCAGCCGAGGTTCTGGGGAAGTCTCAGCGGCAGCGCCCTGCGGACCGCGATGATCGACCACATCAACGGCGTCATGGCCCACTACAAGGGCAAGTTCTACGCCTGGGACGTGGTGAACGAGGCCTTCGCCGAGAACGGCAGCCGGCGGTCGTCGAACCTGCAGTCCACCGGGAACGACTGGATCGAGGTGGCGTTCCGGACCGCGCGCGCCGCCGACCCGAGCGTGAAGCTGTGCTACAACGACTACAACATCGAGAACTGGACGTACGCCAAGACGCAGGGCGTCTACAACATGATCAGGGACTTCAAGTCCCGGGGCGTCCCGGTGGACTGCGTGGGCCTCCAGACCCACTTCACCGGTGGCAGTTCGCTGCCGGGCAACTTCCAGCAGACGCTGTCCAGCTTCGCCGCCCTCGGGGTCGACGTGGCGTTGACCGAGGCCGACGTCACCAACGCCTCGACCAGTCAGTACCAGGGCCTGACCCAGGCCTGCATGAACGTCCCCCGCTGCGTCGGCATCACGACGTGGGGCATTCGGGACAGCGACTCCTGGCGCGGCAACGAGAACCCGCTGCTCTTCGACCGCAACAGCAACCCCAAGGCGGCGTACACCGCCGTCCTCAACGCTCTCAACGCCGCCTCCACCACCGTGCCGGGGACCCCACCGACGACTGCTCCGCCGACGACCGCTCCGCCGACCACGGCTCCGCCGACGACCGCTCCGCCGACGACCGCTCCGCCGACGACCGCTCCGCCGACGACTGCGCCGCCGACGACCGCGCCACCGACCACGCCGCCGCCCGGTGCCTGCACCGCGACGTACCGCATGGTCAACAGCTGGAACGGTGGCTTCCAGGGCGAGGTCACCGTGGCGAACAACGGCTCCACCACCCTCAACGGCTGGACCGTACGGCTGACGCTGGCCAGCGGGCAGACCATCGCCAACGTCTGGAGTGGCATCAACACCGGCACCAGTGGGGCGGTCAGCGTCCGTAACGCCGAATACAACAGGTCTCTCGGCGCGAACGCCTCGACCACCTTCGGTTTCCTGGTCAACGGCGGCAGCAACACCGCGCCCGGCGGCCTCTCCTGCACCAGCCCCTGACCGGTCACACGTACCGGCCCAGCGCGCCCCAGCACGCTGACCAGGCCCGGAGCCACCGGCTCCGGGCCTGGACGCCGGCCTGGTCGGTCGGAGCCGGTTGACGGCAGTCGACCGGGTCCGACCAACAGTCTCTCCGCGTTGATCCGTACCGGACGGCTTGCCCGTGCCCGCTGAGCGTGGCGCGCCCGCCTTCAAGCCTTGGGATGATTCGATGTGGTTTGTCTCTCGCGGGTAGGCCACTGTCGTTCGAAGGGGTGTGGTCGTGGCGACGGCTGAGGTGCCGGCTTCGGATCGGGCGGAGCGCGGTGCGGGCGCCGCGGCGCGGCTGGACCTGACGGCGATCGTGGCCCTGGCCAGCGGTATTGCGTCGGTGGGCCGGCCGACGCTGGTGGGGGTGGAGGGGTTCGGGGGAGCCGGCAAGACGGTGATCGCTCGACGGCTCGCCCACGCGCTGGGCCGTACCCATCTGGTGCACCTGGATGAGTTCCTCGTCGAGGGCGTAATCAGCGACGAGGACAAGAGCGACTTCGATCGCGCGGAGTTCGTCCGTCGTGTGTTGGAGCCGGCGTGGCGCGGAGAGCTCACGGAGTATCGGACGCTGACGGGGATCGAGGGCGGCCCGGGTAGGCAGGTACGGGTCCCGGCGGTGCGGTACCTGATCGTGGAGGGCGTGTCCGCGTACCTCGGTGAGCTGTGGCGCTACTACGACCTTCGGATCTGGGTCGACGCGCCGATGGAGGCGGCCCGGGAGAGAGCCAAACAGCGGGACCTGCGGCGGGGGATCTATGACTCTGCCCTGTGGGATGTGTGGGAACGTTCGGAGCTTGCCTATCGGGCGAAGTACCTGCCGCACACGACCTGCGATGTGGTCTTCGACAACGGTGCTGATCACGTCGACCTTGCCGAGTGATCGGGTTCAGCGGGTCACCCGCCTTGATCGCCAGCGGCCAGTCACACGAAGACGGCTCGGAATATCCGTTGCCATTCGATCGGCACAGCGCCTACCTTGAATGAGCAAGGCAGTCCCGACCACACCAAGGAGTTCCCCGTGATGCAGTACGCCTCCACCGAAACCACGCGGTTCACGCCGCGCGGCGGTGTCGTGCTGCCCTCGATCGGGCGAGCCCACGATCTGTGCGCGAGTGAGCAAAATTGGAAGCCGGGGTGGCGGCGCGAATAGCGCCAGCGCAAGCTGCGAAGCCGCCCACCCCGACCGGGATAGGGCGGCTTTTTCGTTACTGGAGCAACGTCACAGGGGCGTAGCTCAACTGGTAGAGCACCGGTCTCCAAAACCGAAGGTTGCAGGTTCGAGTCCTGCCGCCCCTGCTTTTCTCGTCCCGGCTACGGCCGGCGGCGTCGCAAATTCTCAACTCCACAGTGGATGGCATGAGCAAGACCCCGGCCGGCGCCTGTCTGGGCCGGCCGGGGGCACTACCTCCGGGACGAGGGAGACGGCTGACCCGCTCGCTTTGGGAGCGAGAGACACGGGGTTCGACACCCCGGTCCCGGACACATGGGGTTGTAGCTCAGCTGGGAGAGCGCCGGTTCGGCAGACCGGAGGTCGAGGGTTCGAATCCCTTCTACTCCACGCATCCGTGCCCTCCGGACGTAACCGGTGGCGCACGGGAGTAGCTCGATGGGCCGTTGGAGCAAGGTGGCAGCTCACCTGGTTCTCAGCCAGGAGGCTACGGGTTCGAGCCCCGTACGGCCTACGCAAGGAAATGCCAGGCGGTCGTGGTGAACTCGGCGGACACGTCGGTCTTCCAAACCGAAGAAGCGGGGTCGGTGCCCGCCGGCCGCTCAACCGTTCCGGGATGCTCTGCTGGCAGGGGCGACGGGACTTTGGATCCCGGTACAGACGCAGGTTCGATTCCTGCTCCCGGAGCTCGCAATCGACCAGCGGACGGTCGTCGTGGGGGTCGCAGATCCGAACGTCGACCGCCGCGCAGCGGTGATCGAAAGGCCGATGCCGCAGCCTGCGGAGGCCTGCCCCGGTAGCCCAAATGGTAGGAGGCGGCGCATTCAAACCGCGCACAGTGCGGGTTCGAATCCCGCTCGGGGTACTCAGCACACCATGCCGTCGTGGCTCAGTCGGTAGAGCAGCTCCATGGTAGGGAGCAGGTCGCCGGTTCGACTCCGGCCGACGGCTCCACGCGGTTGTAGCTCAGCTGGTAGAGCGCGACGTTGCCAACGTCGAGGTCGCCCGTTCGATCCGGGTCAACCGCTCCAGGCACCACCGGCGGCGCAAGGTCGCTGACACTTGATCGAAAGTACGGTGCGTTCCACGTGTAGAGCCCGCCCTCGTAGCCCAGCGGTAGAGGCGACGGTCTGAGGGGCCGTACAGGGCAGGTTCGAATCCTGTCGGGGCACCAAGCCGGCGTAGCTCAGTTGGTAGAGCACGCGCCTTGTAAGCGCGAGCGGGCCGGTTCGATTCCGGTCGCCGGCTCCACGCCAGCGAAGCTCACCAGGCAGAGCGCACCCCTCGTAAGGGTGAGGAAGCGGGTTCGACTCCCGCCGCTGGCTCTCCTCTCGCCGACGTAGCTCAGGTGGTAGAGCGGCCGGCTCATAACCGGCAGGCCCCCGGTTCGACACCGGGCGTCGGCACGCACATCACGCGCTCGTGGTGGAACTTGGTAGACACGCACGGCTCAGACCCGTGTGCCGAAAGGCATGGGAGTTCGACTCTCCCCGAGCGCACGACAGGCCCGCCGCGGCCCAGCCAAGCACGGCCCGGCGGGGCGGTGTCGAGGGCGAACGCGGAACCCGGCAACACCGTGCGGACGCGGCGCGGTGACCGGGACTGCCCGGAAGGTGGATGGGTGCCACCGCCCCGCGACAACGGGGAGGTGCGGTTCGAATCCGCCCGGGTCTTGGGGTCGTAGCTCAGTTGGTAGAGCGTCGCATTCGCACCGCGAAGGCCGTCGGTTCGATTCCGTCCGACTCCACTCTCCCGGCCATCGGCCGGGACCATGCTGGCGTAGCTCAGTGGCGAGAGCATCCGGTTGTCAGCCGGAAGGCCGCGGGTTCAAGTCCCGTCGTCAGCGCACATGAAGGGTTGGCCGAGTCTGGTCGATGGCGCCGCGTTGCTAACGCGGAGCGGGTCACACCGCCGGGAGTTCGAATCCCTCACCCTTCGCCAAGCCGTCGTAGCTCAGCCCGGTAAGAGCACCGACCTGATAAGTCGGGGGCCGCTGGTTCAAATCCAGCCGTCGGCACGCAGCGAGAATGCCAGCCAGGCGACCGCGTCGAGCCACCAGCTCGCCGAGGAACGTCCGGGCTCCGCAGGGCAGGGTGGTTCCTAACGGGAACCCGGCGAAAGCACGCGGGCGGCCCGCCTGATGCGTGCGGGTTGGCCGCTAGAGCCTGCCGGCGACGGTAGGCCGAGATGGGTGGTCGCCCCCACCACCGGGCCGCCGGGGTGGGACAGAACCCGGCGTACCGGCCGGCTTCCCTCGCGGCACGCACAACATGCCGCCGTAGCTCAGTGGATAGAGCGCGACGCTACGGACGTCGGAGTCGCTGGTTCGATTCCAGTCGGGGGCTCTTTCGGGACGTGGCGCAGTTTGGTAGCGCATCCGGCTGGGGGCCGGAGGCCGTCGGTTCGAATCCGGCCGTCCCGACTCAACGGGTACTAGCTCAGCTTGGGAGAGCGCCGCGTTCGGGACGCGGAGGCCGGGGGTTCAATTCCCTCGTACCCGACTCATGGAGGGTTCCGGCCCGTGGGGGCCAGCCGGTCTTGAAAACCGGAGGGGGGTGCAAGCCCTCGCGTTCGACTCGTCAACCTTCCGCCATGCGCCGTTAGCTCAGTTGGTAGAGCTTCCGACTCTTAATCGGAATGTCGCAGGTTCGATCCCTGCACGGCGTACCACTTCGCCCCGCTAGCTCAGGGGAAAGAGCAGCAGTTTCCTAAACTGCGTGTCGCTGGTTCGAATCCAGTGCGGGGCACCACACGGGCCGCTAGCTCAATGGCGTAGAGCTGCTGACTTTTAATCAGTAGGTTCGGGGTTCGAGTCCCCGGCGGCCCACTTGCGGGGTAGAGGAGTTCGGTCGTCCTCGCCGGCCTCATAAGCCGGAGATCGCGTGGTTCAAATCCCGCCCCCGCCACCAACCTCCGGCAGTTGCCACCCGGGCACTCGCTCACGCACGTAAACGGCTGCCCGTTCGATGACCTCCGGGTTGTCACGAAGAAGTCCGATCGCCCGGTTGCAGTCGTGGCAGAGCAAGCCACGAACGAACTTGGTCCCCTTAATGTGATCGGTGCAGATTTGTTCAAATGGCCTCTGGCAGATGGCACAGGCGTCGCCCTGCGCCATGAGGTGGGCTTCGAAGTCGTCATCGTTAAGCCCGTAGCGACGCTTTCGCCAGCCGACCCGTTGGGAGTAGCGACGGACTGCCTCGCGACGCAACTGGGCCGCCCGCTCCGGGTTTCGGCTTTGCCAAGATTGGTAATACTTTGCGGCACAAGCTTTACATTTGTGCCGCCGGCCAGTTGGCCTGCTCCCGTCCTTCATGAACATATCGAGCGGTTTGGTCTCACCGCATGTTCGGCAGGTGTCAGTCTCCATGTCCTTCATCATAATCTGGGCTCATAACCCAGAGGTTCCCGGGTTCGAATCCCGGTCCCGCTCCCAACGGTCCTGTCCGTTCGGGTTGGCCCTGGCACAAGGAGTGCCAGGCGTAAGCGCGGCACACACTCCGCGACCAGCCCCCAACTCGCGCCCTGGTAGCTCAGTGGGAGAGCACCGGTTCGACAAACCGGGGGCCGCTGGTTCGATCCCAGCTCGGGGCACGCACACCACCTGGCGCGGTGGACGAATTGGAAGAGTCGCCCGGCTTTCACCCGGGACACGTGCGGGTTCGAGTCCCGTCCGCGCTGCCCATTCCCCTGTAGCTCAAAGGTAGAGCGGCCGGCTGTTAACCGGCTGATCTTGGTTCGAGTCCAGGCAGGGGAGCCAAGCCCGTGTAGCTCAGCGGAACGAGCGCCCGGTTCACACCCGGGAGGCCCCTGGTTCGATCCCAGGTGCGGGCACTGGCCTTCGGGCCGCAGTTGTGGCTGTAGCTCAGTGGTAGAGCGCCCGGTTGTGGCCCGGGAGGTTCGCGGGTTCGAGCCCCGCCAGTCACCCCAAGGGAGTGCGCCACCGATGGTGAGGTGGGCCGGGCTGTAACCCCGGTGCGTTCGCGCTCAGGAGTTCGAATCTCTCCACTCCCACGCTTGCCCGCGTAGCTCAGGGGACAGAGCACCAGCTTCCGGAGCTGGGTGTCGGGGGTTCGATTCCCTCCGCGGGTGCTTCTGCCTGGTCGTGTGCCCGAGTGGTGAGGGGGCGGTCTGCAGAACCGCACACGCCGGTTCGATCCCGGTCACGGCCTCGACTACCATCCGCTGTGGACAGAGAGCTGTCGCTGGCGTCAGGTGGGTGGCATCGAGGGCCGGCGGCCGAAGAATCCGTCGACGAGGTGGTCGGTGAAGTCCGCGTGGACAGATCCTCCCGTCACCAGAGCCCGGTAGTAACTCGGCCCACCTTCTGATCGAGTTCGGCCGTCAGGTGCGAAAGCTCGATCATCGGTGGTCCCAGGTTTCCCCGGAGTCCACGGCGGTCTTCACTGCCGGCCGGTCGGCGGCCGGCGGGGCCGGGCCGTCCGGGTCGGAGCCGGCCATCGGCTGCGTACGCCCGGCCGGGGTGAGCCGGGCGGGCCACCAGAACCCGCGGCCCATCAGCACGGTAAGCGTCGGCACCAGCAGCGACGACACCAGCAGTGCGGAGATCAGGATGCCGGCGGCGACCGCGAAGCCCATCTCGGCGAGCAGGGCGACACCGGCGAGCATGAGCGAGGAGAACGTGCCGGCCAGGATGACGGCCGCGGCCACCGCCGTCGGGCCGGTGTGCCGGATGGCCAGGCGTGCGGCCTCGCCGGGGTCGCGGCCCTCGCGCGTCTCCTCGCGCAGCCGGTCCACCATCAGGATGTTGTAGTCGGTGCCGATGGCGACCACGAACAGGTACATGAAGATGGGGACGTTGAAGATGATCCCGGCCTTGCCCAGCCCGTCCTGCATCACGAACACCGACGCACCGAGCGTGGCCAGATAGCTGAGCCCGACCAGGACCATCAGCAGTGTCGCGGCGACGATGCTGCGCAGCAGGGCGAGCAGAACGAGCGCGGTGAGCCCGGCGGCGAGCGGGAAGACCAGCGAGTAGTCCTGGTTGACCGCGCTGCGGATGTCGGCGAAGGTCGCGGTCGGGCCGCCCACCAGGGCGTGGGTGCCGGCCGGGGCCGCATGGTGCGCGGTCGGCCGCAGCGTGTCCGCGACCGTGTCCACCGCCTCGGGGCTGCCGGAGTCGTGGTCGAGCAGCATGCTGATCGTGGCGACGGTGCGGTCCGAGTTGTAGCCCGCGGGGCCGGCCTGGCCGACCCCGTCGAGGCCGGACAGCCGCGACCGGAAGCTGTTCACGCCTGCCTCGTCCAGCGGCTGCCCGGTGTCGCTGACCAGCAGCACGGAGGTCGGGTTGAGGGCGCCGACCGGGAAGCCGCGCTGCAGGTCCCGCAGGGCGATCGCCGACTCGGTGTCCTGCGGGAGACCGGCGTTGTAGTCGTAGCTGGCCTGGAAGCGCAGCGTGCCCAGGGAGAGCAGTGCGAGGACGACGACCGCGGCGGCGGCCAGCACGCCGGCACGGTGCACGATCAGGTCGCTGAGTTTGGCCGACGCCCGCGCCCGCGGCTGCCGCTGCCAGCTCTTGGAAGGCCAAAATACCTTCGGTCCGAGCAGCGAGACGATTGCCGGGATCAGGGTGAGCGCGGTGGCCACCGTGGCGGCGACCGCGATGGCCAGAGCCGGACCCTGCGCCTTGAACGAGCCGAACGAGGAGAACGCCAGGCTGCTGAACGCGATCACGATCGCCGCGCCGGCTGAGGTGATCACCTTGGCCACCCGGGCGGTCGCGTGGATCAGTGCCGTACGCGGGTGCTCGCCGGTGCGCAACTGTTCGCGGTATCGGAAGAGCAGGAAGAGGATGTAGTCGGTGCCGACGCCGAACAGTACGACGGTCACCCAGACCGTGATCGACTGCTCCGCGGTCAGGTCGAAGATCCGCTGGGCGATGCCGATCAGCTTCACCGAGACGAAGACCAGGACACCGATGGTCACCATGGGAAGCAGGGCGGCAACCGGGCTCCGGAAGATCAGCAGCTGTAGCACGATGATCAGGACGACCGTGGCCAGGGCGATGACCTGCTCGGCCGAGGCGAAGGCGTCCTGCGCGTCGATCACGATGCCGACGTCACCGGTCATGCCCGCCTTCAGGTCGGTGTCCTCGAACAACGGCCCGGCGGCGGCCCGCAGCGCCCGCCCGGCCTCCTCGGTGCCGGGATCGCTCTGTGGGCCGTCGACGGTGACCTGGAGGAGTTGGACGAGGCCGTTCTCCGACACCGTCGCCTCGCTGGCCTGCACCTCGGTCACGTGCGGGATCGCCTTGTCCCGAAGCTGTCCGGCGACCTGCTCGACGAGCTGCTGATCGGCGCTGGTCAGCGCGGCGCCGTCGTGGCGCCGCACCACGAACGTCGCGGCGCTGCCGCCCCCGCTCTCCGCGAAGGCCGTCTCCTGCACCTTGCCGGCCTGGACGGACTCGTAGTGGGATGGCAGGAAGTCGGCCTGATCACCGCTGGCGGACAGACCCGGTCCGAAGAACCCGACGATTGTCGCGACGACCAGCCAGGCAGTGATCGTCCACCATGGGTGACGGACCACGCCTCGTGCCAATTTCGCGTACATCAGTCTCGTCCTTTCCAACCCCTCGGCCGGCCACCACGCCGTCTGCCGGTGCGTGATTCAGCCGATCACGCGGAGTTGAAGCGGCCGTGTGCTGGCCTTTCAGGTTCTGTGAGAGTTTGGGGCGGCCCGGACGGCGGGTGCGGACGAGGATGCGCGGAACCGGGGACACCCGTACGTCATCCTCATTGTTTTCACACGGTTTTCCCGGCGAACTCACAACGGCGCAGGGTCCCGGAGACGCACGGCACGGGCAGAATGGGTCGGGCCAGCGCTGCGAGCATGGAACCGCTCAGGGAGACGAGTTGTGGTGACGCCGGATCGGACGGCCGACGGCTCCGCGACCAGTGACACCCCACCACGGGTCCTGGTCGTCGATGACGAACTCTTCCTGGCGGACCTGGTCGCTTCCGCGCTGCGTTACGCGGGTTTCGCCTCGACCACGGCCGGGGACTGTGCAGAGGCGGAGGCCACTGTGGCGCGGGAACGGCCCGACCTGATCATCCTGGACGTGCTGCTTCCCGACGGCTCCGGCATCGACCTGTGCCGGCGGCTACGGGAGAAGGGCGTCCTCGCTCCGGTGATCTTCCTGACCGCGCGGCGGGCGGTCGCCGACAAGGTCGAGGGGCTGAGCGTCGGCGGTGACGACTACCTCACCAAGCCGTTCAGCCTGGACGAACTGGTCGCCCGGGCCCGGGCGATCCTGCGCCGGTCGCAACTGGCCGCGCCCGCGCCACCGCGGGAGGAGACCGGCGGGTTGCGCTACGCCGACCTGGTGATCGACCAGGAGGCGCACGTGGTGCGCCGGCAGAACGTGGTGATCGACCTGAGCCCCACCGAGTTCAACCTGCTGCGCTATCTGGTGCAGAACGCCGGCCGAGTGATGTCCAAGCAGCAGATAGTCGACCAGGTGTGGGAGTACGACTTCGGCGGCAACCACGGCGTGGTCTCGACGTACATCAGCTATCTGCGCCGCAAGATCGACCAGTTCGATCCGCCGCTGATCCAGACCATTCCCCGGGTCGGCTACACGCTGCGACTGCCGGCCGAGTGAGCGGGATGAGCCTGCGGGGCCGGCTCATCGTCCTGGTCGCGGTGCTCCTGGCGGCCGGAATGAGCGTGGCCGCACTGGCCACCTTGGCCGCTCTGCGGTATTTCCTGGTCACCCGCACCGACACCCAGCTCGATCAGCTGAGCGCGGCGGTCGTGACGCAGATGGACAACGGCACCGGGCTGAGCCCGTCCGGCGCCGGCAGCGGCCGGCCGGCCAGCGCGGGCGGTCAGCCGTTCGTGCTTCTGCGGATCCTGTCCCCGGACGGGACCCCGATGCTGGACCTGCAGAATCCGGGCGGGCAGGCGCCCGCGATCCGGCTGCAGCCGAAGGATCCCAGCACGAGCACACCGGACGGCGCGGTGTACGCGACCGTCACGCTGACAGATCAGCAGCCGAACCAGTGGCGGGTGCGGTCCGGCTGGCTGCCCGACAGGCGGGCGATCCTGCAGGTCGGTCTGCCGCTCACCGACTACGACGTGGCGAACCGTCAGCTCATCCGTACCCAGGCGGCCGCCACGGCGGTCATCCTGGCCGCCATGGTGCTGATCGCCTGGTGGCTGATCGGCCTGGGCACCCGCCCGCTGGACCGGATCGCCGAGGTGGCCGCGGACATCGGCGCCGGGCACCTCGACCGTCGGGTGCGCCCGGGCCGGCCGAACACCGAGATCGGGCGGCTCAGCGCGGCGCTCAACGCGATGCTGGTGCAGATCCAGACTGCCTTCAAGGAGAGGCAGACCTCGGAGGAGCGGCTGCGCCGGTTCGTCGCCGACGCCTCGCACGAGCTCAACACCCCGGTGGCGACCATCCGCGGTTATGCCGAGCTGTTCCGGCACGGTGCCGGTGCCCGGCCGGCCGACCTCGAGGTCGCGATGCGACGCATCGAGTCCGAGGCGACCCGGATGGGCCAGCTGGTCAACGAACTGTTGGTCCTGGTGAAGCTGGACGAGGGCCGCCCGCTGGACCGGGAGCAGGTGGATCTGACCCATCTGGTCACCGAGGCGGCGGCGGACGCCCGGGCCATCGCGCCCGGCCGCTCGCTGAGCGTGCAGGCGCCGGGCTCGCTCGTGGTCTCCGGCGACGAGTTGCGCCTGCGGCAGTTGCTGGCCAACCTGTTGTCCAACGTGCGCCGGCACACTCCGCCGGGGACCGCCGCCGAGATCCGGCTCTCCACCTCGAACGGCACCGCGGTGATCGAGGTGGCCGACGACGGCCCGGGCCTGACCGAGGAGGACAGCCGACGGGTCTTCGAACGCTTCTACCGCAGCGCGACGTCGCGCGGCCGGCAGCGGGAGGGCTCTGGCATCGGCCTTGCCATCGTCGCGGCGATCGCCGAGGCGCACGGTGGGACGGCCGAGGTGAGCTCGGTGCCGGGTGAGGGCACCACCTTCACCGTACGCATCCCGCAGGACGAGCAGGCCTGACTCATGTCGTACCCGCCGAAGCCGGTACCGGCGAGGGTGTTCAGATCTCCAGCCGCACGTCGCCGTCTCGGCCCATTGCGATATTGCGTCCAGGGTCGACGGGTAGGGCTCGCATTGCTCCCGGGTCCGACTCGAGCACGCCCACCACGTCCTGCGCGCTCATGACCATCTCGCTAGCGGCTGGCCCGCGGGGCGAGGCCACCATAGAGGTGGACACGGTTGTCGACGACGCAGTCCGGATCGCCGCGCAGAAACCGGTCGCCTGTGGCACTGCCGTTGCTGACGTGGACTATCCAGTCCTCGTAGTACCAGCTCGGGTCGCACTCGCACCCGATGAGCCGGAAATTGGCCCGGTACCGGCCAACCTGCCCCGGGGCGAGGGTGAACAGGCGGGTCGACACTCCCGTCCGGGGAAACGCCGCGCTGCCGGGCAGACGCTCGACGGTGACCGCCGAGCCCTCGAAGGCGAGCCACAGGGCCAGGTCGCGGGCGATGCTCACGCCACCGCTCAGTACGTCGCCGCGAAGCGAGTAGCTGGCGGCCTCATCGGCCAGGACGTCGTGGACCACCACATCGCCTGCTGGCAGCGGCGCAGGAAGTATCACCGGGCGGTCGAGTCCCCGACGGGCGTTGGCCTGTGGGGCGCCGCGCCCGGCCGCGCTCCATCGCACCCGTACCCGCTGGATGACGATCACGCCCACAGCATGGGCCACGACAGCCGGTCCCGTCAGCCGATATCCCCTCCGGCCGCATCGATCGTGCCGTCGGCCGCTCGACCGGTCCTGTGTGGAGCGGCTGCGATCAGGTGCTGTAGAGCCCGTCCCACGGTTCGGTGAACCCGAGGCGGTCCGGGTACAACTCGACCCTGTCGCCTCGCTCAGCGTCAGACTCGTCGATCAGACCGAACGTGACGCCGTCCTGGACCACACGAAACAGCTGGATGGCGATGTCGCCGTACTGTCGATCCGGTAGCTGATCGAGCAGGCCCTCCACGTGGGCCTCGGCCTGGTCGCCAAGCTCGCCTCGAAGGTACGGAGCGGTGGCCACGAGCGAGATGTCGGACCGGCGGTGGCGGCCCTCGGCGTCGAACAGGTGCAGGTAGGCGTACCAGCGGATCCGTTCCCGGTCCGGATCCGACGCGTGGTCGTCGTCGCGATGGGCGCCGTGTATCCCCGCGTAGAACTGACCCTCGGCGTACCGCCCCACCCTGTCGGTGCGGTAACCCGGTTCGTGGGCAATCGGCACCAGATCAGGTAGCGACATGCCGGTGACAATACCTTCGACAACCGCGCTGATCAGTCGGTCGGAGGCTCGTACGAGAAGTCGGCCGTGAAGGTGCCGTCACGCTGTGCGGTCATGGAGAACCCGTACCACGGCTCGTTGTCGTCTTCGATCATCAACTGTCGCAGGTCGATAATCAGATCGGCGATCTCATCGACGGCCTCGTCGGGATTGTCCTCCCCGGCGAAGTGGAACGCCTTACCGTCGGGGCTCCGGAGCTCGAGGCCCGCGTGGGCGTAGTTAACGTCGGGAGACGGTTGCCGCACACCACGAGTTGGGGCATTCGCGTGCGCTGACGAACTATCTGGCCGGCTTCGCGCTGGTCGGCTGTCGCGTTTCCAAGCAGCGGACGAGTCGTGGACAGGAAGCAGGGCGGTGTGTCCGCCGGCGGAGCGCGCTCTCGCCGACGGACCTCCCCGGAACGGTGCCTACGGCTTGCGGGCCAGGAGCCCGACAAACGTGTGATAGGTGTCGGTCTGCTGGGGAGCGGGGGCACCCGGATCTGGACGCCACTCAGCCAGCGGCACCAGTCCTGGTTCCAGGACCGTGAGTCCGTCGGCGAACGAGAGGATCTCCTCGTCGGTACGCCAGCGGCCGGTGCCCAGCGACTCGTTGAAGACCCGCTCGACCTCGCGGGCCTTGCGGGAGCCCTCGGGGTCTCGGTCGCCCGGGTCGCGGAAGTGCGAGATCGCCACGTAGCTGCCGGAGGGCAGCGCGTCGATCAATGCCGCCGCCACCGCTCGCGGATCCTCGTCGTCGCCGAGGTGGTGCAGGATCGCGAACAGCAACAGCCCGATCGGCCGGTCAAAATCGAGGGCCCGACGTACGTCCGGATGGTTGAGGATCTCCTGCGGTGCGCGAGCGTCCGCCTGGATCACCGTCGCGGTGCCCTCCGCGGCGAGCAGTGCCCGGCCATGGGTCAGGACGATGGGATCATTGTCCACATACACCACCTGAGCCTTCGGGTTCTGCTCGGTGGCGACCTCGTGCACGTTGCCCTGGGTGGGCAGTCCCGATCCGATGTCGAGGAACTGGTCGATGCCCGCCTCGGCGACCAGGAAGCGAATCACCCGACGCAGGAAGGCACGGTTCGCCTGGCCGGCTGCCGGCCCGTCCGGCGTTATCCGCAGGGCGTGCTCGGCGACCTTGCGGTCGACCTCGAAATTGTCCTTGCCGCCCAGGAAGAAGTCATAGACCCGGGCCACGCTGGGAATGTTGGGGTCGATGCCGGGGGGTGCCGCCTTGTCGAGGGTCACAGGCGTCTCCATTCGTCGGGGATTGGCGCAGGTCGAGGTCCACGGGCGGTGCCGGCGTTGCGGCGAGTGTAGCGATCGGGATGGTTGTTTTCCGCCCCGACTGGTCTGCCCGCGCAGCGGGAAGCTCAGCATCCGTGCCAGCCGTACCCCGGATGGTGCGAGTGCGCGGGCGGAGACTTCCCGGGGGCATCAGGAGCAGTTCTTGCCCTTGTTGATGCAGGTGGCGATGCGCTGCATGGCCTGGACGGAGTTGACGTTGACGAAGTCGTTGTGGTCGGAGAACGGGTTGTGGTTCTCCTCGGGGAAGGAGTCGAGGGCGTACTGGCCTTTGACCTGCACGCTGCGGGCGATGTCGTAGGCCACGGTGACCCGCAGTTGTGGGATCGCCTGGAAGCCCTGCGGGCACGCGCCGGTGGCCTTGTCGGCGAACGCGACGTGGTTGCGGTGGTTGTCGCTGTCGATGTTCCTACCGTCCCAGCAGCCGGGGAAGTCATGGACGCGCTGCACCTGGCTGCCCGTGGGGCAGATCGGGTACTTGTCGGAGAGCCGGTCGGTGAAGCCGGAACAGGTCCAGGTGGCACGGGCGTTGGCCGGACCGCGGCTGGTGGGCTTGGCGTCGCCGGTGAGAGCCCGGAGGAACTTCGGCATCGGCACCACCTTGCTGACCGGGTTGCTGCGGTACTCGATCAACACCTGCGCCGGGCGGACGATGCCGCCGGTGTTGCCGGGTAGTTCGAAGTTGGGCCCCTGCGGATCGGGCAGCGCCGCGGGTGCGCTGGGCGCGCTGCTCGGTGCCGCCGGGGTGGCGGGGGCCTGGTCCAGCCTGCAGGCGGCGAGCGCGTCGAGACCCGCCGGGCGGGCGGCCTGCCGCCCGATCGCGATGGCGATCCGGTCGAGCGCCGCGGCCCGCTTGGCGCGCAGCGGCCCGAGGATGGCGTTGTCGACGAAGGCCGGGCCGCCCTGGCCGCGGCTGCCGACGAGGCGCTCGTTGGCCTCGGAGAGCTGCCGGTCGAGCTCGTCGAGGTTGCGGTTCACCTCGGCGAGAGCCCGATTGGGTACGCCAGGCAGCCGGTCCCGTACGGCCGGGCACTGAATCCGCGGATTCGCGGCCTGGGCGGCGTTGGCGCTCGCCCGGTGGGCGCTGTCGGGCATGCGGGCGTGCATGTCGTCGTAGCTGACGTCACAGTCGACAAGCGAGACCAGGCCGGGCTGATTGCCACCGCCGGCGGTGATCGTGGTGCTGATCTCCTTGAGCAGTACGGCCCGGCGGGCCCGCAGCGCGTCGATGACCTCCCGGTTGAACGCGGCGTCGATCCGGCCCCGGCTGGCGGTCATCCGCTGGTTCGCGGCGGCCTGCTGGCGATCCAGCTCGGCCAGCAGACGGTCGACGGTGTTGCGGGCCGAGCTGGGGACGGCCCGCAATCTCCTGCCGGCCGAGGGACAGACGACCATGGGCTGGGTCTGGGCGAGGGCCTGCTGGACCTGCCTGCCGCTGCGGACGGTCTTGTCGATGCGTACCACGGGCCAGAAGTAGGACGACTTGTCGCCGTTGCGGCAGGTGGTGCCGGCGGCGTCCAGATCGGCGTCCGAGGAGTTCGCGGTGATGGCCAGGTTGCCGACGAAGTCGTGGACGTGTTCGGCGCCGTTGCGGATGCCGGGCTGGGCCACCGGATTGTCCGGGCTGAACTTGCCGTTCCTGTTCGTGCCGCAGTCGACGGTGAACCGGCCGGTCGACGCGCCGGCGGCCGGCCTCGGGTTCCGCACGTTCGGTGGCACGTTCTCGATCGGCACGAACTGGTCGAGGCTGGTGGCGGCGTCCGCGGTGCCCTTGCCGCCACTGGAGACGAAGGTGGCGGTGAGCGCACCGGTGGCCGCCAGCACCAGCACGGCCAGCGCGATCCGGACCGGCCGGGTCTGGACCAGTGCGGTCCCGTTCTTCCTGCGGTTCATCGGAATCTCCTCAAAGCCGTAAACGGCTCCGGTGATGTGCTGTCCCCAGTCGGTACGGGCCGACGCGCGGTCAACGGTCAACGGTCGCCGGGCACGTCACGGTTCGGTAAGAAGTCCGACGGGCGGGGTGAGCCGCTACCACAGGCCCCGCTCGCGGAGCAGGGCGAGTCGGTCCGGTGGCAGGCAGCTGGTCAGGTTCCGGTCCAGGTCGACCAGTTCGAGGTCGACGGCGTACACGACGAAATCGTCGGTGACTGGCAGCGTCGCCGACCAGTCGCGCAGGTTCAGCCGAGCCGCGGCCGAGCAGCACAGTCGTCGGAGGATCTCGGATCCGGCCGAGACGTCCGGGTCGTCGGCGTCGAGGAGGGTGAGTTCCTGCCGGATCAGCCGCGCCGGTCCGGTGTCGTCGAGGTCGATGTCGGTGCTGGCCTCGAAGTCCTCCGGCGACCAGGCTGCGCGGGCGTCCACCGTGCGCAGGTCGGCCCGTTCCGCCGCGGTGGCGGCGCTGATTCCGAGCGACAGCTGCGCCGGCCCGGCGTAGCCGAGGGCGAGGCAGGCGATGGGATCGTCGACGGGCAGCCGTGCCGCCGCGGCCGGAATCAGTGCCACCAACATGTCTTCCAGGGCTTGGCACGCCGTGTCGAGATCGAAGCCCGCCGGTGGTCGGACGTAGAGCTCCCGCGACTGCCTGCCCGTGGCCTCGACGAGCCGGAGCAGGCCGTCGTCGTCATGCTCGGCAAGGAGTACGGCAGGCGGGCGGCCGTGGTGCTCGACCTCGACGCGAAAGATCCGCCCGTCGGTGTACGCGTACGACTCCCGGCCCGAGCCGCGGCGCGCGACCATGTCCGCCGAGCGCATCAACCCGTCGTCGAAGCGGTACTCGTGCAGGTAGATCGGCCCGTCCGTGTCGAAGTGCGCCACCTCGACAACCTCGTCGCCGTGCCGGAAGAACGTCTCCTGGTGCAGGCGGCCGTGCAGGAAACCGCTGTACTCCTCGACCACGGACACCCGGCCCTGAGCATCGAACCCGAGTCGCAGGACGTCCACATCCCCCGAGGGGCGGGCCTCCAGCCGACGCCCGGGCCTGAGCAGGGCCCGCTCGAAGCGCAGCGGGCGCAGATCGAGGCCCGGCCAGGTGTACCAGTCCCAGACCTCCACGAGTGCGGTCGCTGCCCGCTTCCGGGGCTCGTACTCGTTGGCGAGTTGAGCGAACCGCGCCGCGGCGTCAGGCATGCCCAGGATCGTACGGCTCACCTCGACGGGCCCGACCCGACGCGTACATCCGGGTCTGTCGCGGACCGCGCGGCGTGCCTGCCGTCACCCGTCTGCGGGATGTCGTCCCTCGGCCGAGGGACGACATCCCGCCACGCCGGTTCGTAGGGTGGGTGCCCTCGGGAGGGGGAGAGATGGCAGCGACAGGTACGCCCGTGGTGTTCGTCCATGGCATGTTCCTGCACGCCACGTCCTGGGCCAGCTGGGTCGAGCTGTTCCGGACGGCGGGACATGACCCCCTGAATCCAGGCTGGCCGGGTGAACCGAGCACGGTCGCAGAAGCGCGGCACGAGCCGGACCGGGTCGCTGGCGTCGGCATCGACGACATCGTCGCGCACTACGCGCAGATCATCGGCACGCTCGGCGAACGGCCGGTCGTCGTCGGCCACTCGACCGGCGGCCTGGTGGCGCAGCGCCTCCTCGATCAGGACCTCGCGGCGGCGGCGGTGGCGCTGCAACCTCCACCCATCAAAGGTGTGGCGAACCGCGCGCCGTCGAGCATTCCGGTGGGCTGGCCCCTGCTGCGCAACCCGGCCAACCGGCGCCGGGCGGTATCGCTTACCGATCGGCAGTTCCGCTACAGCCACGGCAACGCGCTCACCGCACTCGAATCCGACCGGTTGTACCGGCAGTGGGTCATCCCGTCACCCGGCAGGCCGGTGTTCGAGCTGGTGTCCGCGAACCTCTCCCGACGTTCACCGGCCGCGATCGACGCTGCCAACCCGGCCCGGGGACCACTGCTCATGGTGGCCGGCGGTAGGGACCACAGTGCGCCCGCGGCCGTCGTCAGGGCCACGGTCGAGCGGTACCGCGCCTCCTCGGCGGTCACCGACTACCAGGAGTTCCCCGACCGCGGGCACTCGATGCCGATCGACACCGGCTGGCGTGCGATCGCCGACGCCACACTGGCCTGGATGCGACGTCACCTCCGATAACCGCCGGGTCCGACGCTCAGACGAGCCACTGACCGGCACGCATCAGGTCCCGGCCGGCAAGTTCGTTCTCCTCCCGCCACGCCTGAATCCGGCGAGGCGTCACTCGCAAGTACGCGTAGGGGGTTGCGCCGACCCGAGCGTCCCAGAGCTTCGCCGCGAAGGCGTTGGCCAGATCGACCGGTACGGTCACGCGCGAGAACGTCTCGACGGTGCCGTCGATGAGCACCACGTCGCGGGTCGTGCCTACCGACATCCGCACTCGTCCCGAGGCACGCAGATTGCGCGCGGTCGGGCTGGACTCGGTTGTGGCCAGGGTGAGGGTCACGCCGTCCCAGAGGAAGGAGAGCGGCACCAGATGGGCGTTGCCGTCCCGGTCGGCTGAGGCGACCCACGCGTCCAGGTCGCGGTCGAGGCGGGCGAGGGTGTCCCGCTTGCGCTGCTGTGGAGTACGCGGTGCATCGGCTGCCACGTCGGAAATCCTCCCATCGTGCGTGTGGATCCTCGCGGCTCGCGGCGGTCCCGGTGCCGAGCCACCACACATCGTCCGGCATCGGTGCGGCGCCTGGGTACCGCCGACCCCGCTCTGCTCACTCCAGCCCGGCGAGCCAGGCGTCGCGGTGCGCGTCGAGGTAGTCGGCGGTTGCCAGCCAGTAGGGACCGTCCTCGGTCCAGATCCTGGCCCACGGCTGACGCTGGTGGCGGGCGCCCTCGCGCAGCAGGTCGTACATGGCTCTGGCGCGGCAGCCCAACAGGACGGCCAGCGCCGGACGGGATGCGTCATCGAGGCCGTAGCCGTCGACGAACGCGCGCAGCCGTGCCGCGGACTGCGGCACCGGCCGGTCCGCGCGGAGGCCGGCCATGCTCTGGGCCGCGTACGCGAGGTCCCACAGTCGCGAGCCTGGCGCGGCCCCGTCCCAGTCGATCAGCACCCAGCCCTGATCCGACCTGACCAGGTTCCATGGTGCTACATCGTTGTGGCAGATCATCTCTTCCCGGTCCGGCGGGATGACCTGGTTCCAGCTCCCGCCGGCCGGCGGTACGAAGCTGGCCAGCGCCTCGTGCAGGTGCGCCAGCAGCCGCCCGATCGAGCGCAGTTCCGTGGCGGGGTAGGTGCCGGACTCGGCACCCATCTCGCCCGGGACGTATTCCAGCACCTGCCTGCCCTGCTCGTCCCGGCCCAGCGGGCGAGGGCACGCCGTGAACCCGACGGCGTGCAGGTGGTCGAGCAGCAGGTCGACCATCTCCGTCCAGGGTCCGACGGGTCGTCGAACGGTGTCGCCGACTCGCACGACCCCGCTGGTGACGTTCCCCTGCAACACCTCTTCGCGGTTACTCATCCCGAGATTCTGCCCGGACAGCTGCGGATGTGGACGTCGACCAAGGCGCGGTTCCGCACCGTTGCGCGTGCGCTGCGGGCCGGGGTTGCTACTGCCAGGGATCTCCGGTCGCGCCGGCGGCGAGGTGTTCCTCATAGCTGGCCACTTTGCCGTTGACGAGATCGAGGCAGTCGCTCAGCTGCGCGAGCTGCTCGGCGATGTGCCGCTGGTGATCGCGGAGCAGTTCGAGTCGTTCCGCCTCGTTGCCGCTGCCCTCGCGGACGAGCTGGGCCAGGCGGCCGATCGTCGCGAGCGGCATCCCGGAGGCGCGGAACTTCACGCAGTTCGCCAACCACTGCACATCCCAGGCGCTGTAGACACGCCTGCCGGATCCGTCCCGCCGCACCTCGCTGGCCAGCAGACCCTTACGCTCGTAGAGCCGAAGGGTGTGCACGCTCAACCCGGTGCGCTGCGCCACCTGTCCGATGCTCAGGTCCCTGTCCGACACAGCCCCGACCGTAGTCGGTAGCCCGTAGCCCGTTGACCTAGACCACGGTCTAGCGCCTAGCGTCGCCGGCATGACCAGCGAGATGACCCACACCAGGTTCGGCGCCCACAGCACGACCGGAGACGTCCTCGCCGGCGTCGACCTCACCGGCAGGACCGCCGTCGTCACGGGCGGCTACTCCGGCCTCGGTCTCGCCACCACCCGCGCGCTCACCCAGGCCGGGGCTCGCGTCGTCGTCCCCGCCCGTCGGCCGGACGCGGCCCGGCAGGCGCTCGCCGGCGCAGCCGGGGTCGAGGTCGACCAGGTCGATCTCGCCGACCTCGCCTCCGTCCGGGCGTTCGCCGAACGGTTTCTCCGCAGGCATCCGGCCCTCGACATCCTGGTCGCGGGAGCAGGGGTCATGGCGTGCCCGGAGACGCGGGTGGGGCCCGGCTGGGAGGCGCAGTTCGCGATCAACCACCTCGGTCACTACGCGCTGGTGAATCTGCTGTGGCCGGCGCTCGCCGCCTCCGGTGCTGCCCGTGTCGTCTCGGTCGCTTCCGGCCGCGACCCGTCGTGGCGGATTCGGTGGGACGACGTGCAGTTCGAGCGCGGCTACGACAAATGGGAGGCCTACACCCAGTCCAAGCTCGCGAACATCCTGTTCGCCCGCCACCTCGGCCTGCTCGGCAGACCGCACCGGGTCCGCGCCTTCTCCGTCAACCCGGGCTACATCCAGACGCCGCTGCAACGACACCTCACGGTCGAGGAGATGGTCGCCGCCGGCTGGATCGACGCGGACGGCACTCCCGCGCCGGGCCTGTTCAAGACCGTCGAGCAGGGCGCGGCGACCCAGGTCTGGGCCGCCACCTCACCCCACCTCGACGCGTACGGCGGCGACTACTGCGCGGACTGCCAGGTCACCGACGGCAGCCCCGACGACAGCAGTACGGCGGCCCGGCTCTGGGCGCTCTCGGCCGACCTGACCGGCCTCGATCTCATCGACCGAGCCTGACCCGTCCCGCCTGCTCGCGCCTCGGCCACCGGGGGAGCAGCTTCCGCCCGGGGTCTGCCGGCGATACGCCTACTCAGTGGTCGCCAGCTGGTGCGCCAGCCGATCCCGGCCGCTCCTGATCAGCTCCCCGTACTCGTCATCGCCAAGCGCGTCGATCCCCGCCTCGGCACGCTGGAGGTGGTCGCGGGCACGGCCGAGGTCGCCGAGCTTGCGATAGCAGTCCGCCAGGTTGAGATGCAACGACGGGTACAGGGCCGCCACGGACATCGGCACGCCGGCCTGCGCGACTCGCGCCTCGGTGAGCAGATCGGCCGCCGCGAGCGCTCGCTGGTCCCAGACCAACTCCTGGCGGGCGTCGTCCTGCACGTCGGCCATCGAGTGCGCGAGGACGCAGACATGCAGGGGATCGCCTCCCTCGCCGCCGATGTCGTCCCAGATCTCTGCGAACAGGTCACGAGCGGCTTCACGCTGGCCGTGCTGGTGATGCAACTGCACGCCCTCGTTGATGCGGGCGAGCGTTTCATCGGTGCTCATCAGCCGGTCCTTCCCCGCTCCTGTCGCGACGGTGGCTCGGATCGTACCCGCGCTGGTCGCGGCCCACCGTACTGCTGGCGGCGCGGTGAGCGCCTCGGGCTGACGCGGCGTGGCCAGGGCGGATGGCCGTTCGATGGAGATCACGCTGGCGGATCATCGCGGTAGCGCCGCCCGTTGTCGGGAATCGGATCGCGCACGTCCATGTAAGCCTTACTTTCACAAACTTCGATGTCCCGGCCCTGGCTCGACGGGGAGCGTCGGTGCGCCGCGGACGGTGGTGGGAGGAGACTTCATGCGCGGACGCAGATGGGCGACCCTGGTGGTGGCGGTGACGCTCGCACTGGGTGGGCTGGTCGGGACCGGCGCCACTCCGGCTGCGGCGGACCCGCAGGGCGGCACGCTGCGCAATGTCTACTCCGACGGCCAGTTCTGCAACAGCTATGGCAGCGAGGGCGTCCGGACCGGTCTGTGGAGCTGGTACTACTGCGAGTACCGGCAGTACGGCCCCAACGCACCCGGTTTCTACTTCCTCTGGACCTTCACCTACTAGCGCGCGGCCACGAGCGCCTGGGTCGCGGCGGCGAGGCGCTGCCGAGCGGCCAGGTCGTAGGCCTGTTGGTGGGCCGGCGCGTCGTCGAAGCGGTCGAAGTAGCGGCCGGACACTCCGTCCAGAGCTGGGTCCGCGACAAGCCGCAGTGTCGGCAGCACCCCGGCGTCGACGGTGGTGATCGGGGTGAAGCCGCTCGCGTGCACCATTCGGGTGTCCATGAGGTGGGCGGGGTGCACGGCATTGACTGTCACGACGTCGGCCGGGACCTCGGCCGCCAGGTCGAAGGTGGACATGATCATCGCGAGCTTCGCCCGGCAGTACGCGACGACCGCGTCGTAGGTGCCGTTCTCGAAGCCGAGGTCGTCGAGGTCGACGCGGGCCTGACCCATCGACGCCACGTTCACGACACGGGCCGGGGCGGACGCGGTCAGGAGCGGCAACAGTTCGGTGGTGAGCAGGTAGGGCGCGAGATGGTTCACGGCCAGAAGCAGCTCGTGGCCCTGTCGGCTCACGTCGCGTCGGGTCGGGTCGGTCGCGCCGACGGCCGCGTTGTTGACCAGTACGTCAAGCCGATGTTCGCGTTCGCGTACGCGTGCTGCCAGAGCGCGGACCTGGTCGAGGTCGGCCAGGTCCGCCAGGTATGTACGCACGTCCGGCGTCAACGCGCGCAGCTCGCGGGCGACGGCGTCGAGCCGGGTCTGGTCCCGGCCGTGCAGCAGCAGCGTGGCTCCTCGCACGGCGAGGTCACGGCCGAGGTGGTAGCCGACGCCGCTGGTGGCGCCGGTGATCAGTACGACCCTGTCTCGCACAATGCCTCCGCATCTTGATGCCTATCAAGACCTTGACGATAGCAATCCTCTTGACAACTGTTCAATCCCGCTACCATCTGCTGGTGGAAATGCCTGCCGACGAGCGCCTTGGCTTCGACATCAAGCGCGCCGAACAGGCGCTGATGGCGGCCAAGGCCGCGGCGCTGCGTCCGGCCGAGCTGACTGTCGCTCAGTACGCGGCACTGTTCGCCCTCGCCGACAACCCCGGTATGTCCGGAGCTGCGCTGGCACGAGCCTGCCTGGTGACGCCCCAGGCCATGACCGGCGTCCTCAAGGCGCTGGAGGATCGAGGGCTGGTGCGACGCTCGGCGCACCCCTGGCACCGCCACGTTCTGGAGACCAGCCTCACCGATAAGGGTCACACCACGCTGCTGCGGTGCGACCGCGAAGCGGTGCGCATCGAACGGCGGATCGCCGACGCGCTGAGCCCCGACGAGCGCCTCCAACTCCGTGACCTGCTGGCCAGATGCGTGGAGGCGATCCGCGACTCCGGTCAGCCGGAGGCGGACCGCTGAGGCGGTCGGAACAATTTTGCGTGGTACGCATATTTGCGTGCCGCGCAAGAAGTGCTACCGTGGTGGCATGACGGGGCTGCGGGAGCGCAAGAAGGCCGAGACGCGGGCGGCGCTCGGCTGGGCCGCGATCCACCTCACCGCCGAGCGCGGCTACGACAACGTCCGCGTCGAGGACATCGCCGAGGCGGCCGGGGTGTCCCCGCGTACCTTCAACAACTACTTTTCCAGCAAGGCCGAGGCGATCGCCTCCCGCCATCTCGACCGCAGTCTGCGCACCGCCGCCGCGCTGCGCGAACGCCCGGCCGACGAGCCGCTCTGGGCGGCGCTCACTCAGGCCGCGCTGGAGCAGTTCACCCGCGGCCCCGAGGTCGAGGCGATGCCATCCCCCGCGCACGCCCAGTGGGTGGCCGGCGTCCGTACCATGCTCGCCGAGCCCGCACTCCAGGGCGAGCGGCTGCGGGCCGTCGCGGTCGCCGAGGCCGAGCTGGCCGCCGCGGTCGCCGAGCGCACCGGCACCGACCTCGCCACCGACATGTATCCGAGGCTCGTCGCGGCTGCCACCAGTGCCGCCGTCGCCGTCGCCATGCAGCACTATCTCGACAGCGCCGACCCGCCCACCCCAATCGAGCGCCTCATCACCGACGCCTTCACCCAGCTCGCCGCCGGCCTCCCGGCGCCGCCCCGCTGAGGCCCGGCCTCCGCTCACGTACCGCCTCACCCACGTCCTCAGCCGCGTCACCCCGCGGCGGGCCGGCCGCGTGCCGCGCCTGCCGTGGCGATGACGCATGCCCCGAAAGGATCACCACAGTGATCGATGTCCTCATCGTCGGAGCCGGCCCCAACGGCCTCATGCTCGCCGGCGAACTGGCCCTCGCCGGCGTCCACCCCGTCGTCCTCGAACGTCAGGCCACGCCCACCGGCGAGCCCCGCGCCAACGGTCTCGTCGGCCAGGTCGTCCGCCTGCTCGACCGCCGCGGCCTCTACGCGCGGCTCAGCGGCGGGAGCACCCCGCCGAGCCCGCAACCAGCCTTCACCTTCGGCGCGTTTCCGCTGGATCTCACGATGCTCGCGGAGAACCCGCACTACGTGCTCGGCGCACCGCAGGCCCAGCTCGAGGCCGCCCTCTCCACCCGGGCCGCCGAGCTCGGCGTCGACCTGCGCCGTGGCCACGAGGTCGTCGACCTCCGCCAACGCACCGACGCGGTCGAGGTCAGCCTTGCCGACGGTACGCAGCTCAGCGCCCGCTTCCTCGTCGGCGCCGACGGTGGCCGCAGCGCGGTGCGCCGCCTCGCCGGCATCGACTTTCCCGGCGTCACGAACGACCGGTCGGTCTCCCGCACCGCGACCGTGACCATCCCCGCGTCATCCCTCGATCCCGAGACCGGCGGTCTGAGCGTCCCCGGCTTCGGCGTCGTCCCGCCGTTCCTGCACACCCGCACCGCACGCGGTCTGATCGTGTGGGCGCCGTTCCCCGGCCGTCCGGCGATCCTGAGCACGACGGAGTGGCTCGACACGCAGCCGACCGACGAGACCCCGATGAGCCTGGTGGAGCTACGCGCCAGCGTCGCCCGGGTGCTCGGCGCCGACGTCCCGGTCGGCGCGCCGGACGGTCCCGGCCTGCTGCGGCGGCTGACCGGTCAGAACACCCGCATCGCCGGTCGCTACCGCGCCGGCCGGGTGCTGCTGGTCGGCGACGCCGCGCACGTGCACCCCGCGATCGGCGGTCCCGGCCTCAACCTGGGCCTGCAGGACGCCGTCAACCTGGGTTGGAAGCTTGCCGCCACGGTCCGCGGCTGGGCGCCGCAGGGCCTGCTCGACACGTACGAGAGCGAGCGTCGCCCGGTCGCCGAACGGGTCGTCATGTCCACCCAGGCACAGTCGGCGCTCATCGGTCCCGGCGACGAGATCACCGGCCTGCGGGAACTCTTCGCCGAACTGCTGCGCAAGCCGGAGGTGACCGGGCACATCGCGGCGTTGATGTCCGGCGCGGACGTTCGCTACCCCGCCGACCCCGCCGACCCGTTGGCCGGTCGCTCGGCACCCGACGTGGTCGTGCACGGTCACCACGGCCCGGTGCGCCTCGCCGAGCTGACCCGCGCCGCCCGGCCGCTGCTGCTGGACTCCACGGGTGCCTACGCCGAGGTCGCCGCACCGTGGCGAGACCGCGTCGACGTGGTCACCGGCGCGCTGGAGGGCACGACCGCGGCGGCGTTGCTCGTGCGCCCCGACTGCTTCGTCGCCTGGTCCGCCGGAGACGCCGACACGCTGCGCGCCTCGCTCACGCACCACTTCGGCCGGCCAGAATGAGAGGCCGTCAGCTCACGGTCGTCCGCCGTCCGCTGCGTGGACCGACGCAGCTCAGGGGTTACGGCGTAGTTCGCGCAACACCCCGTGCCGGCGCATGGCCCACACCAGCCGCCGGACGCTCGGATGCCGTACGAACAGCACCGCCACCTGCCGGATCAGGCCGAACCGGTTGTCGCTGACCTGGTTGTCGATCGCCTGCCAGATCAGCTCGCGTACCTTGGCGCTGTCCAGCACCGCGCGCATCTCACGCCGCACCACGGGATCCTCCGCCGCCGAGGCGATGGCGGCAGCCTGACCCGGCCGGTCCGCAAGCGGCTCCACCGCCGCCGCGACGAGCGGCCGACGTACCTCGTCCTGCTCCAGTAGCAGCAGCACGGCTCCCCGAATCTCGGTCGTGTCCAGGGCGGACCGCAGCAGGTTCAACAGGCTGCGCTCGACCTCACGGTCGTGGTCCGCGACGGACAGCGTGGCCAGCAGCAGCGCCACCTCGTCGAGATCGATGAGGTGGCGCAGCCCGCTGCGGAACTCGGGCAGCTCCCAGGCAACCTGGAGGGCCTTGACGAGATTGCGGTTCATGAACCATCCGCTACCCGCCAGCGACAGCCGGCGAAACCCCGCGACCGGTCTGCTCGTGGTCCGTGGCTGACACTCCTGGTATGAGTGGGTGCCCCCGACCGGATCGGGCGGCGGTGGGCCGAGGAGATGGATCCGCCGGACCGGTAAACCTCGTGGGCCGACGCGGTGTCTTGCTGGTTGACGAGGCCCGGGAGGTCGGATGAGTGATTCGCGTGGGGCGGAGTTCGATGACTTCGTGCGCGCCCGGTCGGTGGTGCTGTTACGGGTCGCCTTCCTGTTGACCGGGGATCGGCACGCGGCGGAGGACCTGCTTCAGGAGGTGCTGGAGCAGGTGTACGTCCGCTGGCGTCGGGTGCAGAGCAGCCCGGAGGCGTACGCCCGACGTGCGCTGGTCAATCGGTCGATCAATCGGTGGCGTTGGCGTGCCCGACGTCCGGAACGGGCGCTCGGTGACCACGACGGGGTTGCCGGAGACCATGCCGACGCCGTCGCGGTTCGCGAGCTGGTCGTCGGGGCGCTGCGGACGTTGCCGGCCCGGCAGCGGGCCGTGGTCGTGCTCCGTTACCTGGAGGATCTGCCGGTCGCCGACGTCGCGGCGGCGATGGCCTGCTCCGAGGGCGCGGTGAAGAGTCACGCCTCCCGAGGGTTGGCGCGGCTGCGGGAGGTGCTGGCGGAGTCGAGTCTCGCCATGCCCATCACGGAAAGCGGGGGTTCGCGATGACGAGGAACGACACTGACGTGCGCGAGATCTTGCAACGCGCGACGGACGACCTGGTCGCCCCGGCGGGTCTGCTCGGTGCGGTGCGCCGGGGCGGGCGGCGCCGGGTGGTGCGCCGCCGGGCCGTGTTGGCGGCTGTCTGCGCGGCCGTGGTGGCCATCCCGGTGGCCGGTGGGCTCCGGCTGGCCGGTGAGGGAGGTGATGCGCCGGTCGTCGCGCCGCTGTTCGACGAGCCCACACGCGGCGACCTGGCCGCCGACGACGGGTACCTGCGGCAGGTCCGCGAGGCGTGGGAGCGTCATCTCAAGGAGATCGGAGAGGGGACGCGCGGCGAGCCGCACGTGGTCTGGGCCGGTAACACACCCGCTGGCCCCGCCGCCTACGTCGCCGGGGACACCACGAACGACAGGTCGGTGGGGTTCGTCGAACCCACCGCCGACGGCCCACGCATCGGCACCCTGACGCGGCTTGACGGTTCGGGAACAGATGGCCTCGAACAGGCCACACTGCTCGGATCCCAACGCGACGTGCTCCTCGTCCTCGACTTCGGACAGGCGGTGGAGTTCTCCGCGGAACTGCGCTATCTGCCCGGTGGCAAGGTCGAGCGGACGTTCACGCCGGTGGCGTTCCGCGACGGTGCGGCAGCGCTGTCGGTGCCCTCCCAGCGCACGAAGCTCACCGTCGCGCTCGCCAGGACGCCAGTGAGCCGGATGAACGCGCTCCACATCGGCAACACGTCGCTGATCCTCTTTCCCGATGGGAAGGACCGGCCGGCGGCACCGCTTCTCCGCCACACGTTGCCCGGCACCGAGCAGGTGTGGGGAATCGATCCGGCTGCCGAGGAGGTGAGCGCGCCCGCCGAGGCCATCGCCGACTACCTCGACCCGGTGGGCGTACACACGCACAACGGATCACCCCGTCTGTCGGTCTACGGGGCAACCCCCGACGGGCGGCGACTCCTCGTGGAAACCATCCAGTACGACGACGACCCCTCCCGTGTCATCGCCCTGCTCGCCGGCAGGAACCTGCCCTTCGAGGCGGTCGCCAGCACGACCGTGGACTGGCGGGCACCGCTGCCGGTGCAGCTACGACTGCCCGACGACCAGGGTGTTTTCGTCGCCGCCGAGGGGTCGGTGCTGAGCTACCGGGTCGGCGACGGGCAATGGCAGGACGCCGGCCGTAACGCGGCACTCCTACCCGCCAGCGCCACCGACGTCCGTGTCACCGGCGCCGACGGCACTACGACCAGCGTCCCCGTCGACTCCTGATCCAGGACCTCGGCATCGGCACGGCTTCGGTGAAACCGGGGTGTCCGTCGAGCCCGGACACCCCGGTTTCAGGAAGAACGAGGCGCCGTTCGGATGCACGTCCAGGTCAGGGGCGGTTGTGCACGAACCACGCGTCTCCGGCGGGCAGGGCAACGGCGACCTCCCACCGGCTCAGCTCAAGGTTCGGGGCGAGCGCCTGGAGTTGACCGGCGGCGGCCCACGCGTCGTCGCCCGGCGTCGGGCGACGACCCACCTGGAACTGGAGCATGGTGCCCCACGAAGCGACCAGACGGGCATCCCACCGGTGCCGCCACTGCGCCAGCACCTCGGCGAGCTCCTGTTGGTCCTCCAGGGCCAGCGCACCGAAGAAGTCCACCCAGTACGCGCAAGCGCGGACGTCGGTGGTGGGCAGCAACATGAGCAGAACGCTGTCCGGCGTGTACCAGTAGTCGAACTGCGTCACCAACCGCACGCTGTCCAGCACCTGGGCGTGCAGGTCGGTGTCGGTGAGCAGTCGCTCGTACAGCGTCCGCTCCAGCTCGGAGACCGGAGTCGGCGGCACCACATCCGACACCAGGGCCATCAGGTCGACACCGGCCGCGCCCCGCGCGTGGTACTCCACGTCGCCCGCGTCGGCCACGTGGTCCTCGCTGTGGTGGCGGTAGGCCAGCCAGGGCTCGGAGGACCGCGCGGCCTCGACGAACGCGCGCAGCTCCGACACCGACGGACCCCGCTCGGGCTCCTGCCGAATTGTCATCTCGTCGTCGACGTCGTCGGTGACCAGAACCGGCAGCCGTCCGATGGCCGGCACCAGTGCGTCGGCTGCCTGCCAGGCATCCCGCAGGCGCTCGGGGTCGACGTCGGCGACGAGGACGGTGCCCAACGGGCCGTGCCCGATCGGCAGACCGGCCAGTGGCGTGCCGACGAATGCCGCTTCGATCTGGTCGAGGTCGTTGCGCACGGCGGAAGTATCCCCGATCCGTTGGGGTGCGGATGGCCCCGCCATTCCCCGGTCGCACGCCGGGTCCGAGCGCGGCGGACCGGTCAGAGGAGCCCGCCGTCGTGGGCGAGCAGGGCGATCTGGGTACGGTTGTCGAGATCCAGCTTGGTCAGGATGTGCGAGACGTGGGCCTTCACCGTCGTCACGCTCATCAGTAGTTCGCTGGCGATCTCGGCGTTGGCGCGCCCCTGCGCGATGGCCAGCACGACGTCCCGTTCCCGGGGCGTGAGCAGGGCCAACCGCTCGCGCGCCCGCTCCTGGGACGCGGCGCCGGACGCGACCCGCTGCATGAGGCGGCGCGTCACGCCCGGAGACAGCATCGGGTTGCCGGCGGCGACCGCGCGGACCGCCTGGCTGATCTGCTCCGGCGGGGTGTCCTTGAGCAGGAAGCCGCTGGCCCCGGCGCGGAGGGCGCGCACCACGTGCTCGTCGGTGTCGAACGTGGTGAGCACGATGATCTCGGGCGGCCGGTGGCGGCGACGCAGGCGCTCGGTGGCGGTGATGCCGTTGACGCCGGGCATCCTGATGTCCATCAGCACCACGTCGGGCTTATGCCTGTCCACGGCGGTGATCGCCGTGGCGCCGTCGGCGGCCTCGCCCACGACGACGATTCCGTCGGCGCCGTCGAGCATCAGTGTGAGCATTCCCCGGACGAGGGGATCGTCGTCGACGATGACGACCCGGATCGGACCCGTCACGTCGGCCACGGCAGCCACGCGGTGAGGTGGAACCGCCCCGCGGCGTCGACGTGGTGCGCGACGCGACCACCGGTGAGCGCGGCCCGTTCGGCGAGTCCGATCAGGCCCGTGCCGACGGTGCCGGTGGCACCGCTGCCGGGCGTCGTCGGGTTGCTCACCGCGATGCGTAGACCGGAGCCGGGTGCGCCGCCGAGCACCAGCCGGACCGGTTGGCCGGCCGCGTGCTTGCGGGCGTTGGTCAGTGCCTCCTGGGCGATCCGGTATGCGGTGCGGCCCACCGCCGCGGGAATCTCGACCGGCGGGCCGAGCGGGTCGTCGACGTCGATCTGTTGCCCGGCGGCCCGAGCCTCGTCGAGCAGGCGCGGCAGGTCGGCGAGGGTCTGCCCGGGTGGCGCGTCGGTCGGCGACTCGGCGTCGTCGCTGCGCAGCAGCGTGATGACCTCGCGCAGCTCGTCGAGGGCGTGATGCGCGCTGGCCCGGATCACCCCGGCGGCGGCGCTGAGCCGCTCGGGCGCGGCGTCCGGCCGGTACTCCATCGCGCCGGCGGCCGCCGCCAGCAGTGACAGCCGGTGGGCCAGCACGTCGTGCATCTCCCGCGCGATCCGGTTGCGCTCGGCCGCCCGCGCCTCGACGACCCGTCGTTCCTGCTCCTGCTCGGCCCGCCGGGCCCGATCCCGCAGCGCTGCCAGCAGGGCGTGCCGGGCCTGCGCCCAGGTGCCCCAGCCGAGCAGGGCCGCGTAGGCGATCGCCATCAGCAGCAGCCGCCAGCCGTACGGCAGGCTGGGCACCGGCCGCCAGAGCGCCTGCGTCGCCTCGCCCGCCACGCCCACCGCCGCTGTCGCCGCTGCCTGCCGAAACGGCCGGTTGCGGGCCGTGAACAGCACCGCGAAGCTGGCCACCGGCGTGGCCACCGGAGAGAGCGCGACGAGCAGGCCGGCCAGCACGCCACCGATCTCCGGGCGGCGGACGACCACCGGGACGAGGGTCAGCGCGGCCACCGCCAGCGCGACGTCGATGCCGACCAGGGCGGCGGAGCTGGAACGGACGGCGGACCACAGCATGGTCGCGACGAGGACGCCGATCGCCGCGGTCGTCACACCCACCGGGACGAAACGCCACGTCCTCGGCTGCGCTACCTCGCACGTCGCCGCATCCATTCGCGCAGGCTACTGGGCTGGCGACGGGGCGGACCACCTCCTTTGGTAGTACGCCCAAGCGCCAGCGGACGTACCCGCCGCGGCGTCCGGACCGACGTTTCCAACCGACCCCGCTCCACACACTCGGAGCATGACGAACAATGTGTTTCCGCGACGAGCCACGGTGGTGGCCGGCGCGATCCTGGTGGCGGCGGCCGAGTTCGCGCTCCTGCACTCGGTGGGGGGCGTCGACCTGACGGTCAGGTCTGGCAGTTCGACCCGGCAGATCACCGTGGCCGCGGTCGTCGTGGCCGCCGCGGTCGCGGCGCTGGCCGGTTGGGCGCTGCTCGCGGTACTGGAACGCCGGACCAGCCGACCCCGGGTCTGGTGGACCTCGGTCGCGGTCGCGGTCCTGTTGTTGTCGCTCGTGGTCGGGCCGCCGAGTGGCGTCGGCGGGGGAGCGATGGCGTCCCTCGCGCTGCTGCACCTGAGCGTCGGCGTCGTTGTCATCCTCGGCCTGTCCCGGCCGCGCCCGAAGGGGCTGGACCGATGACCGCGCTGACCGTACGCAAGCAGGATGGGGCCTTCGTCCTCGACTCCGGGCCGCGCGCCTCGCTGCGTACCGGCTGGACCTGGCGGTGCGGTGAGATCCGCACCGGCACCGGCCTCTGGACGGTCGAACCGACCGGCCCCCGACGCATCGGGTTCATCGCCCGGGGCGAGCACGGCGTGGCGGTGCGGCTCGACCCGAGTCGGTCACACGTGCCGGGGCCCGGCGGGGTGGCGCGCTGGTCGCCCGGTCGTGGCGGCGGTGAGCTGGTACGCGACGGGCACCGCGTCGCGGTGCGTCCTTCTCGCCGATCGGGTGGGCCGATCCGCGTCGACGTCACCGGCGAGTGGGCCGAGGCGGAACTGGTGGTGCTCACCGCCTGTTTCGCGCTGCTGAGTCAGCGGCGGCGGCGCATGTTGATCATGATGGCGGTCGTCAGCTCAGGGGGTGGGTGACCCGCCGGCCCGACGACGCGGGCGGGTGCTCAGACGATGCGACGGAGCGCGGTCTCCACGGCGTCGATCAGCGGATCACCCTCGGTCCGTGGGTGCCGTGCGAGGCCGAACTCGACGTCCGGCAGGACGGGCAGGGTATCGCTGTCCCGGCAGATCATGACCGGTTCGAGGTTCGCCGGCATGAGCGCCGCGACGCCGAGCCCGGCCCGCACCGCGGCGAGCACTCCGACCAGGCTGTTGCTCTCGAACGCGACCCGCCAGCGCCGATCGGCGCGCTCCAGCGTGTCGAGCACGGACGTACGCCAGGAGCAGGGGTTGGAGAACAACACCACCGGCAGCGGATCGGCGGCCACGTCCACACCCTGCCCGGTCGCCCAGACCAGCGGGGATCGCACCGTCCAGCGCGGCGGCCCGGGGATGTCCGGCAACGCGTCGAGGACGAGGTGGACCCGGCCGGCGTCGTAGGCCTCCCGCATGGCGGAGTTGGAACAGCTGAGCACCTCCAGCGTCGCGCCGGGGTGCAGCCGGGCGAGGTCGGCGAGTGCCTGCGGGAGCTGGGACGCGGCGAGGTCCTCGAGTAACCCGACGCCGCAGTGACCGGTGAGCGTACGTCCGGTTTCGGCGAGGGCCTGTGCGGAGAGTGCGAGGATGCGTTCGGCGTAGGGCAGGAGTTCCTCCCCCGCCCGGGTCGGTGAGACGCCAGTCGACGACCGGTGCAGCAGCGGACGGCCGACGACGCCCTCGAGCCTGCGCAACTGCTGGCTGAGACCGGGCTGGGTGTGCCCGATCGCGGTCGCGGCACGGCTGATGCTGCCCTCCCGCACGGCGGCGACGAACGACCGCAGCAGAGCCGTCTCAAGAACCCTGGCCATAAGGATTCATTATGCCGGCCGCAACAAACTGACGTCTTCTGATGACGTCTGGAGCGAATTAGCGTCGATCGGGTGACCGGCTACCGGCAGGTGCTCGCCGTGCCAGGAATGGCACCGCTGCTGGGTGTCTCGCTGCTCGCCCGCACCGCGATAACTGCTGATGTGATGGCACTGACGCTCTTTGTCGTCCTGGACCTGGAGCTGAGCTACGCGGCGGCGGGTGGCGTGGCCGCGGCGTTGACCGCCGGAGTGGCGCTCGGCGGGCCGCTGCTCGGCCGCGTTGTCGACTCGCGGGGCCTGCGCCTCATCCTGCTGGTGACGGTTACCGCGCAGGTCGTGTTCTGGCTGGGCGTGCCGGTCCTGCCGTACGAGTTCCTGCTGGTGGCCAGTCTGGTCGCGGGCCTGCTGATGGTGCCGGCGCAGGCGGTGAGCAGGCAGGCGATAGCCGCGATGACGACGCCGGAGCAGCGCCGACCCGCGTTCGCGCTGGAATCGGTGCAGGGCGAGCTGTCGTACATCGTGGGGCCGGCGGTGGTGATCCTGGGCGCGGCCACGACGTCCCCCGACGTGGTGGCGTGGGGAGTCGGTGCCGCGATCCTGGCCGGCGGCGTCGGCATCGCCCTGCTCGACCCACCGATGCACGCCGAGAGCGAGGCGGACGCCGCAGCCGGGGTGCGACCCTCGCGTCGGCAGTGGCTGCGCGCCCCGATGATCGCCGCGCTGACGATGGCGTTCGGCGCCACGACGCTGCTCAGCGGCGTCGACCTCGCCATCGTCGCCACGCTGCGGGAAGTCGGTCAGGTGCCCTGGGCCGCGGTGGTCGTCGTGGTGTTCGGCGTCTCGTCCGTCGTCGGCGGACTGATCTACGGCACGCTGACCTGGCCGCTGCCCACGTGGCTGCTGCTCGGCCTGCTCGGGCTCGTGACGATTCCCGTCGGGCTCGCCCATGACTGGCGCTGGCTGTGCGTGGCCGTCGTCGCCAGCGGGCTCCTCACCGCGCCGACCCTCTCCACGGTGGCCGACGCGGTGAGCCGACTCGCGCCACCCGGTGTGCGGGGCGAGGTGACGGGTCTGCAATCGTCGGCGCAGAGCGCCGGTTTCGCCCTCGGCTCCCCGCTCGTCGGCGCGGCGATCGACCTCTCCGTGCCGGCGGGCGGGTTCGCGGCGGCCGGGCTCGCCGGCCTGGCCGCCGCACTGACCGGGTACCTCCTGTCCCGCCGCCCGTCCGCTCGAACGGCGGTTCCCGTCGATCTCAGGTCCGTTGTCCGCGACTGAGTCCGGCTGGCCATCGGGCCGGTGCGCTCCCGACGGACACCAACGGCATGGATGCCTCAGGTCAGGATCGCGTCCGGAACGGGGCGAGCACGGCCCGGATCTGGTCGGCCGCGCCCCAGTCGTCGTCGAACTGCGCCAGTACGGCGAGGTGTTGTCGTAGCTGGACGATCGGCATCCGGTCCCGCCAGCCGTCGTCGAGCGCGGTCCGGTCCGCGTAGACCTCGAAGAACCGTCGCGCCTCGGGCGGGGGAGAGGTGGACCACACGTGAGCGAGGTCGACCTCGGCCCACAGGTAGGACACCGCCGGGTCGATCAGCGCGGGCCGCCCGTCCGCGGTGGCCAGGATGTTCTGGGTCCACAGGTCGCCGTGCGTCAGGCACGCGGGCCGGTCCGGCAGGAGGTCGGGCAGTCGGTGACAGAGCCGTTCCAGGGCCGCCCGGTCTTCGGCGTCGAGTGCCGCCTCCACCCGGGGCTCCGCGAGCCAGCGGAGCAGCCGGTGCTCCGCGAAGAACGTGTGGCCGTCGTCCTGCCACGTGTTGACCTGGCGGCGGCGGCCCAGCCAGTTGTCGTGGTGCCACCCGAAACGGGGATGGGTCGTGGTCAGGTGCATGTCGGCCAGCAGGTGTGCGAGCCGTTCCCAGAAGATCTCGCTGCGCGGCCTCGGGTGCAACACCGACAACACGAGCAGTCCACGGTCCGCCCGGAGCACCTCCGGTGTCGGTACGCCGCCGAGGTCGCGCAGCGCGGCCAGCCCTTCGGCCTCGGTCCGGAAGACCCCGTCGGCGGGTGTGTCGGCGAAGGCCTTGACGAACACCGGCGGCGCGTCCCGGCGGGTGGCTATGCCCGCGACCGCCGCCACCCCACCGGTCACCGGCTCCACCGTGACGACCTCCATTCCGGCCGCGAGCAGGCGGTCCAGCAGGATCGTCGTCGAGGGCATCAGGGCGCACTCCTCAGGGGTCGGTGTGTTCACCACAGCCTAGGTGGCGGCGAATCACCTTCCGGGTATCTGTGCGGTCCGTTGTGGCATGACCGATCCCGCGTCCCCGATGTCCTCAGCGGCGTGCGGCCCGGCTCAGTCGCGGACGGGTCACGACCGCGACGCCTCTTGCCCGTCCACCAGCTGGATGATCGTCTTGCCGGGTGTGCGGCGGGTGGGAGCGAACGCGGCGGCCGTTTCGGGAAGCGGGCGCACCGCGCCGACGAGGGGTTTGATCCGCCCGTCCCGGAGGCGCTGAGCGAGGTCGGTCAACCGGACGCGATCGGGTTCGACGACGAAGAAGATGGCTCGCCCGTTCCTCGGCTGAACGGTGGGCGGCGCGGCGATGGTGACGAGCGTGCCGCCGGGGCGTACCAGTTCGGTCGATCGTTCGAGGATGTCGCCGCCGATGACGTCGAGCACCACGTCCACCTCGCCGACGTGCCGCAACTCGTCGGCGGTCAGATCCACGAAGGTCTGCGCGCCGAGGGCGAGCGCGACGGCCCGGTCGTCGGCTCGGCCGGTCCCGATGACGTGGGCGCCCACCTCCCGGGCGAGTTGGACGGCGATCGAGCCGACGCCACCCGCGGCGCCGTGGATGAGGACAGTCTGGCCGGTCGTGAGATGAGCGTGGTCGAAGAGTGCCTGCCACGCGGTCAGTCCGGAGATGGGCAGCGCGGCGGCCACGGTGTGGTCGATCCCGGCCGGGAGCGGGGCAAGGTTGCGCGCCTCCACCGCGGTGTATTCGGCCAGGGATCCGTCGCGGGCCCAGTCGGTCAGTCCGAACACCCGCTGGCCCACGGTGAGGCCGGTGGTTCCGTAGCCGAGGTCGACCACGACCCCGGACAGCTCGTGCCCCGGGATGGTGGGGGTTCGGTCGCGGCCGGCGCGATCGGTCCATGTTGCGGGCCAGTCGAGCTCCCCGGGCGTGAAGCCGGCGGCGTGCACACGCACGATGACGTCGTTCTCCGCGGCGTGCGGGTAGGGCATGTCGGTGAGGGTGAGCCCGCTGACACCCGCGCTACGGTCGCGTACGGTGATCGCTCGCATGCTCGGATCCTTTCCAGGAGAGTTCGTCGGTGGCCGTGGCCGTGGCGGTCCGCGGGTCAGCTCGGCCAGGGCGATCCGACGATGCGCTCGACCGTCGTCACCCGCTGAAAGCCGGGAATGAAGTGTTCGAGGATGTCCGAGTTCACGGTGCCGTTCGTGGTGTCGGGCCGGTTCTTCAGCCCGTCGACGTGGGCTCGCAGAAACTCGTCCTTGAAGTCACCCCGCGGATGGGCGGCGAGGATTTCGTCCAGCTGATCGCGGTCCAGCCCGTCCAGGCCGAGGCCGAGGACGTCGGTCAGGACACCGAGGTAGGTGGTCGCGATCTCCGGACCCATCCGGTCCGGAACACCCGGAGTGGTGTGCAGCGCGATCGCCGTCCAGACGGTCTCGGCGGCGCCCGTCGAGAAACCCCGGTCCAGGAGGAACTTGCGGGCGTGGTCGGCGCCATCGATCTCGAAGCGCTGCTCGACGTCGGAAAAGGGGGTCAGTAGGCCGGAATCGTGGAACATCGCCGCCAGATAGAGCAATTCCGGGTCCGGTTCCGCGCCAAGCCGGTGCGCGTGAACAAGGCCGAAAAGGTAGACCCTGCGGGAGTGGTGGTAGAGGAGAGGCGTGGTCGTTTTCTGGATGTGCCTCGTCGCCTCCGCGACGGCTGTGGTGTCCGGAATCGCCAACCCCGCGATGACCTCTGGCATGGTCCCTGACCTTTCGGGAAAGTGTCGGTAGCTGCTTGCGACACCATGCTGCCTCCCAATCTTCGTACGCCGCCGCCTTCCTCCGGCCACGAATCCCTCATTTCCGGACGGGCTGAGATCGCAGAGGTGCGGCCGGTCACACAGCGGCGTGCTACCAATGAATGGTGTCCATTCCTCCGGTTCGCCGGCCCAGTGGCGGTCGCGACCGTCCGGGCCTGGCCGCCCATCCCACGCGTCCGGCGCCGAGCAGACCGCGGTGGTGAACAACGGAGGCTCCCATTCCGTCGCGATCCTCGTCTACGACGGAGTGACATTGCTGGACGTCGCCGGCCCGGCGGAGGTGTTCAAGGAGGCGAACCGGTTCGGGGCCGACTACCGGATCGTGCTGCTGTCGCCGACCGGCGCGGACGTCACGTCAAGTCTCGGGATCCGGATGGCGGTCGACGGCGCCGTCTCCCCGGGGCCGGCCTTCGACACCCTGCTGGTGGCCGGCTCCGATCACTATCCGCGGACCCCCGTCCCCGCCGACCTGGCCGACGTCGTCCGGATACCGGCGGCCGCGGCTGGCCGGGTCGCGTCGATCTGCACCGGGGCGTTCGTCCTCGCCGCCGCCGGCGTTCTCGACGGCAAGCGCGCGACCACGCACTGGCAGGTCGCGCACGAGCTCGCCGCCCGGTGTCCGACCTGCCGGGTCGAGCCCGACGCGATCTACGTACGCGACGGCACCACGTACACCTCGGCGGGAGTGACGGCCGGCATCGATCTGGCGCTCGCTCTCGTCGAAGAGGACCACGGACCCGACCTGACGCGTGAGGTCGCCCGCGCCCTGGTGGTGTACATGCAGCGGGCCGGCGGTCAGTCCCAGTTCTCCGCCCCGTTGCAGGGGCCGCCGCCCCGCTCGCCAGCCCTGCGGCGAATCATCGACGTGGTGACGGCCGACCCCCGCGGCGACCACTCGCTCGGTCAACTCGCGAGACACCTCAACGTGAGCACCCGGCAGCTCACCCGGCTCTTCCACGACGAACTGTCCGCGACGCCGGCTCGCTACGTGGAGAACATCCGATTCGACCTGGCCCGGGCGCTGCTCGACCAGGGCCACACCGCGACGCAGGCCGCGACCCTTGCCGGGTTCCCCAGCTACGAGAGCATGCGACGGGTCTTCGCCAGGAAGCTGTCGATCAGTCCCGCCGCCTACCAACGGCGGTTCAGTACGGCTCGCCGCGCCCACGGGACAGGCGGAGCGCACCGGTAGAGCCGGTCTCGGGTCCTCGCATCGCCGTGCTCCGGTCGGTCGGTCGTTCCCCGTCGTGACGCCGGCTTGATTACATCGCCTGACGTCAATAGATTGACCGTGGGCGCCGCCGAGGTCCGGGTGACCGGGCCGTCGGCGACTGACAGGTCCATCCCGAGCCGGGCACCGCGGTCGTACGCACCGACCAGCCGTTGTGGCGCGTCGCCGCGCCGCACCCAGGGCGCATTGGCGTGCCGCCTCCGTCCAGGACGCGCGTCGCCACGCCGCCACCCACCAGCTCGATGGCAGAAGGACCTCTCATGACGATTCTCCGCGCCCGCCCCGGTCCGACCCTGGCGGTCGTCGCCGCACTGGCGGCCGTGACCGCGACCGGAACGGCCCTGCTCACCAGTCCGGCCGCAGCCGCCCAGGGCTGCCGGGTCGACTACACGCCCAACCAGTGGCCCGGCGGATTCACCGCCAACGTGAAGGTGTCCCCCGGCGACGCCGCCGTCTCCAGTTGGACCGTCACCTGGACGTACGCCGGGGACGAACGCATCACGAACGGCTGGAACGCCACGGTCAGCCAGTCCGGCGCGACGGTGACCGCCCGCAACATGTCGTACAACGGCAGCATCCCGGCCGCCGGGACCACCGAGTTCGGCGTGCAGGGCACGTACGGCTCCAGCGGCGGCGCGCCGACCGGGTTCAGCCTGAACGGCGTGCCGTGCAACGGCACCGGCCCGACTCCGACCGGCGCGCCCACCACGACGGTGCCGACGACGCCGCCGCCCACCAGCGCGCCGCCGACCACGCCGCCGCCCACCAGTGCGCCGCCCACGACGCCGCCGCCCACCAGTGCGCCGCCCACGACGCCGCCGCCCACCACCCCGCCGCCGACCGGGTGTGCCGGGGCGCTGCTCTGCGACGGCTTCGAGAACCAGACCGGCTCGACGCCGTCCGGCGACTGGACCGTGGTGAACCCGGACTGTTCCGGCGCCGGCACGGCCACCATCGACACGGCCACCACCCACAGCGGCAACCGGGCGGTCCGGATCAACGGCGCGGCTGGCTACTGCAACCACGTCTTCATCAGATCCACCAAGAATCTCGGCAGCCTGGGCAGTGTCCGGTACGGCCGAATCTGGGTACGGCACACCACCGCTCAGCCCACCGAACACACCACGATGATGGCGATGACCGACGCCGCCGACGGCAACAAGGACCTGCGGATCGGCGGCCAGAACGGTGCCCTGCAGTGGAACCGCGCCTCCGACGACGCGACCCTGCCCGAGCAGAGCCCGGCGGGGGTGGCGCAGAGCGTTGCGCTACCCACCAACCGGTGGGCGTGCCTGGAGTTCATGGTGGACGGCTCGGCCGGTCAGCTCCGTACCTGGCTGGACGGCACCGCGATCGCCGGCCTCACCGCGGACGGCGTACCAACGCACGACATCGACGGCCAGTGGTACAACCGCACCTGGCGGCCGCAGCTCACCGACCTCAAGCTGGGTTGGGAGAGCTACGGCGGCGGGGCCGACACCCTCTGGTACGACGACGTCGCGGTCGGGTCCAGTCGGATCGGCTGCTGACCCTCGGTTCGGGTGAACCAGCATGGCGTGGTCAGATCGTTGGCCACGCCATGCTGGCTCTTGTCCCGTCGTGCCGTGCGAGCGTCCACCGCCGAACAGGTGTCATTGAACCGCCGCCTCCGGTTCACGCCTCGTGGTCAGCCGCGTCGGCCTGCCCACAACGGGCTTTCCACGTAGTGGTTGTCGTAGTGATCCTGGGTCTCGCCGACGTCCTGCCAGGTGGCTTCGCCCCGGTGCACCCTGTCGAGGAGTCGGTAGTAGTCGAACCGGGGCTTGCCGGGGGTGATCACCACGAGAAAGTCGGCGTCCCGCCCGTCGGCGGGGGCGAAGGCATGCGGGGTGTTCGGCGGTACGAAGAGCGTGTCTCCAGTGTGCAGGGTGTGCAGTTGATCGCCGACGAGCATCTCCAGGGCGCCGTCGAGCACGAAGAACAGCTCGCCGGAGTGGGTGTGCAGGTGTGGTGGCGCGCCAGCGGTGCCGTGCTTGAGCAGCGTGCGGTTGCTGGTCAGGGCGCCGTCGGTGTGCTCCGGGTCGAGCAGCAGGGTGATCACGCTGGCTGGGTCACTGTCGAGGACCTCGGCTTGGGCCGCGCGCACCAGTGTCATTGTCGACTCCCTCGATCATCGTTGATTCCTAGACATTAGATGTCCAGAATTATTCCTGGCGAGGGAGAATGACATTCCTCCCAAATTCTGGACAGGTAGAGTCCAGGATCATGCGGATGAGTCAGGGTGTCGAGCGGGCCCTCCACACGTGTCTCAACCTGAGCTGGCTGGACACGCCGGTGCCAACGGGCGCCCTCGCGGCGTTCTACGAGCTGCCGCCGGCGTACCTGAACAAGTTGCTTCAGGCCCTGGTCCGGGCCGGAATCCTGGCGTCGACCTCGGGGCCGCGCGGGGGCTTCCAACTGGCCCGCGCACCCGAGGCGGTCTCCCTGCTGGACATCGTCGCCGCGATCGAGGGTCCGGAGGAGTTGTTCCAGTGCGACCAGATCCTGCGCAAGGGGCCGGGGGAGCACGCGGGTGTCGACTATCGGCAGTCCTGCGCGTTCGCCCAGGCGATGCGGGGTGCCGAGCTGGCCTGGCGGCGGGAGTTGGCCGGCAGGACCGTGGCTGACGTCCGGGCCGACGTCGAGCGCGGGCACCCCGAGGCGCCGGCCCAGACCCGGGCCAGGATCGCGGAATTGCGCTAGCGCTGCACTGTGACGTTCGGGTCACCTGGCCGTCGGATGCCTCGGGAGGCGCCGGACCAGACCACGGCCAGGGAGGCCCTCGGCGGGCCGCTGTGGCAGCGGCCCGCCAAGCGGCCCGGTCGATCCGGTGGGGCTTCAGCTGCCGGTGCAGGTGGCCGAGGTGCCCGTGCCGTTTCCGGTGCCCTGGAAGCCGAAACTGGTGGTCTGACCCGCGGCCACCCGTCCGTTGTAGCTCTGGTTCGCGACGGTGATCGTGCCGCTGCTGCCGCTGGCGACGCCGTTCCACACCGAGGTGATCGAAGCCCCGCTCGGCAGGGTGAGGGAGACTCGCCAGCCGGTGAGAGCGGTGGTGCCCGCGGTGACGGTGACGTTGGCGACGAATCCACCGTTCCACTGGTCCTGAACGGCATAGACCGCTGTGCACGCGGGGGTACCGCCGGGTGGTGGAGTCGTCGGTGGTGGCGTGGTGGGCGGTGGCGTTGTCGGGGGCGGTGTGGTGGGCGGCGGTGTGGTGGGCGGCGTGCCGCCGTCGAGGGTCAGGTTCTTCTGCTGGACGCTCCACTGGCTGCGGCACAGACCGCAGTCGGGGCCGACGAAGGTGGCGCCGGCGGTGGTGTCGCCCTTCAGCCGCCACTTGAGGTAGAGCACCGCCACCCGGCCGAACTCGCCGCCGTTGGGCTGGTCGTACGTGCCGCCGTGCCCGACGTTCAGGTTGCCCATGAAGGCGGGCAGGCCGGCGGGCAGCTTGCCCCAGTCGTCGATGGCGTTCGGGTACGCGATGTCGCTGGGACCGCCGACGAAGTAGGCGATCGGCTTGGTCAGTCTCCGGAGTTGGTAGTCGTCGGCGTCGTTCAACAGACCGCTGCTGAAGATGCCGGTCGTGGTGACGCGCGGGTCGTTGGAGACGGCGTAGGCCTCCAGGCCTCCGCAGGAGAAGCCGGCGACGGCCACCTTCGTCGTGTCGATCCTGTTGTAGTACTTGCTGCCCTGCCGGGAGTTCTCCGAAATGGCCCAGTCGATGGACTGGGTGAGCTGCTGGGAGGTGGTCGAGCCGGACCCGTTCGGCGCCCCGTTGGCGATGGCGAGGAAGCCGTGGGAGGCGATCTCGCGGAGGAAGTTGCCCTGGGAGAGACCGTTGGCTGAGCAGCCGCCGTTGCCCCAGACGACGATCGGAAGGCGTTCGGACGGAAGTGTCTGCGGCCGGAAGATGGTGTGGTTGGCCAGGGTGGCCGAGGTCTCGTAGTCGGCGGGATAGGGACCGGAACCGCCGACCGCGGCATCAGCCGGTGTCGCGCCGAGCGCCATGATCACGGAGGTGATCGGGACGACGGCGGCCGCCAGTCCCACGCAGATCTTCGATCTCTTCCTCATTGACCCCTCCAGCGGATGCGTCGATCGCGCTCCCGGTGTGGCGGCGTGGCGGCTGTGCCTGCCGTCGACCACGGTGGTCAGCGCCGGCCGCGGGTCAGATCGAGGTGGGCGCGTCGGCCACCCGACCACGGTCCCCGCGGTCGATCCGATGGGAGCTGTATGCAGTTACTATCACTGCGATAACGATAAGTGTCAATGTATGGGCTGGTGACGTTCGAGTACACCCACGCGAGAGCGGGGCGCCGGGCCGTGCCGTCGGGAGGACAATTGCCGGCATGAATCTCGCCGCGATTCGGGAAGACGTCGCCGTCATCGACATCCTGCTTCGGGACATCGCTCAGCGTCCGGTCGACCTGACCGATCCGGACTGGCCGGCGAAGCTGTCCGCCCGGCTGCCGCCGGTGGAGGAGGCCGGGGTGGTGGCTGAGGCGTCCGCGGCCCTGACGGCTCTGCTGGACGCCTACGAGTCCGGTGACGAGGGGGTCAGGGGTGAGGTCCGCCAGATCTTCCGGGCACACGGGGCCTTCAGCTGGGGGGTCGGCCTCACGGGTCGGTGGCCATCCGCCGCCGCCGAGTTTCGCCGACGGCTGGTCCACATCTTGGCTCGGGACCAGTCGGAGGACCCCCGCGACGAACTCGTCGGGATCTGGGAGCTGTGTGCACAGGCGCGCGGACGCGGGGTGGACGTCGAGCCCATCGTTCGTGCGGTCGCTGACATCTCCGGCGAGGTCGACCACGTCGGCATGGGATCCACCCGCCTGCTGATCCTGCGGGGCCTGGAGCACCGCTGACACCGCCGGCCAGGGCGACGGAAGGGTCAGGTCTCGCGCACGTCCACGTGGACGCCGTAGCTGGCCTGGAAGTCCGCAGCCAGTTCCGGACCGGCGTACCGGGGCGGGTGGCTCTCCCACCACGGCCAGCCGGCGAGCTGGGGGATCGGGTCGTCCCGCAGCATCGCCCGGAAGCGCCGGTCGGACTCGGCCACCTGCTCCCGGACCCAGCCCATCTCGGGATACTCCTGCAGCTCCGGGTGGTTGAGCACCACCTCCAGCGACCCCCGCGCGCCCAGGTCGGCGGTGTACTCCTCGAGCGAGTCGTCGTATCCGGCCAGGCAGGCGTCCACCCACGCCCGCCAACGGTCGACCATGCCGCCCGGCAGGTGGCCGCTGTGGCGGTTGGACCCCGCCGTGACCTCCCGGAACAGCGAGACGAAAGCCCCTTCGCTCAGCACGGGTGGTGGTGGATTGTGGGTCGCCGGCGGGTTCCCGTCGGATTCCAGAACGTGTGGCCGATCGTCGTCCATGGACCGATGGTCGCATCCCGCCCGGTGCCTGTCATGCTCGGCCGAGGGCTCCCGGTGCGGTGCCGGCGTCTGCCAACGGCTCCGGACGCGACCGGGTGCTGAGGGCGTAGCCGGCGGTCGTGACGCCGAGCGCCACTCCCCAGCCGAGGAACACCAGCAGCGTGGCGGTCACCGCCCAACCGTCCCACACCTCCGACCACGGCATTTCGCCGGAGAAGAGTCGGCTGACGAACACCGCGCTGCTCAGCACGCCGTAGGTGACGAGCGTGAGCGCCACGGTTCCGGCCGGGACCACCGCCAGCAGGCGGGGAACCGGTCGACCACCCAGCCCCGGCACCCAGCGCGGAAACTGCTGCCCCCACCGCTGCACCAGCCCGAGAACGAGCAGGCCGGCGAGCGGTGGGACGACGGTGATCGCCACTCCCGTCGACGTCGAGAGGTCGTTGTGGATGTCGTTCAGTTTCCGTGCGGAGATGCCGAACGGAACCCCGAGCACCCAGAGCCCGTGTGGCACGGCCCAGCCGACCACCGGCAGCGCGACCGCCACGTACGCCCAGCGGCGCGTCCAACGGGGCACCGGCCGGTAGTCGGGAGTCACCGGTCCCCGGCGGGGACCGGACGCGTTCGCCAGCCCGGCGAACACGATGCCACCGGCCAGCAGCGCGAGCCGGGCGCCGAGGTCACGCCAGTCCGAGGGGCGCCCCGTCAACGCCGCCGGGACCTCGAAGAGCAGGTGCAGTGGAAACGAGGTGACCAATAGCAGTGCCGCCGCGAGCCAGCCGGCCGTGGTCGCGGCGCGGCCGGGAAAGCGGACCGCGCCCACGACCACCAGCGCGAGGACGACGCCGACCGCCAGCGCTCCCCAGCCCGCCCCGAACGGCAGCGTCTGGACGCGGTCGGCACCGCATCCCCCGGCCGGATCGACCAGATCGGTCCGGTCGCAGGCGGTGTACGCCCACCGGCCGCCGGCGATCCAGTACAGGCGCAGCGCCACCTCGCCGACGAGGGAGAGGCCGCACGCCAACGCCCACGGTCTCACCCGGTCGGCGGCTGCGGGTCGCTGCGGGCCAACGGTACGGTCGGACATGTCGCTCCTCTATGGACGGTGTTGTGCCTGCTCGCCGGGCGAGGGTCGAGACGCGGACCGTCCGTCTCGGCAATCAGCCGCCACACGTCGGCAGCCATGAGTTGATGATCGGCGGCGAGGGACGAGCCCTCCTCCCCGGCGCAGGGGAGTGAGCTCCCTCCGCGCGGGGGGCCGCCGCTCAACCGGCCGTGTCGGAGTAGACCTCCACGTCGTAGAGCAGTTGCACGTGGCGGCGGCCGTTGGTGATGCCGACGAAAATCGGGTCACCGGCCGGGGTGCGACCCTGGCGCCACGCCTCCTCCCGGGCTGCTTCCCGCGACTCGTGGTGCGTCCTGCCGTCCCGGTGCAACTGGAGAACGCGACGGGCGGTGATCCGGTCGCTGTCCAGGTGGACCCGCAGTAGAGGCATTCGCCAACCTCCTTGCCGACGTGGCGGCCGATGTTCTGTGTTCAATTAGCTTACCGACGTTAAGTTGCTTTCCCAAGGGACTAGAGTGGTGCCATGACCAGCGCAGAGCCGGGCGTACCGCCGACCCTCCCGGCCGGGCGACGAGACAGCCGCACGTCCGCGCCGGTATGGCTACGCGCGGAGCCGTCCCGTACGCGACGGAAGGCACCCCTGACCCTCGGGCGCATCGTGGACGCGGCGGTGACCCTGCTGGACGAGCGTGGCGTCGAGGGTCTGACCATGCGCTGCCTCGCCCAGCAGCTCGACGTGACGGCGACCGCCCTGTACTGGCACGTGAAGACGAAGGATGACGTCCTGGACCTGGCCGTTGACCGGATCTTCGGCGACGTGCCCGTCCCGGACGTGAGCGACAACTGGCTGGAGGACGCCCGCCTCCTCGCCCGAGCATGGCGCTCCGCCATGCTGCGCCATTCCTGGGCACCGAATCTGGTCGGACGACCGATGCTCGGGCCCAACGTCCTCGCCCGTACCGAATTCCTGCAGGCGGCGCTGATGCGCGGCGGCTGCCGCGACCTTCAGCTCGCGGTGGCCACGCGGATGCTGGCCAACTACGTGATCGGCGCCGCGCTCACCGAAGCCACGTGGCACCAGACCGCGGACCCGCACGCGCGGGCCTCGGCCCGTGACCACATCGCCGCGAGGGCCGACGAGTACCCGACCCTCGACGCCTCCGGCCACCTCGACGACACCCGATGGAACGACGACCTGCTGTTCGAGGAGGGCCTCGACGGCATCCTCCGGGCCGCGGCGCGGACCGGGCTGCCGCGCTGACCAGCGCGTCGCCGGCGTACACGTGGGGCACCGGGACCAGGTACGCGGCTCCGGTGCGCGCCGCGGAGACGACCGTGACCGCCCCGGTCGCCGAGTCCACGGCAGACCTGTCCGGCGGGCGCCAACCTGGCGGTCACGCGTTTCCGCCGGCACGTCGATGGTCGCCGAGGTGGGTCTGTCGCCGGTGCTGACGGCCGGGAGGCCCGGAGCCAGTGGCTCCGGGCCTCCCGTGTCGCCCTGCGCTCAGGGGCTGGTGCAGGTGATGGTGCCGGGCGGGGTGGCGCCGTTGCCGGTGGCGGTGAACCCGAAGGTGGTCGATGCGTTCGGGGCCAACGTGCCGTTGTATGCGGCGTTCCGGACGGTGACGGTGCCGGTGGTGCCCGTGTTGGTGCCGCCCCAGAGGCTGCTGATGGCCTGGCCGCTGGCCAGGGTCAGGCCGACGGTCCAGCCGTTTACCGTGGCGGCGGCGGTGTTGGCGACGGTGACCTCACCCTGGAAACCACCCGGCCAGCTGTTGATCAGGCGGTAGGTGGCGGCACAGTCGCCCGGCTGCCCGGTCGGGGGCGGAGTCGTCGGCGGGGGCGTGGTCGGCGGGGGCGTGGTCGGTGGGGTCGTGGTCGGCGGTGCGGTCGTGGGCGGGGTGGTGGACTGGAACTGACTGAAGAATCTCCAGATCTCGCCCGACGTCCAGGTCCTGCTGTCGTTCGGGCTGGACGATCCGTCGACCGGACTGGGGGTGTGGTCCCCGTCGAACGCGGCCCACTGCACGGGATACCCCGCTCGGCAGCCCGCGTAGGTGGTGGTGATGTGGGTGAGACTGCCCCGAGCTGGTTCGCGCGGGCTCTGCGCGGTGCAGCCGTTGTTCCGCACGAAGGTGTCGCGCAACGACCGGCCCTGGGAGATGTTCAGCACGCTGTCGTAGATGCCGTGGATCCCGAAGTAGGGAACGGCCTGGGTGCCACCGCTACACCCACTGAGATTGGCACCGGAGAGGACGGCGACCGCGCGGATGACGGTGGGTCGGGCGCAGGCCACGGCGTAGCTCATCGCCCCGCCGTAGCTCCAGCCCAGGGCGAAGCGTTGGGTCGTGTCGACGCAGAGGTCGTTCTCGATCTGCCGGGAGATGTCGTCGAAGAGGGTCAGGTCGCGACCGTTGGTGTTGGCCCAACCGGCGTTGATGCCCTGGGGCGCGACGAAGATCGTGGTGTTGTTCGACAGCGGCGCGAGCCCGTAGTAGCCGGCTGAGGCGACGTTGCTGGCCGAGCCGTTCAGCCAGTGGAAGCCGAACACCAGCCGGTACGGGTTGTTCCGGTCGTAACCGTCCGGGATCCGCAGGATGTAGGTGCGGCTCTGTCCGCTGCTCTGAATGGTGCGTGTCCCGCTGGCGAGCGTGGGGGCCTTGCCGCAGCCGGCGGTGGCCGCGAGTGTGCCGTTCGTCGCGGCCACCGCCGCTCCACCCAGGCCGCCGTTCAGCACGCCGCCGGCGGTCGCCGCGAGGAGGACCGCCGCGCCCGCGATGAACGAGAAGAGTTGTCGATGTCGTGTCAATGCGTGACTCCTTGCCACTGGTCGTGCGGTGGTGGTGGGGGTACCGGCCTCGGAGACCGCCGACCGCGTCCGGCGAACACCCGGCCGGAGGGCGGCTCGTCGGGCGGACGGGGCGGTGCGGTGGTGACGGATGGCGGTGGCGCTCCCCGGTGCCGGAATGCCGCTCCTTGGGAAGCTGGGGCATGCAGCCGGACCGAGATTGGCCGGCAACCGCGCGGTCGCCTGCAGTGGCGGAGCGGCCCGGACTGGTCACCGACTGGCAAGGGCGGCCGGAGGGCGTCGCCCTCGGCGTGCCGTTGTCGATCGACTCAGGGTGATCGGGAGCGTGCCCTGCACTCCCGCGCCAAAAGATAGCATGTCATCGATGTGGTTGCGGCCGCCGGCAGTGTGAAATCGGTGCTGACCGCGTACCGTCCAGGACGAACACCTGCGCCAGCTCGCCGACCCGTTGCGGAAGAAGTGGCCGGTCCACGTGTACGAGGCGAGGCTCGCTGACGTCCTGACGACGGAGGAAGCGAAATGAACGTGGCTACCATCGCCGGCGGCGTTGTCGCGCTCTTCATTGCTGCCGCTGCGTTCGTGAGCCTACGGGGGCGCGCTCCGGCATCCGGTGCCGTCGGTCTGCTGCTGAGACTCCTCGCCCTCGCCGCCACGGCCTGGATCGTCATTGCGCTGGCGCCGTTCACCATCGACGACAGCGGCGCTGCCGCCGGCTATCTGCTGGGCGTACCTGTGGTTGCGGCCGTCTGTCCCCTCATCGCGGACCTGGCCCACCGTGCTGTCGCCACGACCACGACGGTCGGGGCGCTGGTCATGCTGGTGTGGGCGCTCCTGCTGGGCCTCGGCATCGGTCTCTGGTTCGTCCTTCCGGCCCTGCTGCTGGGGGCGGCGGCGATAGCCGCCATGGCCAACCGGGGCGCGACGGTGCCGAGGAACCAGGATGCCTGAGGCCGGCTACGGCGCCGGAGACGCTGACCCGGGCAGATGCCGCCTGACGTCCGTCAGCCGTTCGGTGAGGAAGGCGCGCTCCACGTCGTTGTCGGTAAGGGTCAGCGCCTCTTCGTAGGCCGTTATGGCTTGGGGCCACCGCCGCAGCTGACGCAGGAAGTCGGCGCGCGAGGCGCTCAGATATCCGTAGGTGGACAGGGCCGGATCGGCGAGCATCGGCGTGAGCGCGTCGAGTCCGGCCTCGGGGCCGTCGCGCAGCCCGATCGCGACGGCGCGATTGAGGCCGACGACGGGCGAGGGCCACAGCCGGAGCAGGGTGTCGTAGAGCCTGACAATCTGGTTCCAGTCGGTGTCCGGCCAGGTTGGCGCGTCGGCGTGCACGGCAGCTATCGCGGCCTCGAGGGCGTACCGGGTCGGTGGCCGTCGGCGCAGCGCGTCGGTCAACAACGACCGTCCCTCGTCGATGAGCTGCCAGTTCCAGCGTGTGCGGTCCTGCTCGGACAGCAGCACCAGCCGCCCGTCGGCGGACACGCGGGTGTCCTGGCGTGCCGCGGTGAGCAGCAGCAGTGCCAGCAGGGCGCTGATCTCGGTGTCGGTCGGCATGAGCAGGTGCAGCATGCGAGCCAGACCGATCGCGCAGTCCACCAGGTCCTGGCGCACCAGGTGTGCGCCCACCGGTGCGGTGTGGCCGGTGGTGAAGATGAGATGGACGACCTCGAGGACGGCGCTGACCCGCTCGCCGAGTTGGTCCGGGCCCGGCACCCGGTACGGGATGCGGGCCGTGGCGATCTTCCTCTTCGCCCGGGTGATCCGGGCGGCCATGGTGGTCGGCGGCACCAGGAACGCGCGGGCCACCTCGGGGGTGGACAGCCCGCACACGAGGCGCAGGGTCAGCGCGACCTGCGCCTGCCGGGACAGCGCGGGGTGGACGCAGGTGAAGATGAGGCGCAGTCGGTCGTCGACCAGACCATCCTCGGGGCCCGGCGTCGTCTCGTCCGCGACGAGCAGTGGCATCTTGCGACGGAACACCGACTCGCGGCGCAGGACGTCCCGGGCACGGTTGCGCGCGATGGTGGTGAGCCACGCGCCCGGCCGATCGGGAATGCCACTCTCGGCCCAGGTCTCCAGGGCCTGGGCGAACGCGTCCTGGGTGCACTCCTCGGCGAGATCGAGGTCGCGGGTCAGTTGGGCGGTGGTGCTGAACACCTGGGCCCAGTCGCGGCGGTGCGCCTGCGCGACCGCCGCGACGACCGTGTCGTTCATCCGTGGTCGACCACCGGACGGATCTCCACACCGCTGTGTGCCGCGCGCACCTCGGGTAGCAGCGCCGTCAGCGACAGCACCTCGTCCAGGTCGGCCGCCTCCAACAGGTAGTAGCCTCCGAGGGCCTCCTTGGTCTCCAGGAACGGACCGTCGGTCGTGTCGAGCTGGCCGAGTGCGTCCGCGCGCAGCGAGGTGGCGGTGGGCGCCGGTTCCAGCTGGTGCCCGCCGAGGACCCGCGCGCCGGCCTCGGCCACGAACGCTATGTGGGCGGCGTCGTGCGCCTTCCACTGCTCGTCGGTCATCGCGTCCCACTGCTGCGCGTCACCGTAGATCAGGATCATGTACTTGGCCATGTCTCGTGTCCCATCGTGTGCTGGCCCCATCGGTGGTGGCCCCTACTCTGACGACGAGCCAGCGGGGCTCCGGATCGACAGCCGGGACGACATTCTCGGTCCGACGCACCGCTGACGCGTCGTTGCGCTGGCTTTGCTAGGCCGCACCGGTCAGGTACATCCGACGTCGCGGCGGCTCGAACTTCTCGATCGCGTACCGCAGCATGACCCGTGGCATGCCCCGGTAGCGCCCGGTGAGGAACTGTTCCTCCGCCGCCCGGTCACGGTTGCCCACCTCGCGCAGCATCCAACCCACCGCCTTCTGCACGAGGTCGTGCGGGTCGTGCAGGAGCTGATCACCGATCCGGAAGGTCCACTGGAAGTCGCCGGCCTTGATGAAGGCGAACGTTGCCATGATCGCGATCCGGCGGTCCCACACCAGGCCCGACGCGGCCAGCCGGTCCAGGACGCTCCGGTCCCTGTCGAGCAGCCAGGGCCCGACGATGTACGGCGCGGACGAGTCCACCAGGTCCCAGTTGTTGATGCGGTCGGTGTTGGTCAGGACGAGGTCGAAGATCCGGCCCCGCTCCTGGTCGTCGCCCTTGGCGAACTTGCGCACCAGGATGAACAACGACGTCAGCCTCTCCTCGTGCACGCCGCTGGCCAGCAGGTCCGCCGTCTCGGACAGGGGAAGGTCGCGCCAGTAGCGGGAGGCCACCTCACGCTGTTGCGGCACGGAGACGCCGATCGTGCGGTCACCCTCGCCGTACCCGCCCGGGGTCATCTGGAGGAACCGGCGCGACGCCTCCGCTCGGTGCGGGTCGGCGAGGCTGGCGAGTTCGGAGCGGATGTCGGCGGTGGTGGCCATGACTGCCCAACGTACCGGGGCAGCGGGTCGGGCCGTGGACCTTCGACCGCGATGCGGCGGGCCGTCGGCTGCCGGGCGGTGCCGCCCCCGCGGATTGCGCGGAGACGGCCCGACCGATCGGGTGGTGGCGAGGGGTCAGCTACGGGTGGACCACTGCTGGTTCTGTTGTCCGTTGCAGGCCCAGAGGAGGAGCTTGGTGCCGTTCGCGGTGCCGGCGCCGCTGGCGTCGAGGCAGAGCCCGGACTGGACGCCGGTGATGGTGCCGTTGGAGTTGATGTTCCACTGTTGGTTGGTGCCGCCGTTGCAGTCCCAGATGATCACCTGGGTGCCGTTGGTGGTGCCCCGGCCGCTGGCGTCGAGGCACTTGTTGCCGTACACCTGGAGTTGTTTGCCGGCGGTGGAGGTCCAGCGCTGGGCGGTGTTGCCGACGCAGTCCCAGAGTTGCACCTGGGTGCCGTTGGTGGTGGTGCCGTTCGGCACGTCGACGCACCGGCCGGACTGGCCGCCGACGATCTGGACGCCCTGTTGCGGGTTACCGCCACCGGCCGGTGCGTAGCCGGCGGCGGCGATGTTGGCCTGCACGGCGTCCTCGGTCGCGGCCGTCGGGTAGCCGTAGGTCAACACACCCTCGAAGAAGGTGCCCCGCCCGGTGATGCTGTTGTCGCCGCCAATGCCGAGCAGGATGGCCCCCTCCTTCTTCATCGGGTGGTAGCCGTTGGGGCGACGCCCGTCGAAGTAGGTGGTCAGGCCGCCCGACTGCGCGCTGCCGCCCCGGATCGCCCAGTGGTTCGGCTCGCCCTTGACCATGGCCGTGACGAACCGGTGGTTGATGGGCGCGATGTTGTTGTACCCCGCGTTCACCCCGGAGAACAGCCCCCACTCCAGGTCGGCCATGATCCAGGGTCCGGCGCCGGCGCCGTAGCCCCACTGCTTGTTGGCCCCGAAGTAGACGGTCTCCATGATGGCGCGCTCGTCGGCCAGGTTGTTCGTCTGCGCGTTGCCGTAGTCGAAGCAGCACCACTGGTTGTAGTGCGTGCCGTCCACGACGGCGTAGATGCCCTCGGGCTGGTCGCCGGTGGCGACGCCGTTGGTGTTGTTGTTGCGGTAGCCGGTGCCGGGGGCGATGTAGACCCCGTACGCCTTCTGACCGCCGAAGGTGATCGGTGCCGCCTTCGCGTCGGCGAGGTTGTCCCATCCGCCGGGAGCGGGCCCGACGAAGTAGCCGGGAGGCGCCTGGGTCAGGCGGTTGTTGCGGCCGGACTGGTCGTAGAGGATGGTGATGACGCAGTTGGTGTTGGCGCAGAACGAGTCCTGCGTGGCGGCGTTGACGTAGCCACCCTCGCTCAGCACACCGATGTCGCGGGTGGTGTTGTCCGAGGAGCGCCGGACCTGGTAGAGCGGGCCGTTGTACGCGCCGTACAGCGCACGGGTGGTGCTGTGCGCGGCCACGCACGGGGTGCCACCCGAGGCGTAGATGTCGCACGGTCCGGTGCCGGCGGCGCGGGCGACTCCCGGCGCGTCCGAGACCACGTAGATGCTGGCGCCGAGGGCGAGAACCAGCACGGTCCCCGCGGCGGCCATCAGGCGACGCAAGCGTCTCTTCACATTCATCGGATCCTCTCGGCGGTGTGGTGGGTGCGGTGATAAGCGACATCACACGTCACACCTTTTTACATTAATGCGCGTCCATGTATTGCGCCAGCTGCCGCAGCCCTTGCTGCTGCGGACTTCCTGACGCGGGCCTGCGATCCAGGACGGATATGCTCAGCAGCGAACAACGGTGCGTCCCCGTGTCGGGGCAATAATCGATTCGAGGGCGCGGTATGAACATCGGGGAGATCGCCCGTCGGGCGGGGGTGTCCCGCAGCACCGTGTCCTACGTGCTGAGCGGTAAGCGCACCGTGTCGGAGACGACCCGGCAGCGGATCCAGGCGGTCATCGACGAGCTGGACTACCGACCCAACGCCAGTGCCCGCGCGCTGAAGGAGGGACGCACCCGCACCCTCGGCCTGGTGATCCCCCCGGCGAGTCAGCGGCTGACCGACATGCAGTTGGGTTTCGTCGCCAGCGTCGTGGAGGCGGCCGCTCGCCACGACCTCGATGTGCTGCTGTCCCCGTCCGGTGGTGACCACGACCGGTCCTTCGAGCGGATCGTCACCGGGCGTCGGGTGGACGGCGTGGTCCTGATGGAGATCCGCCTCGCCGACGACCGCGTGACCCGCCTGACCAGGGCCGGTCTGCCGTTCGTCACGATCGGGCGGATAGCCGAGCCGCAGGACATGAGTTGGATCGACATCGACTACTCCGGGCTGATCGCCCGCTGCGTGCACCACCTGGCCGACCTGGGGCACCGGCACGTGGCGCTGGTGAACCGCTCCGCCGAGCTGGTGGCCGCGGGTTACGGCCCCAGCCATCGGGCGCTGGCCGGCTTCCGGGCGGCGGCGGTGGAGCGGGGCCTGACCGGTGTGGAGGTCTGCTGCGGCGACGACACCGCCTCCGGCGAGGCGTGCGTGGAACAGCTGCTCGTGACCCATCCCGACGTCACGGCCATCGCCACCATCAACGAGGCCGCGCTGCCCGGAATGCAGCGGGCGCTGACCGGCGCCGGCCTGTCCGTGCCCCGCGACTTCTCCGTCACCGGTGTCGCCGCCCAGCACTGGGCGGAGGACTTCCGTCCGCCGTTGACGGCCGCGGACGTGCCGATGGTCGAGATGGGCGCCGAGGCCGTGTCGCTGCTGTTGGAGAGCATCGCCGCCCCCGGCGCCGTGCCACGTCACCGGCTGTACAGCCCGCCCATCTCGTTGCGCTCCAGCACCGGTCCGGTGCGGGCTGCTACTCCTTCGTGATCCGCCGTTCCTCCTGACCGGCGGCCAGAATGAGATAGCTGCTGGCGGTCCAGGTGTACGCCCGGTCCCGGAGCCCGGCCCCGGTCTCGGCGTCGAAGTTCTCCGCGAATCCGGACTTCTCACACAGCGCCAGGAACCGTCGACCGATCTCGTCGGCGATCCTGGTCTGCCCGGCCCGCCGCAGGCCGTCCTCGACCAGGACGGTGGAGGGTGCCCAGATCGGGCCACGCCAGTAGCCGTCGGCGAGATAGTGCGCCGAGTCGACCGGCTCGGTGGCCAGCCCGTGGGTGGTCAGGTGGGTTTCGACGCCCCGGGCCAGCGTGGCGGCGACCGGAGCGGGCAGGTCGGCGCCGAGCGAGACGGGCATCAGGTCGAGCAGGCTTCGGCTCGCCCGCCGATCGCCGGTGTGCGGGTTGCGGGCGGTGAAGCGTTCGCCGTCCCACAGGTCCCGCAGCATGGCGCCGTGGATCCGGTCGGCCTCCCGGGACCACTGTTCGGCGGGCTCACCCAGCTCGGTGGCGAGGTCGGCGAGGCAGCGAAGCTGGGACACCAGGAACGCGGCGAGGTCGGCCGTCTGGAGGACTCGGTTGCCGTCGAAGGTGGTCGCGTTGTCCCAGCCGCTGTCGTTGCCGTGCTGGTAGTGGGGCAGCTCCTGGCCGGGGGCCCGGCGGGCGTCGAGCCAGAACCGGGTCCAGCGGGCCAACCGGTCGTACGTCTGCGCCAACGCCGCGCGGTCCGGTGGCTGGGGAAGGCGTCGACGCAGGTGCCGCAGGGCCCAGCCGTGGATGGGAGGCTTGACGTAGTTGTGCAGGACCTCGGAGTGCGTGACCGAGTCGGGTAGGGCGCCGGCCTCGTCCTGGTGGTCGAAGGGCAGCTGGAACTGGTGCCAGGCCAGCTCGGGCTCGCCGGCGGCCAGGGCGATCGCGTTGAAGCAGTGGTCCCAGCTCCACACCTTGTCCATCCAGTGCTTGGACATCAGGACCGCGGGCCGGGTGACGAAGCCCGCCGGGGCGACGGTGGCCGACCACAGGACGTAGGCGGCCAGCTCGGCGGCCGGCGTTTCCGCACCCCGCCACGGTGCGACGGCGTCGACGAACGCGCTGAACTCGGCGGCCCGGTCGCGGCACAGCTGGTCGAAGGGGACGGACCCGGCGTACGGGCGGCGGGCGGTGGCGTACTCCTCGATCGCGATCTCCCATGGCTGGTCACCGGGGAGGTCGACGTACCGGTCCGCGGTGCCGAGCGCCTCGACGCCGTCGGTGCGCCGGAGAGCACCGGAGAGCACGGTGATCCGGTAGCGGCGACCGGTCTCGTACGAGGTGAACACGTGGGAGCCGTCGAGCGGGTCGTGGTAGAGGTAGGTGCCGCTGAACGGGGTGAGGGTGGGCGTGGCCGCGGCCACCCGCAGGCCGAGCCGTCGGCCCCGGATCCGCAGGGTGTCCGGGCCGTCGTAGACAGCCTCGATCCGGTCGGCGCCGTTCCGCCAGGTCAGCAGCGCGGGTGTGGCGACGATCGTGGCGTCGGCCGCCGCGGGGGAGAGCCGCAGTACGGGGTGCAGCCCGGTCTGGTGGGAGACCAGGTGCAGATCGTCGGCGTACGTCTTCTCGGCGACCACCGGGGAGATGTTGAACCAGGCTCCTCGGTAGCTGAACGGGATGTCCTGGACGGGGAACTCCGGACCGGACGGGGCGACGGTCATGGGTGGCGGGTGCCTTTCTGTGGTGCGGGTGGTCAGTCCTTGACGGCGCCGGCGGTCACGCCCATCGAGACGTAGCGCTGGGCCAGGATCAGCAGCACCGCGGCGGGGATGGAGGCGACAACAGCGGTGGCCATGATGGCGTTCCACTGCTGGTTGTTGTTGCCGATGTAGTGGTAGATGCCGAGGGTGATCGGCTGGTGGTCGCCGCCGCCGGCGAGTGTCGAGGCGAAGATGAAGTCCGACCACGACCAGAGGAACGCGAACAGGGACACCGTGACGATCGAGTTGCGGCTGACCGGGAGCACGATCGACCAGAAGGTTCGCAGCCGGCCAGCGCCGTCGACCACGGCGGCCTGGAGCAGCTCGTCGGGTATGCCGGACATGAAGGCCGTGAAGATCAGCACAGCGAACGGCACCGCGAGCGTCGAGTCGGCCAGGATCAGGCCGGGCAGCGTGTTCAGGACGCCGAGACTGAGATAGATGGCGTAGAAGCCCATCGCCATGATGATGCCCGGGATCATCTGCGCGATCAGCAGGACGAAACTCAGTGCCGTGCCGCCGGGTGGCCGCAGTTTCGCCAGCGCGTACCCGGCGGGGGCGGCCAGCGCCACGGTCAGCGCCACCGTGCCGAGACCGACCAGGAAGCTGGTGCCGAGGTACGGCAACTGCTGGTCGAGCACGGCCCGGTAGCCGTCCAGCGTGCCGTTGGTCGGGAACAGGTGCGGGGGATCGGCCCGCATGTCCTGGTCCCGGGTGAACGACACATTGATCATCCAGTAGACGGGGAAGAGCATCAGCCCGGTCAGCACCAGACCGACGACGGTCTTCCACCAGACCCGAGGTGTGGAGGTGGTCATGGCAGGTTCTGCCTCCGCTGGATCCGGATGTAGACGAGCCCGGCGATCAGGGCCATCACGATGAGCAGGTTGCCGACGGCGGCACCCGGACCGAACTCGGGCAGCAGGTTGCCGAAGCCGAGTCGGTAGGACCAGGTCGCGAGCGTGGCGGAGGAGTTGGTCGGGCCACCCTTCGTCATGATCCAGATGATGTCGAAGACCTTCAGCGTGTAGATCAGCCCCAGCAGCAGCGTGATCGCGGAGACGGGGCGCAGCAGCGGAAAGGTGATCCCCCAGAACCGTTGCCAGCTCGACGCGCCGTCCAGCGCGGACGCCTCGTACATCTCGACCGGGATCGCCTGTAGCCCGCTGTACAACACCACCAGGTTGAACGGGATGCCGATCCAGATGTTCGCGATGATCACCGAGGCGAGCGACCAGCCCGGCGAGGTGAGCCAGTTGACCTGGTCGATGCCGACGACGCCGAGCGCCGCGTTGACCAACCCGGAATCGCTGTTGAGAAGCCACGACCAGGTCGAGGCCGAGACGATCAGCGGCAGCAACCACGGTACGAGGATCAACGCCCGCAACGTGCGCGACAGGGGGAAGTGCTGGTGGAAGAAGAGCGCCAGGGCCATGCCGATCGTGAACTGGAAGACCAGTGAGGCACCAGTGAAGACCAGGGTGTGCGTCAGCGTGGACCCGAAGGCCGGATCGGTCAGGACCGTCCGGTAGTTGTCGAGGCCGGCGAAGGGCGCGCCACCCTGCACGAACGACCGGACGGTGTACTCGCGCAGGCTCAACTCGAGATTGCGGTAGAGGGGGTAGGCGTAGAAGGCCACCAGGTAGAGGGTCGCCGGGGCCAGGAAGCCCCACGCCAGCCAACGGTTGGGCCGGCGGGCGCGGGACGGCGGAGGACCGGGTGGGGCGGACTTCGCCGCCTCACCCGGATCCGGTACGGCAGTGGAGCTGTGTGTCGAGGGGAGCATGGTGTCGGTTCGGCGCGGTTACCTGGTCGCGGCCTGAGCGGCGGTCAGTGCGTCCTTCGGTGACTTCCCACCGCTGAGCGCCGACTGCACCGCGGTCCACAGGGATTCCGAGATCTTCGGGTACTTCGTGCCGAGGTTGTCACCGGTGCGGCCCTTGGCTGCCCGGACCGCCTCCACCCAGACCTTGAGCTTGGGGTCGGCGGCCTGCCGATCCTGCACGGCGGCGACGGGTGCCACGTAGGACAGCGTGGTGTCGGTGGTGAGCAGGTTGTCGGCGTTGGTGAGGCAGGCGACGATCTTCTGCGACGTCTCGTACCTGTCGGTCTTCTTCTGCACCGGGATGGAGACGAACTCACCGCCGGTGGGCGCCGGCGCCGGGCCGCCCGCGCTGGCCGGGATCGCGATGGTGCCGTAGGAGAAGCCGAGCTTCTCCGCGTTGGCCAACTGCCAGGTGCCGTTCTCGGCGAACGCGAAGTCGCCGGTGGCGAACTCCTGCCAGCTCGTGGTCTGGGTGTTGTTGATGACCGAGTTCGGCGCGAGGCCCTGCTTGAGCCAGTCGGTCCAGAGCGTCAACGCGGACACGGCCTGCGGCGAGTCCAGGCTGGTCAGCTGGGCTCCCGAACCCCAGAACCAGGGCAGGAACTGGAAGCTGCCCTCCTCGGTGCCGATCGCGGAGAAGGTGATGCCCTTCTTCCCCTTGGCCTTGACCGCGTTCAGTGCCGTGGTCAGCGACGCCCAGTCCTTGATCGAGGCCGGATCGACGCCAGCGGCCTTCAGCAGGTCCTTGTTGTAGTAGAGGGCGAGCGTGTTCGCCCCGATCGGCACCCCGTACGTCTTGCCCCCGCTCTGGCCGGCGCCGAGCAGGTTCGGCGCCATGGCCGAGACGTCGAGCTTGTTGTCGTCGGTGGTGGTGAGCGCGCCGGCCTCGGCCAGTGTCGAGATGACCGGGTTGTCCACGATCAGCACGTCCGGTGAGTTGCCCTGCTGGGCGGCGAGCAGAGCCTTGTTGGTCAGGTCGGTGGTGTCGTAGCCGGTCCGCTCGACGCTCGCCGCCCCCGCCGAGGTGCCGCACTTCTTGAGCAGTGCGACCCACTCGGAGTCGGCGGCGAACTGCGGATACGGGTCCCAGACGAGGTAGGCGCCGCCGTCGCCGGGTCCGTCGCCGGACGACGATGAGCAGGCGCTGCCGGTCACCGCGGCGAGCGCTATCACGGCGACGGCGGCCAGGCGCCGTCGACGACTGAGTCCTGTCATGTGTTGCCTCACTTCAGTCGATCGTCAGGGTGGGGTGTGCGGGTTGACCGTCGCGGGTCGGACGACGTCCGACCATGAGGCGAACCGATTCGACAAATCGGTTCGCACGAAGATAGGTCCGTCGTTGCCGGCTGGTCAAGAGATGATCGGGCGTTCTGAAGGTTGCGCTGTGAAACGCCACCTTCACCGCGCCGTCACTTCATTGACATCGTTCAGTTCCTGGTCCTACGATCCCAGCGAATCGATTCGCAAGCGCAGCCCTCCGGAGAGCGTCCCCCGCGCCCCACCAAGGAGCCGCCCGTGAAAACCCCGTCCCCCGGCAGGTCAGGACGAGCGCACGCGCTCGTCGCCCGACTCGTGGTCGGCCTGCTCGCCGCCACCGCCGCCGTAACCGTCGCCGCGTCCCCGGCCCAGGCCGCCGACGAGTCGATAAGCGTCAACTTCGCCACGGACAACGGCACGCCGACCTACCGCGCGTCCGGCTGGATCTACGGCATGACCGAGAACGCCAGCGGTCCGGCCGACCACTTCTACCGAGACGTCAAGTTCCAGTCCATGCGTGCCGGTGGCGCGCAGCTGCCGGGCAGCGGCTGGGTCGGCGGCACCTACGACCGCCGGTGGAACTCCACCCTCGCCCAGGCACGTCGGACCACCGCCCTCGGCGGGAAGTTCATCATCCTTCCGCACGACCTGTGGGGTGCCGACGGCGCCGGAATCTCGCGCTTCCCCGGCGACAACGGAAACTGGACCGACTACGACAACTTCCTGACCCGGCTGATCACCGACGTCCGGGCGTCCGGGCTGAACGTGCAGTGGGACATCTGGAACGAACCCAACATCACCATCTTCTGGAACCGCCCGATCTCCCAGTACCTCGAACTGTGGCGCCGCACCTACCAGCGCCTCCGGGTGGAGTTCCCCAACCAGCTCATCGTCGGGCCGAGCTGTGCCTGCGTCCCGTCGACCAACCACGCCTTCTGGAACCAGTACCTGGACTTCGTCCGCTCGACCAACACGGTGCCGGACATCATCAGCTGGCACTCGCTGCCGGGCGACCCGGTCGCCAACGTCGCCGCCGCCAACGCCACCCTCGACCCCCGTGGCATCCCCCACCCACGGCCCTACCAGATCAACGAGTACGGCGCGCCCGACGAGCAGAACCCGGCCGACGGCGCCTGGTACATCGCGCGGCTGGAACGCGCCCGGGCCGACGGCCTGCGCGCGAACTGGGCCAGCGGAGGCAGCCTGCACAACGACCTCGGCAACCTGTTGATCCGCAACTCGGCCGGGCAGCACCAGCCCAAGGGTGAGTGGTGGAACTACCGCTACTACGCCTCCCAGACCGGACAGATCGCCGCGGTCACCCCCAGCCAGTCGTACGACGCGTTCGCCACGAAGGCGACCGGCACGGCGAAGGTCCTCATCGGCGGTGGTCGTACCACCGGGAACCTGACCGTCAACCTGCAACGCCTGGACACCACCAGCGGCATCGTGGCGAACAACCAGGTCCGGGTCCTCACCCAACGCATCCCGCACAACGGCGGCGGCGCCGTGCCGGGGCCGATCACGGTCTCGAACAGCGTGGTCAACGTGTCCAACAACAACGCCACCGTGTCCGTGCCGTACACCAACCAGACCGACACCTACACGATCACCCTGCTGCCCCCGTCGGACAATGGCTTCCAGTCGGTGGCGGTGGCCCAGCACTCCCAGCAGTGCCTCAACAACGTCGGCCTGAGCACCGCCGACGGCAACGTCCAACAGCAGAACTACTGCGACGGCGGCGACCAGCAGCTCTGGAACTTCCGTCCGGTCGCGGGCGTGGCCAACACGTACACCGTGGTCAACCAGCAGAGCGGCAAGTGCCTCGACGTCAGTGGCGTGTCCACCGCCGACGGCGCTGCCGTGCACCAGTGGACCTGCCTGAACAGCTCCAACCAGCAGTTCACTCTTCGCAAGGTGACCTACTCGGGCAACGACTCGCACGACTACCAACTCGTCGCCCGACACAGCGGCAAGTGTGTCGATGTCAGTGGCGTCTCCACGGCGGCCGGCGCACTCGTCCACCAGTGGACCTGCAAGGCGGTCAACCAGGGCGGCACCCTGAACCAGACATGGCGGATCCTGGGGCGGTAGTCGTCCCGGGGGAGGTGACGCGCTGGCTGCCCCGCCCAGCAGCCAGCGCGCCACCCGGCACCACATTCATTGACATGAATAAAACAAAGGTCATACGATTCGCTGCGATTCGCCATGCCACCACCCGCCCGTGGCGCGTCGACGATTACCCCGCACTTCCCCGACTCCGAGGAGCCACCTCGTGCGAATCCCGTCCCGCAGCGGGCCAGACACAGCCCGCGACCTCATCCCGAGACGTCAACGCGTCCGACGTCTGACCCTCCTGGCCGGTGTCCTGGCCGGGGTGCTCGTCGTCGTGGGCATCGGCGTCGGCACCACCCCCACCGGCTCGCCCTTCGCCGCCGAGGCCGCCGTGGCGGCCACCATCCAGCCGGGGCAGAGCACCCGGATCGTCGGCACGCCGTCCGGTCGCTGCCTCGAGGTGCCCAACTCCAGCACCACCAACGGCACCCAGACGCAACTCTGGGACTGCAACGGCGCCGCCGGCCAGACCTGGACCTGGACGTCGAGCAAGCAACTCCAGGTGTACGGCAACAAGTGCCTGGACGCCTCCGGCCGGGGCACCACCAACGGGACCCAGGCGATCATCTGGGACTGCAACGGCCAGAACAACCAGCAGTGGAACGTCAACAGCAACGGCACCATCACCGGCGTGCAGTCCGGGCTCTGCCTCGACGCCAACGCCGCCGCCACCGCGAACGGCACCAAGGTCATCCTCTGGGCCTGCAACGGTGGCGCCAACCAGCAGTGGGCCTCGCCGAACACGCCGCCGACCTCGGTGCCGCCGACCTCGGCACCGCCGACCAGTCCGCCGCCGAGCGGTGCGCGCCCCTGCGACATCTACGCCTCGGGCGGCACTGCGTGCGTCGCGGCGCACAGCACGACGCGGGCGCTCTACGCGGCGTACTCCGGCAACCTCTACCAGGTCCGGCGCTCGTCGGACAACACGACCCGCAACATCGGGCTGACCGGCACGGGTGGCACCGCCAACGCGGCGACGCAGGATTCCTTCTGCACCGGCACCACCTGCGTGATCACCGTGGTCTTCGACCAGTCCGGGCGCGGCAACGACCTCTGGTACCAGGGGTCGAGCGTGGTTCCGGGATCGCCGCAGAGCAGGCCGGCGATCGCGACGTCGGAGTCGCTGACCGTGGGTGGCGCCAAGGCGTACTCGCTCTACATCAACCCCGGCAACAGCTACTGGCGCGACGGGCACCTCACCGGGGTGCCGACCGGCGCCGCCCCCGAGGGCATGTACATGGTCACCAGCGGCACCCACGTCAACAACGGCTGCTGCTTCGACTACGGCAACAGCGAGACGACCCGCAAGGCCGACGCCGCCGGTGCGATGGACGCCATCAACTTCAGCAAGCAGTGCTGGTTCGGTGGCTGCTCCGGCAGCGGACCCTGGGTGCAGGCGGACCTCGAGTGGGGTCTCTTCCCCGGTGGCAGCCAGAGCTGGAACCCGAACCAGCGCGCCTTCACCAGCAAGTTCGTGACCGCGACCCTCAAGAACAACGGCACCTCCCGCTTCGCCATCAAGGGCAGCGACGCCACGTCCGGCAGCCTCTACACGCTGTACGACGGCTCGCTCCCGCCCGGCTACAGCCCGATGAAGAAGCAGGGTGCGATCATCCTGGGCAGTGGCGGTGACTGCTGCAAGCCCGACGGCGGCGCGAACCTGAGCGCCGGCACCTTCTACGAGGGGGCCATGGTCGCCGGCTACCCGTCCGACGCGACCGAGGCCGCGGTGCAGGCGAGCATCGTGAGCGCCGGCTACCGCTGACCCCGGCAGCGGCGTCTGAACGACACGTGCGCCGGTCACCACCGCGGTGGTGACCGGCGCACACCCTCGTCGACGCCCGCCGGCTCAGGCCGGCGGTCACGGCCGGCGAGGCTCCGAGGAGGTACGGGTGCGCGCCGTCCCCGGAGTGCCGTTCGGTGTCAGGCCACCGAGCAGCTCGCGCCGTCGAGCGTGAACGCGCTCGGCTTGGCGGTGTTACCGGTGTGCGTGGCCTGGAAGCCGACGGTCACCGATCCGTTGGCGGGTATGCCGGCGTTGTAGGCGACATTCCTGGCCGTCACCTGCCCCGAGTTCGGGGAGTAGGAGGCGTTCCAGCCCGAGGTGATGCTCTGCCCGCCGGGCAGGGTGAACACCAGGGACCAGCCGTTGACGGCACCGGTGCCGGTGTTGGTGACGGTGATGTTCTCGGTCAGCCCGCTGTTCCAGGCGTTGACCGTGACGGTCACCCGGCAGCCGCCGGAGTCCGGCGGCGGGGTGGTCGGGTTCGGCGGCGGGGTGGTCGGATTCGGCGGTGGGGTGGTCGGGTTGGGCGGTGGCGTCGTCGGGTTGGGCGGGCTGGTCAGGCCGAAGAACCCGATGGCGGACGCGGCCATGCCGCTGGCGGGCAGGCTGTGCCCGGCGCCCTGGATGCTGTACGCCTCGACCTGAACCGTGCCGCTGCTGTCGGCGTACCTGCGCCGGTTCCAGTTCGGCTGCGGAGTGTCGGTCGAGGTGGGTGTCTGGCTCAGCCCGAACACGTTCGTCCACTGCTCGATCGACTCCTGCAAGAGCGAGTACGGCACGAGGGTGTCGTTGGTGCCGTGCCACAACTGGATGCGCGGGCGGGGTCCGGAGTACCCGGGGTACGCCTGGCGGACCGCGTCACCCCACTGCTGCGGCGTCCGGTTCATGTTTCCGCCGGTGCACTGGCTGCTGGTGGGTGGGAAGTCGGCCGCGTTGGCGAAGCAGTTGAACGGCACCCCCATGAACGCGGCGCCGGCCTTGAACACGTCGGGATAGAGGGCCAGCATGTGGTTGGTCATCATGCCGCCGGAGGAACTGCCGGTGGCGTAGACGCGGTCCGGATCGGCGGCGTACTGCTGTTGCACGTGCCGGACCATCGAGACGATGGACACCGGGTCGCTGCCGCCGCCGCGCCGCTTGGCCGCGTCCGACCAGACGTCGAAGCAGTTGCCGAACCCGGCCTGCTGGGTGGCGGACGGGTAGATCACGATAAATCCGTAGCGGTCGGCCAGGCCGGCGAACTCGCTGCCGGAGTAGAAGCCGGGGCCGGACCCACCGCAGCCGTGCATCGCCACGATGGTCGCCGGCCGGGCCGGGCGGTTGTCCGGCACGTAGACGTGCATCCGCATCCGACCCGGGTTGTCACCGAAGCTGGTCACCTCGGTCAGCGACGCCGCGTACGCGGGTTGGATCGCGGGGACCGCCAGGCCGGCCGCCAGCAGCGGCACGGCCAGGGTGAGCAGCAGTTTCCTTCTGATTCTCAACGGACGACTCCTTCGATTGCCTGTGCAGGCTGTGGATGGCCGCACGATCTGCCTCGCGGGGATGCCCGAGGCCCGCGGTGATCGCGCGATGCCCGCTACCGGTGGCTCGCCCTGCCCGACTCCGGACCACATCGCGTGGCGATTAGTGTTCTCCTCGGACCAACAAGTGTCAATCGAAGCTCTTCTATCGCCTGTCGACCGCGACGCTCGTTCGGCGGTATTCCGTCTACAGTCGTCACACCGTCCCTGAAGAGCACGGAGCGCCTGTGGCAAGCCCGTTCGACATCGACGAGATCTATCCCGACGACGGAGACCAACCGCTCCGGCTGCCCCGGCGGCAGGTCGGCAACTCGCCGCAGGGCGTGGCGGTGACCCTGCTGGCTGATTACACCCTGCGGACTCGTGCCGCGATCCCGTCCGCCGCCATCGTCGCGCTGCTCGCGGAGACCGGGGTGAGCGCGGCCGGCGCGCGTACCGCGATCAGCCGACTGGCCCGTCGCGGCGTCCTGGAGGGCAGCCGACGTGGGCGGCGCAGCTCCTACCGACTCAGCCGCGCCGCCGCTGTCAACCTCTCCGCCGGCGGCCACTGGATCCTCGCCTCGACCAGCTCGACCGTGCCCTGGGACGGGTGCTGGACGATCGTCGCGTTCTCGCTGCCGCAGGACCGGAGTGCCCAGCGCCGGGCCCTTCGTGCCCAACTGCGGTGGCTCGGATACGCGCCGTTGTACGACGGACTGTGGATCTCGCCGGACGAGCTGACCCCTGCCGCTCGTACCCAGCTCGACCAGCTCACCCTCGGTGCCGTCACGGTGTTCCGCGGACGGCAGACCGCGATCGAGTCCGCCATCCACCGCGCCCCGATCGAGGCCTGGGACATCACCGAGATCGGCCGGAGCTACCAGGCGTTCCTTGCGCACTGGACGGCGGTGTTGCCGCGGGTGGCGGCGGGGGAGATCGACGGAGCGGCCGCGGTGCGGGCCCGGACCGAGGTGATGGACACCTTCCGGCGCTTCCCCGTCCTCGATCCGCAGCTGCCCCTGGAACTCCTGCCGAAGAACTGGCTGCGGAGGCCGGCGCGGGAGTTGTTCGAGGCCGTCTACGACGGCCTGGCGGCACCTGCCGAGCGGCACGTCCGGGCTGTCGTCTCGCGGTTCACCGACCACGAGCCGCCCGGCATCGAGGCCCACACCACCGCCGACATCCTCGCCGGAGTACGCCCCGACGAGGACCCGGCGGGTCCGGCGCACGGCGCAGCCGTCTGCTGACGGTGGGTCATGCTCCGTTGTGCTGTGAGCGATAACAGTTTCACCGGGATACTCGCGTCGGCGAGGGGGTCGCGACGCGCATCAGCCCCTGGCCAGGGCTGCGCACCGGGCGGCGCTGAGGAGGCAGGCATCGGCGGAGGTCAGCCCCCACGGTATCGATCCGGGCGTATGTTACGTCTTGACGAACGGCATGTTATCGCTCACCCTCGATATTGAGGACGCCAGCGATGGTTCACCGGGCGAGCCGCTGTCGCACCTCACGATCACGACGTCCCTCAGGGCATGCGGACGTCGATCAAGCGCCCTCGGCAGCGCTTTCAGCCCGCCGGACGACAGGTGTCAGTGCGCTCACCGACGCCGTCGACACCGACCGCGCCGCCGCCAACCCGCTCCGTGCGCGTCGTGATCAGGACCAGCCCTCCCGGACCGACTCTGGCAAGAAAGTGGCACGTCACCACCACCATTGCGACCACCACTGAGAAGGAACGACATGAAACCCAAGAGAACTCTGCTGGCGGCGGCGTCCCTCGCCGTCGCACTCACCGCGGGCATGACGGCGGTGCTCGCCCCCACGGCCAGCGGCGCCGGCACGACCCTGAAGGCGGCGGCGGCCGAGAAGGGCCGTTACTTCGGTGCGGCCGTCGCGGGGCAAAAGCTTTCCGACAATCAGTACGTGACGATTCTGAACCGCGAGTTCAACAGTGTCGTGGCCGAGAACGACATGAAGTGGGACGCGACCGAGCCGCAGCAGGGTCGGTTCAACTACACCGGTGGTGACCGGTTGGTCGCGCACGCGCAGGCCAATGGTCAGAGTGTGCGGGGCCATGCGCTGTTGTGGTATCAGCAGCAGCCGGGTTGGGCGCAGAACATGTCGGGCAGCGCGTTGCGCAGCGCGATGATGAACCACGTCACGCAGGTCGCGACCCACTTCAAGGGCAAGATCCATTCGTGGGACGTGGTGAACGAGGCGTTCGCCGACGGTAACAGTGGTGCGCGGCGTGACTCGAACCTGCAGCGCACGGGTAACGACTGGATCGAGGCGGCGTTTAGGGCGGCGCGGGCGGCGGATCCGGGTGCGAAGTTGTGTTACAACGACTACAACACCGACGGGATCAACGCGAAGTCGACGGGTATCTACAACATGGTGCGGGACTTCAAGTCCCGTGGTGTGCCGATCGACTGTGTGGGGTTCCAGTCGCACCTGGGCACGTCGTTGTCCAGTGACTACCAGGCCAATCTGCAGCGTTTCGCCGATCTCGGTGTGGACGTGCAGATCACCGAGCTGGACGTGATGACCGGCGGCAACCAGGCCAGCATCTACGCCGGGGTCACTCGGGCCTGCCTGGCCGTTGCGCGCTGCACGGGCATCACCACGTGGGGTGTGCGCGACAGCGACTCCTGGCGCGGCGACGACAACGCCCTGCTCTTCGACCGGTCGGGCAACAAGAAGGCGGCGTACAACTCCGTCCTGGACACCCTCAACTCCGGCTCGACCACGCCCACCACGCCCCCGCCGGGCACCGGGGTGGACACCAGCGCCTGGTACGTGTTGCTCAACCGCAACAGCGGTAAGGCGCTCGACCTGTACGCCTCGGCCACCAACGACGGTGCCCGGATCAGCCAGTGGTCACGGAACAACGGCACCAACCAGCAGTGGCAGTTCACCGACTCCGGCGGTGGCTTCTACCGGGTGAAGTCCCGGCTCTCGGGCAAGGTCCTCGATGTCAGCGGCCGCTCGACCGCCGACGGCGGTGCGATCGTGCAGTGGTCCGACAACAACGGCACCAACCAGCAGTTCCGGCTCGCCGAGTCGAGCGGCGGCTATGTGCGGCTGATCAACCGCAACAGCAACAAGGCCGTCGAGGTGCAGGGCTCGTCCACCGCCGACGGGGGCAACATCGTGCAGTACGCCGACTGGGGCGGCAACAACCAGCAGTGGCAACTCGTCCGCATCGGATGACGACAGTCATGAACTAGCGGGACACCGTAGCGGCCCGCCCCATCCATCGGGGCGGGCCGCTACGACCGTCAGCGAACCTCGTCCATCGACTGTGAGCGATAACAGGACAGGCGTCAGGTCGTCCCGGGCCGCCGAGGCTGTGGGTTTCCGCCAGCTACCCGAGCCCCTGCTGGCGGCCGTGGTGGCCGTCTCGGACAGCGGTTCCGATAGACGTCGGTCGTTTGACGTATGACGTCGTTAGCGCTAATTTTCCACCCGCGGGCGGCGCGGCGGCAAGGTCGATCGCTGGCCTGACCGGGCACCTGTTCCGGCGGCCGCATCCCGCCTGCGCACCCCCGACGTGCCGACGCCACCACCAGACGCTGGCACACCCCCAGTCCACGCGCGGGCCTTCTGCTCGTGGGTGACCCCGATCGAAGGAGTGGACCATGAAGTCCATCGGTGAGGTTCGTTCCGCCTCTCCACCGAGACGTCGTTGGCGGTCAGGGTTGGCCGCCGCGGCGGCCGCGATCATGGCGGCCGGCACACTCGTCGCGGTCAACGCGGCACCCGCGGCGGCGGCGACAGTGGACACCAACGCCTGGTACGCCCTGGTGAACCGCAACAGCGGCAAGGCGCTGGATCTGGTCTCCTCGGCCACCACCGACGGCGCCCGGATCAGCCAGTGGACGCGGAACAGCGGCGCGAACCAGCAGTGGCAGTTCGTGGACTCCGGCGGCGGCTTCTACCGGCTGAAGTCCCGGCACTCCGGCAAGGTGCTCGACGTCAGCGGCTTCTCCACCGCCGACGGCGGAGCGATCGTGCAGTGGTCCGACCTCAACGGGACGAACCAGCAGTTCCGGCTGGCCGACTCGGACGGCGGCTACGTCCGGCTGATCAACCGCAACAGCAACAAGGCCGTTGAGGTGCAGGGCGCATCCACCGCCGACGGCGCCAACATCGTGCAGTACGCCGACTGGAACGGCACCAACCAGCAGTGGCAACTCGTAAGAGTCGACGGCAGCAACCCGCCGTCGGGTGGCAGCGGGTGCGGCAAGGCACCGACGCTGGCCAGCGGCACGCACACGATCCAGAGCAATGGCAAGACCCGCACCTTCATCCTGCGGGTACCCGCCAACTACAACAACAGCAACCCCTACCGGCTGATCTTCGCGTTCCACTGGCGCGGCGGCACGATGCAGGAGATCGCCTCCGGCGGCACCAGCGGGACCCCGTGGTCCTACTACGGGCAGCAGGAGCAGTCGAACAACAGCGCGATCCTGGTCGCGCCCCAGGGGTTCGGCAACGGCTGGGGCAACGCCGGTGGTGAGGACATCGTCTTCGTCGACGACATGATCAGCCGGATCGAGAGCAGCCTCTGCGTCAACCCGAGGCAGCGGTTCGCCCTCGGCTTCAGCTGGGGTGGCGGCATGAGCTACGCCGTCGCCTGCGCGCGGGCCAACGTCTTCCGCGCCGTCGCGGTCATCTCCGGTGGGCAGATCAGCGGTTGCAGTGGCGGTACGCAGCCCATCGCCTACTTCGGGCTGCACGGCATCTCGGACAACGTCCTGGGCATCTCCGGTGGCCGGGCGTTGCGCGACACGTTCGTCCGGAACAACGGCTGCACCGCGCAGAGCCCGCGTGAGCCGGCGGCCGGCAGCCGCACGCACGTCACCACCACGTACTCGGGCTGCCGTTCCGGTTACCCGGTGCAGTGGGCCGCGTACGACAACGGTCACATGCCCGGTCCGGTCGACGGCACCTATGCCGAGAGCGGCATCACGACCTGGACCAAGGGTGAGATCTGGAGGTTCTTCGCCCAGTTCTCCTGACCCGCGTTGCCGACCTGGTCGGCCGCTGGCGGCGCCTGCCCCCGTAGCCCGGGGGTGGGCGCCGCTTCGTCGTTCGGCCGGTCAGCGTTGCAGACGAACCGGCTTGCCGGAACCGCTGCGGCGGACCAGCCAGGCCTCGGTGATGTGGGTGAACATCGCCGCGGCGGCACCCTCGGAGTCGTGCGCCGCGATGCGCTCGTAGATGCGCCGGTGGCCCCGGTTGGACGCCACGCACAGGGAGCGCTCGGTCCGGCCCATGTAACGGGCGGTGTTGATGACCTGACTCTCCAGTGCCCGCACGACGCCGCGAGCGATGCGGTTCCCGGACGTCTGCATGATCGCGTCGTGGAAGGCCCGGTCATGCTCGTGGTAGGTGACGTGGTCGTCGACGAGCTGGTCCATCCGGTCGACCATGGCGCTCAGCCGGTCGATGGTCTGCGCGTCGGCGAGCCGGGCGGCGACGTTCGCCATGTCGGATTCCAGCACGCGCCGGGTGACGACGAGATCGTCGAGGATGGCGAGGCTGTCGTCCTGGGCGATGGTGGCCCCGAGGACGAGTTCGTCGAGCATGTCCCACTGCGCCGCGGGGGTGACCATGGTGCCGGCGCCCTGACGCACCTGCACCAGCCCCTTCTCCTGCAGGATCTTGACCGCCTCCCGGACGACGGTCCGGCTCACCGAGAAGGTCTCGCAGAGGATCGGCTCGGGCGGTAGGGACGTCCCGGACGGGTGTACGCCGCGTACGATGCGCTCCACCAGTTCGGCGGTGACCGCTCGGGCCAGGTTGGTCGGTCGACGCACCCATGCCGGTGTCACCGGGCTGTTCAGGGCCGTCTCCTGCGATGGCGTCATGTCCCCTCCGAAAGGCTCGCCGTGGCACGACGTCTGGCTCAGTGTACGGCTGAGTATTGACGTCACACGTCATACGAGTTACGTTCCGGGCAACATTGGCACGGCGGCGCGTCCGCCGGCCACCCCACTTTCTGAGGTGACAACTGATGAGACAGCGCGCAATATGGTCGGCCGTCCTCGTTGTGGGCCTGGCCCTGGCCGGTTGTGGAAGTGCTAGCGATTCGAGTTCGTCAAGCGGGTCGGACAGCAAGCTCGTCGTGTGGGACTGGAAGTCCGGCGAGCCGTTCGCCAAATCCTATCTGGACAAGGCTAAGGCCGACTTCAAGAAGAAGCACGCAAAGGTCGAGGTCGAGTTCGTAGCGCAGCCCTTCGACCAGTACTACACGCTGCTCGGTGCGGCGATCCAGTCCGGCAAGGGCCCGGACGTCATGCTGTTCAACGGTGGCGGCCAGATCCGCGACCGCGTTGACGCGCTGGTGCCGATCACCGACTACGTGGCCGAGGACAAGCAGCGGTTGGCCGGTTGGGAGGCGTTCAGCAAGGACGGCAAGGTCTACGCCGCCCCGGTGACCCTCCAGGGCTACCCGATCTACTACAACAAGGAGGTCTACCGCAAGGCCGGCCTCGACCCGGCGACCCCGGCCGCCACCTGGGACAAGTTCGTCGCCGACTGCGCCGCCATCTCCAAGGCCGGCTCCAAGTGCTTCGCCCTCGGCAACAAGGAGGGCGTTGGCATCCAGTTCTGGCTCTCCAGCCTGGGCTCGACCACCCTCACCGCCGCGGAGTACGACGCCTGGATCGCCGGCAAGCGCGACTGGAACTCCCCCAACGTCAAGCGGATCTTCCAGACCTGGAAGGAGTCCGGCGACAAGAAGATGAACAGCGACGGGGCCAACTCGACCGCCATGTTCAACGACTCGTTCGCGCTCTTCCAGTCCGGTAAGGCCGCGCACGTCATGGGTCTGATGTCGGACGTGGGGCACTGGCAGGACTTCAACGAGTTCCTCACCCCGGAGAAGCTCGGCGTCATGAAGGCCCCGGTCGTCACCGCTGGCACCACCCCGAGCCTCCCGTACGACGGTGGCATCGGCTACGCGGTCGCCAAGTGGACGAAGGACCCCAAGGTGGCCGCCGACCTGGTGCGCTCCCTGAGCTCGGCCGACGCGTTGAAGGCCTTCTACGCCGACGCCGGCGCGATCGCCGCCGACACCACCATCGACGTGTCCGCGGGCGGGCCCGCGGTCTCCACGATCGTCGGCGAGCTGAAGAGTGGCAAGCCCGCGCTGCACGTCGCGCTCTCCTCGAAGACGCTCGACCTGATGGGCCGCCTCTCCCAGCAACTGCTCAGCGGTTCGATCACCGTCGACGAGGTGGTGAAGCAGTTGGCCGCTTCCGACCAGGCGGGCTGACCTCGTGTCAATTGGAAACACGCAACCGTCGGTCCGTCTGGCTCAGGCCGGACGGGCCGGCGGGGCGGGGCCCACCCCCGCCGCCCATCGGCATGGTGCGCAGTCTCGTCGCACCCGCGGCGGTCTGCGGGCCGAACGCTTCGCCCCCTACGTCCTCGTCGCTCCGGCCATCCTGATCATCGTGGTGCTGCGGCTCTATCCGCTGCTCCTCGGCGTCAACTTCTCCTTCACCGGCGACGGTGCGCAAAACGGGACGGCTGTCGGATTCGGCAACTACCGCGAGCTGTTCCACGACCCGCTGTTCCGGACCGCGCTGAGCAACGTCGGGCTGCTGGTGCTGTTGCTCCCGGTGGCGGTGGCCATCCCCGGCCTGCTCGCGACGTTCATCTACCTGCGGGTGCCCGGCCACCGCTTCTACCGCAGCGTGTACTTCTTCCCCGCGGTGCTCTCGCCGGTCATCGTCGGCGCGATCTTCAACCTGCTGCTCGCCTTCGACGGCCCTCTCAACGCCATCCTCGGGTCGTTCGGCATCACTCCGGTGGACTGGCTCGGTGACCCGGACCTGGCGATGTTCATGGTGGTGGGCGTGCACATCTGGGCCACCTTCGGGATGGCCCTGGTGGTGTTCCTCTCCGGCTTCGCCACGCTGGACCCCGCGCTGCTGGACGCCGCCCGCGTCGATGGGGCGTCGCTGCGCCAGGTGGTCTGGCACGTGATCGTTCCGGCCCTCTCGCGCACCATCCAGTTCGTCTTCGTGACCACGATGATCGGGATGCTGACCTCGATGTTCGGGCTGCTCTACATCATGACCAGCGGGGGGCCGGAGGGGTCGACGTACCTGCCGGAGTTCTACATCTGGAAGCAGCAGGGCCAGATGAACCGTCCCGCTCTCGCGTCGGCCGCGTCGACGATCCTCTTCATGATCATGCTCGTGGTGGGGCTGTTGCAGATCAAGCTGCTCGAACGATCCGGAAAGGAGGATTGATGTCTCGGGCCCGCCTGGGATGGTGGCTGATCGCCATCCCCATGTCACTGCTCGCGCTGGCGACGATCTACCCGCTGCTCTTCACCGCCAACGTCGCGATGAAGACCCGCCGTGACTACATCCTCGACCGGTTCTCCCTGACCGACGCCCTGCGCTGGGAGAACATCAGCACGGCGTGGAACAGCGTCGGCATGGGCCGCTACTTCGTCAACTCGCTGCTCGTGGTGACGGTGTCGGTGCTCCTGCTGCTGCTGCTCGGGTCGATGGCCGGCTTCGCGCTGAGCCAACTGCGGTTCCGTGGCTCGTCGGCGTTGTTCCTGGGTTGCCTCGCGGGGCTCTTCATCCCGTTCCAGGTGATCATGGTGCCGCTGTCCCGGATCATGGCCGACGCGGGGCTGATCGACACGTACCCCGGTCTGATCCTCGTCTACGTGGCCCAGTTCCTGCCCTTCACCGTGTTCCTGATGACGAGCTACTACCGGGGCATCCCACCGGAGATCGTCGACGCGGCCCGGATCGACGGCAACACCGTGTACGGCGTGTACCGCCGGATCATGTTGCCGCTGGGCAGGCCGGCACTGCTGTCGGTCGGCATCCTCAACGCCCTGTTCTGCTGGAACGACGTCCTCATGGCGCTGGTGATGATGCCCTCGGCCGATCACCGGACGCTCATGATCGGGGTGACCTCCCTGCGGGGGCAGTACTCCGACAACATTCCCACCTTCGCCTCCGGGGTGCTGATCGCCGCCATTCCCGTCCTGTTGGTTTACCTGTTCCTCCAGCGCCAAATTGCCGACGGTGTAGCCGCCGGTTCCACGAAGGGTTGACATGCGGATCACGGGATATCGGACGCTCACCACGGTCCAGGAATGGGGGCGGCCCGTCGGCGATGCCAACGGGGTGTTCCCCGACGGGGTGGTTCCGGTCTCGATCGTCATCGTCGACACCGACGAGGGCGTCTCGGGAGTCGGCCTCGGGCCCCACGTCGAGATCGAGCGGATCTTCGCAGCCATCGAGGGCGAAGACCCCCGTGCCGTGACGACCCTGTACGACCGCATGTTGCGGCACACCTTCAAGGCGGGCCACGCCGGCCCGGTGTTCGGCACCATCGGCGCACTGGACACCGCGCTCTGGGACATCAAGGCGCAGGCCGCCGGCGAGCCGCTGTGGCGGCTGCTGGGCGGACGTGACCGGCGGGTCAACGCCTACGCGTCCGGACTGGACATCGGGCTCACCGACGACGAACTCGTCGCGGAGTACGAGGTCTACGCCAGTCACGGCCTGCGTGCCGCGAAGCTCAAGGGCGGTCTCGACATCGAGCGCGACCGGCACCGCCTCACCCTGGTCAAGGAGGTCCTGACCGAGGCGGGGCACGGCCGGCGACCGGGTCTCATGCTCGACGTCAACGAGGCCTGGACGCGCAAGCAGGCCGTCCGGCACGTCTGCGAACTCGAACGCTCCCTCGACCTCATCTGGATCGAGGAGCCCGTCCGACGCTGGGACGCGGAGGGCCTCGCCGCCGTCAGCCGAGGAGTCTGCGCGTCGGTCGCCACCGGGGAGAATCTCACCGGGCTCGAACAGTACCGGCCGCTGCTCGCCGCCGGCGCGGTCGACGTCGTCCAGATGGCCGCCGTCTGGGGGGTCACCCACTTCCTGCGGGCGTCCGCCCTGGCGCACGCCTACGACCTGCCGGTCAGCCCGATCGGCAACAGCCCGATCGGTCTGCTGCACGCCGCGACCTCGGTGCCGAACCACCTGACGAGTGAGTTGCAGGACCTGCACCCGCCGGTCGGCGTCTCCGTCGACCTGCACGTCGAGGACGGCGCCTTCATTCTCGGCGACGCACCCGGGCTGGGTGTCCGCATCGACGAGGAGCGGATCCGGACGGCCAACCACCGCCCGCAGGCGCAGACGGCCGAGAGCCCCAACGTCCGGCCGGAACGGGCCGGTCGGCGGCTGTTGGGCGGAATCGACGGGGTCGTCCCCGCCCGCCAGGTGCCCGTCGTGCCGCTGAACTACCGCAACGAGGTGTCGCCCACCGGGCGGCACTGAGCTGACCGCCAGAAACAGGGAACGCGTGGGTGCACCGCCATCGCGGTGCACCCACGGCCATGTCCGGTCGGCACGAACGACGTGCCGGCCGTCGAGACGGAGGATCGATGAAGGCAGTCGTCTACCGGGGGGCGCGAGACCTCGGAATCGAGGATCGCGACCCGGTCCCGCCGGGTCCCGGCCAGGTGCGGATCGAGGTGGCGTACACCGGGATCTGCGGCACCGATCTGCACATCTACCACGGCGACATGGACGCTCGGGTCGGTGACTCCGCGATCATCGGGCACGAGATGTCCGGCCGGATCGCGGCCGTCGGGCCGGACACCACCGGCTGGAGCATCGGGCAGCCCGTCACCGTGCTGCCGACCCGGCCGTGTGGAACGTGCGCTGCCTGCCAGCGCGGGCACTCCCACGTGTGTCACGCCATGAACTTCCTCGGCATCGACTCGCCGGGTGCCATGCAGTCCTACTGGACCGTGCCGGCGGAGCTGGTCCTGCCGCTCCCGGAGGATCTGCCGCTGGACCACGCGGCGCTCGTCGAGCCGGTCGCGGTCGCCGTGCACGACGTCCGCCGGGGCAACGTGACGGCCGACGACCAGGTGGTCGTGGTCGGCGGTGGGCCGGTGGGGGCGCTCATCGCCGTCGTCGCGCAGGGTCGCGGCGCGCGGGTGCTCCTCGTCGAGCCGGACCCGTTCCGTCGCGAGGTGGCGGCCGGGATCGGAATCGAGGCCGTCGATCCGGGCGCGACAGACGTCGTGGCACTTGTCAACGAGCGCACCAACGGCGCGGGCGCCGACATCGCCTTCGAGGTGTCCGGCTCCGCCGGCGGCGTCACCACCGCGGTCGACGTCCTCACCACCCGCGGTCGGCTGGTGATGGTGGCGATCCACCCCCGGCCCCGCGAGGTCAACCTGCACCGGTTCTTCTGGCGTGAGCTGGAACTGCTCGGCGCGCGGTTGTACCAGCGCGACGACATGGTGGAGGCGATCCGGTTGGTCGCCTCGGGCGAGATCCCGGCGCGACAGCTCATCTCCCGGGTGGAACCGGTCGAGGCGGCCAGTGCCGCCTTCACGGCACTGGAGGGTGGCGGCGTGATGAAGGTGCTGCTCGATCTGCGGGAGGGAAACCAGTGACGGCCCTGTTCGACCTGTCCGGACGCGTCGCCGTGGTCACCGGCGCCCGGCGCGGCATCGGCCTCGCCATGGCCGAGGCCCTGGCGCTGGCCGGTGCCGACATCGTGGGCGTCTCGGCCCAGCTCGAATCGGATGGCAGTGAGGTCGAGCGCCGGGTGCGCGCCGCCGGCCGCCAGTTCACCGCGCTGCGTGCCGACCTCGGCGACCGGACGGCCGTACACCAGTTGGCCCGGGATCTCACCGCTCTCGGGCCGATCGACATCCTGGTGAACAACGGCGGCACGATCGCCCGCACCCCGGCCGCCGAGCACCCGGACGAGATGTGGGACCACGTCATCGAGGTGAACCTCAGCAGCCAGTTCGTCCTGAGCCGGGAGATCGGCCGGACGATGGTGGAGCGTGGCCGCGGGAAGATCATCTTCACCGCCTCGCTGTTGAGTTTCCAGGGCGGCATCACCGTCCCCGGCTACGCCGCGTCGAAGTCGGGCATCGCCGGGCTCACCAAGGCGCTGGCCAACGAGTGGGCGGCCCACGGGGTGAACGTCAACGCCATCGCCCCCGGCTACATCGCCACCGACAACACCCAGGCGCTGCGCGACGACCCCGACCGCAACCAGGCGATCCTCGCCCGGATTCCGGCGGCCCGGTGGGGTCGCGCCGACGATCTCGGCGGTGCCACGGTGTTCCTGGCGTCCTCGGCGTCGGACTACGTCAACGGGGTCGTGCTACCCGTCGACGGCGGCTGGATGGGCCGATGACGGGCCGGCCGGTGCCCCTGGTGAGCGTCGGCGGCGAGCCCGTTCGCCGCGTACCCGGGCTGGCGGCGTCATGAGGACGCAAGCGCTGCCGCGTCGCCCGCAGGTGCGCCTCACCGAGCTGGGGTTCGGCGCGGCCCAGGGCGGCAACCTGTATCGGGCGACGACGGACGAGGAGTTCGCCGCGGCGGTCGACGCGGCGTGGGCGGCGGGCGTCCGGTACTACGACACCGCGCCGCACTACGGACTCGGGCTGTCCGAACGCCGCCTCGGCGCCGCGTTGCGTCAGCGGCCGCGCGACGAGTACGTCGTGTCGACGAAGGTCGGACGACTGCTGGTCCCGTCACCCGAGAACGCGCACCAGCGGGACTCCGAGGGTTTCGACGTTCCCGCCAGCCACCGCCGGGTGTGGGACTTCAGCCGCGACGGTGTTCTTCGCTCGATCGAGGCCAGCCTCGAGCGCAGCGGGCTGGACCGGATCGACATCGTCTACCTGCACGACCCCGACGAGCACTGGGAGCAGGCCGCGCACGAGGCCGTGCCGGCCCTGCTCGACCTGCGTGACCAGGGCGTCGTGGGTGCCATCGGCGCCGGGATGAACCAGTCGGCGATGCTGGCGCGGTTCATCCGGGAGACCGACGTCGACGTGATGATGTGCGCCGGGCGGTACACCCTGCTCGAACAGGGTGCGGCCGACGAACTGTTGCCGATCGCGGAGAACCGGGGGGTGGGCGTGGTCATCGCGGGCGTCTACAACTCGGGGTTGCTGTCGCGGGACCAGCCGCCGGCCGACGCCGTCTACAACTACCAGCAGGCCCCACCCGAGGTGATCGAGCGGGCGCGGCGGATCGCGGCGGTCTGCGAGACGTACGGGGTGACCCTGCCGCAGGCGGCACTCGCCTTCGTCCGCAGGCACCCGGCCGTGGTGTCGACGGTGGTCGGCGTCCGCACCGAGGCACAGGTGACCGAGACGGTACGACGGTCCGACGTCGCCGTACCGGAGGAGCTGTGGGGCGCCCTGACGGCGGCTGGGTTGCTCGCCGTGGCGCCCGGTCCGGGCACGGCGGACCAACCGAACTGACAAAAACGTCCCGGCCGGGACCGGCTCCGATTTCCGGACACCGGTCCCGACCGGGACGTCATCTGTTACCGCGACAGGTCACACCGCGGTGAACCGCCACTGCTGGTTGGCCGCGCTGTGGCAGGTCCACTGCAACAGTCGGGCGCCGTCGGTGGTGGCCGCGCCGTTGACGTCGACGCAGAGGCCGCTCAGCACACTCTTCACCGTGTACACGCCGGAGGTGCCCGTCGCGGTGGCGGTGAACTTCTGCTGGTTGCCGTTGTTGCAGGTGGCCTGCTGGAGGAAGGCACCCGCCGCGGTCGAACTGCCGACCACCTCGACGCACTTGCCGCTGTGCACCGCCTTGAGGTAGAGCGCGCCGTTACCGGCGTCGACGGCCTGCCACCTCTGGTTGTTGGCGCCGGTGTTGGCCCACTGCGTGATCTGGGCGCCGTCGGCGGTGGAGACACCGCTGACGTCCATCAGCTTGTTGCTGTGCTGCGCCGTGACCGTGTAGGTCTTGCCCGCCAGGCCACCGCCGGTGCCGGTGCCGGGTGTCCCGACGCCGTTCCCGCCGAAGGTGTGCGAGTCCAGATCGAACGAGTTGCTGCTGCCCTTGAACACCATGTAGAGCGTCTGTGTCCCGCTGGAGGCGGCGACGTTCACCGGAGTCGTGGACTGGTAGTTGTCCCAGCCGCCCGTATTGGGCACCGTGGTGGTGGCCAGCAGGGTGCCGGTCGGCGAGCCGGCGCGCAGCTCGATCGAACCGCCACCGGATGGCGACGACACCCGGTAGCTGACCGTCGAGATGCCGGACAGGTTCATCGGGCTGAACGCGATCCAGTCGTTGGTGGAGATGTCACCGATGCGCTTGGTGCTCTCCGCGGCGGCCTGGTCGATGACCCGGATGCCGGACTGGCTGCTGAAGTACTCGGACTGCTTGTGCTTCGGCTGGAGGATCGCCTGCGCGGTGCCGGTGAGCGGGGACCCGCCCCCCGAACCACCGTTGTCGGTGTACCGCGCGTTCAGCACGTAGAACAGGTTGGCGCCATCGGGGTGCCCACCGAGCAGGTCGGTGGAGATGGTGCCCGAGCAGCCCGGGTATTCGGTGGTCTCGTGCGCGTGGTCGTCGTGACCCAGCGCCGGGTTGAGGATGACCTTCGAACAGTCGACGGTGCCGCCGTCCGGATCGGTCACGGTGATCTGGTACGACACCTTGTCACCGAAGGTCAGCATGCCTCCGTTGCCCGGTGTGGTGATGGTGACCACCGGGGCGCTGTTGCCGACGGTGATCGGGACGTTGGCGAAGCCGGTCTTACCGGTGCTGTCGGTGACCTTCAACTGGGCCGTGTAGTTGCCGTTGGAGGTGTACGTCTTCGACGGGTTGGCCGCCGTCGAGGTGGTGCCGTCGCCGAACGTCCACAGGTAGCTCAGCGTGTTGCCGTCCGGGTCGGACGTGCCCGCGCTGCTGAACTGGACGGTCAGCGGCGAGGAGCCGCTGGTGGGTGTGCCGGTGGCCTTGGCGATCGGTGACCGGCCGCCCTGGATGTAGTCGATCCGGTAGAGCCCGGAGTCGCTGTTGCCGCCACCGAAGTTGGTGCCCCACTCCAGCAGGTAGAGCGAGCCGTCCTTGCCGAACTCCATGTCCATCGGCTTGTTGAAGTTACCGCCGGGCAGGAACGAGTTGGTGCGGGTCACCGCCGAGGAGGAGTCGAAGTGCACCTCCTTGATGTAGTTGCGCGACCACTCGTAGAAGAAGTGCACGCCGTCGTAGTAGGACGGGAACTTCGTCTGGGACGGGTTCGACGCGTCGTAGCGGTAGACCGGGCCGCCCATCGGGGCGGAGCCGCCGGAGCCCAGCTCCGGGAAGGTCGTCGAGGCGGGGTAGCCGTACCAGATGTTCGGCATGACGACTGGCTTCAGGCTGGTCAGGCCGGTGTTGTTCGGCGAGTTGTTGACAGGTGCCGAGCAGTTGAACTTCGAGCCGACGACGCCGGTGTCCGGGTTGTACGGCGCGTAGGGCTGGTTGTTGCCGTGGCAGAACGGCCAGCCGTAGTTGCCGGGCGTCTTGATCACGTTGAGCTCGACCAGGCCCTCGGGACCACGGTTGGTGGTCGGCGGGTTGCGGTCCGGTCCGTAGTCCGCCAGGTAGACCCAGCCGTTGGCGGGGTCGATCGAGAAGCGGAACGGGTTGCGGAAGCCCATGGCGTAGATTTCCGGCTTGGTCTGCGCCGTGCCCTGGGGGTAGAGGTTGCCGCTCGGGATGGTGTAACTGCCGCTGGCTCCGGGACGGATGCGCAGCAGCTTGCCGCGCAGGTCGTTGGTGTTGCCCGCGGTCCGGGCGGCGTCCAGGTTGGACTTGCCCGAGCGCCAGTCCAGCGGGGCGTAGCCCTGCCAGTTGGGGTCGAGGTTCGGCGGCGTGTCGTCGCCGGTGCCGATGTAGAGGTTGCCGTCCGGACCGAACTCGATGTACCCGCCGGTGTGGCCGGGCTCCGGGAAGGTCCGGTCCCGGTACGCCGGGATGTCGATGATCGTCACGCCACTGGACGTGTTCAGCGTGTCACCGCTCATCGTGAAGCGGGAGACGCGGTTGATGTCGGTCGAGCTGCTCGCCGGCGAGTGGTAGAGGTACACGTACCCGTTGGTGGCGAAGTTGGGGTCCAGCGCCATGCCGGTGAGGCCGTCCTCGCCGCCGGTGTAGACGCTCAGCGTCCCGGCGGTCACCGTGCTGTTGGTGGAGGGCTTGAAGATCTTCAGCTGCCCGCCGCGCTGGGCGTAGAACACCCGCCCGTCCGGGGCCACCGCCATCGCCATCGGGTCGACGGTGTTGTCGTCCAGGGTGCGCTTCTCGAAGTTGCTCCAGACGGTGCCGCCGCAGTCGCCGGGAAGGTTGCCGGCGGCCCACTGGATTCCGCCGAGGACGTGGTTGCGGAAGTTCGTCTCGCTGTAGGAGGCGATCGCGTGGCCCATCGCGGTGGCCCACACCCGTCCGCCGCCGGTGTTGCGACACCAGGAAATCGGGTGGTCCGGGCCCATCGCCCGGGCGCCGGGGTTGTACGTGCGCTCGTCGGCGGTCACCAGCACGTGCACCTTGCCGCGCGGGTTGGAGTCGAAGTTGTACCACTCCTCGCTGCGGTTCCACCGATCCGGCAGACCGGCCGTCGACGGGTGCTGCTTGTCGGCGACGATGGCGGTGCCGGGCAGCACGCCGGGGGAGTGCTCCGGCATGTGGGCGCCGCCGTTGATGGTGTTGTCCCACCACGGGTATTCGGTGTCGATGCCCATGTCGGTGGCATTGTGGACGGCCACGATGCCCTTGCCGCTGGCGAGGTAGCCCTCCACCGCCTGGCGCTGGGCGGTCGAGGTCCAGACCATGCCGGAGGTCTGGAGCATCACGATGACGTCGAAGGTCGCCAGGTTGGCAGCGGTGAAGACGCTCGAGTCCTCGGTCGCCACCACCTCGAAGTTGTTCGCTGTGGCCTGCTGCTGGACCATAGCGATCGCGGCGGGGATCGAGTCGTGCCGGTAGCCGGTGGTCTTGCTGAACACCAGGGCGCGGAAGGCTGGGGCAGCCGACGCCGGTGGGGCGAGTCCGAGAGCCAGTAACAGGCCCGCGATCACCGAGATGATCATCGTATTGCGACGCATGGCGTCTCCTAGGTTGGACGGACAACTCCGAGTGCGTCCACGGGCTCACCCTGCGTCAGGTTGTGCCTGGTCGCATGGTGGACACGAGTGCGCTGGTCTGTCCTCGTGCCGTTCGCCGAAACGGCAGTCAGACCCGCGGGACATCACAGAGGGTGATGGCGGCTGTGGTTCGTGTCCCGTGGTCCACAAGGTCAGGATGAGCTAGAGATTAACGGCTGTCAATGAATGGGGTGACGTCCGACGTCTTGCCCTGATGACGACGGCCATGTCCGAATCACTCGCGCACGGCGTCGCTGCCGGCCGAGTGATGGCCCTGGCAATCAGCCCCGGTCGAGGATTGCGGACCTGCATCCAAACATCTATGTTCTTCATACGTGTGATGTTTCGTCGATGTCAAGAGAATGTTCGCAACATAAAAACGGAAGTCTTCGCAGCTAGCTGCGAAAGTTCCGAGTCCGGCCGCGAGCGGGTCGGACGCTGGCCTGTGCACCTTGTTGATGACTACTATCTGTGAGGGCTTTCGGGATGTCAGATCCACCGCCGTCGCCGCTGCTCACCCTGCGGGGCATCGGCAAGTCCTTCCTCGGGGTACGCGTTCTCGACGGTGTCGACCTCGATGTCACGCCCGGCGAGGTCCACGCCGTCGTCGGTGAGAACGGCGCCGGCAAGTCGACCCTCATGAAGATCGTCTCGGGCGGGTACGCCCCGGACGAGGGCACCGTCGAGTTCGCCGGTGAGTCGCGCACGTTCCGTGGCCCGCGCGACGCCCAGCGCGCCGGCGTCGGCATCATCCACCAGGAGTTCAACCTGCTGCCGGAGCGCACCGTGGCGGAGAACGTCTACCTGGGCCACGAGCCGGTCCGGCGCGGGCTGGTCGACCGTCGGGAGATGCTCGACCGCACCACGCGCCTGCTCGCCTCGATCGGGGAGACCACGTTGCCCGCCGACGCCCGGGTGGGGCAGCTCGGCGTCGCCCAGCAACAGGTCGTCGAGATCGCCAAGGCGCTCGCCCTGGACGCGCGGCTGCTCATCATGGACGAGCCGACCGCGGCGCTCGCCGACCACGAGGTCGAGCTGCTCTACGGGTTGGTGCGCCGACTCCAGGAGCGGGGCATCGGTCTGCTGTACGTCTCGCACCGGCTCGCCGAGGTCTTCGACCTGTCCAGTCGGATCACGGTCCTGAAGGACGGCCGCCGTGTGACCACCGTGGACACCGCGAGCACCACCGGCGACGAGTTGGTGCGGCACATGGTCGGCCGGGAACTGTCCAGCTACTACCCGGACCGGGCCGCACCCGAGGACCGGGGTCCGGTGCGGCTCAACCTTCGCGACGTGGGCAACCGGAAGCTGAGTGACATCAACCTCCAGTTGCGCGCCGGCGAGGTGCTCGGCATCGGCGGCCTCCAGGGCTCCGGGCGGTCCGCGCTGGCCCGTGCGATCTTCGGGGTGTCGCCGTTCACGACCGGCGACGTCACGCTCGACGACCGGCCGGTCCGACTGCGCTCACCCCGCACCGCGATGCGGGCCGGCATCGCCTACGTCACCGAGGACCGCAAGGGCGAGGGGATCGTCCCCCGACAGTCGGTGCTCGACAACGCGCTGCTCGCCAGTCGGGCCGTCTTCGCGGCCCGGTCCGGCCGTGCGGCCCGGACCGTTCGGGTGCGCGAGCTGCTCAACGCCGTGGAGGTCCGTGGTGCGGGCGACGACCAGGAGATCCGGTTCCTGTCCGGCGGCAACCAGCAGAAGGTCGTGCTGGCCCGCTGGCTCGCGCTCAACCCGCGGATCCTGCTCTTCGACGAGCCGACCCGCGGCATCGACGTGGGCGCGAAGTCGGCCATCCACGACCTCGTCCGCCGCCTCGCCCGCGACGGGGCGGCCGTGCTGATGATCTCGTCTGACCTGCCGGAGCTGCTGGGTATGAGTGACCGCATCATCGTCATGCGGGACGGCCGTGTCGCGGGCGAGTTGCCCGCCGGCGCGAGCGAGGAAGAGGTCGTCACCCTGGCGGTCGGCGCCGTCCCGGCGGCCGCCGCATGAGCGCCCTGTCGCTCCTGCCGGCCCGGCGCCCCGTACCGGGCGTCTTCGTGGCCCTGACCCTCACCCTCGCGATCGGCTGGCTTGTCGTCCTCGTCGACGGTGGCCAGCTCTTCAACCAGAGCACGACGGTGAGTCTGCTGCACGTGGCGGCCGGCCTCGGGCTCGTCGCCGTCGGCCAGACACTTGTCATCCTGGGTGGGTCGCTCGACCTGTCGGTGGCGTACGTGATCAGCCTCAGCACCCTCGTCGCCGCCGAGACGATGAACGGCAGCGACGGCGCGGTGCTGCCGGCGATCGGCCTGGTGCTCGTCGTCAGCGCCGGCATCGGGCTGTTCAACGGGCTCCTCGTCACCAAACTCCGGGTCAACGCGTTCATCGCGACCCTCGGCGTCGGGTTGCTGCTCAAGGGCTACCTCGACAACGGCTACGACGGGCCGGCCGGCACCACCGCGCCGTCGCTCGTGCAGGCGCTCGGCTACCAGCGCATCGGCCCGGTGCCGGTGTCGTTCCTGCTGCTGGTCGCGGTGACCGCGGCGGCCTGGTTCGCGCTCTCGAAGACCCGCTTCGGCCATCACCTGGTCGCCGTCGGCGGGGACCCGGAGGTGGCTCGGCTCTCCGGCGTCCGCAACGACCGGGTCCTCGTCACCGCCCACGTGCTGTGCTCGATGTGTGCCGGGCTCGCCGGTATCTACCTCGCCAGTCGGCTCGGCTCGGGCGCGCCCCGCGTGGGCACCGAAGGCCTCTACGACCTGGAGTCGATTGCCGCGGTGGTGATCGGCGGCACCGCCCTCGCCGGAGGGCGCGGTGGCGTCATCGGCACGGTCGGGGGTGTGCTGCTGCTCGCCAGCATCGACGCGATCTTCAACCAGTTGGAGGTCGACGCCTTCTTCAAGCAGGTGATCCGGGGCGCGATCATCATCGCCGCGGTGGCCGTCTACGCCCGCCGGGCCATGCGAAAGGCGGCTGTCTAGTCATGCAGACCGTTCAGCGCCGTACGCTGCCGCTGCGTCTTCCGCGGGTCCGTCCCGGTGGCATCCTGCCGATCCTCGCGATTCTCGCGGTGTTGGTGGTGCTCGTCGGCATTCGACAGCCCGACTTCCTCTCCCCTCCGTCGCTGATGTCGTTCCTCGGGCGTTCGGCGCCGATCATCCTGCTCGCCGCCGGCCAGTACTTCGTGATCGTCTCCGGCGAATTCGACCTCTCGGTCGGCTCCCTGGTCACCGCGCAGGTGGTCGTGGCCGCCCGGCTCATCGACAGCGACCCGGCGCGTACCTGGCCCGTGGTGCTGCTGCTGCTCGCCTTCGGTGCGCTCGTCGGGCTGGTCAACGGCCTGATCACGACACGGCTGCGGGTGCCGTCGTTCATCACCACCCTCGGCATGTTCCTGATCCTGGTCGGCGCGGTCTACCTCTGGTCCGACGGTGCCCCGAAGGGTGGTCTGTCCGAGGAGTTCCGGCGATTCGGTCGGCGGGCGTTCGAGGACGTGCCGGTGCTCGGTCGCGTGCCGTTCGCGCTGCTGGTCCTGGTGGCCCTGGCGGTGGTGGCCGTGCTGCTGATGCGGTCCGACTTCGGCCGGACGCTCGTTGCCGTCGGCGACAACCCGCGCACCGCCGAGCTGAGCGGTGTACGCGTCTGGCGTACCCGCACGATCGCCTTCATCCTCAGCGGGCTCGCGGCGGCGGCCGCGGCGATCCTGCTGGGCGGCTACAGCGGCGTGTCGTTCCAGGCCGGCGCCGGCCTGGAGTTCGGTGCGATCACCGCTGTCGTCCTCGGTGGCGTCGCGCTGGGCGGGGGGCGCGGTTCGGTCGTCGGCGCGATGCTCGGTGCGCTGACCCTTGAGCTGCTGTTCGCCCTCATGAATTTCTACGGCGTCTCCGGCGCCCTCAGGTCGACCGTCCAGGGCGGGATCATCCTGCTCGCCGTGGCGGTCTCGGCAACGCGTTCTTCGTCGAGATAAAGGGGAATCCATAGTGCGACGTTCCATGGCGGCCTTGGCCGCTGTCACCCTGCTGTCCCTCACCGCCTGTGCCACCGACGAGCCCTCCGCGAGCCCCTCGGGCGGTGCCTCCACCGCCGCCGGATCGGGCACCGGGGAGCAGTCGAAGTTCTTCGTGCAGGCCGACTACGACGCCGAGCTCGCACTGCTCAGCGCGACCGCGACGGGCCCGGCCGACAAGCCGTGGGAGCAGGTGCTCAACCCGAAGCTGGTGGACACCGCCAAGTTCAAGAAGAGCGGCCCGCACAAGATCTGCTTCTCGAACGCGGCACTCAACAACCCGTGGCGGCAGGTCGGGTTCAAGACCATGCAGGCCGAGGTCGAGGCGCAGAAGAGCCGCATCAAGGAGTTCGTGCACGTCGACGCCGAAGGCAAGGACCAGAAGCAGATCGCGGACATCAACGACCTGCTCGGCAAGGGCTGTGACGCGCTGATCGTCTCGCCGAACACCACCGCCACGCTGACCCCGGCCGTCGAGGCCGCCTGCCAGGCGGGGCTGCCGGTCGTCGTCTTCGACCGTGGTGTCAACACGAAGTGCCCGGTGACGTTCATCAACCCCATCGGCGGCTACGGGTTCGGCCACGTCGGCGCCGAGTTCGTCAGTCAGAAGATGAAGCCCGGAGGTAAGGTTCTCGCTCTGCGGATCCTGCCGGGTGTGGACGTCCTGGAGACCCGCTGGTCGGCGGCGAAGGTGGCGTTCGACAAGGCGAAGGTCGACGTCGTGGGTGTCGAGTTCACCGACGGCGACCCGGCCAAGACCAAGAAGATCGTCGACGACTACATCCAGCGGTACGGCACGATCGACGGCGTCTGGATGGACGCCGGTGCCGTGGCGGTCGCGGCGGTCGAGGCGTTCCAGGACGCGGGCAAGCCCGTTCCGCCGATGAACGGTGAGGACCAGCTCGACTTCCTGAAGATCTGGAAGGACAAGCAGCTCACCGCGATCGCGCCGACCTACCCGACCTACCAGTGGCGTACGCCGATCATCGCGGCGCTGCGGATCCTCGACGGCGAGCAGGTCTCCAACCCGTGGAAGCTGCCGCAGCCGACCGTCACCCAGGACAACCTGGACAAGTACCTCGACGCGAACATGCCGCCGCTGCACTACGCGATGTGCGGCTGCACCGACCTGCCCGGCTACCCGCAGCGCTGGAAGTAGGACCTGATGTACGCCATCGGCGTCAACCCCTGGGTGTGGGCCTCGCCTGTCGACGACGAGGCCCTGGCCGAGCTGATCCCACGGATCGCCTCGTTCGGCTTCGACGCGGTCGAGTTGCCGATCGAGCAGCCCGGCGACTGGGACCCGGTCCGTACCCGGGATCTGTTGGCGGCGCACGGCCTCGTCGCCGCCGGCGTCTGCGCGGCCCTCTCGCCGGGGCGGGAGCTGGTCGACGCCGCGCCAGCGGTGGTCGAGTCGACGGTGGCGTACCTCAAGGGCTGCGTGGCGAGCGCCGCGGCCGTCGGCGCTGGATGCGTCGGCGGCCCGGTGTACGCCTCGGTCGGCCGCACCTGGCGGATGTCGCCGGCGGCTCGCGCGGCCTGCTACGCGGATTTCCGGCGGGCCCTGGCGCCGGTTGCCGAGCAGGCCGGCGAGTTGGGCGTGACCATCGGTGTCGAGGCGTTGAACCGCTACGAGACGAGCGTCGTCAACACGATCGAGCAGACGGTCGAGTTGATCGACGGGCTCCCGTCGAACGTCGGCATCATGATCGATACGTATCACATGAACATCGAGGAGGCCGACCCCTACGCGGCTCTGGCGGTCGCCGGCCCGCACATCAAGCACGTGCAGGTCAGCGGCTCCAATCGGGGCGCACCCGGTGCGGACCACTTCGACTGGCCCCGCTTCTTCACCGTCCTGCGGGACACCGGTTACCAGGGTGCGATCTGCATCGAGTCGTTCACCGGTGAGAACGAGGCCATCGCGGTCGCCGCGGCGATCTGGCGTCCGTTGGCCCCCTCGCAGGACCGTCTCGCCACGGACGGCCTGCGCTATCTCCGGGAGATCCTCGGGTGACCGCCCCCACCCACCGAGGCCCCGGCCCCCGGGCTCTGCCCGCCACCCCCCTCTAGAGTCAGGAGCACCGTCCCGTGTCTGTCTCGTCCAGTCCCCCGCTGCGGCGACTGTTGGCCGGCGCCGCCGCGTCAGCGTTGACCGCGCTGGTCGCGGTGACCGCCTCGGCGTCCCCCGCGCTCGCGGCCACCACCACCCTCTACGCGTCGCCCAGCGGCTCCGGCACCAGTTGCTCGGCCAGCCAACCGTGTTCACTGTCCGCCGCGCAGACCGCCGTGCGGGCCGCCAACACCACGATGTCCGGTGACATCGTGGTCGAGCTGGCCGACGGCGCGTACCGGCTGTCGGCGCCGATGCGGCTGACCGCGGCCGACTCCGGCAACAACGGCTACCAGGTGATCTGGCGCGCCGCCGCCGGCGCCCGTCCGTCGATCACCGGTGCCCGGGCGGTGACCGGCTGGTCGCTCGTCGACGCCGGGAAGAACATCTGGCGGGCCAACGTTCCCGCCGGGCTCGACTCCCGTCAGCTCTACGTCAACGGGGCCGTCGCCACCCGGGCGCGTACCGCCGTGAACCGCGCCGACTTCACCTTCACCACGTCCGGGATGCGGTTCACCAACAGCGCGCTCAACTACCTGAACAACCTCGGCAACCAGAGCCGCGTCGAGGTGGAGAGCGTCGGGTCGTTCACCGACCGGTACTCGCCGGTGCAGAGCATCAGCGGCAACTTCCTGACGATGCAGCAGCCGGCCTGGAACAACAACACCTTCGGCTTCGACACGCTGTCCCGTCCGCACCGCGCCGGCCCGTTCTACCTGGCCAACGCGTACGAGTTCCTGGACTCGGCGGGGGAGTGGTACCTCAACCCCAGCAGCGGCCAGCTCAACTACATCCCGCTCGCCGGACAGAACATGAGCTCGGTCAGCGTGGAGCTGCCGCAGCTGCAGTCCCTGGTGAACGTCGGCGGCACCTACGACGCGCCGGCGCACCACATCTCGTTCAGCGGGATCACGTTCACCGGCACCAGCTGGCTCGGCCCGAGCAGCAACAACGGCTTCGCCGACCAGCAGACCGGTGCGCACATCGTCGGCACCTGGGCCCGTCCGTCCGACGCGCTGACCTCCTGCCAGGAGGGCTGCTCGCTGTTCGAGGCCACCCGCCCGAGCTGGGCGCAGATGCCGGCCGCGGTGCAGGTCTCCGCCGCCAACACCATCAGCTTCAGCGACTCCCAGTTCGTCAACCTGGGGCAGACGGCGATCGGTATCGGTAACGACGCCAACGCCCACGCCAGCGGTGTCGGCCTGGGCGTCAACAACATCACCGTCACCCGCTCCGAGATCGCCCGCAACTCCGCCGGCGGCGTCGTGGTCGGCGGCGTGCGGGCCGACGCCCACCACCCCAGTGACCAGCGGATGGTCAACCGCAACGTCACGATCAGCAACAACAAGGTGCACGATCTCGGCCTGGAGTACCGGGGCGTGGTCTCGATCCTGACGACCTACGTGAACACCTCGCTGGTCTCGCACAACGAGGTCTACAACATGCCGTACACCGGCATGTCGATCGGCTACGGCTGGGGCGCCAACGACGCCGGCGGCAGCCAGCACTACGCCAACCGTGGCCTGTACAACTACCAGCCGCGCTACTCCACGGCGACCACCGCGGCCAACAACCAGGTCATCGGCAACTACGTGCACGACGTCATGCAGCAGATGACCGACGGCGGGTGCATCTACTCGCTGTCGGCGAACCCGGGCGGGTTGATCGCCGAGAACTACTGCCTGCGGACCAACGGGTGGTTCGGGCTCTACTTCGACGAGGGCTCGCGCTACTACACCGCCCGGAACAACGTGTTCTCCTCCACCGGCACCTGGGCAACCGCCAACTACTACTACGCCGAGAACATGGGCAACTTCACGGTCACCAACAACTGGTCGACCAGCAGCGGCACGAACGTGACGAACGGTGACCGCGGCAACGTCGTCAACAACAACGTCACGGTCAGCAACGGCAACTGGCCGTCCGGCGCGCAGACGGTGATCAACAACGCCGGCGTGCAGAGCGGCGGCAGCACCAACCCGCAGAACGTGCAGCTCGTGGGCGCTCAGTCGGGTCGTTGCGCCGAGATCGGCAACTCCAGCACGACCAACGGCACGCAGGCCCAGATCTGGGACTGCATCAGCAACGCCGCCAACCAGCGGTGGACCCACACCGCGAGCCGGCAGCTCATGATCTACGGCACCAAGTGCCTGGACGCCTCCGGCCAGGGCACCGTCAACGGCACGAAGGTGGTGATCTGGGACTGCAACGGTGGTGTCAACCAGCAGTGGAACATCAACTCCAACGGCACCATCACGGGCGTGCAGTCGGGTCTCTGCCTCGACGCGAACGGCGCCGCGACGGCGAACGGCACGAAGTTGATCCTCTGGGCCTGCAGCGGTGGCACCAACCAGCGGTGGACGGTACGCAGCTGACGTAACGTCGGATGGCACCGGATCCGGGCTGGGGCGCTCTCGCCCCAGCCCGGTTCCGCTTGCGGTGGCCCGGCGGCTCACCACCGCAACAGCCCGTCCGTCCGGTGCGCGGTGTTACGGGGATACTTCGGGCAGGTTTCATTGATGCTCTTGACAGGCATTGTTAGCGATAACACGATGGGCTTCACGCCGCTCTCGCGTCTGGAGTCCACCTTGGCCGTGTCGATCCGCCTGCGAGCTTCCAGCCTCATCCGCAGCTTGCTGCCGGTCAGCCCGAGCGCCGTGCTCGACCGCCTCGCCGACGCGTTGACCCGACCCGACTCCACAGTCCACACCCGTCCGGCCGGCCGGCTGCGCACGCTCGCATCCATCGCCGTCCTCGTCGCAGCGGGCCTGGTGGTGGTCACACCCGCCGCCGCGCAGGCCGCCGACCCGTGGTCGCCCCGCTCGTCGTACACCTCGACCGACACCGGCGCCGGCACCTACTCGGTGCCGCTGCTCAACGCCGACGTGCCGGACATCAGCGTCGAGCGGGTGCCCGCCGCCGAGAACGACGAGGGCCGCGACCTCTACTACATGATCAGCACCACGATGCACCTGAGCCCGGGCGCGCCGATCATGAAGTCGTACGACCTGGTCAACTGGGAGATCGTCAACTACGTCTTCGACCGGGCGAGCATCGGCGACTCGTTCTCCCTGCGCAACGGCCAGAACTCGTACGGTCAGGGCCAGTGGGCGTCGTCGCTGCGCTACCGCGACGGCATGTTCTACGCCGTCTTCAACACCAACAACCTCAACGGGGCGTACCTCTACCGCACCGACGACATCGAGAACGGCGCGTGGCAGCGCACCGCCCTCGGCCGTGGTCTGCACGACCCGTCGCTCTTCTTCGACGTCGACGGCACGCCGTACATCTTCTACGGCTCCGGCGGCACCAGCGCGGTACGCCTCAACGCCGACCTGACGGCCATCGCGCAGGACTACCCGAACATCTTCACCGCGAACAACTACGCCGGGCAGCCGTTCATCGGCGGGCTGTTCGAGGGCGCGCAGGTCTACCACATCGACGGCTGGTACTACGCCGTCATCATCACCTGGCCGTCCGGGCAGGGACGCCAGGTCGTGATGTTCCGGTCGAAGGACCTGCTCGGGCGCTACACCTCGGCCGGCGGAGTCAACACCTACGAGGCGCGTGGCGTGCTCAACTCCAACGGCTTCGCACAGGGCAGCCTGGTGCCGATCAGCCGCGCCGACGGCCGGACCGACTGGCACGGCATGTTCTTCCGCGACACGTTCCCGATCGGGCGGATCCCGGCGCTCATCCCCGCCACCTGGCAGGACGGATGGCCGACCTTCGGCACCAACGGGGTCGTGCCGGTCAACGGCCTGTTCGACAAGCCGATCCGGCTCAGCCCGGCCGAGGAGGTCTTCGAGCGGCAGAAGAGCATTGTCGCCTCGGACGACTTCGCCAACGACGCGCCGCACAGGGCGTACCAGGACGAGCAGTGGACGGTCCCCGCGCCGCTCGACCCGGCGGAGATCGCCCCCAACGGCTCACGACTGGACCTGGCGTGGGAGTGGAACCACGCACCGGACAACAGGTACTGGTCGCTCACCGACCGCGACGGCTGGCTGCGGTTGACCGCCGGCAAGGTGGTCACCGGCCAGTACGTCTACACGAAGCTGTCCAACCGGGCCGAGTTGGCGTGGTTCGAGGAAGCCCGCAACACCCTCTCGCAACGTACGTTCGGGCCACGGCAGTCGGTGCAGACGCGGATGGACATCTCCGCGATGAAGAACGGTGACGTCGCCGGCCTGGCCGCCTACAACCGCGGATTCTCGTACGTGGCGGTCAAGCGCGTCGATGGCGTGAACACCCTCGGCGTCGTCAACCGGTCCCAGCCGTTCGCTGTCGACCTGGACCAGGCGACGGTGGAGAACTTCGTGGCGGGCACCACCGTGGCGTTGGGAGACGCGACCGAGGTGCACGTGAAGGCGGACCTCGACTTCGCCTCGCCGGTCGGCCAGTTGTGGACGACGTTCTACTACAGCCTGGACGGGTCGACGTGGACCCGGCTCGGCAACCGGGTCGGCCCGCAGACGCTGGACGGCAGCCTCGCCCACTTCATGGGTCACCGGGTCGGGCTGTTCACCTACGCGACGCAGGAGACCGGCGGGCACGTCGACTTCGACAACTACCTGCTCAGCGACACGCTGACCGCGCAGGCCCGACCGCTGGACACCGTCGCCCTCGACGCGGCGATCGCCCACGCGCACACGCTCGACGCGCGTCACTACCCGCCCGACGCCTGGGCCGCGACGCAGTCCGCACTCGCGGCGGCGACGTCGGCGCGGGCCGGACAGTTCGGCACCCAGAACCAGATCGACGCCCCGGAGCGCGCGCTCAGCTACCAACTGGCCCGGCTCGGCGTGCTCGCGGCACTGCCGGTCACGGCCAGCGCCGAGGTGCGGTGTCTGGCTGGCAGGGCGTACGTGGCGGTGCGGGCGCGCAACGACTCGGACGCACCGGTCGGGATCACCCTGGAGACCCCGTACGGGAACCGGTCGTTCGCGGCCGTGGCGCCGGGGGCCAACGTCTACCAGTCGTTCCCCACGCGCGCGGCGGCGGTGCCGGCCGGTTCGGTGACGGTCCGGGCCACCGGGGCGGTCGCCGGCCGGGACGTCACCACCGTGCACTCCGCTCAGCACCCCGCCACCGCCTGCGGCGAATAACCCCACCACGAGCCTCAGGCTCACCGACCAGCACCCACCGGCGACCGGCCGTGTGGCGCGGAACAGCGACCTGTCCCGCGCCGCCGGCCGAGGTCGAGCCGGTGGCGGCGGTCGACCCCTGATGTCCGGACCACCTACCACCACCGATCCCCCGCACACCGATGACCGCACGTCAGAGATGAAGGAGGATGTCTCGTGGAACAACGAATGCGACGCGCGACCCGAGGACGGGTCGCCGCGATCGCGACGGTCGGCCTGATGCTGGCCGCAGGGTTCGCCACCGGGGCGGCGCCGGTCCAGGCCGCCGACACGAATCTCATCGTCAACGGCGGGTTCGAGGACGGCCTGACCAACTGGTTCGTCAACAACGGAAACGCCAGCGACGGCGCGCAGTTGTCGGCCACCGCGGATGCCTACGCCGGTGCGAACGCCGCGCTCGTGACCGGCCGGGCGACGACCGGATCCGGGCCGATGCAGGACCTCAGCGGCAAGGTGCAGGCCGGCCAGGCCTACACCCTGACGGCCCGCATCAAGTACGAGAACGCGAGCGGACCGGCCACCAAGCAGTTCTTCGCCACCATGCACTACGGCGGTGGCACCTACACCAACCTCGTCAGCGTGACCGCGACGAAGGGTCAGTGGGCGCAGTTCAACGGGACGTTCACGATCCCGGCGACGCAGACCGTGTCGACGGCGCGGCTGTTCTTCGAGACCCCCTGGACGGCCACCCCGGCCACCGACCCGGACCTGCACCTCATGGACTTCACGCTCGACGACGTGTCGGTGGTCGGCGCCGCGCCGCCCGCGCCGGCATCGAAGACGATCGAGGTCGTCGGGAAGCTGCCCGGGGAGCACAACCCGTTGATCGGGCACAAGTTCGGCGCCGACGGCTTCGGCCTCGTGCACGACGGCCGGGTGTACATGTACATGACGAACGACACCCAGGGCTACGCCCCGAACCCGACCACGGGCGTCTCGCCGGGGATCAACTACGGCGACATCAACCAGATCACGGTGATCTCCTCGGCGGACCTGGTGAACTGGACCGACCACGGTGAGATCCAGGTCGCCGGCCCGAACGGGGTGGCCCCGTTCACCGCCAACTCGTGGGCTCCGGGCATCACCAAGAAGGTGGTGAACGGCGTGGAGAAGTTCTTCCTCTACTACGCCAACGGCGGTGGCTCCAGCAACGTGATCACGGGTGCCTCGCCACTCGGCCCGTGGACCAGCGAGCGCACGAGCACGCTGATCGACGGTCGCACCCCCGGTGCCGAGAACGTCGCGTGGAAGTTCGACCCGGCCCCGTTCGTGGACGACGACGGCCAGCCGTACCTCTACTTCGGTGGTGGCCCCGCGTCGACGAGCATGCCGCCGGCCGAGCGCTTCAACAACCCGAAGAACATCCGGGCGATCGAACTCGACGACACGATGGTCGCGACCCAGGGAACGGCCGCCGTGGTCGACGCCCCGGTCGCGTTCGAGGCGGGTCACGTCTTCAAGCGCGACGGCAAGTACTACTTCTCGTACTCGTCGCACTTCGGCGGGAACGACTTCGGTGGTAGCCAGCAGCCGCTGCCCGGCTACCCCGGTGGCGGCCAGATCGGCTACATGATCTCCGACAACCCGATGTCGTGGCCGAAGGAGACCTACGCCGGTGTGCTCTTCCCGAACCAGTCGCAGTTCTTCGGCAGCGGCACCGGCGGCAACAACCACCAGTCGGTGTTCGAGTTCGAGGGCAAGCACTACTTCACCTACCACGCGCCGACGTTGAACAAGCGCATCAACGGCAACACGACCCAGGGGTACCGCAGCCCGCACATCCAGGAGTTGGCCTTCAACCCGGACGGCACGATCCAGCAGGTCGTCGGCACCTACGCCGGGGTGAACCAGGTCCGCGACTTCGACCCGTACCGCGTCTTCGAGGCCGAGACCTTCGGCTGGAGCAAGGGTGTCGCGACCACAAAGGTCGACGGCAGCTCCGCCCAGTTCGGCGGCGCGGCACCGAACCTGGTGGTCCGCGACATCGACAACGGCGACTGGACCGCGCTGTCGTCGGTGGACTTCGGCGACAACGGCGCGCAGAGCGTGACGGCGAAGGTGCGGGCGCTCGCCGCCGGCGGGCAGATCCAGGTCCGCCTGGACACCGCGACCGGTCCCGTTGTCGGCACGGTCGCGGTCGACACGCCGGTCGGCCAGTGGGCCGAGGTGACCGCCCAGCTTGCCGGCGTCAGCGGCGTGCACGACGTCTACTTCACCTACACCGGCCCGGCGGGCGCCGACCTCTTCGAGATCGACACCTGGGCCTTCCAGGCGGCCACCCTCGAACTGCCCGTCACGGCCACCGCGTCGGCGCGGTGCGTGGGCGGCAAGGTCCACGTGGCCGTGCAGGCCCGCAACGACCATGACGCGCCAGTGGCGATCGCTCTCGAGACCCCGTACGGCGAGCGCTCGTTCGCGGCCGTCGCGCCGGGTGCGAACGCGTACCAGTCGTTCAGCACGCGTGCCGTCTCGGTGCCCGCGGGTTCGGCGACGGTCCGGGTGACCGGGGCGGTGGGTGGACAGGACGTGACGACGGTCCGCACCGTGCAACATCCCGCTGGCACCTGCGGCGGATAACCCTTGATGGCTGAGAACGGAGACCACATGAACACAGACAAACGGCGGCAGTTGCTCGCGGCCGGTGCCCTCGGCGCGGTGCTGGTCGGGGCCGCGGTGCTGCCGTCGCCCGCCCTGGCCGAGCCGGACGACGACGCCAGCGTGCGGGTCACTGTCGACATCGACGAGATCAGGGAGCCGGGCGTCCTCGCCCTGTCCGTCGCCGGCGACGCCGTCGCGCTGTCCGAGGACGGCTCGACCCTGCTGGTGCGCCAGTTCGTCGGTACGCTGCCGACGGTGACGGTCACCGACACCCGCGTCGCCGACGAGGTTCCCGACGGTGCCAGCTGGGCGGTGCTCGGCAGCGCGACCGACTTCGCGGGCAACTCCGGCCAGGCGCCGATCACCGCCGACCACCTCGGCTGGAAGCCCCGGCTGCTCGACGGCGGGGAGACCGGCCTGGTCACCGAGGGCGAGGAGGTGGTGACCGCGCTGGACGAGGCGACTCAGCCGGGCAACAACGTCGGCCTCGTCGACCAGGAACTGCTGGTCTCGGCCTTCGACTCCGAGGCCGTGGCCAACGACTCGTACTCCGTCAACGCCGACCTGTACCTGCGTACCCCGGCGGAGGTCGCCGCCGGCGCCTACAGCTCGACGCTCACGCTCTCCCTGTTCGAGTAGTGCTGTGGCGGGGGTCCGGACCGGGCCCCCGCCACACCCCCTGCCGAAGGGCTCATCGTCATGACCGTTCCCCCGCTGCGCCGGGTGCTCACCGTTCTCGCCGTCGTGACCCTCGCGGTGACGGCCGCGCCGGCCGTGGCGGCGGCGGAGCCAGACCCGAAGGCGCTGACCTGGACGGTCCAGCCGGCCACCCCGAGCGGCCCCGACCAACGCCGGTGGATCAACGCCAGCCTCGACCCGGGGCAGGTCGTGACCGAGCATCTGGCGGTCCGCAACTTCAGCAAGAACGCGGTCGCCTTCTCGCTGAAGGCCGCCGACGGCTACCTCACCGACAAGGGTCGCTTCAACATGCTCTCGTCGGACCGCCCCTCGGTCGACGGTGGCACCTGGATCGACGTGCAGGAGAAGGTCACCGTCGGCCCCGGCGAGACGAGGGTGGTGCCGTTCACGATCACGGTGCCCAAGGGTGCCGCGCCGGGGGATCACCCGGCCGGCATCGCGGCGACCGTCACCAGCACCGGTGGCACGGTCAACGTCGAGAGCCGAGTGGGTTTCCGGGTCATGGTCCGGGTCAACGGGACCGTCCAGGCGACCCTGCCCGTTCAGGGCCTCACCGCGAGGTACACGCCGTCGTGGAATCCCTTCGCCGGTGGCACGCTTCGGGTCCGCTACACCGTCGGCAACGACGGCAACGTCTGGGTCAGCGGGACGAGCCGGGTGGCGGTGTCCGACCTCTTCGGCCGGACCAGCCACGACGCCACAGGCGCGGTCGAGGAGCTGCTTCCGGGCGGCAGCCGGGAGATGGCGACCCGCGCCGACGGCGTCTGGGCACTGGGACGTCTCCGCACGACAGTCACCACGTCACCGACCCTGCTCGGCGACGGGCAGGCCGCCGGTGCCGACCTCCGACAGGTCTCGGCCACCGTCACCACCTGGGTCGTCCCGTGGGCGCAGCTCGCGCTGCTGGGCCTCCTCGCCGCACTGCTCGTCGGTCTGCGGGCGGCGGTCCGTCACCGCCGACGTCGGCTGGCGGGGCTGCTCGCCCGCGCCCGCCAGGAGGGTCGGCAGGAGGGTCAGGAGTCGGTGCTCGTCGGAGGCGGTCCCGCCGACGGTGCGCCCGACGCGGGCGACGCCCGCCCGTAACCCGCCACCGGACCGCCCGCCCGCGAGCGCCGTCAGGTGGCCGGCGGCGTGTCCATGAGGGAGCCTGCGCCGCGTACCTCGGCGGTTGGTCAGCGCTGCTTGGTCTCCCAGAAGATTTTCGAGATCTCCTCGGTCTTCCCGAGCAGCACGCGCGGTGGCCGCCGGGCCGATGCTCACCGCTGGTTTCTGATGAGGGCCAGGAGGGCAGCGTGCGTCCGCTCGTCGGCGGCGACGACAAGACCGTTCCCATCCGGATGAACCGGCCTGCCGTCGATCCCGGTGACCACACAACCTGCCGCCTGACCGAGGGCGATTCCGGCCGCGAAGTGGACGCTGTCGCACAGGTGCTCGCCATCCGTCACGTAGCCGGCGCGACGACCGGCAGCCACCCAGGCCACGGCCAGCGTGGTGGAGACGACGCGGGGGCGGAACTGTTCGATGAATCCCTCGTCGGCGAGCATCCGGGCGGCGAGGAAGACGTGCCGGTTGGGAAACGGTGGGTCGAGATTGACGTCGACAAGGCGGGACTCCGCCGACGGGGTGAGTGGCTCGTCGACGCCACCACGGCGGGTATACGCGGCGATGCCGTCGGTCCAGAACACCTCGTTGGTGAACGGGTCCGCCGAGGCGGCCACACGGACCCGTGCCCCTGCCCGCAGCGCGACGTTGACCGAGGTCAGCATGGTCCGCACGGCATAGTTCAGCGTTCCGCACAACGGGTCGACCAACCACGTGCGCCCGTTCTCGCCGGTGCCGGTGCGCCCGCTCTCCTCCGCCAGCACGCCGTCATGCGGACGTCCGGCGCGCAGGACGTCGAGGATGGCCTTCTCGGCCTCGACGTCCGCGGTGGTGGCGAAGTCGTCCGCGGTCTTCATGAGTCGGGCCAGCGATGATCCGTACTGCGCGCGGACGACCGCGGCTCCGGCTTCCGCCGCCGCGATCGCCAGCGCGTGATCGGTGATCGACATACCCGAACCATAGGTGGGCGACGGTCAGGAGACCGCCGCCCGCACCAGCTCGACGACCCGCTTCTCCACCGCGGGGCTCCACTTCTGCAGCGCGTACGCCACCGGCCACAGGTCGCCGTCGTCGAGGTTGGCCGCGTCCTGGAAGCCCAGGGTCGAGTACCGGTAGTTGAACTTGCCGGAGTCCTGGAAGAAGACGACGATCTTTCCGGCGGCGTCCGCGTACGCGGGCATCCCGTACCAGGTCTTCGGCGACAACTCGGGCGCGGCAGCGGTCACCGCCACGTGGACGCGCTCGGCGAGCGCACGATCGTCCGGCTCCATCTGCGCGATCCGGTCGAGGAGCGCCTGCAGCCCGTCGGCCTTCTTGGCGCCCTTCTTGCCCTCGGCGCGCAACTCGGCGGCGCGCTCCTGCATCGCGGCCCGCTCCTCGGCGCTGAAACCGTCGGACCTGGTCGTGGTGGTCTTCGCGGACATGCGGGGGCTCCCTCTCCTCGTTCCGGGTTCGGCGTGCTGCCGGTGACCTGGGAAAAGGCTAGACCGGGTGACACCGGCCGGGCTTCTCGATTCCTGATCGGTCAGGCCGAGGCGCGGGCAGCGGCAATGGTCCGTCCACGCTCGGACTCCGGAAAGCGGTCGAGCATGGTACGAACCTCGTCGGCGCTCACGTTGGCGCCGAACAGCTCGCTGCCTGGTTCGAGTCGTACGCCCTCGGCCAGGGCGCCGGCGACCACCGGATCGAAGCCCAGCGCGTCCACCAGGGTCGCGACCGCGGCGAGGTCACTGGCGTCGTCGCCGGCGATCGCGATGGCCTTCCGGTCCGGCGATCCGGTCGCCCGCGCCCCGTCCTCGAGATCGTGGTAGCCCATGTGGTTGAACGCCTTCACGACCCGGGACCCGGACAGGTAGGCCCGGACGATCTCGCTCGACGAGGTACGCGCGTCGGTGAGGTCGTCCCGGATGCCGTCGATCTCCCACCAGTAGTTCATCGCGTCGACGACGAGCTTTCCGCGCAGCGCCTCGGCGGGAACACTGCGGTACCTACCCAGCGGCAGGGCCAGGATCACGATGTCGGCGGCGGCCACCGCGTCGGCCGCCGTGGTGGCCGCCGCCCCCGGAGCGAGCACCTCGACGGTGAGGGCGATCTTCGCCGGATCGCCGGAGCCGGCGACCAGCACGCGGTAGCCGGCGGCGACGGCGAGCCGGGCGAGCACCGTGCCCACCTTGCCGGCCCCGAGCACACCAAGGGTCTGGGGCCGGTCGTTGTCGAACATGTCGTCCTCTCGGTTCATGTGGTGATCAGGCCAGCAGCTCGCGGACCATGGGGATCACCCGGGAGCCGTACAGTTCCACGGCGCGCATCCGGGCGCTCACCGGTTGCGCTCCAGCGGAGTAGATGAGGTCGAACCGGCCGACTCCGAGGCTGCGGATCGCGCGCGCCATCCGGCGGGCCACCGTCTCGGGTGAGCCGATGTAGAGCGAGCCGTTCTCCACCTCGGAGTCGAACTCCTGGCGGCGGATCGGTGGCCAGCCCCGCAGTTTGCCGATCCGGTCTCGCATGATCCGGTAGTGCGGCCAGTAGATTTCCTTCGCTTCCTCGTCGGTGTCGGCGATGAAGCCGGGCGAGTGCATGCCGACCGGGTGTGCGGTCGTACCGAGTTGCTCGGCCGCCCTGCGGTAGAGGTCCAGGTACGGCGCGAAACGCTCGGGGGCGCCGCCGATGATGGCGAGCATGAGTGGGAGCCCGTACTGGGCGGTGCGGACGACCGACTGCGGTGAGCCACCCACGCCGACCCAGGTGCTCAGGTGTCCCGACTCGGTCTTGGGAAAGACGTCGGCGTTCTCCAACGGGGCACGCAGGGTGCCGCTCCAGGTGACCGGCTTCTCGTCCAGCAACTTGACGAACAGCTCGATCTTTTCCTCGAACAGCGTGTCGTAGTCGCGCAGGTCGTAGCCGAACAGGGGGAACGACTCGGTGAACGAGCCGCGACCGAGGATGACCTCGGCCCGGCCGTGCGACAGCGCGTCCACCGTGGCGAACCGCTGGAACACCCGGACCGGGTCGTCCGAGCTCAGCACGGTCACCCCGGAGGCCAACCGGATCCGGGACGTACGGGTGGCGATGCCCGCCAGCACCGTCTCCGGCGTCGACACCGAGTACTCCGGCCGGTGGTGCTCGCCCAGCGCGATGACGTCGACGCCGAGCTGGTCGGCGAGCACCGCCTCGTCGACCACCTGACGGATCGCCGCGGCGTGGGAGACGAGCTTGCCGGAGTCGTCCTCCGGTACGTCGCCGAACGTGTCGAGGCCGAACAAGAGGTCAGACATGGGTGGGCTCCTTCGCCAGCAGCTCCCGGACCCGCGGCGCGACCTCACTGCCCAGCAGTTGGATGGTGCGCGCGCGTGCCTCGCGGGGCAGGTGCATGATGTCGTACTTCAGGTCGAAGCGGTTCAGTCGCAGGTCGCGGGCGACCGTGGCGATCTTCTGCGCCACCGTCTCGGGTGACCCGACGAAGAGCGCTCCGTGGTCGATTTCGGCCTCGTAGCGTGCGCGGTCCGGTTTGTAGAAGCCGCGTTCCGCGGCGAGCGCCGCCGCGACCGGCTGCCAGTATCGCCACCACGTCTCCACCGCCTCCTCGTCGGTGTCTGCGACAAGGCCGAGTGAGTGCTGCCCGATTGGCTGCGGGGTATGCCCGAACTGGTCGAGCGCTTTGGTGTAGAGGTCGACGTGGCCGGCGAACCGTTGGGGTCGTCCACCGATGATCGCCATCATGAGCGGGAGACCGTGCCGGGCGGCGCGGACCACCGAGTTCGGGCTGCCCCCGACACCGATCCACGTCGGGATCCCACCGGGCCGCATCCGTGGGTGCAGGCGCTGTTCGGTCAGGGAGCTTCGCACGGTTCCGGACCAGGTGACCGTCTCGTCGCGCCGGAGCCGCAGGAAGAGGTCGAGCTTCTCCTCGAACAACCGCTCGTAGTCGGCCAGGTCGAAGCCGAACAGCGGGAACGACTCGGTCGCCGACGCGCGTCCGAGGACCAACTGGGCGCGGCCGTTGGACACGGCGTCGAGGGTGGAGAACTCGTGGTAGAGGCGGACCGGGTCGTTCGTGCTCAGCACGGTCACCGAGGTGCCGAGTCGGATCCGCTCGGTCGCCGTCGCGGCCGCGGCGAGCAGCACGGGTGTCGCCGAGTCGTTGTGGCCCTCCCGGTAGTGCTCACCGAGGCTGAACACGTCGAGTCCGACCGACTCGGCGAGTCGTGCCTCGTCCACGAGGAGTCGTACGGTCTCGGCGTCGCTCAGCACCCGGTCGCCGTCGGTGGCCACCTCCCCGAACGAGTTGAGCCCCAGTTCGAATCCGGTAGCTGTCATGGTGTCCTCCTCGGTGCTTCCGCCGGCGACCCGCGGGAGCGGACCTACCGGTTGACGTGTCAATGATGCTAACTTGGCGATTGACACGTCAATTCCCGGGAGAATGAGATGACGGAGACCACACCTGCCCGGCGGGGAGGGCGCCAACTGCCGACGGCCGAGGAGCTGCGGATCTGGCGGAACTTCATCGAGACGACGGCGGCGCTGAGTGGCCGGCTGGAGTCCCGCCTCCAGGGCGACTCCTCCCTCTCCACCGGGGACTACGCCGTCCTGCTCGCTCTCAGCGAGGCGCCGGACCAGGCGATGCGCTCGTCCGCGCTCGCGGCGCACATCGGCTGGGAGCGCAGCCGGCTCTCCCACCACCTGGGGCGGATGGAGCGGCGTGGCCTCATCCGCCGCCAGGAGTGCCCGACCGTCCCCCGGGGGGCGGAGGTGCTGCTCACCGCGGCCGGAGCCGAGGCGTTCGGCACCGCGACATTTCCCCACCTGCGCGCCATCCGAGAGCTCTTCGTCGACGCCCTCACGCCCGAGCAGATCGTCGCGGCGGGCGAGATCGCGGCAGCGCTGCGAGCGCGCCTCGACGAACAGCACGAGGATTGAGGGCATCGAGCACCGCGGAGAGGAGTACGCATGCTCAGGGGCCTGCTGATCAGTGAGAGCCTGCGAACCGGCGCGGAGCTGACCGTACCGTTGCGGGTGGAGAAGATCTGGCGGGTCGACACCGCCAGCGCCACCGCCGCGCAGCCCGCCACCTGGACGTTGATCGAGTTCACCGCGCCGGACGCGGAGGTGGAGCGGCTCGCCGCCGCGCTCGCCGACTGTCTGTCACCGACGGGCGGCTGGTACGCCGATTTCCGGACCGACGCGGAAAGGTTCGTCGTCTTTGCCGGCAAGGCATTCCGGTATCCGCTGGGCGATCCGGCCGGCGAGGCTCACGCCAAGGCGTACGGCAGGTCGGTCGGCGTGCCCGAGCCCCAGCTCGACTGGGGAGACTGAGCCCGGGTGCCCGCCGGTTCGGGCGATCGTCCGTAGGCGAACGGAGGGCTAGGCTTCGGCGTATGTCAGGGGCGCGATGGCGTGACCGGACGGCGAACGTCGCCCTGGTGCTCGCCGTCGGTCTGGTCGCCCTCGTCGGCCTGGTGGTGCAGTCGCGCGGCATCGACACCACCGCCGAGTGGACGGCGCTGCTGGTGGTGCTCGCCTCCTCCGCCGCGCTGTCCGTCCGCCGCCGCCATCCGGTGCCGGTGGGTGTGGTGGCGTTGGTCGCCGTCGGCGCGTACGGGGCGTTGCTGCACAAGCCCGGCCCGATCATGTTGGTCTTCGTCGTGGCGCTCTACACGGTTGTCGACGAGGGACATCTCTGGATCGCCATCGGTCTCGGTCTCGCCTCGGTGATCGCCTTCGCCGCCGCGGACAGCGACAACCGATCCCCGGACACCATGAACGGGGCAACGCTGCTGCACGCCGGTTGGCTCGTCGCGGTCATCGTCGGCGTGACCCGCAACCGCCGCGCCTACCTCGCCGAGGCGCAGGCCCACGCGATCGTCGTCGAACAGCGGATGGAGGAGGAGGCCCGGCGGCGGGCCACCGAGGAGCGGCTGCGCATCGCCCGCGAGGTGCACGATGTCCTCGGCCACCACCTCTCGCTGATCAATGTGCAGGCCAGTGCGGCGTTGCACCGGCCGGACCCGGTCCGCTCCGAGCAGGCGCTCACCGCGATCAAACAGACGAGCAAGGAGACGTTGCGGGAGCTGCGGACGACGCTCGGCGTGCTGCGGCGCGAGGGCGAGGCGCCGACCGTGCCCAGCGCCGGCCTCGGTCGCCTCGACGATCTGGTCCGGACGGCCGGACGGCCCGAACTGACGATCAGCACCGAACTCGCCGAGACCAGGTCGTTGCCCCCGGAGGTCGACCTGGCGGTGTACCGGATCGTCCAGGAGGCACTCACCAACGTGGCCCGGCACGCGGACGCCACCGCCGCGGTGGTCCGGGTGCGGGCCGACCGCGACGACGTGCTGGTGGAGGTGGAGGACGACGGCACCACCACACCCGGCGCGCCGGGCAGCGGGATCATCGGCATGCGCGAGCGAGTGAGCGCGCTCGGCGGTTCACTGACCACGGGTACGCGCCCGGACGGTGGCTTCCGGGTCCGCGCCCGCCTGCCGCTGCGACCCGGCTCGACGACGGTGGGGGAGTCGGCGTGATCCGACTGTTGCTCGCCGACGACCAGACCCTGGTCCGCGCCGGCTTCCGCTCCATCCTGGACGGTGAGGATGGCATCGAGGTGGTCGGCGAGGCCGCCGATGGCGCCGAGGCGGTGCGCCTCACCGCGCAGCTGCGTCCGGAGGTCGTCCTCATGGACATCCGGATGCCCGTACTGGACGGCCTCGCCGCGACCCGACAGATCATCGCGACCTGCGCGGCCCGGGTGATCATCCTGACCACGTTCGACCTGGACGACTACGTCTACGGGGCGCTCCGGGCCGGCGCGAGCGGCTTCCTGGTCAAGGACACCGAGCCGGCGGAGCTGATCCACGGGGTGCGGGTGGTCGCCCGTGGCGACGCGCTGATCGCGCCGTCGATCACCCGTCGGTTGATCGCCGAGTTCAGTGCACGGGCCACGCATCCGGACCCCGGGCCGCGACTGAGTGTGCTCACCACCCGCGAGCGCGAGGTGCTCGTACTTGTCGCCGCGGGCCTGTCGAACGACGAGATCGCCGCGCGGTTGGTGCTGAGCCCGGCCACCGCCAAGACCCATGTCAGCCGGATCATGACCAAGACGCAGGTCCGGGACCGCGCCCAACTGGTGATCCTCGCCTACGAGTCCGGCCTGACCGTTCCCGGTTGGCTCACCCGCTCCTGACCGTGATCAGGCGGCCAGCCGGGCGCTCCGGGCCAGGGCCAGTCCACCGAGGACGACGCCGACCAGTCCGATCGCCAGGGCCACGAACGCGCCGCCGCGCCCGTTACCCGTACCGATGCCGCTGTCGGAGGTGGCGACCACCACCCCGCCGAGCACCATGCCGGCCAGTCCCAAGGTCAGGGCCAGGACGGCTCCGAGTCGCGCCGAGCTGGAGCCGACGCGGCGGGCGGGGCGGGCCAGGGCCAGCCCGCCGACGACGACACCGACCAACCCCAGCAGGACGCCGACGCTCGCACCGGCTCGCCCGGAGCTCATGGCGAGAGCGGTGGCCGCGGCCGGCTGGGCCGAGGCGTGGACGACCAGCTCGGTCCCGGCGGGCGGGGCGGCCACGGCGGCGACGAGCAGATGACGGACGGACATCAGGGGTTCCCTTCGACGGTGTGACAGCTACCGGTGGCAGCGTAGGTAGCGCAGCGTGCACCGGTCGTCAGGCCGGAGTTGCCAAAAGACCCACAACCCGGGAGGTACGCGTCCGCGGCGGCATACCGCCGCAGTCGTCTCCCGGGGTCTCCGACGTACCACCGCCACCACCGCTCTGTCGGCAACCGGACAGGTGCCCGATCGACGAACGGCACCCGTAACCCGCGTGCGGAGAGCGGCAAAGATGGCTCTGACCTGCGGATCTGTCGGATCCCGGCAGTGGCCTTCCGGCCCCGCGGGTGGTACGACTGGTGCGTCGCTTGGCCGGACGGTGCGGCGGCAGGAGGAGGTCTTGCCTTGCGTATCGCACCTAGCACGTCCCCGCAGCGACCCCGGTCCTTGTCACGGGCCGTGGACGGGCTCGATGCCGTGTCACCGCCGGCGATGACACCGTGGTGACGAGCCCGGAGGCCAGCGAGGAGAAGGAGGCCGCCTACAACCGTGGTGTCGACGCGGGCCGGATCGAACAGCGTCTACAGGGGCACGACGAGCACCTGCGGCACATCAACGGCTCGATCGACTCGATGACCCAGGCGTTGCAGAGTCTCACCGAGGAGCTTCGTTCCAACGCCGCCCTGTTCAGTGCTGGCGCGACCGCGGCTCTCCGGGACACCAAGGAGCGGGACAGGATCGCGGAGGTCCGGGTGGAGGAGGCGGGCATCGTCGAGTCCCAGCGGACGGTCCGGTGGACGGCCTGGCAACGCGGGTTCGCCGTCATCGGCGCGATCATCCTGATGGTCAACTTCGGCCTCGGCCTGTACCTGGCCTTCAACCGCTGACGCGACCCGTCGTGGCCAGCAGGAACGCCTGATCATCCCGCTCGGTGCCGCGCGCCCGCCGCACCAGGCGGCACTCCTCCCGCAGGCCGGCAGCCTCGATCTCGGCGGCGACCTGGTCCACCGTGTAACGGTGTCGCTCCAGACGGATCTCGTGACCGAAGCGGCGGCGGTAGGGCCCGGACAGGTCACGCGTACCTTCACCGGCCTGGAAGCCGACGAGCAGGTGACCCGAGGGTCGGAGCACCCGGGCCGCTTCCGCGAAGACGCGTGCCTGCCCGGCAGGGGGCGTGTGGATGGTGGAGTACCAGAGCAGGACACCGGCGAACCGGTCGTCCGGGTAGGGGAGAGCGGTCAACGAGGCCACGGTGACCATCAGGCCAGGGTGGTCCCGGCGTGCCCGGACGATCATGCCCGGCGACAGGTCGACCCCGTACACCAGGCACCCACGGTTGGTGAGGTACCTGCTCATTCGGCCCGGACCGCACCCGGCGTCGAGGACCCGGGTGTCACCGCCCGACGTCACCGCCGCGGCGAACGCGTCGACCATGGCGAGGTCGAGTGGGGACTCGGCGCGGGTGTCCGGCAGAAAGGTGGCGTAGTCCTCGGCGACGATGTCGTAGGCCCGTCGCACGCCGTGCAGGTCGAGCGGATCGGCGGGTGCGGAGCCCATGGTGGGGCTACCGCTGCCAGGTGTCGATGGTCTGGACAGCGTCGCGGACGACCCGGTCCAGGATGGCGGGATTGCCGCTGGAACCCTCCCACCCCTGGTCGTTGAACACCGTCACCACCGTGTCGACGCGGGCCACCGCGATCTGGCTGGTCTCGGTGCCGCCGGTGTGTTCTCCGTTGAGGCTGGTCGCGGGCCAGGTCAGGTTCAGCAGCAGCGCTTCGTCACCGACGCCGGGCAGAGCCTCACTCTTGGCGGTCGCTCGGCTCCCGTCGTGCTGGAAGGAGGGACACGCCTCCAAGGCGGTGCGCAGACGCCCCATGTAGTCCGTGGCGCCGGTGCCGTCGAACGTGAAGATGGTCTGGTGGATCATCCCCTGGGGCGTGTTGCCGGCATTGTCGTCGGCCTTCTTGTAGGTGACTGTCATCGCGGCGCTCGCCGTCACCTGACGGCCTCCGGTGCCGAACTCGTTTCCGCAGAGCTTCGGCAGAGCCTCCTCGACGGGCACCGTCCGGCGTGGAGACTTCCGCAGCTCGGTCGGCAGCTCGACGAACGCCGACGTCGGGATGGTCGTCGGGCCGCTGGCGCTCGACGAGGGCTGGCCCGTCGGATCCACGGCCGCCGCAGCGGAGGTCGGCGCCGCACCCGACGGGGTCGAGGCGGGCGGGTCTTCGGTGGTGGTGCAGGCCGTGGCAAGTGCGATGGTGCCCAGCAGCGGGATCAGCGCAAGCACGCGTCGCGTACGGGCCGGCGGTAGCGGTGTGTGTCGGCTCATGATCACCTTTCGTCGATGTCGGAGCAGTTCCCGGTGGCGTACCGTCCCAAACGACTGTTCGCCGCGCCGGACGCTCGCCCCAGCGGTGGTAATCGGGATGTCGACACATTCGCCGGCCCGCTAAGCTGCCCGCATGACCAGCGTGATCGCCAAGTGCACCGGAGCGTCGTGTGACGTCCAGGTCGGTGCTCGGCGACGCCGGCGATCCGTCGCCCGCCCGCGCTGACCTGTTTTCTGCGACCGGCGGATCGAGCCGCCGGTCGTGCGCTGGTCGTCCTCGATCCGCCCGCATCTCCTGTCGTCTGAGGCCCGCCTGGCAGCGCGGGTCCGAGTGAGATCGGCGTACTCATGGATCTTGAAAGGTTGTTGGCCGACCGGCTGGCACCGGCGTTCGCCGCGGTGGCCGGCGGACCGGTTGATCCGCTCGTGCGGCGCTCGCCGCGAGCGGACTTCCAATCCGACGCGGCGCTGGCACTGGCCCGACGGCTCGGCCGTCCGCCGCGCGACATCGCGGCCGAGGTGCTGGCACACGCGGTCCTCGACGACGTCTGCGTGTCGGCGGAGGTCTCCGGGCCGGGGTTTCTCAACCTCACCGTCGCCGACCCGGCACTTGCCGACCTGGTCTCCGGGCTGGCCGGCGACGCCCGGCTCGGCGTGCCGGTGACGGCGGCCCCGCAGACCGTGGTGGTCGACTACTCGGCGCCGAACGTGGCGAAGGAGATGCACGTCGGGCATCTCCGCTCCACAGTCATCGGTGACGCGGCGGTACGGCTGCTGGACTGGCTGGGGCACCGGGTGGTGCGGGTCAACCACCTGGGTGACTGGGGGACACCGTTCGGCATGCTGATCGAGCACCTGGTCGACCTCGGCGAGGCCGGGGCGGCGCACGAGTTGTCGATGGGTGACCTGGACGGCTTCTATCGGGAGGCGCGGGCGAAGTTCGACTCCGACGAGACGTTCCGGGAACGCTCGCGGCTGCGGGTGGTCGCCTTGCAGGGCGGCGACGAGCAGACGCTGCGGTGGTGGCGGCTGCTGGTGGCGCAGTCCGAGCGGTACTTCCTGACCGTCTACGACCTGCTCGACGTGACGTTGTCCGAGGACGACTTTCGGGGCGAGAGCGCCTACAACGATCTGCTGGCGGGGGTCGTCGACGACCTGGACCGGTTGGGCATGCTGGTGCCCAGCGGCGGGGCCGACTGCGTCTTCCCGGCCGGCTTCAGCGGCCGGGACGGCGAGCCGACGCCGCTCATCGTGCGCAAGAGCGACGGGGGGTACGGCTATCCGGCCACCGATCTGGCCGCGCTACGGCAGCGTGTCGGCGAACTGGGCGCAACCCGCTTGCTGTACGTCGTCGGGCTGCCGCAGCGGCAGCACTTCGCGATGGTGTTCGCGGTCGCCCGGGCGGCCGGTTGGCTGTGCCCGCCGGCGCGGGCCGAGCATCTGGGCTTCGGGTCGATCCTCGGCGGCGACGGGCGGATGCTGCGCAGCCGGGCTGGTGAGTCGGTGAAGCTGGTCGGGCTGCTGGAGGAGGCGGTCACCCGGGCCACGGACCTGGCCCGGCGCAGGAACCCGGAGCTGGATGCCGAAGCCGCAGCCGAGATCGGTCGCGCGGTGGGGATCGGCGCGGTGAAGTATGCCGACCTGTCCACCGATCGGACCAAGGACTACGTCCTGGACTGGGAGCGGATGCTCGCCCTGGAGGGCAACACCGCGCCGTACCTCCAGTACGTGTACGCCCGGATCCGGTCGATGTTCCGGCGCGCCGGGACGACGGCCCGGCCGGACGCGCCGATCGCGCTCACGTCGCCGGCGGAGCGGGCGCTCGCGATCGAGCTGCTCGGCTTCGCCGCGGTGGTCGGCGAGGTGGAGCGAAGCCTCGAGTTCCACCACCTCGCCGGTTACCTGCACCGGCTTGCCACCGCGTTCAACGCGTTCTACGAGCGCTGCCCGGTGCTGCGGGCCCCGGACGAGCTGCGGGAGAGCCGGCTGCTGCTGGCCGAGCTGACGGCCCGGACGCTGCGGCAGGGGCTGCACCTGCTCGGCGTCCGAACCCCGGAGCGGATGTGAGGGGTCAGCGGGTCTTCTTCGTGGCCCGCTTCCGGGGCGGCGTCAACAGGTCGGCGATCTGTGCGATCGCGGCGGGCACCAGGCGGTAGTAGGCCCACACCCCCCGCTTGTCGCGTTCGAGTAGGCCGGCCTCGGTGAGGATCCGCAGGTGATGACTCACGGTCGGCTGGGACAGGTTGAGCGCCCCGGTGAGGTCACTGACGGACGCCTCACCTTCGGGCGCGGACTGGATCAGGCTGAGCAGACGCAGTCGCGCCGGATCGGCGAAGGCCTTCAGCACCCCCGCGAGTCGTTCGGCATCGGCCCGCTTGATTGGATCGCCGGTGAGCGGCGAGATCGCAGGCATGGCAGTTTTCGCAGTTCCCACGCCCACTATGGTTACACCAACACCATCAATAAGCAGGTAGAACCGGCATCAATACTCCAATGGCGTCCGTACGGCCACTCGAGGCGGCTGAACGTGAGTCGAACGTCGACGACCGTGGTGACGTATCGGCCGTGTGGGGCTCCGCCGTGCCCCACACGGCCCTACGCCGACGGACCTGCCGTCGAGTGAGCCGCGACCCGAGGGTCAGCGGCGTGGTCGGGGTGTGCTGCGCGGCTGGACGTACGGCGGTCCCGCGAGGATCAGGTCCGACTTCAGCTCCTGGTACGCCCGCTTGGGCTGGTAGTTCTCGTCGTAGATCGTGGCCAGGCCCTCCGGCGGGTCGTCGAACCAGTCCGGCACCCAGGAGTGCCTGTCACTGAAACCCCACACCGTGTACGACAGACAGCTCCGGACGGCGAGGCACGCCTTCATCAGCACGCTGAAGTTCGCCGCCGAGGCCTGCAACCGGGGGTTGATCTCCTCCGCGTTGCCGGCCTGGACGCCCGCCGTCATCTGGCTGCGGACGTCGACCTCGGTGAACGCGGTGGCGACGCCGAGCCCACTGAACTTCTTGAGCGCGGCGGTCACCTGGAGGGTGTCGAAGTTGCCGTACTGGGTGCCGAGGTGACCCTGGGAGCCGACGCCGTCGATCGGCACGCCCTGTGCGCGTAGGCCCCTGGTCATCTCGTAGACGAACTGGGTCTTGTCGTCCGCCGGGTTGCCGGAGCCGAACGCCTCGATGTTGTAGTCGTTGTAGAACAGCAGGGCCTTGGGATCGGCCGCCCGCGCCCAGCGGAACGCGTCGGCGATGTAGCCGGGCCCGAGGTTCTCTGCCCAGAAGCCCTTGTAGTGCAGGGTCGACGGGGTGTCCCAGGGGTCGCTGACCGCCTCGTTGACCACGTCCCACTGCCAGATCTTGCCCTTGTACCGGTTGGCGACAGTGGTGATGTGCTTGCGCAGCAGCTCGCGCAGCTCCTGCTTGCTGATGGAGCCGTCGGCGACACCGCTGGTCAGCCAGCCGGGCAGTTGGTTGTGCCAGACCAGCACGTGGCCGCGGACGCTCTGCCGGTTGCGCTTGGCGAAATCGATGAGTTGGTCGGCCGCGGTCCAGTCGTAGGTGCCGCGGGTGGGCTCCAGGACCTCCCACTTCATCACGTTCTCGGCGGTGACGGAGGTGAACTCCGAGGAGGCCAGCGCGCGGTACTGCGGGTCACCGGCGTCGTTGAGGGCATCCATGTTGACCGCGGTGCCGACCTGGAGGCCGTGGCGCAGGCCGAGGGCGCCGAGGCTCTGCGCCGTGGGGTCGTACGGCCGACTGGCGGTGGCGGGCACCGTGTTCAGCGCCGCAACGGTGAGGACGGCAACCACGCCGACGGTGGTCCACTGTCTCAGCTTCATGTGCCTTCCTTTCCAGACCCTGATCGACAACTGTCGATCAACAAGGTGCGGGTCCGGTGTTGGCGGATGGGAGCGGGGTTGGTGGTCGAGCGCCCTGGCTCGGGGCCGGAGGGCCGGTGGTGCCGGCCGGTGACCGGAAACCTGCTCGAAACGTTAAGGCCGTCTATGTTCGGGCGTCAACGCTGAAAACTTCCGGAAATTCGTCATATGACCTGCGGGGGCTCGCCGGAGATGCTCGCGAAACTTCCGGGGACCGGCGGCAAGTCGCGGCCACGCTGCCGAGATCGCCGACCGGGTGGCCGACGATCTCGGGCGTCGCTACGAGAGTTGACCTGGGCGGGTCAGCGCAGGCCGGCGAAGAGGTCGTCCTCGGGGATCGGCGCGTCGGTGCGGTCGCGCACCCGAACGAAGGTCTCCACCCCCATCAGCTCCGTGAACCGCTCCCGGCCCAGTTGCAGGAAGAAGATGTTCTCGGTCTGGCTGGCGTGGGTGGCCAGGGCGTCGAACTTCTGCGCCCCGAAGCTGCTCGTGTCCACCCAGGTGCTGATCTCGTCGTCGGGCAGGCCGAGCTGCGGCATCGGCTCCGCCTCCGCCTCCGGGTCCGGTGCGTCCCACTCGACGCCGAGCTCCTGCATGATCTGGCCGAACTGCTCGAACGCGGTGCGCGGCACCGTGGTCCAGTACACCTTCGCCGGGGTGTCCGTCTGCTCCACGGCGGCCATGGTGATCCGGTGCGCCTGGATGTGGTCCGGGTGGCCGTAGAAGCCGTTCTCGTCGTACGTGACGATCACGTCCGGCTGGTACTGCCGGATCAGCTCGGCGAGTCGGTCCGCCGCCTCTGCCACCGGCGTCGTCCAGAACGCGCCGGGCTGGTCGTTCGTCGGCCAGCCCATCATCCCGGAGTCGGCGTAACCGAGGGTTTCCAGGTGGCTGACCTTCAACACCGCGCAGCTGGCTTCCAACTCGGCCTGGCGCATCGCCACGACAGCGGCGGGGTCGTGCTTCGGGTCACCCGGCTTGACCCCACCCGGGCCGTCACCGCACCGCCCGTCGGTGCAGGTCACCAGGACCGTCGTGATCCCCTCCGCGGCGTAGCGGGCAAGGACGCCACCGGTGCTCGTCGCCTCGTCGTCGGGGTGGGCGTGCACCGCCATCAAGGTCAGAGGTCGCTCAGCCATGCCATCACCCTACGGTCGTGTCCCCACCCGGAGTCGCGCAGGGCGACGCTGTGTGCATCCTAGCCAGCCCGGATCGGGCCGGGGTCGATCACCGGCAAACCCTGATCGACCACCCGGCGGGTCCCTAGATTGAGGCGTGGTCAGCACGTCCGAGGGTGAGAACGCGAGGAGAGGTCCGGCATGGGGGCATCGTTCGGTGACGTGCGACAGGTCGACGCCGGGGTCCTGACCATCGGGTACGTCGACGCTGGGCCGTCCGACGGTCCGGCGGTGATCCTGCTGCACGGCTGGCCGTACGACATCCACAGCTTCGCCGACGTCGTGCCGCTGCTCACCGACGCCGGCTACCGGGTCGTCGTGCCGTACCTGCGGGGCTACGGCACGACCCGGTTCCTCTCCGACGACACCATGCGCAACGGCGAACCGGCAGCCATGGGGCTCGACCTCATCGCCCTCATGGACGCCCTGAAGATCGACAGCGCGAAGCTGGCCGGGTTCGACTGGGGTGCGCGTACGGCAGACGTCGTGGCCGCGCTGTGGCCCGAGCGCTGCCGGGGGCTGGTCTCGGTGAGCGGCTACCTGATCGACGGCCAGGCATCGGGAAAGGTGCCGCTGCCCCCGAAGGCGGAACTGGCCTGGTGGTACCAGTACTACTTCGCCACCGAACGCGGCCGGGACGGTTACGACCGGAACCGGCGCGACTTCGCCAGGCTGATCTGGCACACCGCGTCCCCGAAGTGGTCGTTCGACGACGCGACATTCGACCGCAGCGCGGCCGCGTTCGACAACCCCGACCACGTGGACATCGTGATCCACAACTACCGGTGGCGGCTGGCCCTCGCCCCCGGCGAGTCGCAGTACGACGAGGTGGAGAAGCGACTGGCCGCGAAACCGAAGATCATGGTGCCCAGCATCTCGCTGGAGGGGGATGCCAACGGCGCGCCGCACCTGGAACCCGCCGTCTACGGCAAGCAGTTCGCCGGGCAGTACGAACACCGGACCGTGGGCGGCGGCGTCGGGCACAACCTGCCCCAGGAGGCGCCCCAGGCGTTCGCCGACGCGGTCCGGGACGTCTGACCGGGCCGCTACCCTCGGCGGCCCGATCGCTGGGGCTCCGGACGTTCCACCCGCACCGGGTCGCCGCGCACCAGGGTGTCGTGCACCCGCCACCGGGCGGTGGTGACGGCACTGCGGGCCGCCTCGTCGTCCTGCTCGACGCGTTGCCGCAGCAGTCGCAGGGCGATCCGGCGGTTGAGGCTGAACTGCCGTTCCTCGTCCACCACGACGACCAGGCCCGACGGGCGGTGCGTCGCGCGGACCGCCGTGCTGGCCTTGTTGCGGTGCTGACCACCCGGACCGCCGGTACGGCAACCGACGATGTCGACGTCCGCCTCGGCGAACGGCGTCGGCGCCGCGTCGGGTGAGGGCGGCTGCGCGGTGACGTACCAGTTCTTGCGGCCCGTGCTCGCCCGGTACGGACTCGGGGCCTGCCAGCACAGCGTCCCGGTCCACGAGGCCGCGAACGCCTCGGCGTCCGCGCCGGTGATCCGGATGAGCGCCGAGCGGTAGGTGCCGGTCCGATCGCCGGCTGTCACCTGAACCTGTTCGATCGTCAGACCTCGGCGGGTGCCAGCTCCGGTCAGCCGATGCAGGAGCTGGGCCAGCGCCCAGGCGCACTCACTCGGGCCACGGCCGGCGGACAGCAGCAGGAGCACGCTCACGACCGGCCCCGTCCGTCGCGGTGACCCCGCCGCTGAGTGCGGGAGGCGGACCCGAGATCGGGCGTCTTGTAGGTGACCAGGGGAGTCGTGCTGACCACCGGGGTGGCCAACCGGTGCTCGGCGAGATCGGCGATCACCTGCTCGATGCGCTTGTACGCCGTGGGCGCCTCCTCGAACAGCAGCTGGCGGTCGCCGCACACCACGAGCGAGCCCACGGGCGTGCGACGTAGTTCCTCGACCGTGTGCTTGGCCCGGCCCCGTCGCAGGGCGTCGGCGCGCGACATCTTGCGACCGGCGCCGTGCGCCACCGAATAGTTGGCCTCCGGCCCGGCGTGGGCGGCCACCAGATAGGAGGCTGTGCCCCGGGTGCCGGCCACGAGGACGTCGCGGCCGTCGCCCGGCGCCGCGCCCTTGCGGTGCAGGTAGACCCCGTCGGAGACCTCGACCAGGTTGTGGCACTGATCGACGATCGGCGGGGTGGGTTCGGCCCCCAACGCGTACGCGACCCGGGCCGCCAGCACCCGCCGGTTGAGCGATCCCCAGCGCACGGCGTCGTCGTGCCTCGTCAGGTAGGCGGCGGGATCGGGAGCGGCCCCGGCGCCGTGCACCTCGGTGTGCGCCCGCAGAATCCGTTCACCGAGACCACGGGAACCACTGTGCACGATCAGCACGAGATCACCGGCGTCGAGCCCGAGCCGACTCGCGTGGTTCGCGTCGAGGACGGTGTCGACGCGCGCCAACTCCACGAAGTGGTTGCCACGGCCAACCGTCCCGAGACCGTCCAGGTGACCGGCCGGAACGTCACCCTGGACGACCGCCCAGGCCGGGTCGTCGGCGTCCTGATCCGGGTCCAACGCGCGGTCGAGGTCGGGGAACCGGGCGGCGAGGCGCTCCGGCACGGCACGCTTGAGCTTGATGGGGAACACGGCGATGCCGCAGCCGATGTCGGAGCCAACCAGGAACGGGTAGAGCACCCTCGACGCCATGGCCGCACCGATGGGTGCGCCCTTGCCGGGGTGCAGATCCGGCATCGCCGCGACGTGGATCATGCCGTCGAGGGCGGCAACCTGCTGGCACTGGTCGAGCGCGGCGGACTCGATCCAGCTCGCGGGCGAGGCGAACACCGTGACGGTGGCCGGGGTGGACGGGGGCAGGGACTCCCGAGGGGAGTGGTGCTGCAACAAGGAGACTCACTTCGTACGCAGACGCGGGAACGGACGACAGCACGGCCCTCCGGGAGGTGTCACCGGGGGCGAATGCGCGGGGTGGTTCCGTCAGTACGTCATGGACGTCACTCTCGGGCAGCCCGTCCCGTACGGCAAACGATTTTCGGTCGCGGCGTACGCTGCCGCGATGACCGCACCGCGTCGCATCCTGGTCTACGGGGTGCACGGCTCGGGCAAGTCCACTCTCGCCGAGCGCCTAGCCCAGCGCCTCGGGTTGCCGTGGTATCCGGTGGACGACCTGTTGTGGCTGCCGGGGTGGGTCGAGGTGCCGGTCGCGCAGCAGCGCGGGCGCATCGAGGAGATCTGCCGTCGGGACACCTGGATCCTCGACGGCGCGTACCACGGATGGCGGGACGTGCCGCTGGCCCGTGCCGACCTGGTGGTGGCCCTGGACTACCCGTGGTGGCGCTCGTTCTGGTGGTTGCTGCGTCGCACCCTGCGTCGCCTGGGCACGGGCGAGGTGATCTGCAACGGAAACCGGGAATCGCTGGGCAGTGTGTTGTCCCCGGACTCGATCCTGGTCTGGCACGCCTCCGCGTTCGGCCGGGAACGGCGGCGAATGCGGGCCTGGCAGGCCGACCCGGCCGGGCCGCCGGTGGTGCTGTTCACGAGTCCGGCGGGCCTGGATGACTGGTTGGCGGGCCTACCGAACCGGTGACGCCGGTCAGGATTCAGAGCCACGCCGCCGCGCCGAACACCGCCTGGCATACCCGCGAGTTACGCCCCGACCTACATCGAGGGTGGTCCGAGTGCGGCGACCGCCATCACCAACGACGCCGCGTACCGGGCCGCCCTCGACGAGCGGCACACCGCGATGACCGGGCAGTTCGGTCTCCGCAGCGCACAGGTGACCGTCCCTGCGGAGCCCGGCCCCGATGACCGGCACACCAACCGGCGGCTCACTCCCCGCTGGGGAGTGGGCCGCCGGTGTCGCGCATGGTCAGTTCCGAGGGCGCCCGGCCGGCAGGTCACCGGCCGGGCCCTCGATCAGGACTCCCGGGTACGACGCCGGGCGAGGAAGAACGCGAACGCGCCCAGCACGACAAGCGCACTTCCGATGCCCGTCATGGCCGGGACCGCGCCACTGCCGGTCACCGGCAGGATGGGTCTCCTGCCGTCCCCGGGGCTGCCGGGTGCTCCGGGACTGCCGGGTGCCCCAGGGCTACCGGGTGCGCCTGGGCTACCGGGTGCGCCTGGGCTACCGGGTGCGCCTGGGCTACCGGGTGCTCCGGGTGCTCCGGGGCTACCGGGCGCCCCAGGGCTGCCAGGTGCGCCGGGTGCGCCGGGTTCTCCGCGTGCGCCGGGGCTGCCGGGTGCGCCGGGGCTGCCGGGTGCGCCGGGGCTGCCGGGTGCGCCGGGGCTGCCGGGTGCGCCGGGGCTACCGGGCGCGCCTGGGCTGCCGGGTGCGCCTGGGCTGCCGGGTGCCCCAGGGCTTCCCGGTGCTCCGGGGCTGCCAGGTGCCCCAGGGCTGCCAGGTGCACCTGGGCTACCGGGCGCGCCTGGGCTGCCGGGTGCTCCGGGGCTGCCGGGTGCGCCGGGGCTGCCGGGCGGGCCGGACGGGCCGGGAGGACCGGTGGGCCCGGGTGGACCTGTCGGTCCGGGTGGGCCGGTGGGGCCGGCGCACAGCGGCGCGGTGATGTCGTTGTCGTCGAGAGTCACGGCGGCGGTTCGCGCCAGCGCGCGGCCCTGCAGGGTCGCCTCCGTGGCCATCGTGACCGAGGCGAGCGCCATGACGTTGCCGACCATTGTGGTTCCCGTGCCGATCGTCGCCGAGCTGCCGACCTTCCAGAACACGTTGCAGGCCGAGGCGCCGTTGGTCAGTACGACGGTGCTGTCCGACGCCGTCGTCAGCGAGGAGTCGATCTGGAAGATGAACACGGCCGAAGGGTCGGCCTGGGCGTTGAGCGTCAGCGTCCCGGTCAGTTGTGCGGCTCCGATTCGGTAGACGCCCGGGTTGAGGGTGTTGCCGCCCAACTCCGACGGGATGACGGTGAACGGCGTCCGGCCGGCGGCGTCGTTGAAGGCGATCGTCAGGTCGCTCTGGGCCTGGAGAGCGACCGCGTCGCCGAGGTGGATCTCGCCGCCGATGGTTGCCGTCCCGAAGCCCATTGCGGTGTTCCCCGGGTATCGTCCGAGGCTCTGGGCGAGGAAGCTGGGGCCGGTGTTGGTCGGCTCGGCGCCGGCGAGGACGGAGAAGTTGCCGGCTGTCCCCATGTTCACCGGTGCGTCTGCGGCAACGGCTGGTGTCGTGTTGACCAGCAGGAGGCCGGCTGCGACGGCGGCCGCCGCAGCCGCCGCGAGCGCCGGTAGGAGACGTCGGCGAAGACGATGATGACTGGGTTTCGCTGTCACAGAACACCCTCCGTGGGTACTACTTCGCAGGGGGCGCCTGGTGGGCCGCGCCCTGCGCGAAACTGCCGTGATGACGTGGACAAAGTGCGGTGACCACCACATCACGTCATCGGCGCGTATACCCACAAAACGGGATATTGCGTACGAACCGGAGCGCAATAGCCATTCATATTCATGTTTTCCCTATTACGCCCTGTGATTGCCCGACGCCTACTCCCGCGCCGCCACCTTCGCGAGAAGTGGCCGCTCGTCGATCGACAGGCGAAACTCTTCCCAGGCCAACGGTCGTCCTCAGTGCTGGTGTGTCGGCGCGGGCCGGATCGCCCGGCCGTGCACGCAGGGTGAGGACGGGCCGTTGCTGGTGGCCGGGAAGCGGAACCGACGCAGCTCCTCGATCACGAACCCTTCGGCACCGATGGCGGCGACGGTGTCGCGGTTGGTGTGGCAGCCGGCGAACAACTTCGGCCACAGTGTCGCGTCGAGCAGGCGTTGGGTCCGGTGCAGGCGGCTGCTCTGCTCGGCGGCGACGTGTTCGAAGAAGCGCAGCTGGCCGCCGGGGCGCAGCACCCGGCTGACCTCCGCGAGCGCGCTCGCCTGATCCGGCACGGTGCACAACACGAGCGCGACGACGGCCGCGTCGAACTCGCCGTCACCCGCGGGCAGGGCGTCCGCCAGACCGTCGACGACGGTGACCGGCACCGGTGCGCTCGGTGCCGCCCGCTCGGCGGCGGCGCGCAGTCGACGTTCCGGCTCGACGGCGACGACCTCGGTCACCGCGGGTGGATAGTGGGCGAACATCCTGCCGTTGCCCGCGCCGATCTCGATCACCCGGCCGGACAGGCCAGCAACCAGGTCCCGTCGGAACTCCGCCGTGCCGGCGCGGTCCATGGCGACGCTGAGCCTCTCGTACACCCGGGCGAACACCGGATGGGACACCACGGCCACGTCAGACCTCCAGGGGACCGGCTGATTCTCGTCGCACTGTTCTTGGGCGATTGTCCTGCATCGGTGCACGGTTTCCGTCTTACTGGTGGGCAGCGGTTGCAGACCCACCGCAGACAGGACGTGTTCGACCATGAAGATCGTCGTCATCGGTGGCAGCGGCCTCATCGGCTCCAAGCTCGTGGACAATCTCGGCGCCCAGGGGCACGAAGCGGTGCCGGCGTCACCAAAGACCGGCGTCAACACACTGACCGGCGAGGGAGTGGCCGAGGCGCTCGCCGGTGCCGATGTCGTGGTCGACGTGTCGAATTCGCCGTCGTTCGAGGCCGCCGCCGTTCTGGAGTTCTTCGAGACGTCCACCCGCAATCTCCTCGCCGCCGCGGCGGCGGCCCGGGTGGGCCACTACGCGGCGCTCTCGATCGTGGGGTGCGACCGGATCCCGGACAGCGGGTACATGCGGGCGAAGGTCGCCCAGGAGAAGCTCATCGTCGCGGCCGGGATCCCGTACTCCGTGGTGCACGCCACGCAGTTCTTCGAATTTCTCCAGGGGATCATCGACGCCGCCACGGACGGCGACACCGTGCACCTCGCGCCGGTCCTCATCCAACCGATGGCGGCGGACGACGTCGCGGCCGCGGTGGCCGAGGTCGTGGTCGGCGCGCCGACAAACGCGGTGGTCGAGATCGCTGGCCCGAAGCAGTTCCGCCTCGACGAACTGGGCCGATCCATCCTCGCGTCCCAGCAGGATCGCCGGTCGGTGGTGGCCGACCCGGGTGCCCGGTACTTCGGTGCCACGCTTGGCGAACGCTCGCTGGTCCCCGCCGACGGCGCTCGCATCGCCGCCACGAGCCTCGACGACTGGCGTACCCGGGCCGGGTGACCCGGCCGCTACCCGGCCGCGACGGGTGGGTCCGCCCGTCCACCGAGTCGCCGCACCAACTCCCGCACCGCCGCGGTGAACGACTCGTCCGCCTCGTCCGGCCAGTGGCCGTGGATCGGTGGGGGAACGCTGTCGCTGGCCGGCGTCACCACGTCCCGGGGATCACGTTGTCGACGATCGACGGTGTCTGCCGGGTCGCTGCCCGTAGCCGCCCGGGGTGACCGGTGGGCGGAGAAGACCCAGCCGCCGATCGGGTCGGTGTCGCGCCACAGGTTCACCCAGCGCCAACCGACCCGGTGGCCGATGTCGTGCAGTGCCGCATCGTCGATGTAGGCGGGGAAGAGTCGAGCGTAGAGGCGACGCAGCGGTGACCCGTGGGTGAGCAGGGCGACCCGACTGCCGACCTCCGGCGGCAGCTGGAGCACCGTCGCGGCGAGCAGTACCGAACCGTGGCTGTGCCCGGTGAGCAGCACGGCATGGCCGCTCTCGACGAGGTACGTGACCCGGCGGGTCAGCTCCGGCACGGCGCGTTCGGCGTAGCAGGGCGGTGCGAAGGGGTGGGCGGCTCGGGGCCAGAACGTGCCGAGGTCCCAGAGCACGCCGACGTGCCGCCGGAACGGGATGGTCCGGTAGGCGAAGACGCTGCCGACGATCATGCCGAGGATGATCGCGGCGATCAGCCAACTGCCGAACGCGATGGCGAAGGTGACCACGTCCGCCGGCAATCCGATGTTTCTCTCGACCACGTCGCTCGGGAACTGTCCCAGCAGGCCGATGGTGGTGTTGGCCGTGGCGAGGCCGGCGAGGCAGCCGAAGAGCACCGCCAGCGGCACCAGCTTCTCGGTGAACCGGGCCCGGGCTATCGCGTCCCGGACCTGCCGCAGTCGGGTGCTGGCCTCCGGCGGCGGGTCCGGGTAGTCGTGGGCGACGATCGCCGCGGCGTCGCGACGCCGGCCCCGGCGGGAGATCACGATGACCAGACCGGCGACGACAAGCGTGACCACGATCGCGCGCAGGAAGCCGAAGATCACCCACGTGTAGGCGCGGGGTGGACCGGCGGCGATGCCCGTACCGGTTGGCGTGTCCCGGTCGAGGAAGTCCGCCGCCCGGTAGACCACCTCGGCGGAGTACGCCACCGCCACGCTGATCCCGGCGGCCGCGATCGCGAGCCCACCCAACCCGAACAGCGGCGTCGCACCTCGCCGTCGGTCCCGGCGCCGGAGCAGCACCACGGCCAGCGCGGCCAGCAGGGTGGTCTGTGCGACGAACAGCCCGGCCAGGGTCGTGTCGTAGCCGGGCAGCTCGCGGCGTCCGTCCCACGGCTGCGGGCTGGCCAGCACGTAGGCCACCACGAGGACGGTCAGCACGATGGCGCTGGACCGTAGCGCGTGGGTGATCCCGTCGAGTCGCCGATCGGTCGCGGCCCGGTCGATCAGCGGGGGAGTGCAGAGCGATCCCACGCAGGCGGCCAGGACCACCACGGTGGCCACCGTCAACGCGACGCCGGTGGCGGTGGCGCCGCTGGCGACCCGGGCCAGGAGCAGGGTGAGGTCCAGCGTCGCGAAGGCGGCGGCGACGTGGATCGAGCGCAGCCGCCCGACCAACGGCTCGGCGTTCCACTGACCGACCGCGCCGAGCCGATGCCCGGAGACCTGCTCGGGTGCGCGAAACGCCTCGAACGTCCGCCCCGGCCGGTTGCTGATCCGCCAGATCAGGCCGATCGCGGTGGCCGGGACCAGCGCGAGCACCGCGAGTCGCACCCCGACCGGCCGGCCGCTCAACCAGGACAGCCAGCTGCGTCCGGCGAGGCAGTTCGCCGAGTTCAGACACTTCCAACCGACGAGATCCAGGGCGACGCCGGCGATGCCGAGCACGTAGAGCACGGTCAGGGTGAGCGCCAGCAACCGGCACAGCGACCTGACCGTCGCCTCGGAACCGGAGTTCGCGGGACGCATCCAGATCGCCACGTTGACCAGCATGAATGGCAGCAGGAAGACCAACCCCAGGGCGCGGACCACCGTCCCGGAGGGCAGATCACCCCAGCGGTACGACTCCAGCGTCACCCCGTGCGCGCCGGTGGTGTCCGAATACCGGGGGCGCGGCCGGTAGAAGCCCCCGTTGCGGTCACCCGCCACCTGCGCGACCTGCCGCAGGCCCAGCACCTCTTCGGCGCTCGCGCCGGAGACGCCGTGCACCCGCAGCTCCACGATGCCGCCGGTGGTGTCTGGCTCGCTCAACCGCGCTGGTCCATCCGAATGCCCCCCGAGGCGTCTCGGCAGCCCTCGGGCACACGATCCACCCGAGGCCAGCCCTGCCAGCCCGCCGTGCCGGGGCCGCCACCCGGACGGCGGCAGACCGCGGTCTACCCGAACCGGACGGCCTCAATCGCGGCCCGCCCACGCCGCGACGGACGCCGTGGCTGCCCTTCGTCGTGGTCGGCGCCGCGCACACGCTCGGGCGGGGAGGTCGACGCACCGGCGCGGGGGATTGATCGGGTGCTGGCGGGGTAGGTGCCGCCATGGTCGCTGCCGGTCGGCACGGAGCGGAGGGCCGCGCTCCGATCGTGGTCCGGCTCTGGGACCGCGTGGTGGCCACGCTGCGCGACCGGATGCGTCGGGTACGGGCCTTCGGCGGGCTCGCGGTGCAGGCCGGTCTGGCCGCGGCGCTGGCGTGGTTCGTGGCGCACGAGCTGCTGCACGTGTCGCAGCCGATCTTCGCACCGATCTCCGCGGTCTCGACTCTCGCCGCGTCCGTCGGCCAACGGCTCCGCCGTACCGTCGAACTGATCATCGGTGTCACCGTGGGGGTGCTGATCGGCGATCTGCTGCTCGTGCTGATCGGCACCGGGTGGTGGCAACTCGTCCTGATCGTCGTGCTCGCGATCGTGGTCGCGCTGTTCCTCGTGGGCAGTGCGGCGGTGGTGGTCCAGGCCGGAGCGACGGCGGTGCTGATCGCCACGCTCAGTCCGTCCATCCGTGATCTGGAGATCCCTCGGTTCGTGGACGCGCTCGTCGGGGGCGGGCTGGCGCTGCTGATCACCACCGTGCTGCTGCCGCTGAACCCGCTGCGGGTGCTCAACCGGGCCGCGCGGCCGGCGTTGGACCTCCTCGCCACCCAACTCGACGCGACCGCCAGCGCGCTGGCCGAGCGGGACGCTGATCGGGTCCGCACCGCCCGCAGCGAACTGCGGCAGAACAAGGGCCAGGTGCAGGCGTTCGTCGAGGCGACCCAGGGCGCCCGGGAGGCCAGCGTCCTGTCGCCGGTGCACTGGCGCGAACGGCACGGTCCGGTGAGCCGGTACGCGCAGGCGGCAGAGCCGATCGACCGGGCGATGCGCAACAGCGGGACCCTCATCCGCCGGTCGGTGACGCTGATCGAGGACGGTGAACCGGTCCCGGACGCGCTGCCGGGGGCGGTGGCCGATCTCGCCGAGGCCGTCCGGTTGCTCAAGCGGCAGTTCGCCGCCGCGGTCGAGCCGAACCGGGCACGTGAGCAGGCGCTGCGGGCGGTCCGGACGGCCGGTGCGGCCTATCGGGAGGGGGTCGGCTTCTCCGGGGCGGTGGTGGTGGCACAGGTCCGGACGACCGTCAGCGACCTGCTGGTGGCCTCCGGGCTGACTCAGGCAGAGGCGAATCACCTGGTCCGGGGCATGTTCGGCGAGCTGGAAGCACCCGGCGTGCCGCGGCGGGCCTGATCGGTCGGCACCATTGTGAGCCACGCCTGTTGCGTTCTGAGCCAAAGTGGTGCCATGATGGTGCCATGGAGCTGAGGTCATACGTCGAGAACCTGCGAGACGAGTTCGCCATTGCTGCCGAGGGGGTCGACCCCGAGGCCCGGATGCTGGCCGAGCGGCTCTTCGCCCAGTTGGAGGCGGCGACCCGTCTCACGTTGCTCGAGGCCCTGTCCGACGCCGCCGACGAGATCACCCGCGATCTCGCGCCGGGTTCGGTGCACGTCCGGTTGCGCGGGCGCGAGCCGGACTTCGTGGTGACGCCGGCCAGCCCGCTCGTCGACGAGGTGAGTGAGGCCAGCGGCCCGCCGCCGCTCGCCACGCCAGCCCCCGCGCCGGAGGGGGAGGACGGTGGCACCTCGCGGATCAACCTCCGACTCCCCGACCACCTCAAGGCAAGCGTCGAGGAGGCCGCCGGGCGGGCCGGGCTCTCGGTCAACGCCTGGCTGGTACGCGCCGTCGCCGGTGCCGTCAGCGCCGGCGAGACGGAGCGTCGCCCGCCCCGCCGGGTGGAGCCACGCTCCGGCCAGCACCTCACCGGCTGGGCCCGCTGACTCTCCGTACCCCCTTGTTTTCCCGCCGCTGACCAGCGGCGACAGTCGCCGACCACCTTTCGGGAGACCACCATGCCTGTTTTCGAAACGCCAGAACCCATCGCCGTCCGGGTCGAGCTGCCCGTGGGAGATGTCTGGATCAAAGCGACCGACCGCACCGACACCGTGGTGACGGTGCGGCCCCGCGACCCGTCGAGCAAGGCCGACGTGAGCACCGCGGAACAGACCACCGTCCAGTACGCCGCAGGACAACTGCTGATCAGGGTGTCGAAGAGTTGGCGCCGCTACGGCTTCGGTTCCGGGCCGTCGGTCGACGTCCTGATCGAGCTGCCGGCCGGGTCGCGAGTGCACGGCGAGTCGTCCTGGGCGGCGTTCCGCTGCGAGGGTCGGCTGGGCGAGTGCCGGATCAAGACGGGGAGCGGGATCCGGCTCGACGAGACCGGGCCGTTGGACATCGACAGCAGCCACGGCGAGGTCGCGGTGGAGCGGGTCACGGGCTCGGCCCGGGTGAAGGTCTCCTCCGGCAAGGTCCGCATCGGGGCGGTCGACGGCTCCGCCGAGATCAAGAACTCCTCCGGTGACTGCTGGATCGGCCGCAGCGGCGGCGACGTCCGGGTCAACACCGCGTACGGCGACATCACCCTCGACGCGCCGCTGGCCTCGGTGACGGCCCGCACCGCCTACGGCAACGTCCGGTTGGGCGAGGTCGTCCGAGGGGCGATCGAGCTGAACACCTCCTACGGCGCCATCGAGGTCGGCATCCGGCGTGGGACCGCCGCCTGGCTCGACGTCAGTTCCAAGCACGGCCGCGTCCAAAACGCCCTGGAGACGACCGACGGCCCGGCGCAGACCGACGAGACGGTCGAGGTCCGGGCGAACACCTCCTACGGCGACATCATGATCCGCCGCGCCTGACCCGCCCACCGCGACCACGAAGGAGTTTCAATGACCAAGTCAAGCCGTAGACGCGGTCAGCGGTGGTGTGGGTTGGAACTCGCGGCCGTCGCGCAGCAGTGCCCAGACG
>NZ_JBEZDC010000019.1:142627-150667 GCF_040647935.1 Micromonospora sp. NPDC049204 | reverse complement strand
CCCAGCATCACCCTCGACCAGGGCCTCGCCGACACCGTCACCTGGTACCGCGACAACCGCACCTGGTGGGAACCCCTCAAGACCACACCCACCGCATGACCCGCCTACTCGTCACCGGCGCCGGCGGGATGCTCGGCCGGGACCTGGTCACCGTGCTGCACACCCGGCCCGACCTCAAGGTGACCGCCGCCAGCCGGGCCGACCTGGACATCACCGATCCCGCCGCCGTCCGCGAGGCCGTCGCCGAGCACGACATCGTGATCAACACGGCGGCGTGGACAAATGTCGACGGCGCCGAGACCAACGAGGCGGCGGCCACCGCCATCAACGGCAACGGCGTCGCGAACCTCGCGTCGGCGTGCGCCGCCAGCGGCAGCCGGCTCATCCAGATCTCCACCGACTACGTCCTCGCCGGCGATGCCCAGTCCCCCTACCCGGAGGACGCCCCCACCGCGCCGGTCAACGCGTACGGCCGGGGCAAGCTGGTCGGCGAGCAGGCGGTCGCCCGACTACTGCCCGACAGTGGCTACGTGGTCCGCACCGCCTGGCTGTACGGCGCGCACGGCCCGAACTTCGTGGCCACCATGCTCCGGCTCGCCGGCCAGCGGGAGTTCATCAGCGTGGTCGACGACCAGCACGGCCAGCCCACCTGGTCCTACCGGCTCGCCGAACAGCTCGTCGCACTCGCCGACGCCGCCCTCGCCGGCCAGGCCGCCGCCGGCGTCTACCACAGCACCTGTGCCGGCCAGACCACCTGGTACGGGCTCGCCCGCGCGGCGTTCACGCTGGCCGGTCTGGACCCCGACCGGATCCGACCCACCACCAGTGACCGGTATCCTCTTCCTGCCCCCCGTCCGGCGTACAGTGTGCTAGCACACAGCCGCTGGGCGGCCGCAGGTCTGCCGTCGCTCCCCGACTGGCATGCCACTCTCGTCGACGCATTCGACTCCCCCGCTCCGCCCGCTCCGTGGAAGGTCGCATGAAGCTCACCCTCGTCACCGGGTTGACCGGCCTGATATTGCTCGCCACCATCGTCGAGCTGCTGCGCCGCCGGCAGCTTCGCGAAAAGTACGGCATGCTCTGGCTCGGCGTCCTGGTGATCGTCATCCCCCTGTCGCTCTTCCCCCGCCTGCTGGACAACGTCGCCGAACTGCTCGGCGTCGCCTCTGGCGTCAGCCTCGTGCTCTTCCTCGGCATCGTCTTCCTGCTGCTGGTCTGCGTGCACCTCAGCTGGGAGGTCAGCCACCTGGAAGAAGAGACCCGCACCCTGGCCGAAGACTTCGCCCTGCTCCGTACCGAGATCGACGCCGAGCGAGCGGCCCGAAACGAACTGGTGTCCCACGATGGTTAACGGCAAGCGGGTCCTGATCATCATCCCGGCGCTCAACGAGTCCGGCTCGATCGCCGACGTGGTCGGCGAGGTCCGCGGCGAGCTGCCCGGCGTCGACGTGATCGTCATCGACGACGGCTCCACCGACCGCACCGCCGCGGTCGCCGCCGCGGCCGGCGCCCGCGTGGCCAAGCTGCCGTACAACCTCGGCGTCGGCGGCGCCATGCGGGTCGGGTACCGGTACGCGCGCGACCACGACTACGACGTCGCCATCCAGATCGACGCGGACGGCCAGCACGACCCCCGGTACGTGCCGAAGCTCGTCGACCTGCTCGACGAGACCGACCTGGTGATCGGCGCCCGGTTCGCCGGCGAGGGTGACTACAACGTCCGCGGCCCCCGCCGCTGGGCCATGGTCATGCTCTCCGGTGTGCTGTCCCGCGTCGCGCACACCAAGCTCACCGACACCACCTCCGGGTTCCGGGCCGCCAACCGTCGGGTGATCGAGATGTTCGCCACCTGGTACCCGGTGGAGTACCTGGGCGACACCGTGGAGACGCTCGTGCACACCGCCCGACGCGGCTACACCATCCGCCAGGTGCCGGTGGCCATGCGCAAGCGGATGGCGGGCACCCCCAGCCACTCCCCCGCCAAGGCCATGATCTACCTCGGCCGCGCCTTCGCCGTCCTCACGTTGGCGCTCATTCGCCGGTGATCCGCCGGCTCCTGAGTCTGGTCCCACCGGGCACCGTCGCCGTCGGCGCCGGTCTCGCCCTGCTGGGACTCGCCTCCTACGTTCACCTGGCGGTCGCCGGGCACAGTCTCACCGAGGCGGACTACAACTCCCTCTCCGTGCTCTGGACGATCGTCTTCACCCTCGGCATCGGCCTGTTCATGCCGGTCGAGCAGGAGGTCGCCCGACTCGTCGCCGCCCGGCACAGCCAGGGCCTCCCCCCCGGGCCGGTACTGGCCCGGGGGGCGGCCCTGGCCGCCGGCCTGCTCGCCGCCGTCGTCGCGCTGATCGTCGTCTTCCGGGAGACGCTCGCCGACCGGCTCTTCGCCGGCGACGGCACCATGGTCACCGTCCTGATCGGCGCGCTGGCCGGACTCGCCGTCGCGCACACCACCCGCGGCATCCTCTCCGGCCTGCAACTGTTCCCCTGGTACGGCACCCAACTCGGCATCGACGGCGGCCTCCGGATCGCGCTGGTCACCGTCCTCGGCCTGAACGGTGTCACCGACCCCGTCTGGTACGGCGCGGTGCTGGTCATCGCGCCCGTCGCCGGCGCCATCCTCACTGCACCACCGGTCCTGCGCGCCGTCGGCGGCGGCGTTCCCGTGACCTGGGCGAGCCTGGTGCGCGGCCTCGGCCTCCTCATCGCCTCCAGCCTGCTCGCCCAGGTCGTGGTCAACATCGGCGTGATCAACGTCAAGGTGCTGGACCCATCCGACGAGGCGACCGCCGGCGCGCTGCTCTCCGCGCTGGTGCTGGTCCGGATCCCGCTGTTCGTCTTCGCCTCGTTGCAGGCATCGCTGCTGCCCGGCCTCTCCACCTCGGCCAGCACCGGCGACCTCACCGGCTTCCACAGCCTGCTGCGCCGCGCCCTGGGCATCGTCAGCGCCCTCGGCCTCACCGGTGCCGTCCTCGCCGTGCTTGTCGGCCCACAACTGGTGCAGACCCTCTTCGACGCGCCCGGAGTCCTCGGCCACGCCGACTTCGCCTGGCTCGCCGTCGCCACCCTCGCCTACCTGTGGGCGATGGTCCTCGGCCAGGCACTCCTGGCCCTCGACCGGCACCGGGCACAGGCCCTCGCCTGGGCCATCGGGGTGGCCGCCCTGGTCGCCGCGACGCTCGCCCCGGTCTCCACCGCGCTGCGAGTCGAGCTCGGCTACGCCATCGGCTCCGTCGTGGTCGCCGCCGTCATGGCCGTGCTGCTGCGCACCCACGCCGCCCGCCCGGCAGCACCCACCGCCGCCCCGACCTTCGAGGCCGCCGCGCCGGGAGTGACCGCAGGACCCTGACCTGGGCCACACCCCCACGCATCACGGCCACACCGGCCCGCGACGCTCGGGACGCCCGCCGCCGCAGATGCTGGACGTACGGCGGCGGGCGGCCCGAACACCGGACCGCCCGCCGCCGTACCAACAGGTGTTACTTGCCGTCCGCCGGCTTGTCCTCCAGGTCAGCGGATGCCGCCGACGTCGTCGGCTTGTGCGACTCGGTGGTGGGCTGCGCCGGAGTGTCCGGGCCACCCGCCTCCGCCGGCTGCTCCGCGGCGGACACATCGCCGTCCAGCAACGCGGTCAGCGCCGCACCGGTGATCCGGCGGAACGTACGCCCCACCCGGTGACGGTCCAACACCGCCACCTCCAACTGGTTGGCGGCGATCGTCCGGGCCGCGCCGCCCTCACCACCAACCGTGCTCAACGCCTGCACCGCCACCCGGGCCGCCTCGCCGAGGGACATGTCCGCACGGTGCTGGGACTTCAGCACACCGGTGATCGCCTCAGCCTGGCCGCCCATGGCCATCCGCCCCGGCTCGTCGTTGACCGAACCGTCGTACGTCAGCCGGTACAACTCGTCGTCGTCCGCGGTCGCCCCGACCTCCGCCACGCAGATCTCCACCTCGAACGGCTTCGACTGCTCGGTGAAGATCGCACCGAGCGTCTGCGCGAACGCGTTGGCCAGAGCCCGCCCGGTGACGTCCCGCCGGTCGTAGCTGAGCCCGTTCAGGTCGGCCATCCGCACACCGGCCCGGCGCAGATTCTCGAACTCGTTGTACCGACCGACCGCGGCGAACCCGATCCGGTCGTAGATCTCGCTGACCTTGTGCAGGGCGCTGGAGAGGTTCTCCGCGACGAAGAGCACCCCGCCGGAATAGCTGAGGACCACGGCGCTGCGACCCCGAGCGATGCCCTTGCGGGCCAACTCGGAGCGGTCGCGCATGATCTGTTCGGGCGAGGCGTAGAACTGCATGGCCACGGCGGCGGTTCTCCTTACGGCGCGGTGCTGACGACTGCTGACTGGTGGGGGTGGACGGGGCTCACCCGCCCGGGTTCTCCATCCGACCGGCGACCACGCCCTCGGCGATCGCCGCCGTCTCGGCGTCGGTCAACCGGCGGGTGCCCTCGGCGGTAGCGGTCATCACCACCGGGTAGATCCGACGGGTCAGATCCGGTCCGCCGGTCGCGGTGTCGTCGTCCGCCGCGTCGTAGAGCGCCTCGACCGCGAGGCGGGTGGCGTCGTCGACCGACACACCGGCCCGGAAGCGCTTCTTCAGCGCCGACTTCGCGAAGAGCGAGCCGGAGCCGATCGCGTCGTACCCGGTCTCCTCGTACGGACCGCCGGTCACGTCGAAGCTGAAGATCCGACCGGCCCGCGCCGGATCGGCGGCGGCCAGGTCGAACCCGGCGAACAGCGGGACCACGGCCAGGCCCTGCATGGCCGCACCCAGGTTGCCGCGGATCATCGACGCCAACCGGTTGGCCTTGCCGTCGAGCGAGAGCATCGCGCCCTCGATCTTCTCGTAGTGCTCCAGCTCCACCTGGAACAGTCGCATCAGCTCGATCCCGATGCCCGCGGTGCCCGCGATCCCCACCAGGGAGTACGCGTCGGCCGGGTGCACCTTCTCGATGTCACGCTGGGCGATCAGGTTGCCCATGGTGGCCCGCCGGTCGCCGGCCATCACGACGCCACCGGCGGCCGAGATCGCCACGATGGTGGTCGCGTGCGGCGCCAGGTCCGCTGCCATGCCCGGCGGCAACGGCCGCCGGCCGGGCAGCATCTCGGGGGCCACCCGACTCAGGAACGTCGTGAAGGAGGACGTCCCCGCGTTGGTGAACACATCTGGTAGACGCCCGGATGGATCAAAGCCCGCTGCCACGTGGTTCCTCTCAGATACGTGATCGCCCTGGCCAGCCTCGTGGGACTGTCACGGAACTGGCCAAGACCACCGTTGCAGTTGAAGCAGAGTATCCCGCGCACCCACCCGGTGCGATGATCGTGGTCCAGATGTTGCGGGTCCGCGCCGCCACAGATCGCGCAGACCCCGCCCTGCTCGGCCAGGAGCTCCTGAAACTCCTTCTCCCCGACGCCGTACCGCCGCCGCAGGTGGTACTCGCGGTTACCCCCGTACAGCCGCTCTTTGGTCTCTCTGGTCCTCGTGTTGTGGCAGGGCTTGCAGTAGGTGGCATATCCGGAGGTGTCCGCCCGGTTACGGGGGAAGGCATCGAACGGCTTGACCGCATCGCAGGTCGGACAGAACTTGTGGCCCTCGGGCACGACGCGGCCTTCGCGCACCTCGCGGTCGAACTTTGCCTTCACCCGACGCGCGTAACTTGCCTTGGATCGCTCGTTGAAGCAGGGCTTGCAGTAACTGCCTCGCCCATCCGGTCTCTTGGAACTCGCACAGAACAGATCGAGCGGCTTCCATTCACTGCAGTCTCGGCAGCGGCGAAGGCCATCCCGATCATCACTCGCTCTAGGCATGTCCGAATTGACCCTATATGCTCACTGACCTCCTTTTTGCACGTAGCCCCTCACGAACTCCTCTGCGTTTTCTTCGAGGACGGAGTCGATCTCGTCGAGGAGGTCGTCGACGTCCTCGGTGATCTCGGCGTGCCGCTCGGCCACCTCGGGGTTGGCCTCGGTGGTGACGTCCTCGATTTCCTCGCCCTGACGGGACTTGCCGGACTGCGACTGGCCGCCGCTGTCATGAGTGGCCATTGCTGCCTCCTCCACGATCGTCTGCGATGAACTTACCTCGCGCGGGCGACGAAAAGCCCGCCGCGCGCCGGCTTGCGGCACGCGGCGGGCATAAGGACGTGCGTTCAGCCGCCGGTCAACGTCTCCAGCAGATCCTTCGCGCTGGCGCAGCGGTCGAACAGCGCCCCGACGTGCGCGCGCGTGCCGCGCTCCGGCTCCATCATCGGCACCCGGACGAGCGACTCCCGGCCCACGTCGAAGATCACCGAGTCCCAGCTCGCGGCGACGACCTCGGACGCGTACTGGGCCAGGCAGCGGCCCCGGAAGTAGGCCCGGGTGTCCTCCGGCGGCTCGGTCATCGCGGTACGCGTCTCGTCGTCGGTTAGCAGCGTCTTCATCGCCTTTCGGGTGACCAGGCGGTGGTAGAGGCCCTTCTCCGGCCGGACGTCGGAATACTGCAGGTCGACCAGTTGCAGCTTGTGCGCCCCCCAGCCGAGCTTCTCCCGCTCCCGGTAACCCTCGAGCAGCCGCAGTTTGGCCACCCAGTCCAACTCGTCGGCGCAGAGCATCGGGTCCCGGCCGAGCCGGTCCAGCACGCTCTCCCAGCGGTCGAGCACATCGACGGTCTGCTCGTCGGCGTCGGTGCCGTAGCGGTCGTCGACAAAGGACCGGGCGCGCTCCAGGTACGCCCACTGCAGGTCGAGTGCGGTGAGCCGGCGACCGTCGCGCAGTCGCATGAGGTGCGCCAGGCCGGGATCGTGGCTGACCGCGCGCAGCTCGCTGACCGGGTCGGCGATGCCGAGGTCGGCGCCGAGCGCCTTCTCCTCGATCATGTTGAGGATCAGAGCGGTGGTGCCGACCTTGAGGTAGGTGGAGATCTCGGAGAGGTTGGCGTCGCCGATGATCACGTGCAGCCGGCGGTACTTGTCGGCGTCGGCGTGCGGCTCGTCGCGGGTGTTGATGATGGGCCGCTTGAGGGTGGTCTCCAGGCCCACCTCGACCTCGAAGAAGTCGGCGCGCTGGGAGATCTGGAAGCCGCTCTGCCCGCCGTCCTGACCGATGCCGACCCGGCCCGCCCCGCAGACGATCTGGCGGGTGACGAAGAACGGCGTCAGGTACGCCACGATGTCGGCGAACGGGGTCTGCCGGCGCATCAGGTAATTCTCGTGGGCGCCGTAGCTGGCGCCCTTGTTGTCGGTGTTGTTCTTGTAGAGGTGGATCGGCTGGCTGCCCGGGATGGTGGCGGCCCGGCGGGACGCCTCCGCCATCACCCGCTCGCCGGCCTTGTCCCAGCGCACGATGTCGCGGGGGGTGGTGACCTCCGGGGTGGAGTATTCGGGGTGGGCGTGGTCGACGTAGAGACGGGCGCCGTTGGTGAGTATCACGTTGGCGAGGCCGAGGTCCTCGTCCGCGAGGGCCTCGGCGGGATCGTAGGCGGCCCCGGAGTAGGTGAATCCGCGGGCGTCGCGCAACGGCGACTCTTCCTCGTAGTCCCAGCGGGCTCGACCACCCCGGTTGAGCTCGGGGCGTGCCCCGTAGGCGTTGACCACCTGTGATGAGGTGACCATCGGGTTGGCTCCGGCCTGTCCGGGCACGGAGATTCCGTACTCGACTTCGGTGCCCATGATCCGACGTACCGTCATGCGACCACTCGCTTCGCTCGCCCCTGGAGCCGGCGTACCCGCCGCTCACACCATCGAGACTAGTCTGCGCGGTGGCGTACCGCGCGGCCCTGCCGGTCGGCGCGGCGCAGCTGCCGTGCCGTGGCGGGTCGCGGTGGCACCCCGCTCCGCCGGCGCGGCGCGCCCGTTGCGCGCGTGAATGCCGTCGATGGCCCGCGGGTCGGCCGCGACCGGGCCGCCGTGGGCGGGGTGCGGACGCGCGGGCTGGTGGGACGCACGCAGCGGCGGCGGCCCCGCCGGTGGGGGGGGGGCGCAGCGGCACGCAGGCGAAGGTCGCCGTGAAAAACAAAAAAAACAACAGCACAAAAACCAAAAACACCACC
>NZ_JBEZDC010000019.1:66413-142617 GCF_040647935.1 Micromonospora sp. NPDC049204 | reverse complement strand
CCGCGCGGGGGCCGGGGGGGGGGGGTTTGGGCCGCGGGGGTTGGTGGTACGCCCGCCGGGCCGCCCCGGTCGTTGGTCGGGGCCCGCCGCTGGCGGTCAGAGGTACTGGCCGGTGTTGCTGGCGGTCTCGATGGACCGGCCGGCCTCGGCGCCCTTGCCACCGGAGACGAGCGTGCGGATGTAGACGATCCGCTCGCCCTTCTTGCCGGAGATGCGCGCCCAGTCGTCGGGGTTTGTGGTGTTGGGGAGGTCTTCGTTCTCGCGGAACTCGTCGACGCAGGCGTCGAGCAGGTGCTGCAGGCGCAGCCCCTTGCGACCGGAGGTGAGGAACTCCTTGATGGCCATCTTCTTGCTCCGGTCGACGATGTTCTGGATCATCGCGCCGGAGTTGAAGTCCTTGAAGTAGAGGACTTCCTTGTCACCGTTGGCGTAGGTGACTTCGAGGAAGCGGTTCTCCTCGGTTTCGGAGTACATCCGCAGCACCACGGCGTCGATCATCGCCGCGACGGTGGCCTGGGGGTCGGTGCCGTGTTCGGCCAGGTCGTCCGGGTGCAGGGGCAGCCCGGCGAGGATGTACTTGGAGAAGATGTCCTTGGCCGCTTCGGCGTCCGGTCGCTCGATCTTGATTTTCACGTCGAGCCGACCGGGGCGCAGGATCGCCGGGTCGATCATGTCTTCACGGTTGGAGGCGCCGATGACGATGACGTTCTCCAGCCCCTCCACGCCGTCGATCTCGCTGAGCAGCTGCGGGACGATGGTGTTCTCCACATCGGAGGAGACACCGGAGCCACGGGTCCGGAAGATCGAGTCCATCTCGTCGAAGAACACGATCACCGGGGTGCCCTCGCCGGCCTTCTCCCGTGCCCGTTGGAAGATCAGCCGGATGTGCCGCTCGGTCTCGCCGACGTACTTGTTGAGCAGCTCGGGGCCCTTGATGTTGAGGAAGAAGCTGGTGTGCTTCTCCTTGCCCTGCCGTTCGGCGATCTTCTTGGCCAGCGAGTTGGCCACCGCCTTGGCGATGAGCGTCTTGCCACAGCCGGGCGGGCCGTAGAGCAGGATGCCCTTGGGCGGGCGGAGCTGGTGCTCACGGAACAGGTCCGCGTGCAGGAAGGGAAGCTCCACCGCGTCGCGGATCTGCTCGATCTGCGACTGGAGGCCACCGATGTCGCCGTAGTCGACGTCGGGCACCTCCTCCAGGACCAGCTCCTCGACCTCGCTCTTCGGGATCCGCTCGTACGCGTACGCCGAGCGGGGCTCGATCATGAGCGAGTCGCCGGCTCGGATCGCGGAGCCGATGAGGGTCTCGGCGAGGTGCACGATGCGCTCCTCGTCGGAGTGCGAGACCACCAGCGCCCGGTCACCCGGCCCGCCGTTTGGTCCCTCCAGGATCTCCTTGAGCATCACGACCTCGCCGACCCGCTCATAGCCGAACGCGTCGACGATGTTGAGCGCGTCGTTGAGCAGGACCTCCTGGCCACGGCGCAGGTCACCCACATCCAGCGAGGGTGAGACCGCGACCCGTAGTTTGCGACCGCCGGTGAAGACGTCCACCGAGCCGTCGTCGTGCTTGGCCAGGAAGACGCCATAGCCACTCGGCGGTTGCGCGAGCCGGTCGATCTCCTCCTTGAGCGTCACGATCTGCGTGCGAGCCTCCTTGAGGGTGCTCACCAGCCGGTCGTTGTTCTCGGTCAGCCGCGCCAACTGTGCCTGGGTGGCCGCCAGCCGCTCTTCGAGCTGCCGGACGTGTCGGGGGCTTTCGGTCAACTTGCGCCGCACCAGAGCGAGTTCCTCCTGAAGGAACGCGACCTGCGTGGAGAGATCGTGGGCTTCCTTCTCCCACCGTGCGGCGCGCGAGTCCGCGTCGTCGCTGCGTGCTGCCACGTCCCACCTCCCCGGGGGGCTTGAACGTTCTGCCCTAACACTAGCCGCTATGAGGCCGATTCGGTCCCACGCAACACCCTCGTCACCGAACCTTGATCGCCAAGGGTGGCCTGACGGGCGGTTACCGGCGTTCGGGTACCGTCGGAGTGTAGGACGGGAGAACATGGGGGGTGCACCGGTGACCGAGGTCGCGACCGATCAGCTGCAGGTCTGGGTCGACCAGGATCTGTGCACGGGCGATGGGCTCTGCGTGCAGTACGCGCCGGAGGTTTTCGAGTTCGACATCGACGGTCTGGCGTACGTCAAGGGCGCCGACGGTGAGCTGCTGGCGGCGCCGGGCAGCCGTGTCGACGTGCCCGAGCACCTGCGCCTCGAGGTGATCGACTCGGCGAAGGAGTGCCCGGGCGACTGCATCCACGTGGTGCGCGGCGACGGTGTCGAGGTCGCCGGTCCGGACGCCGAGGAAGACTGAGGCACCCACCGGCCGGGCCGCGCGGCCCGGCCGGACCCGGGAGGGGTACGCCTCAGAGCATCGGACGACCGACCACCGAGGCGACCAGCCGCGCGAATTCCTCCAGCCGGGCGATCTGCCCGGCTCCCCCGTCGTCGAGGGTCTTGCCGAAGCGCAGCGCGTCGTGCCGGGGTGTGCCCACCATCTCCTCGCTCGGTGGCGCCTCGTCCAGTGAGGTGAGCAGCAGGTAGACGTCGATGCTGTCGACCCGGATCTCGCCGCTGTCGGCGCGGTTGAGCCGCCGCCGGCAGCCGACCTCGGTGACGGTGGAGACCGGCACGACCCGCAACGACGAGGTCATCGAGCCGGGAGGGCCCTCCTCCGGCGGCACGTCCTCGCCGTGCCAGAGGATCAGCCGGCTGCCGTCGCAGACGACGACCTCCTGCCACACGCCGTTGACCTCGTTGACGAAGCGTTCCAGGGTGAAGCCGAGCACGGACGCGCCGCGCAGCACGCCGCCGAGCGCCTCCAGGGCGACGTCCGGGTCGCGCAGGTAGGCCCGCGCCGCCGACTCCAGATCCTGGTAGGGCGACCAGTCGGGAAAGACCGCGGGGAGGTCACCGCCGCCGTAGCCCGGTCGGCTCATGCCAGCGCCTCCCCCTGCTCGGCGGTGCCTCCGGCCAGCTCGATGGTCACGGCCTGTCCATCTCCCCCGCACCGTTGGACTGCGCGTCCGCCACCTGGGCGGCGGCCTGTCGGGCCGCCTCCGCCGCGCGGAGGTCCTGGCGGCGCTGCGCGTACGCCTCGGTGCCCTTGCTGGGCTTGCGTCGGCGCGGCGGCGCGGTGACCCCGGGGGCCAGTTTGCGCGCGGACACCAGGAACGCGGTGTGCGCGATCATCCGGTGGTCCGGCCGGACGGCGAGGCCCTCGGCGTGCCAGTCGCGTACCAGGGACTCCCAGGCGCGCGGCTCGGTCCAGCCGCCGCGTTCGCGCAGCGCCTCCACCAGCTCGGACAGCTGCGGCGTGGTGGCGACGTAGCCGATGAACACCCCGCCCGGGACCAGCGCCCGCTCGACCATGTCGAGAGTCTCCCAGGGGGTCAGCATGTCCAGGATGATCCGGTCGAAGCCGGTCTCCTGGCACTGCGCGACGTCACCGACGTGCAGGTGCCACGACGGGTGCGGCCCGTTGAAGAACGCCTCGACGTTGCGCTTGGCGATCTGGGCGAAGTCGTCGCGCAGCTCGAACGAGTGCAACTCACCCTCGGTGCCGACGGCCCGCAGCAGGGAGCAGCTCAGCGCGCCGGAGCCGGCGCCGGCCTCGAGGACCTTGGCGCCGGGGAAGATGTCACCCATCGCGACGATCTGCGCCGAGTCCTTCGGGTAGATCACCTGGGCGCCGCGCGGCATGGACAGCACATAGTCCGACAGGAGGGGCCGCAGCGCGAGGAACGCGGTGCCGCCACCGGCGGTGGTGACCACGCTGCCGTCGGGGAGCCCGATCAGCGTGTCGTGCGCCAGGATGCCGCGGTGGGTGTGGAACTCCTTGCCGGGCTCCAACGTCACGGTGTGCATCCGCCCCTTGGGGTCGGTCAGCTGAACCCGGTCGCCGGGCCGGAACGGCCCACGGTGCACGGGTGTCAGCGCCGGGGTGGTGGGGTCGGCTCCGACGGTGGAGGGAGTTGCGGTCACGGTGTCATCTTCCGGTTGGGTTCGAGGAGCTGTGCAAGGTCCGCGATGTGCAGAATGCCGACGACATCTTCGCCTGACGTCACCACGTACTGCGCGCCCGGGTGGGTCTGAACGGCCTCCATCACCCGCTCGCCGTCCCAGCCGACCGACAGCGCGGGAAGTGTGCCCAGTGCGCGGGCGACGGCGTCCACCGCCAGCCATGGTCGGCGGTCGACGGGCACCGCGTCGGCGGCGGCCGGGTCGACGAGCGCCACCGGCCGCCCGGTGGAGTCGGTGACCAGCAGGGCCGAGGCGGGCTGCCCGCCTTCGGCGCGTCGGCGCTGGGCTTCGGCCAGGGGCGTACCGGTGGTCACCGGCCAGACCGGGCGGGCCAGCCGGGAGAGGTCGATCAGCGGGAACCGGCGGCTGACCCGGGCGGCCCGGATGGCCTGCCCGGCGCCCCGCCAGAGGGTGACGGCGACCAGCAGCATCAGCGGCAGCGCCAGCGGCGACAGGACGTCGGCCACGGTCAGCAGCCCGACCAGGGCGGCGGTGCCGACCGCGACGGCCCGGCCGGCCCAGCCGGCGACCTCGGTGCCGAGGTGCCGGTCGCGGGTCAGCCCCCACACGGCGGCGCGCAGCGCCCGGCCGCCGTCGAGCGGCAGCCCGGGCAGACTGTTGAACACCGCGACGATGACGTTGCTGACCGCGAGTTGGAAGGCGAGTTGGTGCGCCACCGTCCGTTCGGGCAGGGCGAGGGTGGCGGCGACGGCGAGGACTCCGAGCACCGCGGAGACCGCTGGGCCGGCCAGCGAGACCAGCAGGTCGACACGGGGGGACGGGGCGTCCCGGTCCATCTCGGTGTAGCCGCCGAGCAGTTCCAGGGTGATTCCGCGCACACCGATGCCGTACCGGCGGGCGGTGAGGGCGTGGCCCAGCTCGTGCAGCAGCACCGAGCCGAGCAGCGACACCACGAACCCGAAGCCGATCAGGTAGCCGCTGATCTGCGGCAGGTCGAGCTGTCGGCGGGCGAATTCGGCGTACAGGACGGCGATGAGCACCGCGAACAGGACCATGGAGCCGTTGAGGTGCAGCGGCACCCCGAACACCCGGCCGACGTTCAGGCCGAGACGCCGGTCGGGTCGGCGCGGCGGCGGGGATGTCTGCTCCATCGCCACGATGCTACGGACCGTCGCCGCGCGGGGCGGGCGGCGGTCGGTGTCACACCGGTGCCCTAACCTTTGCCGACATGACGGCGGAATCGGTCACCACCCCCCAGCCCTCCCTCGCGGCGCAGGCGCCACCGCCGGTGCGGGCCTCGCTGTCGCCGTCGCGGGCGGCGGATTTCAAGACCTGCCCGCTGCTCTACCGGTTCCGCAGCATCGACCGGCTGCCCGAGCGCACCACGATCGAGCAGGCCCGGGGCACGTTGGTGCACGCGGTGCTGGAGCGCCTGTTCGACCTGCCGGCGACCGGCCGCACGCCGGCGGCGGCCGGCGACCTGGTGGCCCCCCAGTGGGACCGGCTGGTCACCGAGCAGCCGGAGCTGGCCGCGATCTTCGACGGCGCGGAGCCGGCCGGTCCGGTGGAGTTCCTGCGCTCGGCCGCCGGGCTGCTGGAGGGCTACTTCGCGGTGGAGGACCCGACCCGGCTGGAGCCGGCCGAGCGGGAGAGCCTGATCTCGGCGGTGGTCGACGACGAGTTGCTGATCCGGGGCTACCTCGACCGGCTCGACGTCGCTCCGGACGGCGCGCTGCGGGTCGTCGACTACAAGACCGGGGGCGCGCCCCGGGAGGCGTTCGAGGCGCGGGCGCTGTTCCAGCTGAAGTTCTACGCCCTGGTGTTGTGGCGTACCCGGGGGGTGGTGCCCCGGGTGCTGCGGTTGCTCTACCTGCGCGACGCCGAGGTGTTGGACTACACGCCGGACGCCGACGAGCTGGTCCGCTTCGAGCGCACGGTGGTGGCGCTGTGGCGCGCGATCGAGCAGGCCACCGCCCGGCAGGATTTCCGGCCGCGGCCGAGCAAGCTGTGCGACTGGTGCAGTCACCAGGCGCTGTGCCCGAGCTTCGGCGGCACCCCGCCGCCGTTCCCGGTGGCGGCGGCGTCCGCTGATCCGCTGCGCGACGCCCGGTCCGCGCCGGTGGTGCCCGGCGCCGACGAGTGACACACCGCCGCGGGCCACTCGTGCGCGCCGCGGTGTGTCCGGCCGGTCGCTGACCGCCCCCGCCGCGGGCACCGTGGCGGGGGCCGACGCGGTGCCGCGTCGGTGACGACACCGCGGCGGGGAGGCCTCTACCGTGGTCCGCGACGCACGTCCGCCGTACGCGAGGATGAGCGGTGCGGGCACGACGTCGGCGGAACGGGAGACGAGATGACGGATCGGGTGGCCTCGGCGCGGCCGGTGCGGATCCTGCTCGCCGACGACCAACCGCTGCTGCGCACCGGCTTCCGGATGGTGCTGGGGGCCGAGAGTGACCTGAATGTGGTGGCCGAGGCCGGCGACGGTGTGGAGGCGGTGGAGCTGTCCCGCCGGCTGCTGCCCGACGTCGTGCTGATGGACATCCGGATGCCCCGGATGGACGGGGTGGCGGCGACCCGGGCCATCGTCGACTCCCGGCTGCCGGTGCGGGTGCTGGTGCTCACCACCTTCGACCTGGACGAGTACGTGGTGGGGGCGCTGCGCGCGGGCGCCAGCGGCTTCCTGGCCAAGGACGTGCCCGCCGAGGAGTTGATCGCGGCGATCCGCACGGTGGCCGGCGGGGACGCGGTGGTCTCGCCGCGGATCCTGCGCCGGCTGCTGGAGCGCTTCGCCGACCTGCTGCCCGATCCGGCGGCGACGCCCGCACCGGTGCTCAACGCGCTCACCGACCGGGAACGCGAGGTGCTGGTGCAGGTGGCTCGGGGGTTGTCCAACGCCGAGATCGCGGCGGTGCTGTCGGTCAGCGAGACCACGGTGAAGACCCACGTCGGGCGCCTGCTGACGAAGCTGCGACTACGCGATCGGGTGCAGGCCGTGGTGCTGGCGTACGAGTCGGGTCTGATCCGCCCCGGGGCGTAGCCGACGTCCGGCGGCTACCCCACTCGGCGTACTCGGAAATCCCTCCGTGGGGGGACGGCCTTGTTGCCGTGCTCACCTACCGTGACCGGAGACGGCTCGGCGCGGTTGACCCTCCTGTGGCGTGAGGGGGCAGTCTCGGGTTCGGCGCTGTCCACCGGTCGCGGGAAACGGGTCGACCGGTCGTCGGGTCAGGGGCAACCCTGATCCGGCATCGGGGGCCACCCGCAGCGGGAAATCCGCGCCGGGTCCCCCCAGGGGCGGACGGAACGGGCGTGAGCAGCGCCGATGATGGAACAGTCACGCCGGACCATCGGGGGGCGGCGTGAGCAGACGGACAGACGGAAGAGGTAGATGACGTGACCGCGACGGTAGGCCAAGCGCAGGCCGCGGCCCGGGCGAACGACGTGTGGAAGGTGTACGGCAGCGGCGAGGCTCAGGTCGTCGCGCTGCGGGGGGTCAGCGCCGAGTTCGAACGTGGCCGGTTCACCGCGATCATGGGGCCGTCGGGTTCGGGCAAGTCGACGCTGATGCACTGCCTGGCCGGTCTGGACTCGGTGACCCGGGGGACGGTGGCGATCGGTGAGACGACAGTCACCGGGCTGGGCGACGCGGGGCTGACGAAGCTGCGCCGCGACAAGGTGGGCTTCATCTTCCAGCAGTTCAACCTGCTGCCCACGCTGACCGCCAAGGAGAACATCCTGCTGCCGTTGTCGATCGCCGGGCGCAAGCCGGATCCGGCCTGGTACGACACGGTGATCACCACGGTTGGTCTGAAGGACCGGCTGGACCACCGGCCGGCGCAGCTCTCCGGCGGGCAGCAGCAGCGGGTGGCGTGCGCGCGTGCCCTGGTCTCCCGCCCCGAAGTGATCTTCGCGGACGAGCCGACCGGCAACCTGGACTCGCGCTCCGGCGCGGAGGTGCTCAACTTCCTGCGTAGCTCGGTCCGCGAGCACGGCCAGACGATCGTGATGGTCACCCACGACCCGACCGCCGCCGCGTACGCCGACCGGGTGGTCTTCCTCGCCGACGGGCAGATCGTCTCGGAGTTGATCGAGCCGACCGCCGAGACGGTGCTGGACACCATGAAGAAGCTGGACACTCCGGCCGAGGTGGGCAACTGATGTTCCGGGCGACACTGAAGAGTCTGCTGGCCCGCAAGGTCCGGCTGATCCTGTCCGGTCTGGCGGTGGTGCTCGGGGTGATGTTCGTCTCCGGTGCCTTCGTGTTGACCGACACGCTGGGGCGTTCGTTCGACTCCGTCTTCGCCGACGGCTTCTCCGAGATCGACGTGAACGTCGCGGCGAAACCGAAGGTGGAGCTCAGCGAGATGGAGGGCGAGCAGACCTCCGCCCCGCTGCCCGCCGCCCTGGTGGAACGGGTCAAGCAGGTGCCGGGGGTGGCCTCGGCGACCGGCATCGTCAACGCCGACGGCGCCCGCGTGGTCGGCAGCAACGGCAAGGTGATCACCTCGTTCGGTCCGCCCCAGCTGGGTGAGAACTGGATCGGCGAGAGCGACCTGATGCAGTTGCGGGAGGGGCGCGCGCCGCAGGCCGAGGACGAGGTCGTGCTCAACAAGGCGCTGGCCACGGCGGCGAAGGTGCAGGTCGGCCAGAAGGTCGGCGTGCTCACCGCGTTCGAGTCGAAGAAGCGGGACTTCACCCTGGTCGGCATCATGGGCTACAGCGGTGACCGGGACTCGATCGGCGGGGTCAACGAGGTCTTCTTCACCACGCCGGTGGCGCAGCGGCTCATGCTCGGCGAGCCGGACACGTTCAGCAGTGTCACCGTCCGCACCGCCGGTGGGGTCTCCGACGAGACGCTGCGCGACGACGTGGCCCGCGCGCTGGGGCCGGACTTCGAGGTGAAGACCGGTGAGCAGGTGGCCGCGGACGCGTCGGCCGGCCTGAAGGAGGGCTTGTCCTTCTTCAACAAGATCCTGCTCGGCTTCGCCGCGGTGGCGTTGCTGGTCGGCACGTTCCTGATCCTCAACACCTTCTCGATCATCGTCGCGCAGCGCACCCGGGAGTTGGCGTTGATGCGCGCCATCGGGGCCAGCGGTCGGCAGATCATCGGCTCGGTGGTGTTGGAGGCCATCGCGGTGGGGCTGATCGCCTCGGTGCTCGGTCTCGCCGCCGGCATCGGGGTAGGGGCGCTGCTGGCGTTCCTGTTCGGCGAGCTGGCCGGTGGGCTCACCCTGGCCGGGATCGGCGTACCGGCGGCCGCGGTGATCGGCTCGTTCGCGGTTGGTCTGGTCATCACCGTGGTGGCGGCGCTGCTGCCGGCGTTGCGGGCGTCGCGGATCCCGCCGATCGCGGCCATGCAGGACGTGGCCACCCCGGACCGACCGTTGACCAAGATCACCGTGACCGGGTCGCTGGTCACCGGGATCGGCGCGGTGCTGCTGTTCCTCGGGCTCAGCGGCAACGCCCGGGGCAGCACGTTGCCCACCATCCTGGGTGGGGTGCTGTTCGCCTTCATCGGTGTGGCGCTGCTGACCCCGCTGATCAGCCGGCCGGTGGTGAACCTGCTCGGCGCGATCTTCTCCTGGTCGGTGCCGGGCAAGCTGGGCCGACTCAACTCCGGGCGCAACCCGCGCCGCACCGCGATCACCGCCGCGGCGCTGATGGTCGGCATCGCGCTGGTCACCGGCGTCACGGTGATCCTCGACTCGGCCAAGGGCAGCATCAGCGCGCTCGCCCAGGACACCATCAAGGCCGAGTTGGTGATCTCCGGTCAGCAGGGCGGTCCGCGTCCGCCGAGCTTCGACCCGGCGGTGCTGGACAAGGCCAAGGCCCTGCCCGGCGTGCAGCTGGTCGACGGCGAGTACGGCGACATGGCGAAGCTCGACGGCGAGAGCACCTGGGTCGCGGCGAGCAGTGACATCGCGTCGCTGCGGCAGATCTTCGGGGCGAAGGCCACGGCCGGTGACATCGACCGGCTCGGGCCGACCCAGATGCTGTCCAGCTCGGACACGGCCACCTCGCGTGGCTGGTCGGTGGGTTCGACGGTCAAGGTGCAGTTGACCCGGGGTGAGGCGCGGACGTACACCGTCAGCGGCATCTACGAGTCGTCCCAGCTGACCAACCCGGTGACGTTGCCGGTGCAGGCCGCGAAGGACTTCACCATCCCGCAGCCCAGCCAGGGCTTCATCCAGCTCGCCCCCGGCGCCCGGGTCGCCGACGTGCAGCCCCAGGTGGAGACGCTGCTGGCGGACAGCCCCGAGGTGTCGGTGGCCGACCGGGACGCGTTCATCAAGCAGCAGACCGGTCAGCTCGACGGGCTGCTCACGATGATCCAGATCCTGCTGGCCCTGGCCATCGTGATCGCCGTGCTCGGCATCATCAACACCCTGGCGCTGTCGGTGCTGGAGCGGACCCGGGAGTTGGGTCTGCTGCGGGCGATCGGTCTGCGCCGGGGCCAGACGATGGGCATGATCACCGTGGAGGCGGTGGTGATCTCCGTGTTCGGCGCGCTGCTGGGCGTGGCGGTCGGCACCGGTCTCGGCGCCGCGGTGGTCGAGGCGCTCAAGGACGAGGGCATCACCGACCTGATCCTGCCCTGGGGGCAGATGGGTGTCTTCCTCGGTCTCGCCGCGATCATCGGTGTGGTGGCGGCCGTGGTGCCGGCCATCCGGGCGGCCCGGATCAACGTCCTGGGCGCGATCGCCCACGACTGATCGGCAACAGCCGACGCCCCCGGTCGCCAGTGCGATCGGGGGCGTCGGCCGTCCCGGGGCGATTCGTCCCCGATCGACGCTCAGGCGGCGGGGCGCCGGCCTCTCAGCCGGTCGCCGCGGCCCGGTCGGTCAGCAGCGCCGCGAGCAGCCCCAGGTCCACGCCGGTCAGGCTCTCCACCTGATGTACGCCGGCAGTGCGCGCGAGCGCCACCTCCGCCGGTACGGCCAGCACCGCCGCACCCGAGGCGAGCGCGCTGGCCACCCCGGTCGGCGAGTCCTCGATCGCCACGCACCGCTCGATCGGCACACCGAGCTGCCGGGCGGCGGTCAGGTAGGGCTCGGGGTGCGGCTTGGCCGCCACCACCTCGTCGCCGGCGACCACGGTGTCGAAGGTGTCCCGGCCCAGGGTGTCCAGGGCGATCTCGACGAGCGCCCGGGGGCTGGAGGTGACCAACGCGGTGGGGATCCCCGCCGCCCGGACCGCGCGCAGCAACTCGAAGGCGCCGGGCCGCCAGGGCAGTCCGGTGCGGAACAACTCCAGGATCCGGGCGTTGATCCACGCCGCGCTGATCTCCGGATCCCGTTCGGGTTGCCCCAGGTCGTCGTGCAGGATGCGCATCGACTCGGCCATGGCAGTGCCGATGATCGACCGGCGGGCGTCCTCGGACAGCTCCCCGCCGTACTCCCGGGCGAGTTCCTGCAGCGCGACGTCCCACAGCTTCTCGCTGTCGACGAGCGTGCCGTCCATGTCGAAGAGCACGGCGGCAAGGTGGTGGCTGCTCAGCGGATCCTCCAGGGTCGTGGCCGACACCGGCGATCCTGCCAGGCCGGCACCCCGCTGGTGACCGCGATGGGCGCCGACGTGATCCGGGCAACCCGCTCAGCCCAGGTCGCAGGCCTCCAGCGAACGCTCGTAGCCGCGGAAGAACGAGTCGGTGCGCTGCTCGGCGGTGCCGTGCGAGCCCTCCGCGAACCACGGCTGGTCCGGGTCGTCGCCCACGGCCGCCAGCCCCTCACGGAACTCGTCGAGGTCACCGTCGGCCAGGGTCAGGACCTTGGCGCGCACCGAGTCGCCGAGGTACGCGCCGGCCATGCAGTCGGCCTGCAACTCCTGCTGGATGGTGAAGCTGTAGTTGATGCCGAGCCGCACCTGGATGCCGTGGGCGTACTCGTGGCCGAGCAGGTAGAACACGAACGCGTCACCGACCTGACGGAACGCCGCCACCGACCAGGCGATGTCGTACGCGATGAAGTCGCCCCGGGAGCAGTAGACGGCGTTGTTGCGGGGCAGCGGTTCTCCCCCGCAGGACACCTCGCCCGCCCGCTGGTACGGGGTGATCCGCCGGATCGGTTGGAACCGCTGCCCGGACTCCTTGAACTGGGCCGCCCAGTACCGTTCGGCGATCGTCTGCGCGTCGGCGACGTCCTGCTCGAATTCGGCGACACTTGTGGTGCCGTCGGCCCGGGTGGTGTTCGGCGCCGGGGATCCCTGCGAACGGGCCGGCGCGGGGCGCTCGCCCTCCGGCTCGGCCAGCCCGCCCCCGGCGCAGGCGAGCGACAGCAGGGCGGCGATCAGCAGGGCCGCCAGCGGTCCCCGGGCGGCGCGTCCTGACCGTGTGCCCACTGTGCCTCCCCAGACATCCGTGCTCGCGCTGGTAGTACCCCGACGATACGACCCCACGCCCACGCACCGGATTCACGTGCGGCGGCTGCGGATGGTTCACGGCAACCGTGTCGTACGGCCAGAATGAGCCGGGGCGGGTGCGGCCGTCCGGCGAGGAGGGTCGTCGTGCACGAGCTGGGCAGCCGCTGTCGCCGTCAGCCGGCCCCGCCACACGTCGTGTGGCGTTCGCTGCGCGACCCGTACGAGGTCGGTGCCCGGCCCTGGCTGGAGCTGCGTGACGACGAGGTGGCGCCCCGGGTGCTCGCCAGCTACGCGCCCGTACTGCTGATCTGGTCGTCGCTGTGGCCGCACCGGCCGCTGGACCGGATCCGTTTCGACCTGGCCGCCGACCCACCCGGCCCGGAGTGCGCGCTGCGGTGGACGCTCACCACCGGCGGGGACGTGCCGAGCGAGAGCACACTGGGGTACCTGCGGCACCGGCTCAACTACCTGATCAACGACCGGCTCCGCCGTTCCTACGGTCAGTGAGCCGTCAGCCGCCGGCAGCGCCGCCGCGCTGCCAGGTGTCGCCCTGGTCGCCGTGTCGCTCGGCCTCGTAGCGCTGCTGCCGGCCGAGGGCATCCCGACCGGCCGTGCGTTCGTCGTTCCCGACCTCGCCGGTCCGCCGCCCCCGCCGAACCACAACCCCGAACGCGGCAACAGCCACCGCAGCGAAACCTCCCACCACAGCCCAAACCACCGCCATGGCACCAACCTAGACCACCCCACCCCACCCCTCCCCCGTTGATCATGGAGTTATTGCCACTCGCATCGGCGTGTCGGAGCTATAACCTCATGATCAACGGATCGAATCGGGCGGGGGCCGGGGGTGGGTGTCCGGGTTGGGGGTTGGGCTTCGACGTTTCTGGTGAGCGGCGCCGGAGGCGGTGCCAGCGACACGAGGAGACACCCGTGAAGTACATGATTTTGCTGTACGGCTCCCAGCAGGACTACGACGTGTTGTCGGGGCGGGCTTCCGACCGGCCCGCGATGTCGGCCGAGCAGATCGCGGCGATGCACCAGCACATGGAGACGTTCCACCAGGCGCTGGCCGAGTCCGGGGAGTTGGTGGACGCCCAGGGCCTGAGCGAGCCCGTGCACGCGCGCCGGGTGCAGGTACGCGAGGGCGCACCCGTGGTCACCGACGGCCCGTACCCGGAGACGCAGGAGGTCCTGGCCGGTTACACGATCGTGGAGTGCGCCAGCTTCGACCGGGCCACCGAGATCGCCGCCGGGCTGGTCGACCCGGACGCCCCCGGCGGGTACGTGGACGTGCGGCCGGTGCTGGAGGGCATCGAGGACCTGGCCGGCTGACCGATGCCGCAGACACCCGTCGAGGACCTGCTGCGCGCGCTGGCGCCGCAGGTCCTCGGCGCGCTGGTCCGTCGCTACGGGCACTTCGACACCGCTGAGGACGCCGTGCAGGAGGCGCTGATCGCCGCGGCCGACGGTTGGCCGCGCGACGGCGTACCGGACAACCCGCGCGGCTGGCTGATCACCGTCGCGTCCCGCCGGCTGACCGACCTGCTGCGCCGGGAGCAGGCCCGGATGCGGCGGGAGGACACGGTGGCGCGGTGGGTGCTGCCCGAGCAGTGGCGCGCTCCGGCGGCCGACCAGCAGCCCGCGGACGCCGACGACACACTCATCCTGCTGTTCCTGTGCTGCCACCCGGCGCTGTCGCCGGCGTCGCAGATCGCGCTCACACTGCGGGCGGTCGGCGGGTTGAGCACCGCCGAGGTGGCGCGCGCGTTCCTGGTGCCGGAGGCGACGATGACCCGGCGGATCAGTCGGGGCAAGCAGCGGATCCGCGACAGTGGGCTGCGGTTCGCGCCGCCGACCGGCCCGCAGCGCGCCGACCGGCTCGCCGCCGTGCTGCACGTGCTCTACCTGATCTTCACGGAGGGGTACGCCCGCACGGCCGGGCCCGGGTTGCTGCGCGCCGACCTGACCTCCGAGGCGATCCGGCTGACCCGCCTGGTGCACCGGCTGGTGCCCGAGGATCCCGAGGTGACCGGGCTGCTCGCGTTGATGCTGCTCACCGACGCCCGAGCGCCGGCCCGGATCGGCGCGCACGGCGAGCTGGTGCCGATGGCCGAGCAGGACCGCTCCCGGTGGCGGGCCGACCAGATCGCCGAGGGGGTCGGGTTGATCAGCGCGGCGCTGCCGCGCGGGGTCGTCGGGGCGTACCAGGTGCAGGCGGCCATCGCGGCCGTGCACGATGAGGCACCCAGCGCGGCAGCCACCGACTGGGCGCAGATCACCGCCCTGTACGAGGTGCTCCTCGGGATGTCCGACAATCCGGTGGTGGCGCTCAACCACGCGGTGGCGGTGGCCATGAGTCGGGGCACGCCGGCCGGGTTGGCGCTGCTCGCCGACCTGGCCGACGACCCGCGGCTGGCCGACGACCCGCGGCTGCCGGCCGCCCGCGCCCACCTGTGGGAGCTGCGGGGTGAGCGGGTCGCGGCGCGGGAGGCGTACCGGATGGCGGCGGCGCGCTCGACGAACCTGGCGCAGCAGCGCTACCTGAACGCCCGCGCGGACCGTCTCGGGGGCGACCCGCCGCCCGCCGGCTGAGCCGGGCGGCGGACGGTCAGGGACTCGCGGCCAGGAAGACGAAGGCGGCCAGCAACACCAGGTGTACGCCACCCTGCAGCACGTTGGCCCGGCCCGGCACGACGGTCAGCACCGCGGTCACCGCGGTCAGCGCGAGCAGGGCGAGCTGGGTGCCGCCGAGGCCGAGCAGCAGGGGGCCGTCCAGCCAGATCGAGGCGATGGCGATGGCCGGGATAGTCAGGCCGATGCTGGCCATCGCGGAGCCGAGGGCGAGGTTCAGGCTGATCTGTACGCGGTCGCGGCGGGCGGCGCGCGCGGCGGCGAGGGTCTCCGGCAGCAGCACCAGCAGGGCGATGATCACACCGACGAACGCGTGCGGCAGGTTCGCGGCCGCGACACCGGCCTCGATGGTCGGGGAGACCGTCTTCGCGTCGCCCACCACCGCGATCAACGCCACCAGCAGCAGCCCCAGGCTGATCAGCGCCGCTCGGGTCGTCGGCGGTTTGGCGTGCTCCTCGGCGTCGATCACCCGGCCCTGGCTGTCCACCGGCAGGAAGTAGTCGCGGTGCCGGCCGGTCTGCACGAGCACGAACAGCCCGTACAAGGCCAGCGACGCGACGGCGGCGAAGGTGAGTTGGGCCGGGCTGAACTCCGGGCCGGGCCGGGCCGTGGTGAAGGTCGGGATGACCAGACTCAGCGTGGCCAGGGTGATCACGGTGGCCAGCGCGCCGCCGGTGCCCTCCGGGTTGAACACGGCGACGCGCCGGCGCAGCGCCCCGAGCAGCAGCGACAGGCCGAGGATGCCGTTGCAGGTGATCATGACGGCGGCGAAGACGGTGTCGCGGGCGAGCGACTGGGTCTTCTCCGGCCCGCTGATCATCAGCGTGACGATGAGGGCGACCTCGATCACGGTGACCGCGACGGCGAGCACCAGCGACCCGTACGGCTCCCCCACCCGGTGGGCGACCACCTCCGCGTGGTGCACGGCCGCCAGCACCGCACCTCCCAGCAGCACCGCGACCACCACGATGATCGGAGCCGGCAGGTCCCGCCCCCAGGTGGCGAGCAGCACCAGCACGGCGAGCACGGGTACGGCGACGGTCCAGTCGGTCATCCGGGAGCGAAGCAGGGTGGCCATGGCGTACAGAGTGCCAGGCGACCTGATCATGTGCCCACCATCGACGCAGGCGGGTCACCAAACCCGTAACCCATGGGTTACGCTTCTGGTGTGGACGAGGTGGCCACCGCAATCGCGGACCCGGTGCGACGGCACATCCTGACCATGCTGCGCGCCGAACCCCTCTCCGCCGGCGACATCGCCCAACGGTTCGCGATCAGCCGACCCGCCATCAGCCGCCACCTACGGGTGCTGCGCGAGAGCGGGCTGGTCCGCGACGAGGTCGTGGGCCGACACCGGATCTACCGCCTCGACCCCGGCCCACTCGCCCCGCTGGCCGACTGGCTCGCCGGGCTGGTCGGCACCGACCGGTGGGAGCGACACCTCGACGCGCTGGAGACCGAGATCTATCGCACCCGCCGAGAGCGCCGCAGCAGCGGCCCGGCGGAGCATCGAAGGGAGCACACGGCATGACCCGTACGCCCACCGGACGCCTGTTTCGCACCGACGCCGGCCACGACCTCGTCCTCACCCGGACCTTCCGCGCCCCGGCGGAGGACGTCTGGGCCAGTCTGACCGAGCCGGAGCGCACGGCCCGCTGGTACGGCCCGTGGGAGGGCGACGCCGCGCCCGGACGGACCGTCCGGCTCCAGATGGCCTTCGAGGAGGAACAGCCCTGGTCTGAGGTCCACATCGACGCGTGCGAGCCACCGCGACGCCTCGCCGTGTCGCTGATCGACAGCTACGGCACCTGGCGGCTGGAGCTGGCGCTGACCGAGACCGACGGCACCACCGAGTTGCGGTTCGTCCAGCACCTCACGAGCGTGGAGGGCATCGCCGAGGTCGGCGCCGGCTGGGAGTACTACCTGGACCTGCTCGTCGCCTCCCGGGACGGCTCACCCCGGCCCGAGTTCGACGAGTACCACCCCGCCATGCAGCCCTACTACCAGGGCCTCGCCGGGCAGCTGGTGAACGAGGGCCGGCAGTGAGGGGCAGCAGCTCACCGAGGAGGGGCGCCCGTGCACGCGCGTTGCCCTGAGTGCGGAGGGGCGTTGCCGGCGACCGGCGACTGCTGGACGCGGCTGCACGAGCTGCTGGAGATCGAGACCCGCGTGCTACCCGCTCTCGAACCGGAGGCGGGGATGCGCGCGCACTTCTTCGCCGTGGCCACGTACCAGCTCCAGCATCCGTCCCGGCTCACGCGCGAGACGCTCGACCGCCTGCACGCCGCGGTCGACGAGATGACCGGGCCCGGCGCGCCTCCGATCGCGCACCTGCGCCGCGAGATGGGCCGCTTCGCGGCCGGCTCGCGGAAGGTCACCCGGTCGGCGCCGCCCACCGATCGTTCGCACCTCGACAAGCGCTGGCCGGTGTCGTGGTCGGTCACGGCCCAGGACGTCACGGAGCGACCGGAGGCGGAGTATCCCGACGCCGTCGGCCGCTGGGCGGTCGCGACGCTCGCCGACCTCCGTGTCGCGCTGGCCGGCCAGCACTCGCGAGACACGCCCTAGGGGTCGAGCTCCCGCCGCAACCTGGCGAACTCGGCGGTCAACGTGGGCAGGGGGAAGTGTGCGTTCAGGCCGCTGGGGTTGGGCAGCACCCACACCCGGGCCGGACCCAGCCGATCCGGCTGCGGACCCAGCCCGGCCTTCGGTCGGACAAAGGCGATCCGGTACGCGGTCACCCCGAGGATCGCCACCCACCGCGGCCGGTACCGCTCGGCCTTCACCGCCAACCCCGTCAACCCGGCCACCAGCTCCGCCGAGGTCAGCTCGTCGGCGCGGGCGGTGGCCCGGTTGCTCAGGCTGGTGATGCCCAGTCCCTGGCGAAGCAACTCGTCGTGCTCCCACGGGTGCAGCTCCCGGTCGGTGAACCCGCCACCGTGCAGGGCCGGCCAGAACCGGCTGCCCCGGCGGGCGAAGGGCAACCCCACGGCGGCGGAGTAGAGACCCGGGTTGAAGCCACAGAACAGCACCCGCAGGCCGGGGCCGATCACGTCGGCCAGGCCCCGGCCGGCCGCCGCCGCCACCTCCTGCGGGGTCGGCCGCCGAAACGGCCCCGCCCGCTGCGCGTCCACCCCACCGATCCTGCCGTACGCGCGGGCACCGGACGCGGCGCACGCCGATGATCACGACGTGGCACCATCCACGGATGCAGTCAGCCGACCACCTCGCCGCCAGCCGCCACGCCCGGATGCGCTGGAACACGCCGCTGGCACCGGAGCACGCGGCGTTGCTGCTGCAACGACTCGACGTCCGCCCCGGCGCGCGCGTGCTCGATCTCGGCTGCGGTTGGGGTGAGCTGCTGCTGCGCGCGGTCGCCGCCGGGGGCGTGTCCGGTCCGGTCGCGACGCGCGGCGTCGGCGTCGACACCGACGGCGACGCCCTGGAGCGGGGACGGCGACTGGCCGCGGACCGGTCGCTGAACCGGCACGTCACCTTCGTCGAGGGTGAGGCGGCGGCCTGGCAGGAGCCGGCCGACCGGGTGCTCTGCATCGGATCGGCGCACGCCTTCGGCGGTACCCTGCCCGCGCTCGACGCGCTCACCGCCGTGGTCCGACCCGGTGGCCGACTCCTGCTCGGTGACGCGTACTGGGAGCGCCCTCCGACACCGGAGGTCGAGGAGATCTTCGGCCGGGACGTGGTGACCCTCCCGGGGCTGGTCGAGGCCGCCCGGGAACGCGGCTGGCGGGTGCTGCACCTGAGCACCGCCGACCAACGGGAGTGGGACGACTTCGAGTCCACCTGGCTCGCGGGCCGCCAGGAGTGGCTGCTGACGTACCCGGAGGATCCCCGCGCGGCCGATGTCCGCACGCAGCTCGACGACAGGTTGCGCGAGTACGTCGACGGCTACCGGGGCATCCTCGGCCTCGCCTACCTCGTCCTCGGTCGCTGACGGCCCGTGTTGCCGCCACTGGCTACGCTGCCGGTGGTGAACGCCAACCCTCGCGTCGCCCTGCCCGGGCGGATCCTCGTCGTCTACACGGGCGCCGTGCTGGTGTGGCTGGCGCTCGGGGCTCTGCTCGACCGCGAGTACGACCGTCCGACCCATGCCGCCGGGGCGGTCCTCACGACGGCGCTGGTCGTACCCCTGGTCGTGGTTGCCCGCCACTGGCTCGACCGACGCCCCTGGGCCGGTCTCGGCCTGCCCTCGCTGCGGTCCGGTTGGCGGCGCCTGCTGCTCGGCATGGCCTGCTGGCTGGTGCCCGCCGCCCTCGGGTTCGCGCTCTGCCTCGGTCTCGGCTGGGTCGAGATCAGCGTTCGGACGTCCGTCGGGGACGCGCTTCGGGTGGCGGCGTTGCTGGTCGTCCTCGTCCTGCTGAAAGAGGCGCTGCCGGAGGAACTCGTCTTCCGTGGCTACCTGCAGCACAACCTCGCCACCCGGTGGCCGGCCGGGCAGGCGGTGATCGGGCAGGCGGTGTTGTTCACCCTGTTCGGGTTCCTCACCGGGGCCGCCCGGTCCGTCGACCGGCTCGCGCTGTTCCTCGTCTTCGCTCTCCTGCTGGGCGCCTTCCGTGCCGCCACCGGCGACGTGTGGGCGAGCATCGGCTTCCACGTCGCCTTCCAGACGGTCGCCCAACTGTTCGGTGAGGTCGGATCCGTCTTCGACGTCACCGGTTCGGCCGTCCTGGGAGTCGTGGCCATGGGCGCGATCCCGTTCTCGGTCGGCTGGCTGGTCGTGCGTCGCCTCTCTCGCGACCGCCTGGACTGGAGGGCGGTCGCACCGGACCCGGTGCGCTGAGGGCGCGGCCGTCGGCGTTTCGCCCACCGGCGGGACCGTCCTGGGGAAGAGTGGCAGGCGAGAGCTGTCGTCGACGACCCAGCGGTGGCACGGCGTCGCCCCGCCCGCGGAGGTTTCAGATGAGCGACAAGTCCCCCGCCGTGCAGGCGCGCAACGTCGTGCTGGTCCACGGCGCGTACGCCGACGGCTCCTCCTGGTCCGACGTCATCCCCCTGCTCCAGCGCGCCGGGCTGACCGTCACCGCGGTGCAGAATCCGCTGACGTCCCTGGCCGACGACGTCGCCGCCACCAACCGTGCCCTCGACCGCCAGGACGGGCCGACGGTGCTGGTGGGCCACTCCTGGGCCGGCACGGTCATCAGCGACGCCGGTAACCATCCCCGGGTCAGCGCCCTGGTGTACGTGGCGGCCCGCGCGCCGGACGCCGGCGAGGACTTCACCGCGCTCGCGGCGAAGTACCCCACGCCGCCGGCGAACGCCGGTCTCGTGCACCACGACGGGTACGCCCAGCTCAGCGAGAGTGCTTTTCTGACCGACTTCGCCGGCGGGGTGGAGGAGGCCCGCGCCCGCGCCCTCTACGCGGTGCAGGGGCCGATCGCCGGGGACCTGTTCCAGGGCCGCACGACGACGGCCGCCTGGCGGAACCGACCCTGCTACTACTCGATCTCCACGCAGGACCGCACGACCGCGCCGGAGCTGGAACGATTCCTGGCCGACCGGATGGACGCGACGACGATCGAGGTCGAATCGTCACATCTTGCCATGGTCACCCACCCGGAGACGATCGCCGACCTCATCCTCATGGCGACCCGGGGCGCTCGCGGTGGCGCGTCGGACGAGCGGGGTTAACCGCCCGACGCGCACCGGGGTCGACGGGGCAAACCGGCAGCGCCGCGCCCTGATCGGCGCGAAATTCTCGTCTTGGCGGGTGGACCTGCCGCCGGCCACGCGTCGTGTCGCGCCGCCCACGCCGCCCACGGAGCCGGACCCCCGGGCCGGAGCACGTGGGCTTGACGAGGGCCAGACATCGGAGGTTTACTGCGTCAGCGATGCCAGTCGATACAATTGATCGTCCACAGTGTCGGTCGAGTCGGCCGACTGGCGCAGCGCTCCGTCCCCCATTCACCCCACCACCCCCCGCACCACCTCAGCCGAGCATCGGCGGCCCGGCTTCCGCACCACCGCCACTGCGGCCCCGGCCTGCCCCCGTGCACAGCCTGAGGTCGACGCTCAGCAGAGGAGCAAGACCATGCGTTCCCGTCCCCGTCTGTTGGCTCTCATCACCGGCCTGGCCGTGCTGGTGGCCGGCCTGATAACCCTGCCCACGCAGGCCTCGGCCGCACCGCTGACCAAGGTCCTGGTGTTCAGCAAGACCGCCGGCTTCCGCCACTCGGCCATCCCCAACGGCATCGCCGCGATCCAGCAGCTCGGCTCCGCCAACGGCTTCAGCGTGACCGCGACCGAGGATGCCGGCCAGTTCACCACCTCCAACCTGGCCCAGTACCAGGCGGTGGTCTTCATGTCGACGACCGGTGACGTCCTCAACTCCAGCCAGCAGACGGCGTTCGAGTCGTACATCGCCGGTGGTGGCGGGTACGTCGGCGTGCACGCCGCCGCCGACACCGAGTACAGCTGGCCGTGGTACGGCGCGCTGGTCGGGGCGTACTTCGACTCGCACCCGGCGATCCAGACGGCGACCGTGAAGATCGAGGACCGCACCAACCCGTCGACCGCGCACCTGCCGAGCACCTGGTCGCGCTCCGACGAGTGGTACAACTACCGCACCAACCCCCGGTCCACCGTGCGGGTCCTCGCCAGCCTCGACGAGTCGTCCTACAGCGGCGGCAACATGCGCGGCGACCACCCGATCACCTGGTGCAAGACGGTCGGCAGCGGACGGGCGTGGTACACGGGCCTCGGGCACACCGAGGCGTCGTACACCGACCCGAACTTCACCCGGATGCTGCTCGGCGGCCTGCAGGTCGCCGCGGGTTCCGTGAGCGCCAACTGCTCGCCGGGGACGTCGCCGACCACCCCGCCGCCGACCACCGCCCCGCCGACCACCGCGCCGCCGACCACCGCGCCGCCGACGACGGCCCCGCCGACCACCCCGCCGCCCGCGGCCGTCGGTTCCACCCTGCGGGCCCGCGCCAACAACCAGTACGTCAGCGCGCCCAACGCCACCACCGCGCTGATCGCCAACAAGACCTCCGTCGGGACCAGCGAGCGGTTCGACGTGGTCAGCCTGGCCAACGGCAACGTCGCACTGCGTGCCAAGAGCAACGGGCAGTTCGTCGCGGCGGAGAACGCCGGAGCCTCCGCGCTGATCGCCAACCGGGGCAGCGCCGGCGCCTGGGAGACGTTCCAGCTCGTCCGTAACTCCGACGGCACGGTGAGCCTGCGGGCCACGGTGAACAACCGTTACGTCGCGGCTGACAACGGTGGTGGCTCTCCGCTGATCGCCAACCGGACCTCCATCGGTCAGTGGGAGAAGTTCGACCTCGTCACCACCAACTGATCGCGTCTCGACGCGCTCTTCACCACCCCCACCTGGCCGTGGTGCGCCCCCGCACGCCCCGGCCCTGGTCGTCGAGAAAGGACGATCATGCTTTCGAACCCCCGGCGCTGGTCCCGGGCACTCATCGCGGCGGTCACCACCGTCGCGAGCGTGACCCTGGCCGTGGCCGCTCCCTCCACCGCGCAGGCGGTGGTCATCCCCGCCTCCGATTACCAGCAGGTCAAACTCGCCACCGGCTCCGCCGAGCTGGGTGAGGCCATGTCCCTGGCCGTGCTGCCCAACCGTTCGGTGCTGCACACCGCCCGCAACGGTGTCCTGCGGGTCACCGACGTGAACGGCAACACCAAGACCTCCGGCACCCTGTCGGTCTACACGCACGACGAGGAGGGGTTGCAGGGCGTCGCCGTCGACCCCAACTTCGCCACCAACCGGTGGATCTACCTGTACTACTCGCCCACGTTGAGCACCCCGTCCGGGGATGCCCCGACCACCGGCTCGCAGTCGGACTGGGACCGGTGGAAGGGGCACCTGCGGCTGTCCCGGTTCACCCTCAACAGCGACGACACGCTCAACCTGAGCACCGAGAAGATCGTGCTCCAGGTCGCCAACGACCGTGGGCAGTGCTGCCACGTCGGCGGTGACCTGGACTTCGACGCCGCCGGCAACCTGTACCTGACCACCGGCGACGACACCAACCCGTTCGAGTCGTCCGGCTACGCGCCCCTCGACGAGCGGACCAACCGCAACCCGCAGTTCGACGCCCAGCGCTCGGCGGGCAACACCAACGACCTGCGGGGCAAGGTGCTGCGGATCAAGCCGCAGGCGGACGGCACGTACACCATCCCGTCGGGCAACCTGTTCGCCCCCGGCACGGCGAACACCCGCCCGGAGATCTACGCGATGGGTCTGCGTAACCCGTTCCGGATGAGCGTCGACAAGGCCACCGGCGTCGTCTACCTGGGCGACTACGGCCCCGACTCCGGGTCCACGAACTCCAGCCGCGGCCCCTCCGGTCAGGTCGAGTTCAACCGCATCGCGGCACCGGGCAACTTCGGTTGGCCGTACTGCACCGGCAGCAACAGCAGCACCGAAACGTACAACGAATACACGTTCCCGTCCGGGCCGTCGCAGTCCAAGTACAACTGCACGGGCGGGCCGACCAACAACTCGTTCCGCAACACCGGCCTCGGCACCCTGCCCGCGGCTAAGCCGGCCTGGATCAAGTACGCCGGCGACTCCGGGTCGCCCTCGGAGTTCGGCAGCGGCTCGGAGTCGCCGATGGGCGGCCCGGTGTACCGGTACAACGCCTCGCTCAACTCCAGCATCAAGTTCCCGCAGTCGCTGGACGGCCAGTTCTTCGCCGGCGAGTACGGCCGCCGGTGGATCAAGCCGATCAAGGTCAACTCCGACGGCTCGCGCGGGGAGATCTCCAGCTTCCCGTGGAGCGGCACCCAGGTCATGGACATGGCCTTCGGCCCGGACGGCGCGCTCTACGTGCTGGACTACGGCACCGGCTCGAACAACCAGGCGCTCTTCCGGATCGAGTACATCGGCGGCGGCAACCGCAACCCGATCGCGGTCGCCTCGGCCAACCCCACCTCGGGGTCGAACCCGCTGACCGTCAACTTCTCGTCGGCCGGTTCCTCCGACCCGGAGGGTGGGGCGCTGAGCTACCTGTGGACGTTCGGCGACGGCACCACGTCGACGGCGGCCAACCCGACGAAGACGTACACCACGAACGGCACCTTCTCCCCCACCCTGAAGGTCACCGACCCGACCGGCCTGTCCGGCACGGCGAGCCTGGTCATCACCGTGGGGAACACCGCGCCGACGGTGACGCTGACCACGCCGGCCGACGGGCAGCTGTTCAGCTTCGGTGACACCGTGTCGTACCAGATCTCGGTGAGCGACCCGCAGGACGGCACGATCGACTGCTCGAAGGTGAGCCTGACCTACGCGCTGGGCCACGACAGCCACGCGCACCAGATCACCTCGAAGACCGGTTGCAGCGGCGCCATCACCGTCCCGACGGACGGGGAGCACGACTCCGCGGCCAACATCTACGGAGTCTTCGACGCCGCCTACACCGACAACGGTGGGCTCACCACGCACAGCATCAAGACCCTGCAGCCGAAGCACCGTCAGGGTGAGCACTTCAGCGCCCAGTCCGGTGTCCAGGCGACCGACCACACCAGCGCCGAGGGTGGCCGCACCGCCGGGTTCATCGAGAACAACGACTGGATCTCGTACCAGCCGTACAACCTGTCCAACGCCAACCGCATCACCGTCCGGGCGTCGTCGGCCGGCGCCGGTGGCACCATCGAGGTCCGGGCCGGGTCGGCCACCGGCACCCTGCTGGGCACCGTCACGGTGCCGGTGACCGGTAACTGGGAGACCTTCGTCGAGTCGTCCGGCACGATCAGCAACCCGCCGAGCGCGTCGACCGCGCTGTACCTGGTGTTCAAGGGCGGGTCCGGCTACCTGTTCGATGTAGACGCGTTCACCTTCACCACCGGCACCACCACCCCCAGCGGAGGTATCACGCTGCGGGCGCAGGTCAACAACCAGTACGTATCGGCCGTCGGCACCAACCCGCTGATCGCCAACAAGGCCAGCGTCTCGACGACCGAGCAGTTCGACCGGGTGGACGCCGGCAACGGCAACATCGCCCTGCGCTCGCGCGCCAACGGGCTGTACGTGTGCGCCGACAACGCCGGCGCCAGTCCGTTGATCGCGAGCCGCACGACGGTCGGGCCGTGGGAGACCTTCACGATCATCAACAACTCGGACGGCACGGTCGGCCTGCGGGCGCTGGCCAACAACCAGATCGTGGCCGCCGAGAACGCCGGGGCGGGCGCGTTGATCGCCAACCGTACGTCGGTCGGGTCGTGGGAGAGGTTCATCCTGACCAGCTAGCCGGCGGTGCCCGGCCTGGTCGGCGGCCGGGGCTGCCGAACGGCGGGAGTCCGGGGCGGACGGTGAAAACCGTCCGCCCCGGTTCTTTTTGGGCTAAGAGAGGTGGGTTGAGCGGCTGCTGGGTGGGCGTTCGCCGCGGCGGTGCAGCCGGCGCAACGGACCGGGGGGCCACGGTGGCTTGACAAGCACCCGGGTCCAGAGTGGACGATGCACCGTGCGGATTCTCGTGGTGGGTGGCAGTGGCCTGATCGGCGCTCATGTCGTGGACGTGCTGCGCGAGCGCGGCCATGCCACCACCACGGTGGCGCGGACCGCCCAGCCGGGGGTCGATCACCGCCTCGATGTCGGGTCCGCCTCGATCGAGGACCTGCGGCCGTTGCTCGCCGGTCACGACGGCGTCGTGTACGCCACCCGCACCGACGAGCAGCGGCCGCTGCGCAAGCCGATCTACCCGGAGTTCCGCCGCGACAACGTCGAACCGGTGGTACGCCTGTGCACCGCCGCCCGCCTGGAGGGCCTCACCCGCGGGGTCGTGATGGGCTCCTACTACACCTATTTCGACCGGCTGCATCCGCAGTGGCGGCTCGCCGAGCGGCACACGTACATCCGCTGCCGTGTCGAGCAGGCCCGGGAGGGGCGGGCGGCCGCCGGCCCGGATCTGCCGGTCGCCGTTCTCGAACTGCCCTTCGTCTTCGGTCGGGCCGGTGACCGGCTGCCGAACTGGGCCGGGCCGCTGGACCGGTGGGCGCGGTCGCGTACCCCGCTGGTGGTGCCGACCGGCGGAAGCGCCGCGGTCGCGGTGCGCAGCGTCGCCGAGATCGCGGCGGACGCCTTGGAGCAGGCCAGCGGCGCGGACATTCCGGTCGCCGACGAGAACCTGACCTGGGACGACATGATCGGGCGTATCGCCGAGGCGGTCGGCCGACGTCGCCGGGTGGGCCGACTGCCGGCCGGCGTGGCGAAGGCCGCGTTCCGACTCGGCGGCGCGTTGCAGGGCCTCGGGGGCAAGGAGTCGGGCATCAACGTGACCCACCTCGCGGGCCTTCTGCTCGCCGAGCTGTTCGTCGAGCCGACGACCGGCCGGTCACTGGACCCCGCGCTGCGCGAGACCTTCCCCGTCTAGGCTGTCTCACCAGCGCGGCCCGCCCGCGCTGGACCGCGCGCCTGGCTCTCGGATGCCGGTGGTCGCGCCAGGTACGCGGTCTTGACGTCGGGCGCGAACCCGCAGGCGCGGTAGAAGGCGTGCGTCGCCGGGGTACGCGACCCCGTCATCAGCATCGCCTTGTAGCAGCCCGCGTCCCAGGCGGCCTGGAGGGTGCCGGCCATGATCTGCCGGCCGAGCCCGGTGCCGCGCCGCGACTCCTCGACGACCACGTTCTCGACCACGGCGTACGGCGAGGCCGACCGGCTGAGGTTGGGGATCACGTTGAGGTACGTCGTGGCGACGACGACCCCGTCCAGTTCGAGGACGAACAGACGCAGCCCCGGTGTGTCCACGATCTGGTGGAAGACCTGCTCGTCGGATCCGTCGTCGAGCACCGGATCGTCCGGGTTCAGTTGCCGGTAGAGGCGGATGATCTGCGCGAAGTCATCAGGCCGAGCCGCACGGAACATGCCCCGAGCGTAACGAGGAAGCCGGAAGCCGCCACCGCGCGGGCACGCGCCGCGCCGCTAACGGTCGACGCGTCGGACACCACGGTAGACCGCCGTGATGACCACGAAGAGCGTGCCCACGAGCACGATGGTGATGGCGGCGTTGACCACCACGGGCAGGTCCCGAACCAGGTACTGCTTCACGTAGTTGCCGCCGAGAATGACACACAGGTAGACCCACCAGGGCGCCCACGTGCTCCTCTGCTCTTCGTTCCCGCTCACGTACTGCCCTCTCTCGATGTGGTTGTCCGGACCTCGACCCGTCGATGACGGCCGCGGCCAGCGAGGCGACACTGCGTCCACTCTGGCGCCGACATACGGCCGTGCCATCGACACCGGGAATGAAGAAGACCTCATCAGTTGGTACTACGACCGCCCACCTCGGCGAGTCACTTTCTCGTCAATGGCGGCCGGGTCTGGGCCTGTGGCAGGGTGTGGCGGTGCAGAACGTCGATATCCGCGCCGCCACTCCGTCCGATCTCGCGTTCCTGGTCGACATGCTGGTGGAGGCCGTGAACTGGCTGCCGGAGCGCGACTGGTCTCGCGAACGGATCCTGGCCGACCCCGCGCTGGCGCACTACGTCACCGGGTGGATGCGGCCGGACGACGTCGGGGTGGTCGCGGTGGAGCCCGCCGGTCAGCCCGTCGGCGCGGCCTGGCTGCGGCACCTGACCGCCGCGGACCCGGGCTACGGGTATGTGAGCGACGACGTGCCGGAGCTGACCATCGGCGTGGTGGAGTCGTGGCGGGGTCGGGGGGTGGGCCGGATGCTGCTGCGCGCTGCCCGGGATGCCGCACGCGCGCGCGGCATCCCTCGGGTGTCACTGAGTGTGGAGCGTGCGAACTTCGCGGCGAAGCTCTACGCCGCCGAAGGGTTCCGCACGATCGAGTCGTTCGAGAACGCGGACACGATGGTCACCGACATTCGCGCCTGACCCTCGCGGCGCTGGCCCTCAACCGAGCTGTTCGGCCAGGCCGACGATGATGCCCTCCGGGCCACGGACGTAGCAGAGCCGGTAGCTGTTCTCGTACTGCGCCAACTCACCGACGAGTTCGGCCCCGTGCGGACGCAGGCGGGCGATGACGTCCTCGACGTCGTCGACGGCGAACATGATCCGACGAATGCCCAGGGTGTTCGCGGGCGCATCCGCCGGCTCGGCCCGGACCGCCGACGGCGTGTGGAACATCGCCAGCTCGACCTTGCCGTGGCCGTCCGGGGTCCGCAGCATCGCGACCTCCTGCCGAACGTCGTCGAGCCCGATCACCTGCTCCACCCAGCGCCCCTCGACCGGACCCCTGCCCTCCAACTCCATGCCGAGTTCGACGAAGAACGCGATGACCGCGTCAAGATCGTCGACAACGATGAGGACGTTGTCCATCCGCTGGATCGCCATGCCGGGCCTGCCTCTCCTTGGTGCGGCCATGGTGGCCGCTCACGACTGGGACGGAACCGCCCGGCCGTTCTCGACGTCCCGGACCGTCGGGTTATCCGGGCTTCTGCCCAACCGATGACCGGTGCGCGTGTGCCAGCGGCAGGAGCACGGCATCCACGATGGACTCGATCTGCTGGTCGGTGCTCCTGTCCTGCCCGTTGACGCAGTTGTACGTCAGCATCGCGGGCCCGACCGTGGCGAACACCCTCGCCTGCGCCTCGTCAATCGTCGACGCGCCGCCGGTCGGCACGTCCCGGCGCAGCAGCGCCAGGATCTGCTCCTGGCACGGGTCGGTCACCCGAGCCTGGAAGAGGGCACGCAGCATCGTCACGTCGTTGCCGCTCCCGGCGGCGACCGCCTGGAACGCGGCGCCCCTGGACCCGAACAGTGCCGAGTCGAAGTACTGCAGCAGCATCAGCAGACCCGCACGCAGGGAGGTCGACTCCGGCACGTCGGGCGGCCCCGGCAGCAGGGTGCCCAGGGCGTCGCGGATGAGTTCGTCCCGGTTGTCCCAGCGGCGGTAGAGGGCGGCCTTGCCGGTGCGGGCCGCCGCCGCCACGCCCTCCATGCTGAGCTTGGCGTAGCCGACGGTGCCGAGCTGGTCGATCACCGCTTCGAAGATCGCGCGCTCGAGATCCGCACCCCGTCGCCGCCCCTGGACCCGGGCCGCCTGGTCCGCCCCTGCGGTCGGAGTCGTCATCGGTCACCTCTCTGCCTCCGCGCGCGGAGACAGCTTGTCACGGTCACACCGCGGCCCATATAGTAGACGGAAGCGTTCACTATTGGCTCACTCGTCTCCACGCTATTCAAGCAGGAGGATCCGTGTCGAGTTCACCGCCCCGCACCGCGGACACCACCCGGTCGTCGGCCCCGAGGACCGGCCGGGCGGCCACGCTGACCCTGACGATCCTGGTGTCCTGCGAGGTCATGCTGATGCTCGACGGCACCGTCATCAACGTCGCGCTTCCGGTGATCAGAGACGGCCTGGGCTTCTCCACCGCCGGCCTCTCCTGGGTGGTCAACGCCTTCCTCCTCGCCTTCGGCGGCCTGTTGCTGCTCGGTGGTCGAGCCGGCGACATCCTCGGTCGACGCCGGGTGTTCCTGGTCGGCATCGCGCTGTTCACCGTGGCGTCCCTGCTCGGCGGCCTGGCCCAGAGCGCGGAGTGGCTGGTCGCCATGCGGACGCTGCAAGGCGTCGGCGCGGCACTCGCCGGGCCGAGCACCCTCGCCCTGCTGGTCATCAGCTTTCGGGGCGCCGCACAGACCAGAGCGCTCGGCATCTACTCGTCGACGACCGCGTCGGCGATGACTCTCGGCCTGATCCTCGGCGGCGTCATCGTCACCCTGGCCTCCTGGCGCTGGGTGCTGTTCGTCAACGTTCCGGTCGGCCTGTTCGTGCTGCTCTTCGCGCGCCGATTCGTCGACGAGTCACCACGGACGGCCGGCCGTCTCGACCTTCCCGGGGCGGCGACCTCCCTGGTCGGCATGGTCGGCGTCGTGTTCGGGCTGGTGCGCACCGCCGAACACGGCTGGAACGACCCGCTCACCCTGGTCGGACTGAGCGTTGGCGTCCTGTCGTTGATCGCGTTCGTCGTGATCGAACGAACGGCACCGCAGCCGATCATGCCGCTCGGCGTGTTCGCCGACCGTTCCCGCGCGGGGGCCTACCTGGGCCTACTGCTGGTGCCCATGGTGACCCTGAGCATGCAGTTCCTCCTCATCCTCTTCGTGCAGGAGGTGTCCGGCTTCAGCCCGCTACAGGCCGGCCTCGCCTTCCTGCCGATGGCGGCCGGGCTGCTGGTCACCGCCCGGAACGCGGCCAGGCCACTGGGCAGATACAGCGCGAAGACGACGGCCGCCACGGGTGTCGTCGTACTCCTGATCGCCACCGCCTGGCTGACCACGATCACCGCCACCACCGGTTACCTCGCCGGCCTGTTCGGGCCACTGCTGCTCGCCGGCGCGGGCCTCGGCCTCGTGGCCGTTGCGCTCAACGTCACCGTCATGTCGACGGTGGACCCCGAGAACGCCGGGGCCGCGTCCGGGCTACTTCAAGCGATCATGATGGCCGGTGCGACACTCGGGGTGGCGGTCCTGTCCACGGTGTACACCTCGGTCGTCGGTGACACCCCGCAGGTCACGGGCGCCGCACCCACCGCGTCGCTCATCGCCGACGGCATGCGCAGCGCATTCCAGGTCAGCACCGGCATCGCGGTCCTGGCCCTGCTCACCGTGCTGTTCACGGTCGCGTCGCCGGCCGGCGGCCGGACCCGGTGACGGCGAGCCGCCCCCATCGACACCGACGCGGGCGACCACGCCGGGCAATCGTCATCGAGCGGCCCGGTCTGACGGGCGGGTTGGACCGACAATGCCAGCGCGGCCAGGCCGGGCAGGGAACAATGGACCCCGCTGCCGGTGCTGCGCGGCGGACACCCGGTGGGCCCGCGCCGACCGCGGTGGGAGGAGGACGCGATGCAGGCCATCCAGAAGATCCGCCACCGACAGGCCGACGTCGACGGCCTGGAGGTGTTCTTCCGCGAGGCGGGGCGGACCGGGCAGCCGGCCGTACTTCTGCTGCACGGGTTCCCGAGCTCGTCGCACACCTTCCGCGAGGTGATGCCCACGCTGGCCGACGTCGCGCACGTGATCGCACCCGATCTCCCCGGCTTCGGCATGTCCTCGTCGCCCACCGTCGACGAGTACGACTACACCTTCGAGAACCTCTCCCGGACGATCGAGAACCTGCTCGACCAGCTCGGCGTCGAGCGCTTCTTCGTCTACCTGCACGACTTCGGCGCACCGGTGGGATACCACCTGGCCACCCGCGCCCCGGATCGCATCCGCGGCCTCATCGTGCAGAGCGGCAACGCGCACTCCGACGGTCTCGGCGAGCAGTGGGACGACGCCAAGGCGTACTGGGCCGACCCGACCGACCAGCGGCGCGCCGCGCTGCCGGACTGGCTGACCTTCGCCGGCACCCGGGACCAGTACCTCGCCGGGCTGCCCGAGGACGTGCGTGCCTGGCAACCTCCCGAGTCGTGGCACCTCGACTGGGAGCGCATGCGACGACCCGGCAACATCGACGCCCAGTTCGCGTTGTTCACCGACTACGCCAACCACGTCGCCCGCTTCGCCGAGCTGGCCGACTACCACAGCGCCCACCAGCCGCCGGCGCTCGTCCTCTGGGGACGGCACGACCCGTTCTTCGACGTCGAGGAGGTCCTCGCCTACCACCGTGCTCTCGAACGGATGGACGCGCACATCTACGACGGTGGGCACTTCCTGTTGGAGACACACGCGGCCGAATGCGCCGACCTCATCCGGACGTTCGTGCTCGACAACGCCTGAGCTGCCGCGTGGTGCGGCGGGATCATCGACGTCGACCGGATGCGCACGGTCGGACCGAGCGCGCACCGCAGGTGTTCACCTGACAGCACCCGACCGTTGGTCGGGCGTTGCGACAATCGTTCGGTGGACGAGCAGTCATCGGTGCCGAACGGACCCGATGACCCGGCAGGTCGGACAGACGCGTCTCGGCGGGACGGGGTTTCCGTACGCGAGGCTCTCCGGCGCTCGTCGGTCGGCCTGGCCATCGGAGCCCTCCTCGTCCTGGCGCTGTCATGGATCTACGATGATGATGGTCTTCTCGCGATCCTCAGCGCGTTGGGCTTCCTGCACCACCAGGACGACCGGCGCTCGGGCCGGGCCATCGTCACCGCGTGGATCACCGCGGTACCGGTGGCGTTGGCTACCGCGGCGACACTGAAGGGGTGGCTACCCCAGTCCTGGAGCGGCATCCTCTTCGCCGGGCTCGGTTCCCTCGTCGGAGGCGTCAGCTACGCAGCCGTGACCCAGGCTGGCCACAAGAAACAGCAGGCACGCCGCTGACGGGTCGACGGGCCGGGCCGCCGCGGCCGTCCGGGGCGCCGGGTCATGGCGCAGCCGTCCGGCCATCGGGCGGTGTCGCCGTCTTCCATCGAAACTGGTGGTCGGGCTCGTCACGATGGTCCAGAACGCCAGCGCGCACCAACGCGTGCAGCATGTCGTAGAGTGCCGCACCAACCGGACTGTCCGACCAGAACACCCACTTGACCTGCAAGAACGTGTGATCGACAAACAGACCCACAGCCCTGCCCAAGGCGTACTGGGCGCCGTCCACGTCGGTCCAATCAGCGAGAGCGTCCGCCAGGCCCATGGCCACAGATCCTCGCACGCGAAACCGGGCCAGCCCCGGCAGCGCGACGGCGACCAGCCACGGATAACGGCTGTGGCAGCGGCACCCGATGCGGCAAGATCCTCGTGCGTGACACTCGTCCTGCCGCCGCGACTGACCGCATCGGCTCAGCGGTTGCGCGATACCGCCCATCGGCGAGGGCTGCCCACCGTGCAGCTCTCGACCTTCGAGGTGCCCGCCGGTGTGCACGCCGACCACCTGCACGCCGGGCCGACCTTCGCCGACGCCGTCGCCCCGCTGCTCGGGATCGCCCCGCTGGAGGCCCCACACGGTTGGCTCGCCGGGCTGCCCCGGGACGTCACGCTCCGGGAGATCACCCTGGTCCCGATCGACGAAGCGTACGAACTCCGCCGACCCGCATTCGTCAAGTCACCGAACGACAAGACCATCCGGGCCATGATCTATACGGACGGTTCCCGCCTGCCCGGCCCCGACGCCGTCGACCGACAGACTCCCGTACTCGTCAGCGACATCGTCGACTTCACCGCCGAGTACCGGCTGTACCTGCTCGACGGCGCAGTCCATGCCGCCAGTCAGTACGCCGAGCAGGCGCGGCTGCGCCTCGGCCCCGCAACAGCCGGTGCGCTCGCCTTCGGCGCTGACCTGGCGGCCGGATTCGGCCACACACTCCCCACCGCCATCGTGGTCGACGTGGGCGTCATCGACGGCCGTTGGGCCGTGATCGAGCCGAACGCGGCCTGGGCCAGCGGGTCCTACGCCGCCGACCCGGACCTGGTGCTCGACGTCGTCCTGCGTGCTGCCGGCCCCCGGAGCACGGTCAGTGACCATGATCGGCAGTTCATCCGGCCGTCCCAGCCGTAGGGGCGCATGGGGCGGTGACCGGCGAGATCACCTCCAGTGGAGACGACCGCAACCGACCGGTCTCGCCCACCGTCACGAGTGCGTGGAGCACTGGTCATGACACCGGTGTGCTGAGCCAACTCTCGATGCGTGGCATCGCGTCGCCGAGCGTCTTGGTGATGTGGTGTGCGCCGGTGAGCTGGGCGGCGGAGTGGGTGGTGGTCAGTGCGATCACGGTCATCCGCGCCGCACGAGCTGCTTCGATTCCGGCTGGGGCGTCCTCGATGACCAGGCAGCGCTCCGGCGGGGTTCGCAGAAGGTCGGCTGCGCGGAGGTAGCCTTCCGGGTCTGGTTTTCCGAGGGCGACCTGCGTGCTGTCCACAAGGACCGGGGGGTCAGGTAGACCGCCTGCTCGCAGTCGTTGCCGCACGGTGGGGGCTCGGCCCGAGGTCACCACACCCCACCGCCGATCCCGGATGGCCGTCAGCACGCTCGGGGCGTCGGGGTACACCGGGAAGGCGTCACCTTCGTCGGCCATGAAGTCGCGTACCACCTGGTATTCGGCTTCGGTGTCGAGGTGTGGAGCGACGACTGCGATGGTGTCGATCGGGCGGCGGCCGTGGGTGTGAGTCCAGACGGTCTCCGGGTCCAGGCTGTGGTGCAGCGCCCAGCGGTCCCAGATCCGGCGATACGTGGCGTAGGAGTCGACCAGAACGCCGTCGACGTCGAACAACACGGCAGCGCCGCGGTCGGCGTCTGCGCCGACGCGAGCGAGGGAGGTCATGGGTACGAAGTCCCGTCTGCCGCCTGCATCGCGCGGCACATCTGCTCGATGACGTCGACGGTCTGCGCCGTGAGTTCGTGGATGAGCCGGCCTGCTGGCCGGACGTCCCGGACGAGCTCGACCGATTGGCCGGCGTAGAGGGCCATGTCCGCCAGGGCGCCGGTCATGCCGGGTAGGGGCATCAGATCCCCGTACCGGTAATGGGCCTGGCCTGCGGCGTCGACGGCTACGACGTCGCCTTCGCCCGGACGCTCCGGCGCTGGGGGTGAACCGGCCAGTTCCCACCGTCGCAGGGTCGGATTCCGCAGTGCGCGGTGCACGGCGTCGGGCCATCCGCCATCGAAGCAGTGGGTGTGGACGGCGTCCTCGGCGGTGGCAGCGAGGAGGTGTTGCCGATACAGCTGGTGGGTGAAGGCTTCGGTGGTCGCCAGGAAACGAGTTCCCATCCATGCGCCCTGTGCGCCCAGGGCCAGGACGGCGGCGAGGCCGCGGCCGTCGCTGATTCCGCCGGCGGCCATGACCGGAATCGGGTGCACCGCGTCGACGACGGCTGGCACCAGAACCATGGTGGCGGTCTTCCCACGAACATGACCGCCGGCCTCCCAGCCCTGCGCCACGATGACGTCGACGCCGCAGCCGGCGGCGTGCACAGCCTCCCGCACGCTGCCGACCGTGTGCATGTGCACTGCACCGGCAGCACGGATCCGGTGGCTGACGGGTTCTGGATCACCCCAGAAGGTGGAGATGACCGGCACAGCCTCGTCCAGGCACACCGCCAGCGTGTCGATGACGGGAAAGTCCAGCACCAGATTCACCCCGAACGGCCGCGCCGTCCGCTGCCGAACATTGCGGATGCCGAGGCGCGCGCGTTCGGGACTCTGCCAGGTCGACGCCAGCATGCCGAGGCCACCGGCTTCGGCCACTGCGGCAGCCAGTTCGGGCGCCGCCGCGGAACCTATCGGCGCCTGCACCACCGGCACGTCGATACCCAACCGCTCACACAAAGCGGTACGCAACCTGGACGTCATGTGTGCCCGACCCCCTGCGCTTCGGAAACCGAATCACTGGCGAGGAGGTAGCGTATCGGAAAAAGAAGCACCAGGAGAAGTGGGACGAGCCAATGGCAGTGCCGAGACCGGGAACCCCGGTTCGTGGGTCGAACACCGGGCGCCCCTTGATGGCGGCACTCGACCTCTTCGGACGTCGATGGAGCCTGCGCATCGTCTGGGAGTTGCAGCGCGGCGCACTCGGCTTCCGCGCACTGCAGCACCACTGCGACAACATGTCGTCAAGCGTCCTGCGGCAGCGGCTGACCGAGCTGATCGAGGCACGCCTCGTCATGCAGGAACCGGACGCCGCCTATGCCCTCACCCAGCTCGGACAGGGCGCCTACCGTGCCCTGCGTCCCCTCGTGCGCTGGTCGGACGACTGGGCCGGCGCCCTCGCCGACGGCGACCCGGCCACCGAGGAGGAAACCCCGACATGACCGAAAGCAACGGCAACGACGTGACGATCGTCGACGCCTGCACTCGCCGCCGGGAAGGTGGCAGCCCCACCGCCGTGCTGATCGATGACAGCACGCTCAGCGACAGCAGTCGGCGCGCGATCGTCCGGCGCGCCGGCACCTCGCACGCGGCGTTCGTCGACGCCGACGCGGAAACCACGCCCACGGTACGGTTCTTCACCGCGCACGGTGAGCTCACCAACTGCGGGCACGGCACAATCGCCGCCCAGGCGTTCCTGCTGCACCGTCGCCGGATCCGGGAACATCGCGTACGTCAGCGGACCGGTGGCCGCACCTTCGACACCACCGCGATCCAGCGCGACGACGGCATTGAGGTCTGGTTCGACCAGGGCACGGTGGAGCTTCAGGGCGGCACAGCCGCAGGACTCGACAGCATCCTCGGTGCACTGGGCATCACATCGAACGACATGGCCTCCGACGACGCCCCGTGCGTCGCCTCACCGGGAACGCCACGCCTGCTGGTACCGGTCAGAACGCTGCCGACCCTGCTCGCGATGCGCCCTGACCTGCGCCGACTCGCCGCCGACTGCCGTCGTCTCGGCTATCTCGGCTGCTTCGTCTACCTGCTCTCCCCAACCCGCAGGGCGGCGTCCGCGCGCATGTTCGCGCCGGCGATCGGAGTCGGCGAGGACGTCGTCAACGCCAACAGCACCGGATGCCTCGCCGCGCATCTGTTCGCGACCCACGGCCACCGCAGCATCGACGTCGAGCAAGGACACACCGCAGGTCGCCCCTCGTCGGTCTTCGCCACCGCAACCGCCACCACGGAAGGCATTTCCGTCCGGGTCGGCGGAATGGCCACCATCCGATCCAGAGGGGTGGACCATCGAGTGAGTCCGATGAGTTTCGGGTGACGGCGAGAACCCTCCACCACCCGTCGTCGCCTGTGCGACATCCGAAAGACGTAGCCGGCGAGGAAGGTCGCCTGCTGGTCTGCTTCCAGTTCGGCTCGCAACGCCACGATGAGTTCCCGCAGATCGGGATTCAAGGGAGGCGTTGTGTTGATGCCTCTACCAGTCAGGGTCCGCGACCCGCCGTCGTACAGGAGGCGCGGCTATCCACACATCTTTCGTCGGTCCCTCTTGCCTGAGCCATGCCCGCACGGAAGGGTTCCGGAAGTGATCCCCCCAGAACTCGGCGCGTTGTCCCCGACGGAGCAGCGACTGTGGGACGCCTTTCCGCGTGGCACGCGGGTAGTGCTGACCGGTGACACTCCTCGCACGGTACGCGCCACGGTGATCCGGTCTTTGCTCCTCGGCGCTCGTGAAGCCGAACCAGGCCACCGCGCGGCGCTGCACCTGTGTGGCGCCGACGTAGTTGGCTGCCTCGACCTCGCCCAAGCCGAGATCGAGCCTGCGATCGACCTCATCGGCTGCACATTCGATGCGGTGCCGTTGCTGTCATTCGCGCGCCTCCGCGGCGTGTCCTTCGAGGGCAGCACACTGCCGGGTCTCGACGCGTTCGCGGCGACTGTCCAGGGCACCCTCAGCTTCGTGAAATGCACCTTCACCGGCGCGCTCGTCGTCTACGGCCTGCACGTCAGCGGTGACCTGGACCTCGACTGGGCACGACTGGCCGCCGACCGGCGTCCGGAGGAACTCTTCGGCGACCGGACGGCCGCAGTGTTCGGCGACGCGGTCCACGTGGGCCGGCATCTCTATCTGCAGGGCACCGCCGCCACCGGCAATGTTGAACTGGCCGGCATGCGCGTCGGGGGCACAATGCACGGCCACCAAGGGCTGCGGGTCGACGGCGAACTTCGGCTGCGCCGTGCCGAGGTGTCGGGAGAAATCAACCTGACCGACGCGGTCCTGATGAACCCCGGTGGCGTGGCCCTCGGCGCGTGGGGCCTGCGGGCCGGGCAGTTGTCCCTGCTGCCTGAGCGCATCGACGGCGCGGTAGACCTACGGCACGCCCGAGTCGACGTGCTCCGCGACGACCCGGACCGCTGGCCAGCCCAGCTACTGCTGGACGGCGCCACGTACACCGCGCTGGAACCGGCCGGCACAACTGGAGAACGGCTGAACTGGCTGGACCGGGATCCGGCCGGATACCGGCCGCAGCCGTACGAACACCTGGCCAGGTTCCTTCGGCAGATCGGGCACGAGGCCGACGCGCGCACCGTACTGCTGGTCAGGCAGCGACGCCGCCGGCGGCAACTGTCCCCGGCAGGCGCGGCGTGGGGCCTGCTGCAGGACGGATTGGTCGGATACGGCTACCGCCCGACGTGGGCGGCGCTGTGGCTGCTCGTGCTCACCGCGCTCGGTACCACCATCTTCAGCCTGAACCCGCCGGCGAGTGGGGCAGGCGGCACGGCTTTCAACCCACTCGTCTACACCCTGGACCTGCTCATCCCAATCGTCAACTTCGGGCAGGAACGCGCGTTCGGCATCGGCGGGCGGGCGCAATGGCTGGCGTACGTCCTGACGGCGATGGGCTGGATCCTGTTCACCGCAGTGGCCGGAGCCCTGACGCGTACCTTCAACCGCTCGTAGACGAACCGCGTGAGAGTCTGCGCCTTTCAACAGACCGAGCCCACCTGAGGATGCACAAACCCAGCACATCAGCCGCGACCAGCCCGAGCACCGATCCGTGCACGCCGAGCACGCTGTGGGAGGCAGACCATTGACGGCTGCCCGGCAGGACCGCCGGCATGTTGACTCCTGCCGGGCGTCCTGCCTGTCTACCGGCAGCGGACGTTGCTTGACTCAGCGGCATGACATCACTTCGGAAAGCGATCACCCGTACGGTGGTCGTCGGGGCACTGGTCGGCGCGACGTCGCTCACCGGTCCCACCTCCGTGTACGCGGAGTCCGGCCAACCGGGGGCCGCCGGGGCCGCCACGTCCCTCCTGGACATCATCCCGGCACAGACCCTGGACAAGATGGTCGCCCAGGCCCCACTTGTCGACGCGGCCAATGTCATCCGCACCGCTGTGGAACGCTCGCCGGCACGCGGTTACGCGGGCATCGGCCTGGTCGACGACCACGTCACCGTGTGGTGGAAGGGTGCGCCGCCCGCCGACATCGCCGCAGCCGTCACCGCCGCCCGCCGCACCGCGCCGGTCGAGGTGGCCAACGCCACCTACTCCCGCGCCGACCTGCGCAAGGCGGCCGCCAAACTCACACCGGTGGTGGAGGGCGACCCGACGGACGCCAGTCACTCGGTCAGGCTGCGCACCGACGGCACCGGCATCGAGATCGCCGTTGACCACACTCTGAGCGCCAAGCTGCCGAAGCTGCCGGTCACCGGCGTCCGTACCAGCCTCGTCGAACGCGACCAGATGGTCGAACGGTCGCGGGCCAACGATGCCGCGCCGTTCGACGGCGGGGCGAGCATCGGGGTCACCGTACCCTGGTGCACCGCAGGCTTCGGCGTACGCGACGCGGACACCAACGCCGGTTACCTCCTCACCGCCGAACACTGCGGTGCCATCGGCTCACCCTGGCACGTCGGCTTGTCCACCGGCACCGGCACTCTGGTCGGCTATGCGGTCGACAGCAATGACGACCACGACACGATGATCATTTCGACGTCGACGCCCGGCGGCCACCTCTACGTCGGCGGTCAGCAGGACGAAGTCCGCGCCCAGGTGATCAGGTGGACCGAGGTCTTCCCCGGCCAACTGCTGTGCCAGTCCGGCAACACCACCGCGGGTGCGATCGGCGGTCCGGTCTGCAACCTGCGGGTCGACTTCCACTACGACGACATCGAGGACCTCGTCGAGGCCACCCAGCTCGACGGCGAGGAGGCCGCACGGGGCGGCGACAGTGGCGGCCCGGTCTACTCCGTCAACGCCGACGGCACCGTGCTCGCCGCCGGCACCACCACCCGGTCTCTGGGCGTGGGCTTCGGCTTCCAGGACTTCGCCACCGCCCGCGACGACTACGGCAACATCGTGCCGGCGACGACGATCGCCAGCACCTGCCGGGTCTCCTTCGTCGTCACCAACTCGTGGGGCACCGGCTACAGCGCCAGCGTCACCGTCTACAACGACGGCCCGGCCGCCAACGGCTGGTCGCTGGGCTTCGCCTTCCCGGGTGGACAACTCGTCCAGGGCCACTGGAACGGCATCTTCCAGCAGACCGGCTCGGCGGTGACCGTCACCAACGAGAACCACAACGCCAGCATCCCGACCGGCGGCGCCGTCAACTTCGGCTTCACCGCGAACGGCTCTCCCGCCACCCCGGTGCCGTTCACCCTCAACGGCACCACCTGCAACTGACCCCTGTCCGTGCACACCGGGCCCCGCCGCACCGTCGGCGGGGCCCGGTCCGTCTTTGGGATCAGGACTCGGCCAGTTCGCGTCGCAGGGTGGCGCGCAGGGTCCGCACCTCCGGGGCGTCCAGTTCGCCGCACCGGTCGAGCGCCCGCTGGCGCAGCAGGCGGACGTCGGCGGCCCGGCCCGGGGCCGAGCCGGCCAGCGCCGCGAGCGCGGACAGGGTCTGCGCCTCCCACCACGGGCAGCACAGCGCGGCATACAGGGCCAAGGCCGCCCGCAGCGCCTCGGCCGCCGCGTCGACCTCGCCCAACGCCTGAAGCGCGAGCCCGTAGCGATGGATGGCGATGGCCTCGCTGAACGTCGCACCGCACCTGTTGAACACCCGCCGGGCGCGGGCGTACTCGTCGGCGGCGCTGCGCCAACGGCCCATCCCGGCCAGATCCGCGCCGAGACTCATCATCGCGCCGGCCCGGGCCACCGCCGCGCCGGTAGGGCTGAGACCGTTGCCCCGGACGTAGAACGCCAACACGTCTCGGTGCAACTCGGCCGCCTCGGCGAACCGGCCGAGCGCGGCCAACGCTCCGCCCAGCGCGCTCGCCGCGCTGTGCTCGCCGAGGGCGTACCCGATCTCGCGGAACAGGCCCACGGCCCGGCGGCAGTGGTCGACGGCCCACCCGCCACGGCCGGTCCGAATGAAGATCGCGGCGGTGTAGGTAAGCGCCCACGCCTCCTCCCGGCGGTCCCCGATCCGCCGGGCCAGTTCCAGCGCCCGGGACAGGGCGTCCAGCCCGTCGGTGTTGCGGTCCCGGCAGAAGTAGCGGGCCCAGCCCAGGAAGTTCAGCAGTACGGCCTCGTCGCGGGGGCTGCCGGCGGCCCGCGCCGCGGCAACTCCCAGCGAGAAGATCTCGTCCCAGGAATGCCGGTGACTGTTGGCGTCCGAGTACCAGTGCAGAGCCCTGGTGACCGCGACCACGTCGACGTGCCGACCGCGCCGGGCCGCGTCGCGCAGCGCCGCCAGCCAGTTGCCGGACTCCCGATCCAGCCAGGACGCCGCCTCCCGGTCGTCGTCGAACGGGGAGTCGCCCCGACAGGCGACCGGTTCGAACATCAAGCCCGCCTGCCGGGTACGCCGCAGCAGCCAGCCGACCATCTGGTCGTGCGCCGCCGTCCGGCCGGCCTGTGGTTCCTCGGCGTCGAGGCGTTCCTGGGCGTAGAGCCGGACCAGGTCGTGGAACTGGTACCGGTCCCCCATGCTCAGGAGGACACCGGCCTCGACCAGCTCCTCCAGAGCCGCCGCCGCGGTCTCCTCGTCGGTGCCGGCCACGGCGGCGACCAGCGCGGGTTCGAAGTCGGTCCCGGGAATCAGCGAGGTCCGCCGGAACACCCGCGCGGCCATCGGGTCCAGTTGCCGGTAGGAGACCTCGAACGCGGACCGGACACCCAGGTCTCCAGCGGTCAGCACGGTCAGCCGCCGACGCTGGTCGTGGAGCAGGTCCACCAGCCAACCGACCGACCATTGTGGTCGGCTGGCGAGGCGGTTGCCGGCGATCCGGACGGCCAGCGGCAGCCGGCCGCAGAGTTTGACGACCTGGTCGGCCGCGGCCGGCTCGGCGGCGATCCGGTCGGCACCGACGATCGCCGCGAGCAACAGTCGACCGGCAGCCGGGGCGAGCAGGTCGAGCGGCAGGCGGACCGCACCGGCAAGACCCGTCAGTGGACGCCGGCAGGTGACCAGCGCCAGGCATCCCCGCCCGGCCGGCAGCAGCGGACGTACCTGTGCCTCGCTCGCGGCGTTGTCCAGGACCACCAGCAGCTGCCGGTCCCGGGTGAGGGTGCGGAACAGACCACCCCGCTCGGCCGGCGACACCGGCACCCGGCTGTCCGGCACCCCGAGCGACCGCAGCAGCCCGGCCAGCGCCTCGGCCGAGTCGACCGGGCCGTCCGGCGAGGCGCCCTGCAGGTCGACGAAGAGCTGTCCGCCGGCGAAGGCCGGGCTGAGTCGATGCCCGGCGGCGACGGCGAGGCTGGTCTTGCCGATCCCCGGCGGCCCGTGCAGCACCACCACCGAGGCGGCGTCCGGCCGCTCCGCGCTGACGTCCGCGGCCAACGCCGCAAGCCGTTCCAGGATCTCCGCCCGGCCGGCCAGGTCCGGCACGGCGGCGGGCAGTTCCCCGGGTACGACCACCGCCGGGCGCTCGTGCGGCACCGGCGAGCGATCGTGCGGCACCTCCGCGCGGTCGTCCGGCACCGTGAAGCGGTCGTCCGGCACCACGACGCGGTCGTCCGGCACCGGCGTTCGGTCGTGCGGCTGCCGCTCGACCCGGGCCAGGGCGACGAAACGGTCGCGGTCCGCCCCGGCCAGCCGCAGGGCATCGGCGAGCAGCACCACCGTCCGTCGTTGCGGGCTGCGCACCCGGCCGCGCTCCATCTCCCGGATGCCGCGGACACTGGAACCGGCCGCCTCGGCAAGCTCCTCCTGGGTCAGCCGCCGCTCCAAGCGGAGGGTTTTGAGGAGGCCCCCGAACTGGTCACGTCGCACCTGACTCTTGGGCATGATCCCCCAACCACCCAACGCCCACAGTTACGTAACGTGCGTTGATGCTTGCACGTGCGTGACGAGTTACGGACCACTGTGCACCGAGTGTGAGTATCGCCATGACGAATCCTCGACAAGTCACCGGAATCCAGGGTGCGATCGGCCGGCCATGTTTCACGCCAACGGATCTCCCGAGTCAGGGCGCATAGCAATTCCGATCTCAGCCGTCCAACCCTGGTCGGTCCGGAACGTTGGTGCCGGATTTCCTGGTCCGGCGGCCTGTCAGACGACCTCAGGTGTTAGTCACGGCCGGTGCGGTGCTCGCGCCGGCACTATCGTGACCCGATGACGACCGACAGGTGGGCACAGTGGTTGTTGACGCGCCGAGACGGCGGAAGCGCCACCCTGCGCGCCCGACACGCCCCAGACCTGGCGTGGTTCCGCGACGGCGTCCTCGACCGAGCCGATCTGAAACCCGATGACGTCCTCCTCGACGTCGGATGCGGAACCGGCCTAATCGGCTTTGGCGCGCTCGACCGTCTCGGCCCGGACGGCCGCGTCATCTTCAGCGACGTGTCGCAGGACCTGCTCGACCAGTGCCGGCGGATCGCCGACGGCGATGAGCGGTGCAGCTTCGTACAATCGCCGGCCGAGGACCTTGCCGGCGTTGCGGACGCCTCCGTCGACGTCGTCACCACCCGGTCAGTACTCATCTACTCCGACCGCAAAGCCAGCGCGTTCGCGGAGTTCTTTCGAGTGCTGCGGCCAGGCGGAAGGCTCTCCCTCTTCGAGCCCATCAACCGCTTCCAACTGCAACACCGCCCCGACGAACTGTTCGGCTCGGGCGGCTCCCCCGTCGACGACCTGGTCGCCAAGGTCTGCGACGTGTACCGGGGACGCATACAACCGATGGTCGACTTCGACGAGCGCGACCTCATGACCTGGGCAGAGACTTCGGGCTTCGAGGCGGTCGAGCTGGACTACCGCGCCCAGCTCGACGTACCCGCCGAGCCGATCAACGACTGGGACGCGCTCAAGCGGGTCGCCCCCAACCCCCTGGTCCCGACGTATGGCGAAGCCATCGCCGCCGCGCTGACCAACGACGAGCGCGAGCGCCTCGACGCACACATGGCTGCCCTGGCAGCTGCCAGGACGCCTACCCGCCGCACTGAAGCCATAGCGTTCCTCCGCGCGCTGCGGCCCTGAGGTCCAGGTGCAGGATTATCCGCTCCGGCTCGCCGGTTTGGCTGCCGGTCGCGCCGCGCAGCCTCGCCCGGCGCTGGCTCGCCCTTTCTCGTCGCCCCCATCCCTGCCAGCTCCTACATCGCGCGGGAGACGGCCTTCACCGATCTCGCACTTCGACAGACAGAGCGGGCACCATGGCCCGATGCGACTACTGACGGCAGATGAGTTCACCGCCACGATTGGGACACCGCCAACACCAGTCGACGTCGATGAGCCGCCTCCCTTCGACTTCTGGCCCTACTACGACGCCATCCCCCATGACCACTTCGCCGACCACGACTTCAGCCGGGAGGAGGTGACGAACGTCTGGCACATGCCCGACGGCATCTACCAGCACGTCCTCATCGCGTCCGGAACCCCGAACGTGTACATGGCGCTCGTGCTCGACCTCCGAGCAGCCTCAGTGCTCGGCCACCATCTGCTCGACCTCAACGAGCTCTACGGGCTCAGCCAGCCGCCCACGACACCTTGACAAACAATAAGAGCGTCCACACCGCCGGCAGCCGGCTGGCCGGTCTTGGGCCTGCGTGACCCTCCACCGAGTGTTGGTGGCGGCGCCCCGGTCCTTACCGAGATTCCCGGCACCACTCCGCAGGCGGTCGCCCGGTTCAAGGTCCACACCACCACGAACCCGTTAAGGTGCACTCTCAGCCCGTCGGCAGAGGACACACATGGACAACCGAACCGACCCGGTCTTGATCATCGCCGGGGTGTCAGAGCGCGACGGTAAGCAACGCGCCTTGGAGGTATGGCTCTACAAAGCCACCAAGGAAGGCTGGTCCCTGACGGTGCAGTCGACCTCGGTGGACGAGCCAGGTGACGAGTGCGCAGTCGTACACATCGAAGGCCTGAAGTATCGCATCCGCCACGCGAAGCGCGTCCGGCAGCACGTCACCATCGTGCCGGCAGGGCAACACCTGATCGATGCGGCCGTCAACCTGTGCATGGGCGAACTAAACGGCATCACGCACACCTGGGAGTTCGGCCACGCGGCTTGGGCCGAGCCTATCGTCGAGGACGAGCCGGGTGCGGAGGCTACGGCCTTCGCTACGGACCAGGCCGCCGAGGGCGACCCGGACGCCCCTGCGGCATGATCATGGTCCAAGGGTCCTCGGGACGACGTAAATGCAGGTCAGCGACGTTGCCGGTCACTTGGCGTTGAAGTAGCTGGCCTCCGGGTGGTGGACCACGATCGCGTCGGTGGCCTGCTCCGGCATCAACTGGAACTCCTCGGACAACTCCACACCGATCCGCTCCGACCCGAGCAGGTCCACGATCTTCGCCCGCTCCTCCAGATCGGGGCAGGCCGGGTAGCCGAACGCGTACCGGCAGCCCCGGTAGTCGTTGCGCAGGAGCCCCGCCAGGTCCGCCGGGTCGTCGGAGGTCAGCGGACGGCCGTCGGGCAGCGTCAACTCGGACCGGATGCGCCGGTGCCAGTACTCGGCGAGCGCCTCGGTGAGCTGCACGGACAGCCCGTGCACCTCCAGGTAGTCGCGGTACTCGTTGCGGGCGAACAGCTTCGCCGCGTACTCGCTGACCGGCTGACCCACGGTGACCAGTTGCAGCGCGACCACGTCGAGCTGGTCGCCCTTGGGCTTGAAGAAGTCCGCCAGGCAGAGTCGACGCTCCTGGCGCTGCCGGGGGAACGAGAACCGGGCGCGCTCCGCGTGCCCGTTCTCGTCGAGCACCACCAGGTCGTTGCCCTCGGAGTACGCGGGGAAGTAGCCGTACACCACGGCTGCCTCAAGGACCTGGTCGGCGATCAGCCGGTCCAGCCAGTACCGCAGGCGCGGCCGACCCTCGGTCTCCACCAACTCCTCGTAGGACGGACCGTTGCCGCCGCGGGCGCCGTTCAACCCCCACTGCCCGCGGAAGGTGGCCCGCTCGTCGAGCAGCGCCGCGTACTCGGCCATCGGCACGCCCTTGACCACCCGCGTGCCGAAGAACGGCGGGGTGGGCACGACCACGTCGGCGGCCACGTCGGAGCGGGTCGAGGAGTCGTGCAGCTCGGGCAGGGACTCGGTCACCATGGACCGTTGCCGTTCCCGGCGGGCCCGCCGCGCCGCGAGGGCCGCCTCCCGCTCCGGGTCGATGACCGGGGCGCCGCCGCGCTTGGCGGTCATCACCTTGTCCATCAGGGACAGTCCCTCGAAGGCGTCGCGCGCGTAGTGCACCTGCCCGGGGAACATCGCCCGCAGGTCGTCCTCGACGTACGCGCGGGTCAAGGCCGCGCCGCCCAGCAGGACGGGCCAACGCTCCGCGACCCCGCGCGTGGCCATCTCGGCCAGGTTTTCCTTCATGATGACGGTGCTCTTGACCAGCAGCCCGGACATGCCGATCGCGTCGGCGCGGTGCTGCTCGGCGGCGTCCAGGATGGCGTTGATCGGCTGCTTGATGCCGATGTTGACGACCTCGTAGCCGTTGTTGGACAGGATGATGTCGACCAGGTTCTTGCCGATGTCGTGCACGTCGCCGCGCACGGTGGCGAGCACGATGCGACCCTTGCCGCCGTCCTCGATGGTCTCCATGTGCGGCTCCAGGTACGCCACGGCGGTCTTCATCACCTCGGCGGACTGGAGCACGAACGGCAGCTGCATCTGGCCGGAGCCGAACAGCTCACCGACCACCTTCATGCCGTCCAGCAGGATGTCGTTGATGATCGACAGTGGGGACCGGCCGCCGGCCATCGCCTCGTCCAGGTCGGCCTCCAGGCCGTTACGCTCACCGTCGATGATCCGCCGCTTGAGCCGCTCGTCCAACGGCAGCGCCGCCAACTCCTGCGCCCGGCTCGCCCGGGCACTCGTCACGTCGACGCCCTCGAAGAGCTCCAGGAAGCGCTGCAACGGGTCGTACCCCTCGCGGCGCCGGTCGTAGACCATGTCCAGGGCGACCTCGCGCTGCTCGTCGGGGATCTTCGACATCGGCAGGATCTTGCTGGCGTGCACGATCGCCGACGTCAGACCGGCCTGCACGCACTCGTGCAGGAACACCGAGTTGAGCACCTGCCGGGCCGCCGGGTTGAGCCCGAACGAGATGTTCGAGATGCCGAGGGTGAAGTTGATCCCCGCGTAACGCCCGGCGATTTGCCGGATCGCCTCGATGGTCTCCAGACCGTCGCGGCGGGTCTCCTCCTGCCCGGTGGCGATCGGGAAGGTCAGCGTGTCGATGAGGATGTCGGACAGGTCCATCCCCCACCGGCCGGTCAGGTCGTCGATGGTGCGCGAGGCGATGCGGACCTTGTCCGCCGCGGTGCGCGCCTGCCCCTCCTCGTCGATGCACATCACCACCACGGCGGCACCGTGCTCCCGGATCACCGGCATCACCCGCCCGTAGCGGGACTCCGGACCGTCGCCGTCCTCGAAATTCACCGAGTTGACCACGCACCGGCCGCCGAGCATCTCCAGCCCGGCCTCGATCACCGCCGGCTCCGTGGAGTCCAACATGATCGGCAGGGTCGACGCCGTGGCGAACCGGCCGGCCAACTCGCGCATGTCCTGCGTGCCGTCGCGGCCGACGTAGTCCACGCACAGGTCGAGCAGGTGTGAGCCGTCGCGGGCCTGACTGCGGGCGATCTCCACGCAGGCGCGCCAGTCGCCGGCGAGCATCGACTCCCGGAACGCCTTCGAGCCGTTGGCGTTGGTCCGCTCCCCCACCATCAGCACCGACGCGTCCTGGGCGAACGGCACCGGGTGGTAGACCGACGAGACCCCGGCCTCGTGCCGGGGCTCCCGGGGCGGGGCGGAGACGCCGTGCAGCCGCTCGGCCAGCACGCGGATGTGCTCCGGGGTGGTGCCGCAGCAGCCGCCGATCAGCCCCACGCCGTACTCGTTGATGAACCGCTCCAGGGCCTCGGCCAGCTCCACGGGAGTCAACGGGAAGTACGCCCCGTCGGCGGTCAGCACCGGCAGGCCGGCGTTCGGCATCACCGACAGCGGGATGCGGGAGTGCTGCGACAGGTAGCGCAGGTGCTCGCTCATCTCGGCCGGGCCGGTCGAGCAGTTGAGCCCGATCAGGTCCACGCCGAGCGGCTCGATCGCCGCCAGGGCCGCACCGATCTCACTGCCGACAAGCATCGTGCCGGTGGTCTCCACGGCCACGTGACAGATGATCGGTACCGACTGGCCCAGCTCGGCCATCGCCCGCTTGGACCCGACCACGGCGGCCTTGACCTGGAGCAGATCCTGGCAGGTCTCGATGATCAGCGCATCCGCGCCACCGACGATCAGACCGGCGGCGTTCTCCTGGTACGCGTCGCGCAGGGTCGCGTAGGGGGCGTGCCCGAGGGTGGGGAGCTTGGTGCCCGGCCCGATCGAGCCGAGCACGAAGCGGGGCCGCTGCGGAGTGCTGGCCGCGTCGGCGGCCTCCCGCGCGATCCGGGCGCCCGCCTCGGACAGCTCACGAATGCGTTGCGGGATGTCGTACTCGGCGAGGTTGGCGAGGTTGGCGCCGAAGGTGTTGGTCTCCACGCAGTCCGCGCCGGCCGCCAGGTAGGCGTCGTGCACCCCACGCACCACGTCCGGTCGGGTGACGTTGAGGATCTCGTTGCACCCTTCGAGGCCGTCGAAGTCGTCGAGCGTGAGGTCCGCGGCCTGCAGCATCGTGCCCATCGCCCCGTCGGCGATGAGAATCCGGTCGGCCAGCACATCCATCAACGAAGTCCGCACCCGTCCAGGTTAGTGCGGCGTCCGCCCCGCCCACTGGCCGTCAACGGGCGATCCCACATTGTGTCAGCGGGATCACGCTGTCCGGTCCGTTCCTGTCTGACCGGGCCTGGAAGCGGCCGACCGGCGCGGCCGACAGGCCGTACCTCCGCCCGGGACGTAGGCTGACGGACGTGAAGGACAACAGCGACGCCGCCGTGCCCCACGGTCTGACGACCGGGCGCCATCCCGGCGCCGGCCGCGACGAGCAGGGTGAGGTGACGGCGTGACCGAGTTCGACGGACTGCCGGTGCTGCGGTCCCCGGTGGCCATCGCCGCGTTCGAGGGCTGGAATGACGCCGCCGACGCGTCCACCGCCGCCGTCGAACACCTCGAGCAGGTCTGGAACGCCCGGCAGATCGCCGAGTTGGATCCGGAGGACTTCTACGACTTCCAGGTCAGCCGGCCCACCATCACCATGGCCGACGGGGAGACCCGCCGGGTGGAGTGGCCGACGACCCGGTTCATGGTGGCCAGCCCGGAGGGCACCGACCGTGACGTGGTGCTGATCCGCGGCATCGAGCCGAGCATGCGCTGGCGGACGTTCTGCGAGCAGGTGCTGGAGATCTGCCACAGCCTCGAGGTGGAACGGGTGGTGCTGCTCGGGGCGCTGCTGGCCGATGTTCCGTACACCCGGCCGCTGCCGATCAGCGGCAGCGCGTCCGACGCGCAGGCCGCCGAGCGCTACCAGCTCACCCCCACCCGCTACGACGGGCCGACCGGGATCGTCGGCGTGCTGCACGACGCCTGCACCCGCGCCGACGTGGATGCCGTCTCGTTCTGGGTGCACGTGCCGCACTACGCCAACAACCCGCCGTGCCCCAAGGCCACCCTCGCCCTGCTGCACCGGGTGGAGGAGGTCGTCGACCTGCCCGTGCCGATGGCCGACCTGGCCGAGGAGTCCGCCGAGTGGGAGCAGCGGGTGCGGAGCGCCGCCGAGCAGGATGCCGAGCTCGGCGAGTACGTCCGCGAGCTGGAGGAACGGGTCGGCGACGAGGGCATCACCCCGCTGACCGGTGACGAGATCGCCCAGGAGTTCGAGAAGTACCTGCGTCGTCGGGGCGGTTCGGCCGGCCCCACCGCCGGCTCCTGGTAACACTGCTCGCTGCGGACCCTCGGACCTTCGTGGTTCGGGGGTCCGTTTTGGCGTGTCCGGGGTGGCGCCGTCACACCCTCTACGGCATCCTAGGAACCTAGATGTGATCAAGGAGGTTGGGTGTGCAGATCAACCCCGGGGCCGCCGAGTTCCCGCACCGACAGATCGCCGCGCAGCTCAAGGCCCAGGTCCGCCGCGGCGACTGGGGGCCCGGCGAGCGGCTGCCATCCATTCCGGCCATCGCCGAGATGTTCGGGGTCGCCAAGCAGACCGTGCAACGCGCCGTCGACCAGCTGCGGGTCGAGGGCATCCTGATCACCAAACCCGGCTCCGGTACGTACGTCCGGGGCACCCGCCGCCGACTCAACCGGCTCTCCCGAGGCCGGTACGGCGGCTTCCGCGGCTACCACACCGACCTGGCCGCCCGATACCGTCAACAACTCGTCTCCGTCGGGCACGCCCCCGCCCCCGCCGAGGTGGCCGACGCCTTCGGCGTGTCGGACGGCACCAGCCTGCTCTGCCGTCGGCACCTCGTCCGCACCGACGACTCCCCCGTCGAGGTGGGCGCCTCCTGGTTCCTGCCCCGCGACACCGCCGGCACCTCGCTGGAGCGCACCGAGGCGTTCGGCCGCCCGCTCTACCAGGAGGCCGAGGAAGCCACCGGGCGGCGGTACGTCTCGGCCACCGACACGATCAGCGCCCGCCAGCCCAGCCGGGAGGAGGCCGAGACCCTCCAGATCCGGCCGGACACCCCGGTGCTGCACCTGCTGCACGTCGCGTACGACGCGCACCGCAAGCCGATCGAGGTGGCGCAGGCCACCTGGCCCGGCCCGATGACCACCCTGACCGAGGAGTACAAGATTCCTGCCCCCACCCCCGAGGCCGATCCCGACCCTGGCCTGGTCCTGGGCTAGGTTCCGGCTCGCCGCTCAGGTCCGCCGGGCATGGCGCGTAGCCAGTCCAGCGCCACGACGCGGTCGCGGGCGACTCGGTAGTCGGTGGCCACCCCGCCTGTTGAACCCGCGTTCCACCTGGCTTGCGTTCGCAGTAAGCGGCGCGGTCACAGTCGGCACCCGTGAAACACGGTCAGGCTCTCTTGCGCGGATAGATCTGTAATGCAAAGCTGACTGCATGACATACGAGTCTGCTCCTCAGGCGGACGGGCCTCACGAGCTGTTGGCGGCCGTGCGCGACCTGACACACCAGGTCCGTGTCGCCCAGCGCGGCACCTGGTTTCCACTGCTGGTCTTCGCGGTGATCACCCTGGTCGCGATACCCGTCTACCGGTACGCCCCCTACCTCGACCTGTTCGGCACCTGCCGATCCCGCCCGCAGCACACGGCCTGCATGGCTCCCAACCCCGCACAGCTCGGGTACTGGACAGTCGCGCTGGTGCTCGCCTACGCGGCGATCGCAGGCTTCTACGTCAGACAGTCCCGACGGCGTGGCGTGGGCACCCCGATCCGCCCCTACGTCGTCGTCGGCGTCACGTTGGCCGTTCTGATGGCAGCCGTGTCGATCTGGCTGACGTTCCACCCGCTCATTTCCGTCCCCGCCGACCCCTTCTCCACCGACCCCGTCGAGATCGAGGTCGGGCCGGCGGCGTGGCTCGTCAATGGGCTGGCCAGTCCCATAGCGGTCATCGCGTTGGCGCTGCTGGTGCTCGCGTGGGTCGAACGCAACTGGGCGCTGCTGGCGTACAGCCTCGCCTACCTGGCGATCGTGATGGTGCAGGGCGGCCAGGTCATCCATTCGACCTCGCCGTGGTTCTTCCTGCCGTACCTGCTCGTCCCGGCGGCGCTGCTGCTGCTCGGCAGTGCCGCCTTCGCTCTGATCCGGCCGACCGCTGAGGTTCCGGGGCGATGACCGACCATCCCACCAACGGCCTCGACGACGTGGTCCACCAGCGCGTCCGACTGGGCATCCTGGCCATCGCGCACCAGGCCCGCCAGGTCGAGTTCGGCTTCCTGCGCACCACCCTGCAGCTGACCGCGGGAAACCTCGGGCAGCACCTGACCGTCCTGGAGAAGGCCGAGCTGATTGAGGTCGAGAAGGGCTACGAGGGCAAGCGCCCGCGCACCTGGGTGACTCTCACCGCCGCCGGTCAGGCAGCCCTGCGCGATGAGATCACCCATCTCAAGCAACTCATCCAGCAGGTCGAACAAGCGGAGACGGCGCCGACCGCCGACCGGTGACCTGACGGCCAGCCGACGTGCGCGGACCGGATCCGGTGCCGCACGGGGGTCCGTCCCGCCCAGCCACGGGCAGCCCCGGCGTCTCCACCATCGGGGCACCGATGTCTTCACCATCGAAGAGCGCTGACGCCGTTGCAACTACACCCTCGGTGTATACACTGCGAATATATCGATGGCCGGAGCACTCCGTTGCGGCGTCGAGCAACCCAGGGGAGGATCAATGCCAACCGTGAAACCTGGTGGTGCGCGGGGGATCACGCGCCGTGGCCTTGTCGGAGCCGCGCTGGCGGTCGGGGCCGGCGTACCGATGGGCATCGCCGGTCGCGCCACTGCGGCAACCGCCGATTCGGGCCCGGTCCGGCTCACTCTCCCCCGGCCGACCGGGCCGTACCGCGTGGGAACGGTGTCGCTGCACCTGGTCGACCGTTCGCAGCCGGATCCGCTGGCCGGCCCGGGCCGGTACCGGGAGCTGATGGTCAGCGTCTGGTACCCCGCCCGGGACGTGCACCGGTTCCCGCGTGCGCCCTGGATGACCCCCGCCTCGATGCGCGTGCTGCTGGACTCCGCCGGGTTCGACCCCGACGCCGCGCTGGCGCCGTTGACGGCCGGGCACGAGGGCGCCCCGGTGCGGCAGCCGGGCCGGCGGTTGCCGGTGGTGCTGTACTCGCACGGCTCGGGCAGCCACCGTTCGGACACCACCATCGTGGTGCAGGAACTCGCCAGCCACGGCTACGCGGTGGTCACGGTGGATCACACGTACGACGGGGTCAGCGAGTTCCCCGACGGTCGGGTCACCGTCCAGGAGGACGACTTCGACTCGACCCCGTGGACCTACACCCGAGACGTTCGATTCGTCCTCGACCAGATCGCCGACCTCGCCGCCGGGCGCAACCCCGACGTGGACCACACTCCGCTGCCGGCCGGGCTGGGCGCCGCCCTCGACCTGAGCCGGATCGGCATGTTCGGCTGGTCGAAGGGCGGTACCGCGACGGCCCTGACCATGGGCACCGACCGGCGGATCCGGGCGGGGCTGAGCCTGGACGGCCCGATGGTGTCGCAGCCGCTGCCCACCGCCGACCTGTACCGGCCGTTCATGCTGATGACGGCCGAGTACAACCGGGCCGCGGAGCCCGCCGTCGCCGAGTTCTTCACCCACCTACGCGGATGGCGACTCAACGTCCAGGCCGCCGAAGCGGTCCACTCGTCCTACGGCGACAACCAGTGGCTCCTACCGCAACTGGCGCGGCTCATCGGGATGAGCGACGAGGAACTCGTGCGCTTGATCGGCAATCTCGACCCCGCCCGCGCGGTCCGCATCGGGCAGGCGTACCCGCTGGCGTTCTTCGACAGGCACCTACGGCACCGGGGCGGCCACCTCCTGAGCGGCCCGAGCCGGTCCTTCCCGGAGGTGACGTTCATTCCGTAGCCCGGCCGTCCGGGCCCGCCCCCGGACCGGTCCTGGGCTGAGCCGCTTGATCGACCCGGCACGCGGCCGTCCGCCCGGAGGCCGGTGCCCCGCCGATCATGGAGTTGTGGTGCCTCGCAAAAGGTGCTTGGCATCGCGTTTCGGGCACCACAAGTCCATGATCGCCGCGGGTGGGGGGTGGGGCGGGGTGGGGTGGGAGGGGGGCTAGAGGCGGATGCCCAGGAGGGCGTCCACCGTCTTCGCGAAGAGGGCCGGGGCGTCCGCGTCGTCGGCGGCGCCCGCCAGGGTCGCGTCGGCCCAGCGGTCGGCTGCGGCCAGGGCTCCCGGGGTGTCCAGGTCGTCGGCGAGGCGCTCGCGTACCCCGGCCAGCAGCTCGGCCCCGGACGGCCCGGCGGGCGCGGCGGCGGCCCGCCGCCAGCGGTCCAGGCGCTCCTGCGCGGCCGTGAGCAGCTCGTCGGTCCAGGTGCGGTCGCTGCGGTAGTGCCCGGAGATCAACGCCAGCCGGATCGCCATCGGGTCCACCCTGTCGGCGCGCAGCCGGGACACGAAGACCAGGTTGCCGCGGGACTTGGACATCTTCTCGCCGTCCAGACCGATCATCCCGGCGTGCACGTAGTGCTCGGCGAACGGCGCCTGACCGGTGAGCCGCTCGGCGTGCGCGGCGGACGCCTCGTGGTGCGGGAACAGCAGGTCGTTGCCGCCGCCCTGCACGTCGATCCGGTCACCGAGCAGGTTGAGCGCGATGACCGCGCACTCGATGTGCCAACCGGGGCGGCCCGGCCCCAGGTCGCCGCCCGGCCAGGACGGCTCGCCCTCGCGGGCGCCGCGCCACAGCAGCGGGTCCAGGGGGTCGCGCTTGCCGGCCCGGTCGGGGTCGCCGCCGCGCTCCGGGAAGATCTCCAGCATCTGCTCGCGGGTCAGGTTGGACTCGTAGCCGAACCGGCCGGTGGCGGAGATGTCGAAGTAGACGTCGCCGGTGCCGTCGTCGAGCCGGTACGCGGCGCCGTCCTTGACCAGCACCTCGACCTTGTCGGCGATGTCCGGGATCGACTCGACCGCGCCCACGTAGTGCGCCGGCGGGATGATCCGCAGCGCCTCCATGTCCTCGCGGAACAGCGCCGTCTCGCGCATCGCCAGGACCACCCAGTCCTCGCCGTCGCGGGCGGCGCGTTCCAGCAGCGGGTCGTCGATGTCGGTGACGTTCTGCACGTAGCGCACCGGACGGCCGGCGTCGCGCCACATCCGCTGCACGAGGTCGAACGTGATCATGGTGGCGGCGTGACCGAGGTGCGTGGCGTCGTACGGGGTGATGCCGCAGACGTACATGCTGCCCGCGTCCGCCGGCTCGCTCGGGTGGACACCCTGCCGCGCCGAGTCGTACAACGCCAGTGGCTCGCCCCTGCCCGGCAGCCGTGGCACCTCGTGTCCCGCCCAAGACTCCATGGGATCAGCCTAGCCAGCCCGGCGACGCCGCCGGAGCGCCCCACGGGTGATCAAGATGACAGCGGCTCACATGGGCGGCCAGGGAATCGCCGGCCAGTCCTCCGGTGGCTGCGGGAAGCGGCCGGTCTCGCGCAACCTGTCGACCCGGGCGGCCATCTCGGTCACCTCGCTGATGGTGAGGTGGTCGGCCAACTCCGCGCCGAGCGCCCCGGCGACCTGCCCGGCGAGCCCGTCGAGCATCTCCACGGCATCCGGGGGCAACTGCTTGCCGGCCCAGCCCCAGAGCACCGTGCGCAGCTTGTCCTCCACGTGGAAGCTCACCCCGTGGTCCACGCCGTAGATCCGGTCGTCGGCGCCGACCAGCACGTGAGCGCCCTTACGGTCCGCGTTGTTGATCACCGCGTCGAGCACCGCGAGACGTGCCAGCCGTGGGTCGTCGGCGTGCGCGAGGGCGTACGCCGTGCCGTCGTCGTCACGGGCCGCGGCGATCGGGAACCAGCGTGGCGGCAGCTCCCCGGCCGGCAGGAAACCCACAAGTGGGTCGGCGTCCTCCGGCTCGTCGATCCACAGCTGGCAGGAGCCGGGGCCGAACGGGCCGTCGCGCAGCACCGTGGGCGGCACCAGGCCCCAGCCGGTGGCCCGGGAGACCAGATACGCCGAGACCTCCCGCCCGGCCAGCGTGCCGTCGGGGAAGTCCCAGAGCGGACGCTCACCGCGTACCGGTTTGTAGACGCAGCGGGCGGTGGCCCCGTCCAGGGTCAGGATGCCGCGCAACGTGGTGTTCGACGCGTCGACCAGCCGACCCTCCAGGTCGAGCGTGCCGTCTCGCAGCAGCCGCAGCGCCGCGTCGCCGTCCTGGCGAGGCTGGAGGCCGGACGAGGTCACCGGTGATAACCGTTGTGCCGCGGGCAGAGGTGCCCGGCGGGGTCCAACGGTTGGCCGCAGAGCGGGCACGGAGGCCGACCCGCGTTGACCACTCGCCGGGCCCGCTCGATGAACTGACGGGTCGCCTGCGGGGTGAGCCGGACCCGGAGCCGGTCGAGGTCCTCGTCCGGCTCGTCGTCCTCGACATCGTCGTCGTCGGGGTCCTCGTCGTCCTCGTCGCCCAACTCGACCTCGGGCTCCACCTCGCCCGCGGCGATCGCCTCGATCACCACGGTCGCGGTGTCCACGTCGAAGGCCAGCCCGAGGGTGCCGACGCGGAACTCCTCGTCGACGGGCGTGTCCAGTGGCTCGTTGTCGCCGATCACCGGGGCCAGCTCGGGCAGGTCCACCCCGAAGCGACGTTGCGCCTCGGTGAGCAGCTCCTCCAGCTTCTCGGCGAGCAGGGACACCTGAACCTTTTCCAGCGCGACGCTGACCAGCCTGCCGCCGCCGCGGGCCTGCAGGAAGAACGCGCGCTCCCCCGGCGGCCCGACAGTCCCGGCGACGAACCGCTCCGGCGGTTCGAAGGCGTGCACCTGGTGGGTCATACCCACGACCCTATCCGGCCCGCCAGGGCACCGCGCACCCCACCGACCCGAATCGCCCGAGGTGCGGCGCGCCCGGTGTGCCAGGGGTTACACCCGGGCGTGGCGGCCTCTTCGGCGTGCCAGAACGCCCCGACCGGGGGCGGTGTCGTGACGTGCCTCACCGCGACACGCCCGCGCCGCCGCCGACGGCCGCGTCCGAGTCGGCCACGCGGCTCGCGCGCCGACGCCGCTTGGCCGGCGGCGGCACCAGCGCCGCCAGGTCGCCGCCGGTGTCGTTGAGCCGCACCAGAAACGGACGCAGCGGCGTGAACCGGATCGCCGTCACCGACGCCGGGTCGGCCACGATCCGCTGAAAGGCATCCAGGTGTACGCCGAGCGCGTCCGCCACGATGGCCTTGATCACGTCGCCGTGGCTACACGCCAGCCAGACCGCCTCCGGCCCGTGTTCGGCGCTCACCCGGGCGTCCCAGGAGCGCACCGCCGCCACGGCACGCGCCGCCATCGCCGCCATCGCCTCCCCACCCGGGAAGACCGCCGCGCTGGGGTGCTGCTGGACAACCGGCCAGAGTGGCTCCTTGGCGAGCTTCTTCAGCGGCTGCCCCTCCCAACTGCCGTAGTCGCACTCGATCAGCCCGTCCTCGACCACCGGGGTGGCCTGCGGGAGCGCCAACTCCAGGGTCTGCCGGCACCGGATGAGCGGGCTGGTCACCACGGCGGCCAGTGGCACCGCCCGCAGTCGCTCGCCGACCGCGGTGGCCTGGGCGCGTCCGGTGTCGTCCAGCTCGACCGGTTGGCGGCCGGCGAGGCCGCCATCGGCGTTCGCCGTGGTTCGGCCGTGTCGCAAGAGCAGAAGGGTCGCCACGGAGACCACCCTATGACCTGGACCCCGTGCCGGGCCGTCGTGGGCGGCGGGAGGACGACCGCGGCCCCCGACTCCGCGCACGGGCGGGGTCGGGGGCCGTCGTCGGCGCGTCGCTCAGGTGGCGTCGATCGCGCCGGTCAGCAGCAGCGCCAGGACCAGCGTGCCCAGCGCCACCCGGTACAGCACGAAGACGTACAGGGTGTGGTGGGCGACGTAGCGCAGCAACCAGGCGATGGCCGCGTACCCGATGCCGAAGGCGATGAGGGTGGCCACGATCGTCTGGGCCACCGTCGGCACGGAGGTGCCCGGGGCGGACGGCTCGAAGACGTCCCCGAGGCTGAACACGCCGGACATCACCACCGCCGGGATGGCCAGCAGGAACGAGTACCGTGCCGCCGCCTCCCGGGTGAGGTTGAGCAGCAGGCCGGCGGTGAGCGTGCCACCGGAGCGGGACACCCCGGGGACCAGCGCCATCGCCTGGGCGAAGCCCATCACGATGCCGTCCTTCATCCGGAAGTTCTCCAGGGTGCGGGTCTGCCGCCCCCAGTACTCCGCGAACGCCAGCACGAAGGCGAACACGATGAGCGTGGTCGCCACGACCCACAGGTTGCGCCCCGCGGTCTTGATCTGGTCCTTGAACAGGAAACCGAACAACCCGATCGGAATCGAGCCGACGATCACGTACCAGCCCATCCGGTAGTCGAGGCTGGAGCGGACCGACGTGTCCCGGATGCCCACCAGCCAGGTCCGGGTGATCCGCCAGATGTCCTTGGCGAAGTAGATCAGCACGGCCGCCTCGGTGCCGAGCTGGGTGACCGCGGTGAACGACGCGCCGGCGTCCCGGTCGAAGAAGATCGCCGAGGTGATCCGCAGATGCCCCGACGAGCTGACCGGAAGAAACTCGGTCAGTCCCTGGACGATGCCCAGGACGATGGCCTCAACCCAGGTCACTCGCCGACTCCCGAAAGCTCCAGTGCCTCGGCGACGGTACGCAGGGTCTGCACACCGCTGTCCCGGTCGGCGACGAACAGGCTCACCGACAGCGTGGTGACGCCGGCGGCAGCGTACTCCCGCATCCGCTCGGCGACGCGCTCCTTCGGGCCGAGCAGTGAGGTGCGGTCGATGAACTCCATGGGTACGGCCGCGGCGGCGTCGCGCTGCCGCTTGGCCAGGTACAGGTCCTGCACGTCGCGGGCGGCGTCGCCGTACCCCATCCGGGTGGCGAGCTGGTTGTAGAAGTTCTGCTCGCGGCTGCCCATGCCGCCCACGTACAGCGCCGCGTACCAGCGGACCAGCTCGGCGCAGGAGGCCACGTCGTCGCCGATCACCACGGGCACCGAGGGCACCACGTCGAACCCGGCCAACTCCTTGCCGACCTTCGCCCGACCGGCGCGGACCGAGGCGAGCTGCTCCTCGGCGAACTCCGGGGCGTAGAACACGGCCAGCCAGCCGTCGGCGATCTCACCCGCCAGCTCCAGGTTCTTCGGGCCGACCGCCGCCAGGTAGATCGGTATGTGCTCGCGGGGTGGATGGAAACCCAACCGCAGGGCCTTACCCGGGCCGTCCGGCAGCGGCAGCTTGTAGTGCTGCCCGTCGTAGGCCACCTCCTTGCGGGCGATGGCCAGCTTCACGATGTCGACGAACTCGCGGGTCCGCGCGAGGGGCTTGGCGAAGCGCACACCGTGCCAGCCCTCCGACACCTGCGGACCGGAGACACCCAGGCCGAGCCGGAACCGGCCACCGGAGAGCGCGTCGATGGTGGCGGCGGTCATGGCGGTGGCGGCCGGCGTACGGGCGGGGATCTGCATCACCGCGGCGCCGACGTCGATCCGTTCGGTCTGGCCGGCCATCCAGGCGAGCATGCTGGGCGAGTCGGAGCCGTAGGCCTCCGCCGCCCACACCACCGAGTAGCCCAGCCGGTCCGCCTCCTGGGCGAGGGCCAGGTGGTCGGCCGGTGTGCTCCACGCTGTCTGGTATCCGAGACTGAGCCCGAGTCGCACTGGTCCTCCCCCATCCGTGGCACAGGTCGCACCAGGTTACGCAATGCCGAAAACGGACTCGATCACCGGCTCGACACCTTCGCTCCCCCTCCATCGGGGCAGCCCACGGCGGCGGAACCGGCAGAACCGGCAGAGATACGGGAGCGAGGATATCCGTGGCGGCAGGTTCGAAATAAGGTTCACCCATGCAACAGCGACCGCTCGGCCGAAGCGGGCTGGCGGTTTCCCGGCTCGCGCTCGGCACCATGACCTGGGGCCGGGACACCGACGCCGACGACGCGGCCGCCCAGCTGAAGAGTTACCTGGACGCGGGCGGCAACCTGATCGACACCGCCGACGTGTACGGCGACGGCGACGCCGAGTCGGTGATCGGGTCGCTGCTGGGCACCCTCGTGCCCCGCGACGAGCTGCTGATCGCCACCAAGGCGGGGCTGCGCCCGGGCAGTGGTCGACGTCGCGACGGCTCCCGGGGGCACCTGCTGCGGACGTTGGACGCGTCGCTGCGCCGCCTCGGCACCGACCACGTCGACCTGTTCCAGGTGCACGGGTACGACCCGGACACCCCGCTGGAGGAGACCCTCGCGGCGTTGGACCACGCGGTGGCCAGCGGCAAGGTTCGCTACGTCGGCGTGTCGAACTTCTCCGGCTGGCAGACCGCACGCGCCGCCGCCTGGCAGACCGCCTGGCCGGGGCGGGCACCCGTGGTCGCCACCCAGGTGGAGTACTCGCTGCTGGAGCGGGGCGTGGAGCGGGAGGTGCTGCCCGCGTGCGACGCGCTCGGCCTCGGCCTGCTGCCCTGGTCACCGCTGGGTCGGGGCGTGCTGACCGGCAAGTACCGGCACGGCCGTCCCGCGGACTCCCGAGCCGCGTCGCCGCACTTCGAGCGGTTCGTCTCGACGTACCTGGAGCCGCGCTGCTCCAGCATCGTGGAGGCGGTGGCCACCGCGGCTGGCGGCCTGGGGGTGTCACCGCTGGAGGTGGCATTGGCGTGGATCCGGGACCGGCCTGGGGTGACCGCGCCGATCCTCGGCGCACGCACGGTCGGCCAACTGCTCGGCGCGCTGCCCGTGGAACGGATCACCCTGCCGGAGGAGATCACCACCGCGCTGGACGACGTCTCGGCGGTGCCGTTGGGCTACCCCGAACGCGACGGCTGACCGGCGCTGTTCCTCGCCCCCGGTTGCGGCACTCGGCAAGATCGTGCTCGATCCTGGATGCGGTGGCATCCCACGACGACGACGTAGCCACTACATCGTGGATCGAGCGGGATCCTGGGCACGGCGCGATCTTGGGCGCGGCACGGCGGCAGGTGCATGCCGGGGCAGGGCGTCAGGGCGACGGGCGCTGCCCGGGGAGGTCGTGGATCGCGGTCAGGAAGCGCGACTGGTCGTCGCGGACCGCGGGCTGGGTGAGTCGGATCCACGAGTCGTCGTCGAAGACGAACGTGGAGGTCAGCTGCACGAACCCGGCCGCGCCGCGCTCCGAGTCGATCCGGGCCACCCGGTCACGTCGCACACTCCACAGGACCCGCGGTTGGCGCCGGTCGGGGCGGTCGGCGTCCGGGCGGGGACCCATCCGCAGCAGGTGCAGATGGGTGTCGGTCACCGCCAGCGGGGTGCCGTTGTACCGCTCCAGGAAGAGCAGCAGGCTGCCGGCGAGGGTGGCGAGGTCGCCGCTGAAGACGTACCGGCGGCGGTAGGCGATCTCGGCGAGCTGGTCGGCCAGCGGGCGGTACAGGCTGAGCCGGAACAGGGCGCGGAACGCCTCCTGTTCCTCGGTGAGCGGGATGGGATCCCGCTGCGCCCGCTGCGGTGGTGGGACCGGCTCCGGTTCGGCCGCCTCCGGCACACCGGCCGCGACGGCAGCGGCCTTGGCGGGCAGCAGCAGCAGGCCCGCCGCCAGCCGGACCGGCGTCAGCACCGCGTCCACCCAGACCACCGGGTTGACGATGTTGAGCAACCCGAACAGCACCTTCGGGTCGAGCGAGTCGACGAACTCGTCGGCCATCACACCGGCGAGCTGCCGCCCGGCCTTGTGGGTCTGCGGGGCGCCGACCGGGCCGAGCCCCACGTACCGCAGCTCCTGCCCGGGCAGCAGTGGCGCGACGAGGGCCCGTTCGGGTTCGTCGCTCGTGCGGAACTCGTCGCGCAGCTCACGGGCCTTGTCCCGGGCCGCCCGCGCGCCGCCGAGCACCGCGTCGGTGAACCGACCCAGCCGGCCCCGCTCCTCCGACATCACGCGTCCCCTCGCGACCGGCCCGCCGGCGGTTGCCCGAAGACACGCTGGTTGATCCAGTCCGCCTCGACCGCGGCGAGCGAGCTGTCGAGGCGGCGGGCGGCGGTCTCCAGTCGACGGACCGCCCGCACGTCGACGTCGATATCCGGTGGCATGCCGTTCCTCCCCCACGAGTCGAGCGCACCGACGATACGATTCCCGGCCACCCGGCACCACCCCGTGGCACGGACAGCACGCTGCACGGGGCAGGGGCGCACAGGTCGGCACGAACCACCCCACGGCAGCGTCGTTGGTCACCCCCAAGGGGGTGGCGAACAGCCGCTGGGCTGGGCAGCATGGATGGCATGGACTACGAATACGCGCCACTGCGGCTGCCGCCGAACGTCGACCGGTTGACCGCGGCGGCGCAGTTGGCGATCCAGGCGGAGTTCTCCGGATGGGAGTTGGCCCGGGTGCGGTTGTACCGGGACGGCACGCGGCAGGTGGTGCTGCGGCGGCGGCGGGTCAACCAGCCGCAGCCGGGCCTGTCGTACTGACGGCCGGACGCCCGGGGCCACGTGGACCCCGGGCGTCGAACGGCCTTGGTGCGCCCTAGTGCTGGTGCCCGGCGTGGTCGTGATCGTCGTCGAGCTCCACGAACGGGTGCTCGTCGAGCCGGCCGACCAGTCGGTCGTCGACCGCCGGCTGGAACGGACCGACCGCGTCATCGTCGTCGAACGACTCCAGATCGACCGGCGTGCCCACCTCGCTGACCATCACCACCCCGTCGAGGGGCTCCAGCTCGGGGACGTCCAGCGCGCCGAGCGAGCCGTCGCCGCTCTGCAGCAACTCCAGCACCGCCTCGCCGACGCCCTCCACCGGCGCCGGCTCGTCGTCCTCCGGGGTGCCCTCGCGGCGGGCCGCCTCGGCCACCCGCAGCAGCGCGGCGACGCTCGGCACCCGGTAGTCGCGACGCTGCCGCACCGAGATCACCCGGGGGTGCGGGTCGCTGGCCTCGGAACCCTCCGGGCCGCCGAAGCGCTCGTCGGCCTCGTCCGGGTCGATCGAGTCGACATCCCACGGCGTCACCTCGCCGAAGGCGTCGAGCAACCGCTCGTCGTACGCGAAGGAGGCGTTGTTCAACGCCACGTACGCCTGCCAGACGTCGTCGTCGTCGACGCGGCCCTGCGCGGCGCGTACGGCGGCCAGGTGGTGGCGGGCCGCTTCGATCACCCGCTCGAGAGCGGCGTCCAGCTCACCGTGCTGGTCGGTCATGTGGGGCAGTCCCTTCACGTTGGGGAGGTCGCGCGCCGGATGCAGCGCCGGGCGCGGCTAGCAGGTGCGGAGGAACCGGTCGAGAACCCGCACGCCGAACTGTAGTCCGTCGACCGGAACGCGCTCGTCGATGCCGTGGAACAACGCCGAGAAGTTCAGGTCGGCGGGCAGCCGCAGCGGTGCGAAACCGAAGCAGCGGATGCCGAGCTGGGAGAACGCCTTGGCGTCGGTGCCGCCGGAGAGCATGTACGGGACCGGACGCGCCCCCGGGTCCTCGGCGCGCAGCGCCGCCGACATGGCCTCGACGAGGTCGCCGTCGAAGGTGGTCTCCAGCGCGGGCTGCCGCTGGATGTACTCGATCGCGATGTCCGGGCCGACGAGCTCCCGCAGCTGCCGCTCCAGCAGCTCGGACTGGCCGGGCAGGCTGCGGCAGTCGATCGTGGCGGTGGCCCGGCCGGGGATGACGTTGTCCTTGTAGCCGGCGTCGAGCCGGGTCGGGTTGGCGGTGTTGCGGATGGTCGCCCCGATGATGTTGGCGATCGGGCCGAGTTTCGCGATGGCCGTCTCCGGGTCCTCCGGGTCGAGCTCGACGCCGAGCAGGTCGGAGACCTCCTCCAGGAAGGCCCGCACGGTGTCGGTGACCACCACCGGGAAGCGGTGCCGGCCGATCCGGGCGACCGCCTCGGCGAGCGCGGTGACCGCGTTGTCGTCGTGCACCATCGAGCCGTGCCCGGGGCGACCCTTGGCGTGCAGCCGCAGCCAGTCGATGCCCTTCTCGGCGGTCTCGATCAGGTAGAGCCGCTGGCTGTCGTTGACCGAGTAGGAGAAACCGCCGACCTCCCCGATCGCCTCCGTGCAGCCGTCGAAGAGGTCCTGGTGGTTCTCCACCAGGAAACGCGCGCCGTAGTCGCTGCCCGCCTCCTCGTCGGCGGTGTACGCGAGCACGATGTCCCGCGGTGGCCGTACGCCGGTGCGCTGCCAGTGCCGCACCACGGCGAGCACCATCGCGTCGAAGTCCTTCATGTCGATCGCGCCGCGGCCCCAGAGGTAACCGTCGCGCAGCTCGCCGGAGAACGGGTGCACCGACCACTCGTCGGCGTCGGCGGGCACCACATCCAGGTGGCCGTGCACCAGCAGCGCGCCCCGGCTCGGGTCGGTGCCGGGGATGCGGGCCACCACGTTCGCCCGGCCCGGCGCGGCCTCGTGCAGGACGGACTCCACGCCCACCTCGGCGAGCTTCTCCGCCACGTACTCGGCGGCGCGGCGCTCGCCGACGCTCGTGTCGTTGTCCCCCGTGTTGGTGGTGTCGATGCGCAGCAGGTCGCGGCAGAGGTCCACGACCTCCGCGCTGGGGTCGGGTCGGGTGGAGGCCGCATCGCTCGTCATCGCCTCTTCATACCAGCCGGCCCCGGTCGGCCGGGCGGCGCACCGGTGCACGCGGGCCGGCACACCGGTGGCCACGCGCCGGCGCATCGACGGGCCCGGTTTCGCCGGGAGCGGGTTCGGGTACCGCCGCCCACGACCGCACATCCCTGCCGGAGCTTCCGCCCGCCAGTCGAGGAGGGCACCATGTCCGCCGTTCCCCTGCCGCCGCTGCCGCCCGCACCCGCACCCGAGGAGGGCTACCGACCCGGTGGCCGCAACATCGCCGACATCGTCGATCGGGAGCACCGTCAACTGGTGGCGCTGCTGGACCAGCTGACCGGCCCGGACGCCACACCGCGGGAAGGGCTGCCGGTGCTCACCGCCGCGTTGTCGCGGCACCTCTCCGCCGAGGAGCAGTACCTGCTGCCGGCGGTACGCGCCGCGCTGCCGGCGGCCGCCGAGCGGGTGGACGCCGAGATCAACGCCGACGCCAGTCTGCTCAGCGCCCTGAAGGGCGCGACCGACGAGGCGTTGGCCGAGATCGCCGAGCGGGTCCGCCACCACGTCGACGGGGTGGGTGCGCTCGTCACCGAGCTGCGCGCGGTCGCGACCCAGGAGGAGCTGATCCGGCTGGGCAACCGGCTGGAGATCGCCGAGGAGGCCGCGCCGACCCGGCCGCACCCGGGCACTCCGGCCACCCCTCCGTGGAACCGGATCGTGGAGCCGGCGGTCGGGGTGGTGGACAAGGTGCTCGACGCGGTGACCCGCCGGCCGACGTACCTGGCGGACCTGCCGGAGTCGCCGCGGGACTGACGGCGGCGGCGATCCCAGGTGCATTCATTATCACCGATCCGCTCGGGCTATTCCGCCGACTGACGTGTAGTCCTACCGTCACGGTATGAACCTGGAGCTGCGTCACCTGCGGGTGGTCTGCGCGATCGCGGAGACGGGGAGTGTGACGAAGGCGGCGTCGGCGCTCGGCCTGGCCCAGCCGGCGCTGACCGCCCAGCTCCAGCGCATCGAGCGGACCCTGGGCGGCCCGCTGTTCGACCGGGACCGGCGCGGCGCCCGGCCCACCGCTCTCGGTGAGCTGGTGCTGGCTCGGGCTCGGGTGCTGCTGCCGGCGATGAAGGGGTTGCAGGACGAGGCGGCCCGGCTGGCCGGGGCCGGCGACGCGCCGCCGTGCTACCGGTTCGGTGGGGTGAACAGCCCGATCCTGGGCCGGATGGTGCACCGTCTGGCGGCCGAGCAGCCGCCGGCCCAGATCACCACGCTCGCCTCCTGGTCGGTGGACGAGCTGGCGCAGTTGGTGGCGGGCGGCCGACTGGACTTCGCCCTCACCGGGGTGTGCGGCGACGCCAGCCCGTCGGCGGGGTTCGGGTTGAGCTGGCAGGAGGTGGCCATCGACCCGGTGCTGGTGCTGCTGCCCGAGACGCACCCCCTCGCCGCGCACGACGAGGTGCGCCTGGCGGACCTGCGGCACGAGCAGTGGGTGGCCGCCCCGGGCGACGGCTGCTTCGCCGACTGCTTCGCCACCGCCTGCGCGCGCGCCGGATTCACCCCCCGCAAGGTGTACGAGACCGACATCCGCGGCTGCGTCGACCTGGTGGAGGCCGGGGTGGCGATCGCGCTGTGCCAGGCGACGTTCCGCCCGGTGGCCGGGTTGGTCACCCGCCGTCTCGCCGGCGTACCGCTGCGCTGGCGGCTCCTGCTCGGCTGGCATCCGGACTCCCCCGCCGCCCGGGAGGCCGACCTGATGGTGCAGACGGCGAAGGCGGCGTACGTCGACTCGTTGGCCCCGCATCCCGCGTACCTGGACTGGCTGCTGCGTCACCCGGCGTTCGGCGTCCGGCAGCCCACCGGGGTCCGACCGGGCTGAGCGGGAGGTAACCGGCCGGTGGCGGTGCGAACCGCCGTGGGCCGGGTATCTGGCGGACATGACCGACCTCTACCCGCCCGCCGACGACCGGGAACTGCTCCGCGAGGCGGCCGCCGCGCACACCGCCGCCACCCGTGCGGTGGAGGCGTTCCTGCGCCGCCTGCCGCAGGTGCCCGACCCGGCCGCCGTCACCGAGTACGCCAACCTGCTCACCCGGGAGGACCAGACCCGCACCGACCGCGACGCCGCCGCCGACGCGGCGGGCCTGACCATCGCCAGCCTGGAACCGGACCAGGGCCAGTAGCGCAGACGCGATCGGTGCCGTCCCCGGCCGGGACGGCACCGTTCGCGCGTGGTGTCGTTCAGAGTTCGACGAGCGGGTCGTGTCCGAGGTCGAGCAGCGAGTGCCGCCAGGTGTCGTCGGCGTTGCCGCGCGACGGCTTGGCGTCCATCAGCTCGCGGATCCGCTCGACCGCCTCCCGCATCACCTCGATGTCCTCCGGGGTGAGGTCGACCTTGCGCTTGTTCAGCACCTTGAGGATCTCCCGGCCCGGCTGGGGCAGGTCGAGGTTCGGGTTCGGGCTGAACGACTCCTCCCCGGAACCTCTGGTCAGCAACCACGTCCGCAGTTGCTCCGACGGGACGTTGACCTCGGCGTGGAAGTCCTCCCAGAGGACTTCCACCTCGGGGTCGAGCCGCGCTTCGCGTACCATCAGGTCTCCTCTCCGGGCGGTTTCCCGGACGTCTCCGGGTCGTCCTGGTCGGTCTTGGGATGCAGGCCCTCCGCGGGCACCCGCGTACGGCGGGGGTTCGCGGTGGGCGGCGCCAGGATCGGGTCGGGATGGTCGTCCTCGTCCCGGGCTTTCGTGGGCTCGTGCGGGTCCTCGTGCTCGTCTCGTCGCGCCGGCCCGCTCATCGCGGGTGGGTGGTCGTGGCGGCGGTGTACCCCCGCTCGCCCGCGGTCACGTCGAAGGTGAGCGCCCCGTCGCGGACGTCCACCGTGACCTTCTGCCCCGGTGAGATCGCCGACTCCAGCAGCATCCGGGACAGGTGGTTGTCGACCTCCCGCTGGATGACCCGACGCAGCGGACGGGCGCCGAACTCCGGCTGGTAGCCGTGCTCGGCGAGCCAGTCGATGCCGGCGGTGGTGAACTCCACCTGGAGGTCCTGGGCGTGCATGCGGCGGCGGGTCTCCTCCAACAGCAGCGCGGTGATGTCGCGCAGCTGCTCGGCCTCCAGCCGGCGGAAGATGATGACCTCGTCGATGCGGTTGAGGAACTCCGGGCGGAAGTTCTCCTGCAGGCGGCGCATCAGTCGCTCCCGCAGTTCGTCGTTCTCCTGCTCGCTGCCCACGTCCCCGCTGCCGAAGCCGACCGAGCGCTGGGCGCCGGTGATCAGCTCCGAACCGAGGTTGCTCGTCATGATCAGTACGGTGTTCTTGAAGTTCACCGTGCGACCCTGACTGTCGGTCAGCCGCCCGTCGTCGAGCACCTGGAGCAGGATGTTGAACACGTCCGGGTGGGCCTTCTCGATCTCGTCGAGCAGCACCACCGCGTACGGGCGGCGACGCACCGCCTCGGTGAGCTGACCGGCCTCCTCGTAGCCGACGTATCCGGGTGGAGCGCCGACCAGTCGACTGACCGTGTGCCGTTCCTGGAACTCGCTCATGTCCACCCGGACCATCCGGTCCGCCTCGCCGAACAGCGCCTCGGCCAGGGCACGGGCCAGCTCGGTCTTGCCGACACCCGTCGGGCCGAGGAACAGGAAGCTGCCCATCGGTCGTTCCGGGTCGGCCAGCCCGGCCCGGGAGCGACGGACGGCCTCGGCGACGGCGGTGACCGCGTCGTCCTGGCCGACCACCTTCTGGTGCAGGTGCCCCTCCAGGCGCAGCAGCCGGTCGCGTTCCTCCTCGGTCAGCTGGCTGACCGGGATGCCGGTGGCCCGGGAGACCACCTCGGCGATCTCCTGCGGACCCACCTCGGGCACCTGCGAGGCGGACGAGCCGTCGTCACCGTTCGCGCGACGGATGTCTCCCTCCAGCTCGGAGATCCGGTCCCGCAGGGCGGACGCGCGCTCGTACTGCTCGTCGGTGACGGCCTGTTCCTTGTCCCGGCGTACCTCGTCGAGCTCCTGCTCCAGTTCCCGCACGTCGGAGGCGGGCGTACGGGTCCGCAACCGCACCCGGGCGCCGGCCTGGTCGATCAGGTCGATGGCCTTGTCGGGCAGGAACCGGTCGGTGACGTACCGGTCGGACAGCTCGGCGGCGGCGACGAGCGCCTCGTCGCTGAAGCGCACCTGGTGGTGGGCCTCGTACCTGTCGCGCAGGCCACGCAGGATCGCGATGGTGTCGTCGACGCTGGGCTCGGGCACCAGCACCGGTTGGAAGCGTCGGGCCAGCGCGGCGTCCTTCTCGATGCTCTTGCGGTACTCGTCGAGGGTGGTCGCGCCGATCACCCGCAGCTCGCCGCGGGCGAGGGCGGGTTTGAGCATGTTGGACGCGTCCATGCCGCCCTCGCTGCCGGCGCCGCCCGCCCCGACCAGCGTGTGGATCTCGTCCATGAAGATGATCAGCTCGTCCCGGTGCGCCCGGATCTCGTCGATCACCTTCTTCAGCCGTTCCTCGAAGTCGCCCCGGTAGCGGGTGCCGGCGACCAGGCCCGCCAGGTCGAGTTGGACGACCCGCTTGCCGAGCAGGGTCTGCGGCACGTCCCCGTCGCAGATCCGTTCGGCCAGCCCCTCCACGATGGCGGTCTTGCCGACGCCGGCCTCCCCGATCAGCACCGGGTTGTTCTTGGTGCGCCGGGACAGGATCTCGATGGCCTGCTCGATCTCGTCGGCGCGTCCCACCACCGGGTCGATCTGGTCCATCCGCGCCAGCTCGGTGAGGTCCTGCCCGTACTGGTCGAGGGTGGGCGTGCCGCGATCCGGCTTGGGCCCGGTCATCGGTCCACGCTCGGCGTTGGCGGCCTGCAGCGACTCGGGTTGGATCCGGCCGGCGGCCAGCATCCGACCGGCCGGCGACTCCGGGTTGAGCGGCAGCGCCATCAGGATGTGCTCGGGGCCGATGTAGTTGGCGCCCATCGCCCGGGACAGTTGGTGGGCGTCGAGCAGCGCCCGCTTGGCGGCCGGGGTCAGCGACAGGTTGGGCGGCACCTCTCCGCGTGGCGCGCCGTCGCCCTTGCCGCCGAGCGCGTTGAGCAGGGTGTCCGGGTCTGCTCCGGCCCGGCGTACCAGGTCACGTAGCGGTTCGCGTTGCAGCGCCGCCCAGAGCAGGTGGTCGGTGTCCAGGTCGTTGCTGTGGCGTTGCGCGGCCCGTCGGGCCGCGTCGGCCAGCATTTCCCGGGCGTCCGCGGTCATGAGTCGGGTGATGTCGACCCGGTGCGGCGGTCGGCGTCCTCCCTCGCCCCGACCGAAGTACCTGGCCAGGAATTCGTCCCACGGGTCGGAGCCGGTGTCACCGGGTCCCATCATGTCTGTCCTCCGCAGTCGGGCGCGGCACGGTCGGCAGGGGCTACCCGGCGCGCGCCCCGACAAACGCCGCGGGAGACGGCGTACCGGCATCCCGGGAGTGGCGTCGGGTCGGGACAGGCCGTTTGGTGGCAGGCTGGCCGGATGGATGAGACCCCGCTGCTGATCGTGGATGGCGCCAACGTGGTGGGCTCCCGCCCGAACGGGTGGTGGCGTGACCGGGCCGGTGCGGCCGCCCGTCTGCGCGACTCGCTCGCGCCGGTGGCGACCATCGGGTTGCCGGCCCGACTGCCGGCACCGGTGGAGGTGGTGCTGGTGGTCGAGGGTGCCGCGCGGGACGTACCCGGGACCGACGGCGTCCGGGTGGTCTCCGCACCCGGCTCCGGCGACGACAGCGTGGTCGACCTGGTCGCGGGCGCACCGCTTCGGCGTCGGTTGGTGGTCACCGCGGACCGGGAGCTGCGCGAGCGGGTCACGGCCCTGGGCGCGGAGGTGTACGGACCGCGCTGGCTCCGGGAGAACTGAGAAGTTCTCGCACTGGGAGTCCCACACAACGGACTCCCGGCACTTCCAGGTGCCTTCCGGACAGGCGGGCAGGAACACCGACAGGGCGGATGTTCTTTCGCGGCGGCCGATAGGCTCTAATGGAGATCTCCCCGCCCCCAGGAGGTTCCGCCGTGGCGAGCGTCGCCGAGCTGAAGGCTGCCATCGATGTCGCCCTCCAACAGATCGGTGACGGGCAGACAGCCGTGCAGGCGGCCGGCGAGAAACTGGCCGAGGCGCAGCAGACCCTGGCCGGCGCGCTGGAGGGCAGCGGGCACGAGACAGTGGAGGCGGCCCAGGCGTCGCTGACACAGGCCAGCCAGGAGCTGGAGGAGTGTCTCGCCGCGACACTTGTCGCGGTCGAGCAGGCGCAGCTCTACGTCGCGACCCTGTAGGCCGCCATGTCCATCATCGAGGACGTCGGTGGGCAGGTCCGCGCCGCCAGCGAGGAGTTCCCGCTGGCCCTGCTCGGACAGGCGTTGGAGAAGTTCGGCCTGGCCGCGGAGCGACTGCGCTGGGTCCGTCAGGAGTCGGCCAACCCGATGGGGGTGCCGGAGTTGTCCGCCGCGACCGAGCACGCCGAGAGCGCCGGCTACGCGCTACGGGTGGCGCAGGAGCAGCTCTCGGCGTATCTGGCGGCGATCGGGTTGGGCGCGGACGGCGCTCCGGCGCCCCGCCCTGAGCAACGCGCTCCCCGACACGACACGCCGCCGGCGGCCGGTCCCAGCGCGGTCGCCCCGGAGCCGACCGAGCAGGTCCGGATGCGCCGCTGGTGGTCGGTGCGGGTGGCGGAGCTGACCGGCGGGCGCGAGGGCGCCGACGACGAGCCCGACGAGCGGGTGAACGACTCCCAGGAACTGCTGCGCCGAGTGGTGGGTGGTGTCCGCTCCGGCGACCGGGACCGGCTCCGCACGGAGCTGCGGCGGGCGCCGGCCGACGTGGGGCTGGGGATGGCGGCGCTGGCGCCGCCGCTGCTGCGCGAGCTGGCCGGTGAGTTGCTGGGGCATCCGCCGCGCGCCGCCGACCTCGGTCGGTTGCGCGGGGAGTTGGACGGGCGGGTCCGCGACCTGCTGCCCGGGCTGCCGCCGCCGGTGCTGGAGACGCTGCTGACCCGGGTGTGCCGGATGCCGCCGCCGCGTGCCTCCGGGGAGCCGCCGCACGCCGCCGACTCCGCGGTGACCGCCGGTGTGGCGACCGGGCTGCTGCTCGCCCGTCTCGGCCGGGACCTGCCCTCCGGCGCGGGCCAACCAGCCGGCGCGGGCGACCAACGCGGAGCGGGTCAACCGGGCGGCGCGGGCCAATCGGGCGGCGCGGGCCAACCGGGCGGCGCGGGCCAGCAACGCGGTGCGGGCCGCGCGGGTCAACACGGCGGAGCGGGTCAGCACGGCGGCGTGGGTGCGCGTCCTGGTGGTGCGGTTCGGCGGCCGGGGGATGCGGGTGGACAGCGCTCCGGTGGGTTGCCGCCGCGTTCGGGCAGCCCGTGGCGGGACGCGCCGACGCGTCGGAGCTCCGATGGCTGACCGGCGTGGTCAGCTGGCCGGGCGAATCCGGGACAGCCTGGCCGAGGCGCTGGGAGCCACCCGTACCCGGCTGTCCGCCGCCCAGGCGGAACTGACCGCCGGGCGGGAACGGCTGGCCCGCGTCCAGCGGGCGGCAGCCGCCGTACCGGAGCGGGTGGGCGCCCAGCGGGACCGCCGCATCGCCGAGATCGACGCCCGCTACTCCGCCCGGATCGCCGAGCTGGCCCGGCGCGCCGCCGAGGCGGCCCGGCAGGAGGCGCCCGGCTGCGCGGGGGCCGACTGGGTGGGGTGGGCGCCGACGCCGACGCGGCGCGCGGAGCCGCCCGGCGCGCTGCGGGTCGGCACGGTCCGGATCGACGGCGTCGATCCGGTGCCCGCGCTGGTGCCGCTGCTCGACGCCGGCCACGTCCACCTCTCCGGAGACGATCGGGCCGGCTGCGACGCGGTGGTGTCCGCGTTGCTGCTGCGGGCCGCCGGCCGCGCCGACCCCGGGGCGGTACGGCTGGTCGGGTACGACCCGGAGCAGCTCGGCGGCGGCCTGGCCGGGTTCGCGCCGCTGGGCACGGCGGGGCTGCTCACCTTCGTCGGCCCCGGTGGGCTGGGTCCCCTGCTCGACGACCTGGTGGAGCAGATCCGCCGGATCAACGAGACGGTGCTCGCCGGTGAGTACGCCTCGCTACGGGAACTGGCCGCCGCGACCGGCCGGCGACCCGAACCGTGGCGGGTGGCGGTGCTGCTCGGCGGCGACGAACTCAACCGGCACGAGCGCGGCCAACTGGACCGGGTGGTCCGTGCCGGCGCGGCCTGCGGGGTGCACCTGGTGGTACACGGGGTGCCGGTGCCGGAGGACCCGACGGTGACCCGGGTGGTCGCCGGGGCCGCCGGTGCGCGCATCGGCGGGTCGGCCGGGCTGCCGGTCCGGCTGGATCCGCCGCCACCGGCGACGCTCGTCACCGAGACGTGCCGGGAGATCGCCGTCCAGGTGAACGCCGGCCCGCCGCCGACCCCGTTCGCGGACCTGCTGCCCCCGCCCGAGCTGATGTGGCGGGAGGATTCCGCCGACGGGTTGACCGCCCCGATCGGTGAGGGGCCGCAGGGTCGACCGGTACGGCTGTCGTTGGGCGACTACCCGCCGCACGCGCTTATCGGTGGGCCGTCCGGCACCGGCAAGACCAACCTGATCTTCGCGTGGATCGGCGCGCTCGCCGCCCGCTACTCCCCCGCCGAGCTGGAGTTCTATCTGCTGGACTTCAAGGAGGGGGTGTCCTTCGCGCGGTTCGCGCAGGGCCGCCGTGACCCGAGCTGGTTGCCGCACATGCGCCTGGTCGGCATCAACGTGAACACCGACCGGGAGTTCGGCCTGGCGCTGCTGCGGTTCCTCGCCGAGGAGCTGCGCCGGCGCGCCGACGCGGCCAAGAAGCACGAGGTCACCAAGCTGGCCGAGCTGCGGGCGGTCGACCCGACCGGGCACTGGCCGCGGATCGTCGCGGTGGTCGACGAGTTCCAGATGCTGCTGGCCGGTCGGGACGTGGTCGCCCGGGAGGCGGCCGACCTGCTGGAGGACCTGGCCCGGCGCGGCCGGTCGCAGGGCATCCACCTCGTGCTCGCCTCGCAGGACGTGCGGGGCATCGAGGCGCTGTGGGGGCGGCCCGCGCTCGTCGCCCAGTTCACCCTGCGCATCGCGCTGCCCAAGGCGCTGCGGATCCTCGCCGAACGCAACGACGCGGCACAGTCGCTGCCCCGCTGGCACGCGGTCGTCAACGCCGAGTCGGGGATGGTGGAGGGCAACGAGGTCGCCCGGATCCCGTCGGCCAGCGACTGGGAGACGTGGAGCGGGTTGCAGCACCGGCTGTGGCGGATGCGCCCGCCCGACGCGGCGCCGGCCCGACTCTTCGACGGCGACGCGATCCCCCGGCTGGCGGACGCCCCGGACTTCCGGGCGCTCGCCGCACCCCCGGACGGGAGCGTGCCGCGCAGCCCGGTGGCCCTGCTCGGCGAGATCATCGACGTGCAGTCCCGCTCGGCGGCGCTGCGCCTGCCGCGCGCCCCGGGGCGTAACCTCGCCGTGCTCGGCACCCGGGTGGACGAGGCGTGCGCGGTACTGGACGCGGCGGCCCGGTCACTGGCCCGCCAACATCCGCCCGGCACCGCCCGGTTCTCCATCGCCTGCCTCGACGCGGACGCCGACCCGATGGCCCGCGCCCTCTACGACGACCTGGCCGACGACGCCGCCTGGTACGACGAGGAGACCGTGGGCGAGCTGATGGCCGAGACGGCCGACGGGCTGACCGGGCCGGGAAGCCCGCACTACCTGCTGCTGTTCGCGGTCGACGCGGCGGCCGGCGCGCTGGCCGCCCGCGCTGGCCGGCGCACCGGCCTGGAACAGCTACGCCGGATCCTGCACGACGGGCCGGAACGACGGACGCACGTGCTGGCCTGGTGGCGGGGTGTGGCCCGGATGCGCGCCGACCTCGGTGGTCCGGCCGCCCGCACCGACCAGATCGGCGCCTGGGTGGCGCTGGACGCGCACGGCGGCGAGCTGGGCTCCTCGCTCTACCCCGGCACCGGCGGCCCGGACTGGTATCCCCGCCCGTGGCGCGGGCTCTTCTTCGACCGGGCGGTCCACCGCACCGGACAGGTGATCATCCCTTACGGACCGTCGCGATGAACGAACCAGTGGCCAGCGAGACGTACGCGGCGCAGTTGCGGCGACTGGCCGAGCTGACCGCACGGGTGGGTGAGCAGCGCGCCGAGGCGCACACCTGGTACGAGCGGCAGTGCGCGGCTGCCGAGCGGGCCGTCGCCGAAGCCGCCGAGCAGGTCCAGCACGCCGAGGTGGAACTCGTCGAGGCGCGCGAGCAGCAGGAACGCGTCGACGCCGAGGTGGCGCACCTGTGGCAGCAGGTGCGTACCCGCCTCGGCGCCCGTCGTCTCGGCGGCCCGCCCGCTCCGGCGAACAGCGGCGGGGCCACCGACGCGCTGGCGCTCCTCACCCGGGCCCGGGACCTGCTCGACCGGGCCGGCCAGCCGGGTGAGCTGCCGGGTTCGGTCAACCCCCTGCTGGCGCTCTGCGGGGTGGGCGGTGCGGTGTTCGCGTACGCGCTGGGGGCCGGGGCACGGGCGTTGGGCGTCGGGTACGGCGGCGACCTGGCGGTCGGGATGCCGGTGCTGGCGCTGGTGGTGACCCTGTTCGGGCCGTTGGTCGGGCTGGCGCCGGCGCGGGTGCTGGCCGACCGGCGGCACGCGGTGCTCGGACCCCGGCCGATCATCGTGGTGCTCGGCGCGGGGTTGGTCACGACCGCATTGCTGCTGGCGCTCGGCCGCTGAGCGCGGTCGTCCAGCGGGGGTCCGCCGGCCGTCGCCGCGGTCTTCCACGGGGCGCCGCGGCCGGCGATGATGGACTCGGGTCCGGAAAGACGGGCCATCCCCGCCGCCCGGACCCCGCGACTTCAAGAAAGCCGAGTCGATCACCCGCCGCGCCACACCGGACCAGGCCGCGCCACACCAGGCCGCGCCACACCGGTCCGGCGACGGCGGGCCGGGCCGTCAGGCCGGGACCAGGACGGCCTCGCGGAGCAGGCGGCGGGTCAGGGTGACCCGGTCGGCGTCGTCGGGCAGGCCGGGCAGGTCACCGACCCGGGTGACCGCGCCGCTGAGCAGGACACGAGCCGCCGCCTCGCAGTCACCAGGCAGGGTGATCGTGCGGTCGAACAGCCGCAGCGCCACCGTGTCCGAGCCGTGCGGCACCAGTTGCCAGCGCAGGCCGGGCCGCAGGGTGACCCGGGCGTCGGCGTCCAGCGCGGCCACCGCGTCGGCCTGGGCGAGCGGTCGGATGGGTGCCGGGCGGGCAGCCGGCCAGGCCCGCTGGCGCAGTCGCGCGGCGACCGCGCCCGGGTCGGCGCGCAGCAGCCAGTCCCGCAGCGCCTCCACCGTCTCGGTCAGCTCCGGCTCGATGGCGTCCGGGTCGGCGACGTCGGTGCCGAACGGCAGGGTGGCCCGCAGCCGCTGGTCCTCGGCGGCCAGCGCGAGCAGCTCCTCGACCAGGGCGTACCGGGTGAGCGCCCGAATGCCCACGGTCAGGTGCAGGGAGCTGGCGTCCTGTGCCTGCGCGCTGTGCAGCCAACCCCGGGGCAGGTAGAGGGCGTCGCCGGGGGCGAGCACCACGTCCAGCGCGGCGGGGCCCTGCGCGGTCGCGCCGACCTCGTCGGCCCGGCCACCCCACGGCTGCTTCTCCAGCGGGTCGGGCAGCACCGGCGGGTGGATCCGCCAGTGCTTGCGGCCGTCCACCTGGAGGACGAACACGTCGTGCGTGTCGTAGTGGGTGGCGAATCCCTGACTGCCGGCCGGCGTCAGGTAGGCGTTGATCTGCAACGGCTGGTTGAGCGCGAGGCCCAGGTCGCGGGCGAAGTCGACGAGCGGCGGCCAGATCCGGTGCAGACCCTGCAACACAAGGGTGGCGCCAGCGGCGTACTGCTCCAGGACCCGCTCGTCGAGCACCTGGTCGCCGATCTCGGCGCCGGCACCGCCGCCGCCGGTCCAGCGCGCCGCCGGCACCAACTGGCCGTCCCTGGCGACCCGCAGGAACGGGGTACGCAGACCGCGCCGGCTCAGCAGCTCGTCGGCGTCGGCGGGGCTGAGCAGGTCGGTGAAGCCGGCCGGGTCGGGCAGCTCGGCGGCGCGGGACAGCAGCGGCGTGTGTCCCCAGTGCGCGGCGGCGAACTTGGCCGGTTCGACCGAGACGCAACGGGCCAGCGCCGCGGCGGCGGATGCGGACGGAACCGCCGGGCGGCCGTGGCCGCCCGGCGGATCGAGGTGCGTCATGGTGTGCCGCTACCGCGCGCTGCCGTCGGCGCCACCGTCCTGGTGACCCGGCGTCGCACCGCCGTCGGCGGGACCCTCCGCGCCACCATCGGCGCCACCGTCCTGGTGACCGGGGGTCGCGCCACCGTCGGCCGGGCCCTCCGCGCCACCGTCCGCGCCACCGTCCTGGTGACCGGGGGTCGCGCCACCGTCGGCCGGGCCCTCCGCGCCACCGTCCGCGCCACCGTCCTGGTGACCGGGGGTCGCGCC
>NZ_JBEZDC010000019.1:0-66315 GCF_040647935.1 Micromonospora sp. NPDC049204 | reverse complement strand
CCACCGTCGGCCGGGCCCTCCAGGCCGCCGCCGCCCGTGGTCTGCATGTCGTCGTCGTTGAGTGCCATCGGTACTCCCTCGGGTGTGCCGCCCCGCCGTACGCCGGGGTCCGTCGTGCTGCGGGTGGTACCCCACGCGCGATCTTCTCTAACCCTCACCGTAGACGTCGAAGCGGGACGACACGGGCGGTTCGCGAGCCGTGGCGGAGAGTGTCACGATGGGACGGTGATCCTGGTGGGTACGTCCGGCTGGCAGTATCGGGACTGGCGGGGCCGTTTCTATCCGCAGCAGCTGCCGCAGCGACTCTGGCTGGAACACTTCGCCGAGGGTTTCGCCACGGTGGAGGTCAACAACGCCTTCTACCGGCTGCCGGAGCGGGACACCTTCGCCGCCTGGCGGGCACGCACCCCGGCGGACTTCTGCGTGGCGGTGAAGATGAGCCGCTATCTCACCCACATCAAGCGGCTGCGTGAGCCGGCCGAGCCGGTCGCCCGGTTCCTCGGTCGCGCCACCGCCCTCGGCGACCGGCTCGGCCCGGTGCTACTGCAACTACCACCTAACCTGCGGGTGGACGTGGCCGCGCTCGACGCCACCCTGCGGCTGTTCCCCGCGGACGTGCGGGTCGCGGTGGAGCCCCGGCACCCCTCCTGGTGGACCGACGCCACCCGGGCGGTGCTGGAACGGCGTCGGGCGGCCCTGGTCTGGGCGGACCGGCTCGGACGGCCGGTCGCCCCGCTCTGGCGCACCACCGACTTCGGCTACCTCCGGCTGCACGAGGGCCGGGCGCGGCCCTGGCCCCGGTACGGTCGCGCGGCGCTGCGGTCCTGGGCGCACCGGCTGGCCGACACGTTCGACGCGGACGAGCCGGCGTACGTCTACTTCAACAACGACCCGGGCGGCGCCGCGATCGTGGACGCCGTCGCGTTCGCCGCGTTGGCCCGTCGGGCCGGACATCCGGTGTCCCGGGTGCCGACCGCCGCCGAGGCGGACCCGACAAACGGCTGAGAGCCCGCCCGACAGGTCGTCGGGCGGGCTCTGGCGCGTCAGGTCGTCACGGCATCATCACGGCCAGGTCGGCCGGCATGGTGTCCTTCACGTCCTGCCACTCGCCCTGGGTGACGTGTCGGCGCAGGGTGTCGAGCACCACCTGCGTGACACGCTCCGCGCCGCCCTCCGCGTCGTACGGGAAGCCCTGGCGGACCTCGTAGAGGAAGTCGTCCCGGTTGAGCTTGATCGGCACGTCCGACGGGACCCACCCGTCGAAGTAGATGCCCCGCACCAGCACCGGCAACTGCTGGGCGAACTCCACGCTCTCGTCCACCGGCAGCCGGTCGCGCAACAGGTGCAACACCGTGCGCAGCGCCGCGTACGACTGGTTGCGCCGATCCTTCGGCCAGCCGTAGGCGTTCTCGATGTCCTTCAGGATCAGGTTCGTCTTGTCCAGCGAGGATTCGAACGCTGAGATCATCGCGTCAGCCATCGGAGGCCCCCCGTTCCGTGTTGTCCCACCGTCGGTCGTCGGTACGACGTGGCGGTCCCACCGGGCCGCGTCGGGCCCGCACCGGGCTGCCCTGCGGGGCGCTCCGGGCGTTGTCGGGCGTGCCGACCACGTGCAGGACGGCTCCCCGCCGTCGATCCGTCACCACTCGAACCGTCATCCCCCGTCACCTCCGTGTCGTCTCCGGCGTCGGCCACCCTGCGGGCGACCGGCACCACCGTGTCCACCCTGCCGGCGGGGCGGGTGAGCCGGCACCACCCCGATCGGGTGATCCGCGACGCCCCGCCGGCGGTCAGTCGGCGCCGAGGAGCCCGGCCAGGGTCGTGGCATTCGTCTGCGCGTAGTCGCGGTAGCAGTTGTTCATCAAAACGTGGGTCTGCCCGGCCTGGTCGGCCAGCTCGCGCAGCTTCGGCGCCCAGTCGGCCAACTCCCGCTTGGAGTAGTGGTAGCCGAACTTCTCGTGGATGTCCTTGCTCGTCCACTTGTCGCTGTGCCCGTGGAAACGCACGACCGCGAGGTCCGCGGTGGCGGCCAGCACCGGGGGCAGCGACGAGCGGTGGCCCTGCGGCATGTCCACGCAGACGTACGGCAGATCGTGCTCGCGCAGGAAGGCCAGGGTCTCGTCGGCGTTGTCGCCGTCGAACCAGGAGGCGTGCCGGAACTCGTACACCGGGCGCAACGGCGCGCAGCGCCTCGCCACCTCCAGCAGGTACTCCTTGTTGGCCCGCTTGATGGTGAACCAGGGCGGGAACTGGAACAGCAGCGCGCCCAGCTTGCCCGCCTCGACAAGCGGGTCCAGCGCGGACAGGAACCGCGTCCAGATCTCCTCGTACGCCTGGGCGGGCAGGTCGTCGGGGTAGACGTTCTTCTTGTCGGTCTCCGGCCGCAGGTCCTTGTAGAGCGCGCTGACCCGGGTGGGATGTCCGGTCAGCAGGCTGAACGCCTTGATGTTGAAGGTGAAGCCGTCCGGGGTGCGTTCGGCCCACAGCCTCGCGGTCGCCTCGGCGGGCGGGGAGTAGTAGGTGGCGTCCACTTCGACGAGCGGAAACTTCCGGGCGTAGTAGGCCAGCCGCTTCTCCGGGGTGTCCGCGGTCTGCGGATACCAGCCCGAGTCCAGCAAGGTGCGGTCGGTCCAGGACGCGGTGCCCACCAGGATGTCACCCATGGGTGAAGTCCATCGCGTCGTGGCCCGACCGGCAACCGCTGGCGTTACTCAGGCCGCCCGCCGTTCACGGGTCTGCTTGCAGGTCACACAGGTGGTGGCGGCCGGGAAGATCTCCAGCCGCTCCACCGGGATCGCCGCCGCGCACCCCTCGCACCAGCCGTAGGTGCCCTCCTCGAGCCGGCCGAGGGCGTGCTCGTACTGGGCGCGGCGGTCGAGGATGGTGCGCAACAGCGACTGCGCGGTGTCCCGCTCGGCCGTCTTGGTCCCGCTGTCGGCCTGGTCGTCGCCCGCGGTGTCACCGACCTCCACCAGGCGCAGCACCTGGCTCTGGAGCACAGCCTGGTCGTACTCGGCGGTCAGCTCGTCGTAGCGCGCCTGGAGGGAGAGCCGGATCTGGTCGATCTCCGCCTGGGGGCGGGTCGTACCGACCGTGTCGTCGACGAGCATCGCTGCCTGCCTTTCCTGGGCCTGAGGCTCACGGTGAACCGGATGCCGGCGGCATCGTGCCCCGGGTCACGGTCGCATTCGGTACGCGGGCGGTCACCCGCGCTCTGTGAGCCGGGCGAGTACCCGCCGTACGAGCCGAGCAAACCGACGATTTCCCGACGGTTTTCAGGCGTCGCCGTCGGCCTCCACGAGCGCCGGGTGGCGGGGGTCGTCGGCCCGCACCACGACGTCGGCGAAGCTCGCCGGGGCGACCTCCTCGGCGTACCTGTCGAAGGCCGGCAGCGCCCACACCTGTCCGGCTTCGGTACGCCGGCGCAGCGCCGCCGCGGACACCTGAAGGTGGACGGTGACGTCGAAGGGCAGGCCACCGCCGAGCAGCAGCGGGCCGCTGACCAGGACGACGCCTCCGGGTGGCAGGTGGACGTAACGGGCGCGGCTGGCCCGGTCGGCGTCGGCGTCCCAGAGCGACGGGAGCAGCCGCCCGGTGCCGCCCGGACCAGCCGGGTCGAGCACCTCGCGACGCAGCCCGGCCTCGTCGACCCAGTTCTCGTAGAAGGAGTCCGGGTTGGTGCGGCCCAGCTCGAAGCGCAGCGAGGCGGGGCGGAGGAAGTCGGAGGCGCGGACGTGCAGCACCGGACGACCCCGGGCGCGCAGTGGGTCGACGAGCGCGTCGGCCAGGTCGTCGACGCCCGCGGCGGGAGCGCCGTCCACGGCCACGCGCAACCGCGCGGGTCCGGCGCCGTCGGTCGCGGCGCGTGTCGCGGCGTCGGCCAGCCGGCCGGTCAGCTCGTCGACGAGCAGGTCGGGCGAGATGGGGCGGATGCGCACCGGACCATCCTGCCCCGGCGTGGACGGGCCGGTGACGCCGGTCAGCCGGAGCGGTCGATGGTCACCCGGGCGTCGTCGGCCAACCGGTAACCCACGCCGTAGACGGTGGTGACCAGTGGTACGTCCACACCGACCTTGCCGCGCAGCCGACGCACGTGCACGTCGACGGTGCGGACGCCGGCGTGCTCGTAGCCCCAGACGGCGTTGAGCAGTTGCAGCCTGGTGAACACCCGGCGCGGGTGGGCGACCAGGTGCAGCAGCAGGTCGAACTCCAACCGGGTCAGCGGCAGCGGCTCGTCGTCGCGCAGCACCGAGCGGGACGACGCGAGGATGTGCAGGGCCGGGATGGTCGGGCTGAGCGCCAGGGTCGGCGACCGGTTGGGGGAGGCCTGGTCGGGGCGACGCTCGGCCGGCACGGTCCCGATGATCACGCCCTCGCCCCGCTCCAGCATCTCCCGGGCGGCGTCGAGCAGCCGACGTGCCGCCGGGGTCAGCGACTCCTCAGAGGCCAGCGGGATGGACAGCGTCACGGTGAGCACGGGCGCGGCGGTGTTGGCCGGGCGACGCTGGCCACCGGGCGGTCGACCGGGCACCGGGGGTTGGGACGTATGCCATCCGGCGCGCGACGAGGCAGGGCTGACCGACATGGTCCTCCTTGGGCTGATCCGGGTATCTCCCCACGGCCCGGGACGCCGCTTCATCGATGTTTCCCGGCGCTTGGGCGAGGGTCAAGAGGCGACCGCGTTGCATGACTGTGACAATTGACTTACACATCGGAGCCAGATGCTCGCTCTGCGTGTGAAGTCAGATGATTACAGCAGAGCCCACGCGATGCACCGATACGGGGGTCCCCGTCCTGTTCAGCGGGACGATCGCCGGGTCGCCGCAGTGGGGTTCAGCGGCTGTGGTCGACGCTGATCCCCGCCTCGTCGGCCAGTCGGTAGCCGACCCCGTAGACGGTGGTGATCAGCTCCGCCCCGGGCAGCTTGGCGCGCAACCGGCGCACGTGCACGTCCACGGTCCGGGCCACCGCGTGCTCGTAACCCCAGACGCTCGACAACAGCTGCAGGCGGGTGAAGACCCGGCGCGGCCGCTCGGCCAGGAACAGCAGCAGCTCGTACTCGATGCGGGTCAGTGGGACGACCCGGCCACCGCGGCGGACCAGCCGCGAGCCGGCCAGGATGTCCACGTGGTCCGTGTCGGCGGGCGGCTCGGCGATGGCCGGCCTCGGGGCCGGTCGCGGCACCGCCGCGACATTCTCGACGGTACGCAGCTGACCCTCACCCGACTCGGCCAGCTCACCGAGCAACTGCACCAGCCGGGCCAGCCGCGGGCTCAGCGGCCCGGGGACGAGGTCGAGGGTGATGGTCAGGGTCGGTGCGGTGCGCGGCCGCGCGGGGCGCAGCCCGGGGTGACGGCGCGTGGGGATGGCGACGACGGACATGGTGCCTCCTGAGTGGCGGTACGCCCGCCACGCCGGGTACGGCGTGACGGTCAGTGGCGCGCTCGCCCGGTGTTGACCGGGGACGCGTGAGGGGTGGTGCGGTGCAGCGGGGTCGGGCCGAGGGCCGGCAGACCGGCGATCCGCCAGGCGGCGAACCCACCCGCCACGTCGGTGGCCCGGTGCAGGCCGATGTCCTGTAGGGCGGCGGCGGCCAGCGACGAGGTGTAACCCTCCTGGCAGAGGATCACCACCGGCACGTCGTAGTCGACCGCCTGCGGCAGGCGTGCCGGACAGCGCGGATCGAAGCGCCACTCCAGCACGTTGCGCTCGACCACGAGCGAACCCGGCACCATGCCGTGCGCGGCCCGCTGCGCCGCCGGCCGGATGTCGACAAGCAGCGCTCCGGTCCGGTACGCCAGGTGCGCCCGTTCCGGGTCCAGCCGGTCGAGGCGGGCGCGCGCGGCGTCCAGGATCTCGTCGATGCCCCGAGAGCCCGGCGGCGGCACGGGGGCCGGGCGGTGCTCGGCGGTTAGCTGCATTATGGGTTCCTTCCGGTGACAGGTATGAATCGTGGCTGGCCGGCGCTCACCAGGACCGGCCAGCCTCGGCGACTTCGGCGACCCGCAGCCGTCCGTCGACGAGGTGATAGCGGGTCATCCGCAGCAGCGCCGGCCGGTAGACGTGCACGCTGACCGCCGGCACCGAGCCCTGGTTGGTCACCTGGTGTACGTGTCGGGGGCCGAAGCGACGACCGGCGCCGGCGGACAGCAGCCGTGGGCGTAGCCGACCGAGACTGACCGTCTCCTCGGTGAGCGCGCCGTCGACGACCCGGAACGCTCCGGCGGAGCCGCCGTGGTCGTGCAGGTCGGTGCCCTGCCCGGGCAGCCAACTCAGGGCCCACACCTCGTGGTCGTCGCCGACGTCGAGGCGCGCGTACCAGCGCTCGGCAGGGTCGAAGCGCAACGCGACCGGCCAGCCGGCCGGGTCGGCCCACCGGGCGGCGACGGTGAGCAGGTCGGGCTCCGGGCGGCGGTGCGTCATGGCGGTTCCTCGCGGGTCGTTCGGCGGGGTGCCCTCGTACTCTAGACGGCAAAGCCTATAGGTTTAGTAGGTAATACCGCCTGGTGGGACGACGGTCCGCTCCCGACGACCAGCTCAGGGGTGCGGTTTTCCACACCCGGCTGGTGTGGTCGCCCCGCTGAGGTCGGCGGTCGACCTCATGGTCCGGGCCACCGGGAGTCCATAACGTCGTCGACATGATCCAGAACGTCGTCACCCCGGTCCGCGCGCTCGCCGGTAAGCCTTTCACCGCGCGGATCGGCCGGTGGAGCGCCCACCATCCCTGGCTGGCGATCACGGCCTGGCTGTGTTTCGTGGCAGCCAGCGTGATCGGTGGCAGCCTGGTCGGCACGGTCGAGGCCACCACGCAGGACAGCCTGCACGGGGAACTGGCCCGCGCGGATCGCATCGAACAGGCCGGCGCCTTCCCCGACGCCCCGGCGGCGGAGAGCGTCCTGATCACGGCGCGGGCGGGCGATCTCGATCTCCGGCGTGCGCAGACCGCGGCGATCGACCTGTCCGCGCGGATGCGCGTCCTGCCCGAGGTGGCGACGGTCGCCGACCCGGTCACCTCGCCCGATCGCGGTGCAGTGCTGGTCGAGGTGGAGATGACCGGGTCGGCGGACGACGCGGACGCTCGCGTCGGACCGCTGCTGGAGGCCACGACGCAGGCGCAGCAGCGGTATCCCGACCTGTGGGTGGAACAGGTGGGGTCGGCATCCCTGGGAAAGGCACTGACCGAGACGCTGGCGGGGGATTTCGTCCGGGCGGAGCTGATCAGCGTGCCGGTGGCGCTGGTGATCCTGTTGTTCAGCTTCGGCGCGTTGATCGCTGCCGGAGTGCCCGTCGTCCTGGCGTTGTCAGCCGTGGCCGGTGCGATGGGGCTGGCAGAATTCGCCTCGCACCTCTTCCCGGCCGGGGAGATGGTCAGCAGCATCATCCTGCTGATCGGCTTGGCGGTCGGCGTCGACTACTCGCTGTTCTACCTCCGCCGGGAGCGGGAGGAACGAGCGCGCGGGCGTGACCATCGCAGCGCGGTCGAGATCGCGGCCGCCACCTCGGGGCACGCGGTACTGGTCTCCGGCGTCGCCGTCATGGTCGCCATGGCCAGCCTGTTCCTGGTCGGCGACAACACGTTCAGTTCGATGGCGACCGGCTCGATCCTGGTGGTCGGCGTTGCCGTGGTCGGCTCCCTCACCGTGCTGCCCGCGATCCTGGTCGCCCTCGGGCGCTGGGTGGACCGGTTACGCGTGCCCTTCCTCGGTCGGCGGATCCACCGGGCGCAGCGGAGCCGCCTCTGGGCCGCGGTCCTACGGCCGGCGCTGCGCGCGCCGCTACCGACCCTCGTGATCTCCGTCGGAGCACTGGTCCTCGTCGCCATCCCGGCGCTGGACATGAACCTCAAGAAGCCGACCATGACCGACCTGCCCCGCTCGATTCCGATCCTGCGCACCGTCGACCGCCTGGCGCAGGCGTTCCCGAGCAACGACCTGGGCACCAGTCACGTCGTCGCGGTCCGCACCACCACCGCCGGCGGCGCGGCGGTGCACCGGGAACTCGCCGAGCTCTCCAGGCGGATCAGGGGCGACAGCCGGTTCGCCCAGGACCGTCCCCCGACCGTCCGCAGGTCGGCCGACGGCACCGTCTTCCTGTCCACCGTCCACGTGGCGGGCGCCAGCGACAGTCGCGTGGCGACGCAGTCTCTGCGGCGGCTGCGCGGCGAACTGCTACCGCAGACGGTCGGCACCGTCCCGGAAACGCGGTGGGCAGTGACCGGACGTACCGCCAGCGACGCCGACTTCCGTGACCGCATGGCGGCGGCGCTGCCACCGGTCGTCGGGTTCGTGCTCGCCACGACGTTCCTGATCATGCTCTGCACGTTCCGGTCAGTCGTGGTGGCGCTGACGTCGGTCCTGCTCAACACGATCTCCGTGGCCGCCTCGTACGGGCTGCTGGTGCTGGTGTTCCAGTACACCTGGGCGGAGGGCCTGCTCGGCTTCACCTCCAACGGCGCGGTTGTGTCCTGGCTGCCACTGATGCTGTTCGTCATCCTCTTCGGGCTCTCGATGGACTACCACGTGTTCGTCGTGAGCCGCATTCGCGAGGCTGTTCAGCACGGTGTACCGACCCGGCAGGCGATCGAGCAGGGCATCGTCTCGTCGGCGTCCACCGTCAGCAGCGCCGCGATCATCATGGTCGCCGTCTTCTGCGTCTTCGCCACGCTGTCGATCGTCGAGTTCAAACAGCTCGGCGTGGGACTCGCCGCCGCGATCCTGATCGACGCCACCATCATCCGCGCGGTCGTCCTGCCGTCACTCATGCGACTGCTCGGAGAGGCGAACTGGTGGGCCCCACGATTCCTGACCAGCCGCCGTGGGATCGCTGGCACACCCCGCGACGGTGACGCCGACACACAGGTCATCATGGCGAGCGTGGACCGGTAGCCCGGTTGGGTGGCGGCCGGGGGCGCGGCCCTCGTGACCGGCCGCCACCGACCCCGGACGACCTGGACCCGAGACGACCTGGACCCGAGACGACCTGAGCCATGGGGGGACCGCCGGATGGCAGAGCGAGCCGCGCACGGTCGGCGATCGTGGATCGCCGCCGTGGCCCGCCCGACCACGGGCGTGGTGCTCGGCGTCCTCACCGCGGGGGCCGAGGTCCTGTTCCTGCTCCTCGCCGGGCTGGCCGTGGTCGCGCTCTCGCCGGCGCCGGCGGTCCGCCGGCGCACGGGCACCAGCACCGTCCGGTACGCCAGACGTATCGCGGAGTGGGAGCAGCACCGGTTGGCCGCCAGCGCGTCGCAGCCACCCCCGCCACCGACCCAGGCGAGCGGACCGCGCGTGCTCGGCTACCTCGCCGCCCGCCTCCTGCCGGCGGCGCTCGGCCTGCTCACCGCCGGCCTGCTCGTGGTCGGCGCCGCACTCGCCGCCATCGTGGTGCGCTCCTTCGTCGCGGGCAGCATGACCGTGGCCACCCTCCTGCTGCAGGGGCTCGTCGGGGCGGCCCTGCTGCTGGTGAACCTTCAGGCGATCGCCAGCGTCGCCAGGCTGGACCGCTGGCTGGCGCACAGCCTGCTCGAATCTCACACCCGGGCGGCGTTGCACCAGCGGATCAGCGACCTGACCGTCAGCCGAGCCGGCGTCCTCAGCGCGGTCGACGCCGAACGCCAGCGCATCGAACGCGATCTCCACGACGGGTTGCAGCAACACCTCGTCGCGCTCGGCATGCTGCTGGGGCGGGCGCGACGCAGCCGCGACCCGGACAAGGCGAGCGCACTTCTCGGACAGGCGCACGAGGACGTGCAACGCGCTATCGACGAGCTGCGGGACGTGGCCTGGCGGGTCTACCCCTCCGCGCTCGACCACACCACCCTGGACGAGGTGCTGACCATGGTGGCGCAACGATCCGCCACCCCTGTCAAGATCAGCTATGACGTGCCCGTCCGGCCCACCCGACCGATCGAGACCGTGCTCTACTTCGTCGCCTGCGAAGCGATCACCAACACCACCAAACACGCCCGAGCCACCCTGATCACCATCGAGATCGAGAAACGGGACGCGAGAATCGAGATGCGCGTACGCGACGACGGCGCCGGCGGCGCCGACCCGCACGGCAACGGCCTACAGGGGCTCGCCCGCCGGGTCACCGCTCTGGACGGGCAGTTCGACCTGCACAGCCCAGCCGGCGGTCCGACGACGATCCGGGCGGTGCTGCCGTGCGCATAGTTCTCGCCGAAGATTCCACCCTGCTCCGCGAAGGGCTGGCCCGCCTCCTCGCCGACGAGGAACACCAGGTGGTCGCCGCCGTCGCGGACGCCGACCAGCTCGTCAGCGCCGTCGAGCAGCACCGCCCCGACGTCGTCGTCACCGACGTCCGCATGCCACCCACCAACACCGACGACGGGCTACGGGCCGCGCTGGAGATCCGCCGCCGATGGCCCGACATCGCCGTACTCGTCCTCTCCCAGTACGTCGAGAAGCGCTACGCCGCGAAGCTCCTCGCCGACCGGTCCGAAGGCGTCGGCTACGTCCTGAAGGACCGGGTCGCCCAGGTCGAGGACTTCCTCGACGCGCTCGACCGTGTCGCCGCAGGCTCCACCGCCCTCGACCCCGAGGTCGTCCGGCAGCTCATCTCCGCGACCCGACACACCGACCCGCTCAACCGTCTCACCCCGCGGGAGCGCGACGTACTGCACCACATGGCTCAGGGGCACACCAACGCCGCCGTCGCCGCGCGCCTGCACATCTCACAGAGCGCGGTCGAGAAACACGTCAACACCATCTTCGACAAGCTCGACCTCACCCACGCCACCGGATACAGCCGCCGCATCCTCGCGATCCTGCAGTACCTCGGCTCCTAGCTGTTCCACCCACCTGCCGGCACCGTGGCCGCAGCGAGGCTGCCGTGGAGCCGATCAGCGCAGGACCGGAGGATCCACCCGGTAGCCGGGCAGGGAGGGCCACCGCACGGTCAGCACCACCGACGCGCGCTCGGCAAACCAGGAGTGGTCCACCCCCCGGCCCCACACCACGTAGTCGCCCGGCGCGGCCAGCCGTACCGTCCGGTCCGGCAACTCCACCCGGAAACACCCCTCGACGAGGACGAGCAGGGTGGTACGCCGCTCTCCGGTGGCCCACCGCGACCGGGCCTGCCCGGGCGGATGCACGCCCCACTTCACCTCGACCTCGGTGCTGTGCCGGACCTCCCCCGGCGGCACGAAGTGCCCCAGCAGCCAACCGGCGTCGGCGGCACCGTCGACACCCGCGTTACCCACGTACACCGTCTCCGCCATCGGCCCCTCCCCCAGCGTGCCGGCCGAGCAACCTACCAGGACCGGGGCGACTAACCTGGACCGGTGACCGACCACCTCGACGCCGAGACGCTGGCGTTCGCGCACCGGATGTTCGACCTGGCCCGGGCCGGCTCCACCGAGGAGTTGGCCGCGCAGCTCGACGCCGGCCTGCCCGTCAACCTCACCAACGACAAGGGCGACACGCTGCTGATCCTGGCCGCGTACCACGCCCACCCGGACACGGTGGCCGCCCTGCTCGATCGCGGCGCCGACCACTCCCGGGCCAACGACCGCGGTCAGACCGCGCTGGCCGCCGCGGTCTTCCGCAGCAGCACCGAGGCGGTCCGCGCGCTCCTCGCCGCCGGCGCCGATCCGGCCCACGGTAACCCGTCGGCCCTGGACACCGCGGCGTTCTTCGACCTGCCGCAGATGACGCAGCTACTGCGCGCCGGCTGACAGCGACGCCGAACGGCCGGTATACAGGGTCGGTGGAAGATCCTCTAGCCGAGCAGATGCGCGCGGCCGGCACCGCGCTGCTGGCCGCGCTCGACCCCGCCGCCCAGGACAGCGCCGTGCACCCGTTCGACGACGAGTCGGCCCGACGGTGGCTGGAATACCGGCCCCGACCCCGACCCGGCGTCTGCCTCGCCGCGCTCGACGTCGCCGGTCGCAAGGCCGCGCACCGGCTGCTGGCCACCGCGCTCAGCCCCTCGGCGTACGCGCAGGCGATGGCGATCTTCGCGCTGGAGGAGGTGCTGGACCGGGCCGAGGACTGGCGGCGCGGGCGGCACAGCGCTGACTACTGGGTGGCCGTCTTCGGCGATCCGGCGCGCGACGACCGGTGGGCGTGGCGGCTGGAAGGCCACCACCTGTCGGTCACCATGACAGTGGTGGACGACCAGGTCTCCCCCGCGCCGATCTTTTTCGGCGCCAACCCGGCCACGGTCCGGTACGCCGGCCGCCCGGTCTCCCGGCCGCTGGGCGTCGAGGAGGACCTGGCCCGCGCCCTGCTCGACGCCCTGGGGCCGGCCGAGCGGGGCGCCGCGATCATCGCCGACGAGGCGCCGGCCGACATCATCAGCGCCACCCGGGGACGGGTCGACGGACCCCTCGAACCGCTCGGCGTGCCGGCGGACCGACTGAGGCCGACCGGCCGCGCGTTGCTCGACCAGATCGTCGCGCTCTACCTGGATCGGCTGCCACCCGAGCTGGCCGTCCGGGAGGCGGCGCGCGTGCACGGCGGTCAGCTGCACTTCGCCTGGGCCGGCCCGACGAGGCCCGGCCAGCGGCACTACTACCGGGTGCAGGGCGACGACCTGCTGATCGAGTACGACAACACCAGCGCCGACGGCAACCACGCGCACACCGTGCTCCGCCGCCCCGCCAGCGACTTCGGCGCCGACATCCTGGCCACCCACCACCAGTCCCAACCCCACTAACACCCCCAGCTGGCGTCGATCATGGAGTTGTGGTGGGTGGCTTGCCCCGGTGCGCGACTTCTGTTCGGCACCACAACTCCATGATCGGCGGCGCTTGGGGGTCAGGGGCGGGTCGCTTCGACGAGGAAGCGCTGGGCGTGAGCCACGAAAGGGCCCTCGCGGGCGATGCGGTCGTGCAGGGCGCGCAGTTGGTCGCGGTAGCGGTCGACGGTAAACCCGGGCACCGTCCAGATCACCTTGCGCAGAAACCACACCACCGCCCCGATGTCGGAGAACGTCGCGCGCAGCGTGGCCCGACGCAGGTCGACGACCCGCAGGCCGGCGGCCTCGGCCGCGGCGATCGCCTGCTCGGGATGCCGCTGGCTCGGCGGCGGCAGTGGACCGAGGATCGCCTCGCTCAACTCCCGCATGGTGCCCGCCCCGATCTGCTGCGACAGGTACGTCCCACCCGGGCGCAACACCCGGGCCGTCTCTGCCCAGTCGGTGCGTACCGGGTGGCGACTGACCACCAGGTCGAAGGCATTGTCGCGGAACGGCAACGCCGAGTCGGGGGCGACCGCCACCACCGTCGCGCCAAGCGGGCGCAGGGTCCGCCTGGCGACCTCGACGTTCGGCGGCCAGCCCTCGGTGGCCGTCAGCACCTTCGGCGGGTGCGGGACCTCGGCGAGCACCTCGCCGCCCCCGGTGTCCACGTCCAGCGCCGCGTCGGCGCGCGCCATCCGGTCTGCGACCAGCTTGGCGTACCCCCAGGGTGGGCGTTCCTCGGTGGCCCGGCCGGCCAACCAATCGAAGCCCCAGCCGTCGACCGGCGCGGCGGCCGCCTCCGCGATCAGTTCCTCGACGTCACGTTCGGCGCTCATGACGGCCAGCCTTGCCGTCCAGCCACGAGGCCGGCAACCCATTTGCCGCGGGGTCCGCAGGCCGCGTCGCCCGCCGCCGTCGTCTGGCACTGTTGGAATCGTCGGACACCGCTTCGCCGGCGCTCGCCAGGCATGCGGCGTGGCGCTGGCCACTGCGCCGTCCCTTCCGGGTGGCAGGATGCGAGGCATGGCTGAGGAAGATGCCGCGATACGGCGGCTTTACGAGGACTTGCTGAGCGCGTGGAACGACCGCGACGCGCGGCGGTACGCCTCCTTGTTCACCGACGACGCCTCGCTCATCGGTTTCGACGGCAGCCAAGTCGACGCGTCGGAGCTGGAGAAACACCTGGTCCCGATCTTCACGGACCACCCGACCGCCTCCTACGTGTGGAGAGTGCAGGAGGTACGTCCACTCGGTCCGGCGGTCGCGCTGCTGCGAGCGCGGGTCGGGATGGTCCCGCCGGGCCACACAGACGTGAACCCGGCGGTGAACGCGGTGCAGTCGCTGGTCGCGGTGCAGCACAACGGCACGTGGCGTGTCGCGTTGTTCCACAACACCCCGGCGCAGTACCACGGCCGGTCGGACCTCGCTGAGGAACACACGGCCGACATGCGTGCCGCCATGGTCGAGGCCAGCAGTCGCTCCTGACCCGCAACCACACCGACGACGGCAGCTGTCCGCCTGTCCGGCCCGATACCGGCGAGCGCATCCCGCTCCCACGTCGGCGATCCCAGGACGGCCGCAGGGAGGCAGGAGCAAGCGCCGGTCGGTCGTCGAGTGCGGGCGGTGGCGGCCGGCAGCGACCGGCCTCAGCCGAGCCCCAGGTTGTGCTCTTCGAGGGCGGCCTGGAGGATGCCGAGCGCCTTCGGCCCCATGCCGTGCAGCTTGGCCAGGTCCGACCGGGGGACGCCGGCGAGTTGGCGCAGGGTGGTGTAGCCGGCGCCGTGCAGGGCACGCGTCGCGGGCGCACCGATCTTCGGAAGTGTGTCCAGCGGCGAGGTCATGCGCGGATGATAGAGAGCCGCTCCGACACCGGCCGGTCCGGCGCGGCCGATCAGGGGCGCGGGCGGGACATCTCCACCGAGGAGCCGGCGAGCGTCTCCAGGCCGCCGGCCTCCGCGCGGCCGGTGTCGAACTGGCGCATCAGCCGGGCGCCCAGGTGCACGCCGATCCCGCCGACAGCCAACGCGACAAGTTCGGTGACCAGGATCGCGGCGGACGCGCCACGCTCCGGGGACTGCGACCGGACCAGGCAGGTGAGGAGGAACATGGCGGCCATCGCGGTGTTCACCAGGTTGAAGGCGACCGCCGTGCGGCGGGTGCGGTCACCCGGCACGTCCCACAGGTCGACCATGCCGGCCACCGCGGTCAGCGCGGCGGCGACGAGAGCGGCGACGGTCGTCCAGTAGCCGACCGCACCCAGGAACGCCGGCCCGCCGAGGAGGTCGGTGAGGTCGAAGACGGCGACGCTCACGAAGAGCCCGAGCGGGAACGTCACGAGCATCGGTTGGATCGGGTGGCCCTGCACCCGCAGCCGGCTCTGCATGGATCCTCCCCCGGGTCGGCGCAGCGCACCTGACCCAGAGTGCTACCCGAGACCACTCGCCGTGAAACGATGCCGCCCGACTCCCCGCCAGCAGGGAGAACGGGCACCCGAGGGCGCCAGGCCGCGTGATCGCCTCGGGTTTCCGGGAAATCGGGCCGTCGGCAGGCCCCGGACACCCCGACGTCAGAAAACCCGAGTCGATCAGCCGAAAGCGGGCGGCAATCGGCCGGTGGTCAGGTGTCGCGCTGGCGGGAGACCGTCCGGACCAGTCGCTCGGCCACCTCGCGGAGCGGGATGTCCAACGACGACGCGGCGGTACGCAGCACCTCCAGGGCCTCGACCGCTGGGCACCCCCGCTGGGTCATGATCACGCCGATGGCCTGGCCCACGACCCCGTCCTGCAGCAGCGCGGCGTCCCGTTCCCCGGCGAGAGCGGATTGTCGGCCGCGGTCGCGGACGGCGGCCAGCAGCAGGCCGGCATGTTCGGCGAGCAGCATCGCGGTCAACTGGTGTTGGGGAGTGAGCACGTCGGGTGAGCCGGCGTACAGGTTGATCGCCCCGATCACCTGGTCGTCGATGTCGACCGGGGCCGAGATCACCCCGTGGACGCCAAGGTCGCGGGCACGCGCCGTCCAGACCGGCCAGCGCGGCTCACCGGCCAGGTCGGCGGCGAGGATCATCTCCCGGCGGCGGATCGCGCTCATCGCCGGCGAGTCCGGGCCGTGCCGCAGGTCGTCCAGGCCGGCCAGCCGCTCGTCGGAGGCAGCCACGCCTGCCGGTTCGCCGGCGCGCAGGGCGGTGAACCCGCACCAGCGCACCCCGGCCACCGCGTCGCGGGTGACCCGGACCAGCGCCAGCAACGCCTCATCGAAATCGGTCAGCGCGATCAGGCCGGCGGTCAGTTCCCGCAACAGTGCGGCTGTTTCCAGGACGCCGAGACTCTGCACCACCGGTTCCCGCGTGTCGAGGTTCACCGGTTCGCAGCCTCCGTGCACCCTCGCGCCTGCCCGGCGGGCATCGTCACCTGTGTCATCGTCTGCTCTCTCCCGACTCAACCGAACAGTGCTACTACCCGCGATACCAGGGCCGAAACGGCGCAAATCGGAGCCCCTGCCACCCGGACGCGCGGTGACAGGGGCCCGACTGCGTGTATCAGCGCGAGGCTCCGCTGAGTCGTCGACCGATGGAGGCGATGAGCCGGTCGAGTTCCGAACCGAACGGGTTGTCGTGCACCAGGTACGTCCAGGTGGCCGTGGGCCGGACCAGGGTGCCGTCGTCGGGCTGCCAGTCCTCATCGAATTCGGTCTCGTTGAAGGTGGCGATGGTGCGGGCCTCGATCTCCGGGACGAGGTCGTTGAACGCCGGCACGGCGGCCCGGTGGAACTCGTCCAGCGGGTCGAGCCGGCCCAGCGCGCGCAGGTGCACGCCCTCCCGGACCTCCGACAACTCGGCCAGGTGCTCGGCCCAGAGCCGGTCCAGGTGGAAGAGCGCGACCGACCGGGCCACCCGGGCCAGCAGGTCCTCGTCCATCTCGGTGGCCTTCTCCGGCGCCTTCTCCAGCAGCATCACCGCAGCCACGTCGCTGGTCAGCAGCCGCTCCCGGCGCGCGGCGAGGGCCTTGCGCTGCTGCTCGATCACCACGCTGTAGCGCCAGGTGTTGCGGTGGATCTCGTGGTTGACGCCCTCGGCGACCCGCTGGGCGTGCTCCACCGCGTAGTCCACCTGCTCGTCGGTGACCAGGCCGTCGGCGTTCATCCGGGGCGACGGCGGCACCGCGTCGGCGGCGTGCCGGACGACCAGGTCGTCCTCCAGGCTGACCAGGAAGACGGAACCTCCCGGGTCGCCCTGCCGGCCCGCCCGACCGCGCAGCTGGTCGTCCACCCGGCGGCTGTCGTGCCGGCCGCTGCCGATCACGTAGAGCCCGCCCAGCTCGGTGACCCGCTCCTGGTCGCTCTGGTCGCTGCCGCCGAGCCGGATGTCGACGCCCCGGCCGGCCATCTGGGTGGACACGGTCACCGCGCCGTACGCGCCGGCCTCGGCGATGATCGCCGCTTCCTCGTCGTCGTTCTTGGCGTTCAGCACCACGCAGGGCACCCCGGCCGCGTTGAGCCCGGCGGCCAGGCTCTCGGACTCCTTGACGTCGAGGGTGCCGACCAGCATCGGCCGTCCCTTGGCGTGCCAGCGCTGGATCTCGTCGATCAGCGCCTCGTCCCGCTCGGCCCGGGTGGCGTAGATGCGGTCCGGCTCGTCCTCGCGGATGCACGGGGTGTTCGGCGGGATCACCGCGACCTCGAGGTCGAAGAACTCCCGCAACTGGTCGCCGACCAGCACCGCCGTGGCGGTCATCCCGCAGACCTTCGGGTAGAGCGCGATGTACGCCTGCACGGCGATGGTGCCGAGCACCTCGCCCTCGGCGGTGGCGTCCAGGCCCTCCTTGGCCTCGACCGCCGCCTGGAGCCCGTCCGGCCAGCGGCGGCGCTGGGCCACCCGGCCGCGCATCTCGTCGACCAGCTCGACCGAACCGTCCCGGACGATGTAATCCACGTCACGGTTGAGCAGGGCGTGCGCGTGCAGCGCCACGTGGACCGCGGAGAGCTGGGTGACGTGCTCCTCGTCGTACAGGTCGATGCCGAGCTTGGCCTCGACGGCGGCCAGGCCGGCGGCGGTGAACGCCACGCTGCGCCCGTCCTCGGCGACGGTGTAGTGCTTGCCCTTGCGCAGCCCGCGGACCAGCGCCGCGGCGGCGTGCACCGGGTCCTGCTCGCCCGGCACCGCCCCGGCGAGGACCATCGGCACCCGAGCCTCGTCGATCATGATCGAGTCGGCCTCGTCGACGATCGCGGTGCTCAGCGGCGGCTGCACCCGGTCGTCGACGTCGGTGACGAGCTGGTCGCGCAGGTAGTCGAAGCCGGCCTCGCTGACCGAGACGTAGGTGACGTCGCAGGCGTACGCCTCGCGCCGCTCCTGCGGGGTGGAGGCCTCGTTGACCCAGCCCACGGTGAGGCCGAGCAGGGTGTAGACGGGCTCCATCCACTGGGCGTCGCGGCGGGCCAGGTAGTCGTTGATGGTGAGCACGTGCACCGGCCCGTTGCCGAGCCGGACATGCCCGTACGCGGCGATCGTGGCGGTCAGCGTCTTGCCCTCACCGGTGGCCATCTCGGCGACCTTGCCGGAGAGCAGCGACATCGCGCCGAGCAGCTGCACGTCGTACGGCCGCTGGTCGAGGCCCCGGCGGGCGGCCTCGCGGCCGACGGCGCAGATCTCCTCGTAGCCGACGGCGGCACCCGCGGCCTCGGTCAACTCGGCGTCGTCGAGCGCGGCCAGCTCGTCCGCACGCGCCTCGATCGCCGGCAGCAGCTTCTCCAGCGGAGCGAGATCCACGGTCGAGCCGGGCCGCTGGAGGAACCGCCGGAACTTGCTCTTGAACCGTTGCGACACACCCATGAGCGGCAACGGTACGCGATTCGAAGCGGCTTGCGCGGCCCGGCCGCCGGCAAGTTGAACCGGATCCGTCGGTGTCAGCCGACCAGCAGCTGATGGGCGGCGAGTTCCCGGTAGAGCGGGTCGGTGGCGGTCAGCTCGGCGTGGGTGCCGACGGCCACCACCCGACCGCCGTCGAGGACGACGATCTGGTCGGCGTCGACCACGGTGGCGAGCCGGTGGGCCACGATCAACAGGGTGCGGCGGACGGCCACCGCGTCGATGGCACGGCGCAGCGCGACCTCGTTGCGTGAGTCGAGGTTGCTCGTCGGCTCGTCCAGCAGCAGGACCGGCGGGCTGGCGAGCAACGCGCGGGCGATGGCCAGCCGCTGCCGCTCACCCCCGGAGAGCAGCACCCCGCCCTCGCCCACCTGGACGTCCAGCCCCTGGGCGGTGCGCTCGGCCAGGTGGCTCAGGTTGACCTCGTCGAGGACGCCGCGCAACCGGTCGTCGGTGGCATCGGGGGTGGTGATCAGGAGGTTCTCCCGCAGCGTGCCGGCCAGGACGGGGGCCTCCTGTTCCACGTAGCCGAGCCGGGCGCGCAGCGCGTCGCGGGGCAGGTCCCGCACGTCGCTGCCGTCGATCCGGACCGCCCCGGCGCTCACCTCGTAGAAGCGCTCGACCAGCGCGAGCAGCGTCGACTTCCCGGCGCCCGAGGGCCCGACCAACGCGGTACGGGTGCCGGCGGGCACCGCGAAGCTGACCTCGCGCAGCACCGGCTCGCCGCCCGGGTAGCCGAACCCCACCCGGTCGAACTCGATCATGGGGGCGGGCTCGCGCGGGGTCGCCGTCGCGCCGGCCGGCGCCGGCCGGTCCGCCGCGCCCTCCGCCGGCACGGCCAGGATCTCCTCGATCCGTTGCAGGGCGCCCAGGCCGGACTGCAACTGGGTGTACGCCCGCAGCACCTGGGCCAGCGGCAGGGCCAGGAAGAACAGGTACATGACGAACGCGACGAGGTCACCCACGGTGATCGCCCCGGCGGCCACCCGGGCCCCACCGATGGCGAGGACCAGCAGGAAGGCGCCCTGCACGGTCAGCGAGCCGATCGGCCCGACCACCGCCTGCACCCGGGCCACCCGCAGCCCCGCCGCGTACGCCTCCCGGGCGCTGCCGGTGACGGTCTCCGTCTCCCGGGTCTCGGCCCGGCTGGCCCGGATGGTGCGGGCCGCCGAGATGGCCCGCTCCACCGCCGAGGTCATCTCGCCGATCCGCTCCTGGGCGGTGCGGGCCAACGCCCGGACCCGCCGGGCGAAGGTGGCCGCGAACCCCAGCCCCAGCGCCACCCCGAGCAGGGTGACGCCGAACAGCAGTGGGTCGAGAAGCACCATGGCGGTGCCGGCGCCGACCACCATCACCGTCCCGGTGACCGTCTCGAAGAGCCCGGCGGTGACGACCGCGCGCAACAGGGTGGTGTCCGAGCCGACCCGGGAGAGCAGGTCACCGGTGCGCCGCCGGTCGTACTCGGCGATCGGCAACCGCAGCAGGTGCCCGGCCAGCCGCCGCCGGGTGCCCAGCACCAACCCCTCGGCGGTGCGTTGCAGGAGGTAGTCGCGCAGCCCGCCGATCGCCGCGGCGAGCACCACGAGGGCCACCAGCACCGCCACCAGGTCCGAGACCTGCTGGTCGGCGCTGATCCGGTCGAGCACCGACCGGGTGAGCAGCGGTTGGGCCAGCGACGCCGCCGCGCCGACAAGCGACAACACGCCCACCACGACCAGGGTGCCGCGGTGCTCCCGCAGATACGGCAGCAGTGCGCTCAGACCGACCGGCCGGCCGTGCGACGTGTCGCCGTCCGGCCGGCCTCGCGAGGTGCTCATTCCGCGAACGGTAGCCGGCCCGGTCACCCGGCGGGTCCGCTCCGGCACCTCAGGCGGACAGCACCACCTGTAGCTCCTGGCGGCGACGGTCGGCCAGGTCGGTGAGCAGGGTCGGCGCCTGGTCGAACGGCACCACGGCGGAGACGAGGTGCTTGCGGACCACGTCGCCATAGGTCCGGAGCAGGTCGACGGTCTCGGCGGAGAGCCGCTCCCGGTCCCAGGTGGGGGCGAGTCCGCGCGGCACCCGGCCGATCTGCGCGCAGCGCAGCGACAGGCCGTTGTGGTGGAACTCCTCGCCGAGCCGGACCGCGTCCGCCCCGCCCTGGTAGAAGGCGAGGTCGATGACGGTGCCCTGGGGCCGCAGCAGCCGCAGGGCGAGCTGCAACGCCCACGCCTGCCCCCGGCACTGGAACACCACGTCGGCGCCGCGGTCACCGGCGGTGTGCGCCCACCGGGTCTTGAGCACGACCGCCGGGTCGTCCGCGTCCGGGTCGAGGGTTTCCAGACCGAGCGCCTCGGCGACCTGCCGGCGGTGCGGGGTGGGATCGAGCACCACCACCGAGGCGGCGCCGTTTCGTCGGGCGAACAGCGCCGTCAGCAGCGCCACCACGCCCGCGCCGACCACGGCGACCCGTCGGCCGCGTACCCCGTCGCCGAGCGAGCGGACGTCGGCGCCGTGCAGGTCGGCGGCGGCGTGCAGCAGACCGTTGGCGCAGATCGGACCCATGTGCGCGACGTAGACGCCGAGCAGGGGGTCCAGGTCGTCGGGCAGCGCCACGAACCGCTCGGCGACCGGGTCGGCGAGCCAGCCGGTGCGGTGCCCGTAGGTCATCGCGCCGACCGTGCCCACCGCGACGGCGGGGGTCTCGCTCTCCACCACCCGGCCGACCTGCATGTACCCCAGCCGGGTCACCGGGTACGGCGTGCTCGCCGCTCCCGGCTGGAACAGCCCCAGGTCGGCGTTCCAGGTGACGTTCAGGTAGGGGTTGGTGCCCTTGACGTAGCTCAGCTCGGTGCCGGCCGAGACGCCGCTGAACAGCGTCTCGACCCGGAACGTGCCGGGGCGCAGCGGGGCGGCGTCCTGCTCCACCAGCTCCACGCGGCCCGGACCGGTGACCACCACGACCGTGTCACGCATCGACGGTCACCCCCGTGTCGAGGACCGCCGGCAGGCTCGGGGTCGTCAGCCGCACGGTCGCGCCGGTGCGGGCCGAGTCGGCCACCGCGAGGGCCAGCCGTTGGGTCGCGAGGGCCTCGGCGTACGGGACGCGCACGTCGTCGCCGATGCCCCGTACGGCGTCGACGAAGGCACGGTCCACCGCCACCCGGGCGGCGTCCGGGTCGGCCGGGACGTGTCGTTCCCCGTCGGCGTCGCGGATCGTCAGGCCGTCCTCGCTCAGCGCGAGTGCCAGCCCGTCGGCGAGGATCTCCAACCCGGCGCGGTGCTTCCAGCCCAGCACGCAGGCGGCGCTGAGCGTGCCGACCGCGCCGTCGGCGAAGCGCAGGGCGGCGGTGGTCACCGAGTCGATGTCGGCGCCGTCGACAGGTGGCGGCGTGCCGTTGCCGTACGCGGTGACCTCGGTCACCTCGCCGGCCAGCACGCGGATCAGGTCGAGCACGTGTGCCGCCTGCTCGACCACCGGGCCACCGGAGCGGTCCCGCCGCGACCACCACGCCACCGGGGGCACCTTGTCCAGCCAGGCGCCACTGACCATCCGCACCGGACGGTCGGCGAGCAACGCGCGGGCCTCGTCGAGCACCGTCAGGTAACGCCAGTGGTGGCCGACCGCGGTGCGCAGCCCGCTGCGGGCCACCAGGTCGGCGATCCGCTCGGCGGTACCCAGGTCGACCGATACGGGTTTCTCCACGAACATCGGCACGCCGGCCTCGATCACGGCTTCCTCCGCCGGACCGTGCGCGAACGGCGGCACACAGATGTAGACCGCGTCCGGGCCGGTGGCCAGCAGCTCGGCGACGTCGGCGCAGGCCCGCCCGCCGTGCTGCGCGACCAGCGCGGACGCCGCCTCCGGTGTGACGTCGGTGACCGCGACCAACTCCACGTCGTCGAATCCGGTCAGCACCCGCGCGTGGCGTTGTGCCACTCCACCGGCTCCGACCAGACCCACCCGGCTTACACGCATTCGACACCCCTTCGAAGACCTTTCATGTGCGGTGGGAGCAGTCCCCTGGGGTGTGCGCAATCAAACGTTCATCCCCTGGGAACGCGGTCATGTCACCGTTGTGATCAAGCTGTTGCCGGAAAAGCGGTTAGAGCGTGCTGGCGATTGGGAACAACCAATTTTGGTTTTTCCACGCACGAACGGAGGGGTGCCCGTGCGGGATACGACAACAAGCGTGTCACCGGTGGTGGAGGCGTGGGCCACGTACCGGACGACGTCGGCGGCCGACTGGCCGGCACGTCGGCTGCTGCGTGCCAAGGGAACGACGCGGGTCAGCGTGGTGCTGCCGGCCCGCAACGAGGAGGCCACCGTCGGCGCGATCGTGTCGACCATCCGGGAGCACCTGATGGATCGGGTCGCCCTGGTCGACGAGCTGATCGTGGTGGATTCCCGGTCCACCGACCGGACCGCGCAGGTGGCCCGCGCCGCCGGCGCCGAGGTGGTCAGCCAGGACGCGATGACCCGAGGGCTGCCCCGACTCACCGGCAAGGGCGACGCGCTCTGGGCCGGGTTGGCCGCCGCCGAAGGTGACGTGGTCGCATTCATCGACGCCGACCTGCGGGAGTTTCGCCCGCACTTCGTCAGCGGACTGCTCGGCCCGCTGCTGACCGACCCGTCGGTCGATTTCGTGAAGGGCTTCTATCACCGCCCACTGGTGGGCGCCGCAAACGTGGAGCAGGACGGCGGCGGCCGGGTGACCGAGTTGATGGCCCGGCCGCTGCTCAACCTGTTCTGGCCCGAGTTGGCCGGCTTCGTGCAGCCGCTCGCCGGCGAGTACGCGGGCCGCCGGGACGTGCTGTCCCAGGTGCCGTTCGTCTCCGGGTACGGGGTGGAGACGGCCATGATGATCGACCTGCTCGACCTGGTGGGCCTGGACGCGATGGCGCAGGTCGACCTCGGTGAGCGTAAGCACCGGCACCAGGACACGGCGGCCCTCGGCCGGATGTCCGCCCAGATCATGTTGACCGCCTGGTCCCGGTTGCAGCGGCGCGGCTGGGCCACTCCCGGGCTGGTGCCGGAGTCGTTGCTGACCCAGTTCCGTCGCGGCGGCTCCGACACGCTGCCCAACCTCGACCGCGAGATCGTGGTCAGCGACGTGTCCATCGAGGAGCGCCCCCCACTGGCCGAGCTACGCCACCGGGTGCCCCGCCGCCGGGTGGCCGCCGCGTGAGCGCGAGGAGTGAGCCGGTCCTGCGAACCCCGCAGTCGCGAACCGGGGGCACCGTGAGCGCGAGGAGTGAGCCGGTCCTGCGAGCCCCGCAGTCGCGAACCGGAGGCACCGTGAGCGCGAGGAGTGAGCCGGTCCTGCGAGCCCCGCAGTCGCGAACCGGGGGCACCGTGAGCGGCAGGAAGGGACGGGCGCGATGAGCCTGACCGTGTTGATGAACGCCGGCCCGTGGCTGTCCGTGCCACCACCCGGTTACGGCGGCATCGAGAACGTGATCGCCACGCTGGTGCCGGAGCTGCGGCGACTCGGCGTACGGGTGGTGCTCGCCTCGGTGGGCAGCAGCACCCTGCCGGTGGACGAACAGGTGTCGGTCTTCGCCGACGGGCAGTTCGCCGCGTTGCAGCGGCCGTACAACCAGGTCTGCGGGATCGCCCAGGCGCACCTGGCCGGGGTGGTGCGGGAGTTGCACTCCCGCGACGATATCGACCTGGTGCACGACCACGTCGAGGCGGTCGGGCTGGCCACTCTCGCCGCGATGGGACCGGCCGGCCCGCCGACCCTGCACACCCTGCACTGGGACCTGGCCAAGCATCCGGCGCTCTATGGCGGTCTGGACGGCGGCGACCGGGTCCGGGTCAACGGTGTCTCCGCGTCGCAGTTGGCCCGCGCTCCGCTGGCGTTGCGGGAGCACTCGGTGGGGCACGTGCACCTGTCCACCCCGCTCGCCGTCGACGCCGATCGGCGGCCCCGACCGGAGAAGGGCGAGCACCTGCTCATCCTGGGCCGGATAAACCCGGGCAAGGGGCAGGACGTAGGTGCCCGGCTCGCGCACAGGATCGGCGTTCCGCTGGTGCTGGCTGGTCCCGTCGGCCCGTACCATCGGCCGGCCGACCTGGCCGCGGCCGGCGACGAGGCCCGGCAGAACCCGGACGTGCGGTTCTTCCTCGACGAGGTGGCGCCCCACGTCGACGGCGACCTGGTCCGCTGGGTCGGCACCGTGGCCGGTCAGGAGCGCGACGACCTGCTCGCCAGCGCCCGCGCGTCGCTGTTCCCGCTGCGCTGGGAGGAGCCGGGCGGCACGGCGGTCGTCGAGTCCCTCGCCCTGGGCACGCCGGTGGTGGCCACCTCCCGGGGCTGCCTGCCGGAGCTGATCGAGCACGGCCGCACCGGTCTGCTCACCACCGACGAGGAGGAGCTGGACGACCTCGTACTCTCCGCCGAACTGCTCGAGCCCGACGAGTGCCGGCGGGTCGCCGCGCAGCGGTTCACCCCCGCGGTCATGGCGCAGCGCTACGTCGAGCTGTACGAGCGGGTCCGCCAGCTGGCCAGCGCGCCGAGGCTGCTCCCCGCCTGACGGCGGCGACTCGGCCGGACCGGTGGCGCGGCCGGACCGGCGACACGGCCGCAACGGTGGCGCGGGTTTGGCGGTGGCGGCAGCGGGTAGCCCGGCAGCCTCATGCCCGCGGCGCAGCGAGGAGCCGGTGATGGTCGGATCGATGGCGCACTCCCGGGCGCGCCCCAACCCGGCTGACGGCAAGCCGCCGGTACGTCGCGCGGCGGCATCGGTGGGGGTGCTGTTCCTGCTGGTCGGCGCGCTCGGTTTCGTGCCGGGGATCACCAGCGGCATGGACGCCCTGCGCTTCGCCGGCCACGACTCGGGCGCGTACCTGTTCGGTGTCTTCCAGGTGTCGGTGCTGCACAACCTGGTGCACGTGGCGTTCGGGGTGGCGGGTCTGGTGCTGGCCCGGACGGTCACCGGCGCCCGGGCGTTCCTGATCGGGGGCGGCGCCGTCTACCTGGTGTTGTGGCTGTACGGGCTGGCGGTGGACCACGACACCGGGGCGAACGTCCTGCCGGTCAACAACGCCGACGGCTGGCTGCACCTGGGACTCGGCGCCGGCATGATCGCGCTGGGTGTCGGCAACAGCCGGCACCGGCCGTGACCATGCCGGCGCCGGCACCGCCCGTGACCTGCCGCTTCGGTGCGTGACCTGGCTCGCCTCGCCGCCCATCCCGTTTGACGCGGCGGGGCGTCGGGTAGTTGGCAGATCCCGACCCAGCAGCGAATGGAGGGCGCCGATGTCCAGCCGGATCACCTGCGACGTGCGCACCACGGCACCGGTGGCGGTCGTCCGGCTCAGCGGCGCACTGGACCTGGGCACCATGCGGTCGGTGCACCAGGCGCTCAACGGAGCCCTCGTCGAGGAGACGGAGGCGCTGGTGGTCGACATGGCCGAGGTCGACGTTCGCGACCGGCTGGCGCTGTCGGTCTTCGTCGCGACCGCCCGCCGGGCTCAGGAGTGGCCGTCGGTGCCGGTCGTGCTCTGCTCCCCGACGCCGGTGGCCGCGCGGTGGCTGGCCGAGTCGACCACCTGCCGGGTGGTCCCGACGTCGCCGGACTGCGCCGAGGCGACCCGGGTGGCCGGCACGACGTCCACGTTGCGGATGCGGGCCCGGCTGGAGCCGGTGGCCGGGGCCTGCCGGCGGGCTCGGGACCTGGTCACCGACGCGTGCGCGCGGTGGAACCTGCCGGACGCGGCCGGCCCGGCCTCGCTGGTGCTCAGCGAACTGGTCGGTAACGTGGTCCGGCACGCCGGCACGCCGATGCAGGTGACGGTGACCCTGCGCCGGCCGTACCTGCACCTCGCCGTGGTGGACGGCAGCAGCGCCCAGGCTCGGGCGGGCGGGACGGATCTGCACGCCGAGGGTGGGCGGGGCCTGCTGCTGGTACGGGAGCTGACCCAGCGCTGGGGCAGCGTGCCGGCCGGTGCGGGCAAGGCCGTCTGGGCGATGCTTCCGGCGACCTGAGCGTTCGAGGTGCTCGCGCCGGTACTGGCGATCTGACCGAAATTACCGCTTCGGGCTGGTTACATGGTGCAAGGGTCGGGTAGGCACGCCCGTCCTTTCTGCCGTCACGACGGGGTGAGCAGCCATGCCCAAGCGGGTAACCACGGAACCCGGTCGCGATCGGGGCCCGGCGATCCTGGCACCGGCCCGCTTCGGGGGGTTCCCCGGAGCGGTACGAGCACCGGTCCCCGGCGGCTCGTTGATCAAATTTCTCGCGACCACCGACCACAAACAGATCGGTCTGCTGTATCTGCTGACGTCCTTCGGGTTCTTCCTGCTGGCCGGGCTCCAGGCGATGCTGATGCGCGCCGAACTGGCCCGCCCGGGGATGCAGTTCCTCTCCTCCGAGCAGTACAACCAGCTCTTCACCTCGCACGGCGCGGTGATGCTGCTGCTGTTCGCCACGCCCGCGGCGTTCGGGTTCGCCAACTTCATCGTGCCGATCCAGATCGGCGCGCCGGACGTGTCGTTCCCCCGCCTCAACGCGCTGGCCTACTGGCTGTACCTGTTCGGTGGGCTGATGGTGGTCGGCGGGTTCCTCGCGCCGGGCGGCTCGGCGGACTTCGGGTGGACCGCGTACAACCCCCTGAGCAGCGTCGAGAACAGCCCCGGGGTGGGCGCGAACATGTGGGTGCTCGGCCTGGTCGTCTCCGGGCTCGGCACCATCCTCGGCGCGGTCAACCTGATCACCACGATCCTCACCCTGCGCGCACCCGGGATGACCATGTTCCGGATGCCGATCTTCACCTGGAACATGCTGTTCACCAGCGTGCTGGTGATCCTCGTCTTCCCGCTGCTGGCCGCCGCGCTGCTGGCGCTGTCCGCCGACCGGCTGCTCAACGCGCACGTGTACGACGCGGCCACCGGCGGCCCGATGCTCTGGCAGCACCTGTTCTGGTTCTTCGGCCACCCCGAGGTCTACATCATCGCGCTGCCGTTCTTCGGCATCATCACCGAGATCATTCCGGTCTTCTCCCGCAAGCCGCTCTTCGGCTACACCGGGATCGTGCTGGCCACCATCGCGATCACCGTGCTGTCCATGACGGTGTGGGCGCACCACATGTTCGCCACCGGCCAGGTGCTGCTGCCGTTCTTCAGCATCCTGAGTTACCTGATCGCCGTGCCCACCGGTGTGAAGTTCTTCAACTGGATCGGCACCATGTGGAAGGGGCAGCTCACCTTCGAGACGCCGATGCTGTTCGCCATCGGCTTCCTGGTCACGTTCCTGCTCGGCGGCCTCACCGGGGTGCTGCTGGCCAGCCCGCCGGTGGACTGGCACACCCACGACAGCTACTTCGTGGTGGCGCACTTCCACTACGTGGTCTTCGGCACCGTGGTCTTCGCCCTCTTCGGCGGCTACTACTTCTGGTGGCCGAAGATGACCGGGCGGCTGCTCGACGAGCGGCTCGGCAAGGCGCACTTCTGGACCATGTTCATCGGCTTCCACGGCACCTTCCTGGTGCACCACTGGCTGGGCAGTGAGGGCATGCCCCGCCGGTACGCCGACTACCTGCCCAGCGACGGCTTCACCACGCTGAACACGATCTCCAGCATCTTCGCGTTCATCCTCGGCCTGTCCACGTTGTTCTTCATCTACAACGCGTGGAAGTCCTGGCGGTACGGGGCGGTGGTGACCGTCGACGACCCGTGGGGCTTCGGCAACTCCCTCGAGTGGGCCACCAGCTGCCCGCCGCCGCTGCGCAACTTCGACCGGATGCCCCGGATCCGCTCCGAGCGCCCCGCGTTCGACCTGAAGTACGGCCCGCTCGTCGCCGATCTGGGCCGGGACCTGCCGCAGCGCACCACGAAGCCGCCGCAGCACTTCGCCGAGGAACTGCGGATGGAGCACCACACGCCGGAGTCACCGGCCGCCGAGGGCGCGCACGGCGCCCGGGAGGCGACCGACTTCCAGCCGGCATCGCGATCCGGTGCGAGGCCGGTGGACGTGCCGGAGCCCGAAGGCGTCCGTCGGCCGAGCTTCGAGGACAGCGACGCGCCCAAGGACGCCGACGACGCGCCGAAGCCGCACGAACGCTGGCGGCACCCGCACAGCGACGGCAACCCCGAGCAGGACTGACCGACGTACGACGCAGGGCCGGCACCTGGTGGTGTCGGCCCTCGTCGCGTCGGTCGGTGCGTGCGTGCGTGCCGCCCGCATCTCGCGGGACGGAGGGAGCCAGCGCGGTGGCTCAGTCCCGCACGGGTGCCAGGCCGGCGGCGGTGAGCGAGCGGCGTACCGCGGGTTGGACCCGGGTCAGCCGCAGCGGTACGCCGGTCCGCTCCGCCGCCTCGTGCCCGGCCATCAGCGCGGCGATCCCCCCGGCGTCGAACCCACCCGCGCCGACCAGGTCGACGACCACCTCGCTGGGCTGGCCGGTGACCGCCTCCAACATGGCCCGGCGCAACTGGTCCGCGCCGTCGCGGTCGATCTCGCCGCCGACCTCGACCACCACACGGTCACCGTTCTGCTTCACCGAGATCCGGGTCTTGCCCGGGTCGGGTTCGGCGGCACCGTTCTGCCACGGCGGCGGCGCGTCGGCGAGCATCGCCTGACGCAGCCAGGTCAGCGCCCGCGACAGCAGCCGGGACACGTGCATCTGCGAGATGCCGAACCGGGCGGCGATCTCAGCCTGGGTCTGGTTGCCGTAGAAGCGCATCGCCAGGATGCGCCGCTCGCGCCAGGGCAGTCGGTGCAGCAGTCCGCTCACCGTGACCCGGTCGTCGACGGACTCCAGGGCGTTGTCCGACTCGCCGACCAGGTCGCCGAACTCCGCGGAGCTCTCACCACCGACCGGGGCGTTGAGCGAGGCCGGACTGTAGCCGGCCGCCGACTCCAACGCGGCGAGGATCTCCTCCTGCGGGGTCTCCAGTCGGGCCGACAGTTCGGCCACCGACGGCGCCCGGGACAGTTCACTGGTCAGTGCGGCGGTGGCCTGTCCGACCTCGAGGATCAGGTCACGCAGTCGGCGGGGCACGTGGACGCCCCAGGTGCGGTCCCGGAAATGCCGTTTGATCTCGCCCACGATGGTGATCGCGGCGTACGCCGTGAACGAGCCCCGTTCCGGGTCATACCGGTCGACGGCGTTGACCAGCCCCAGCCGGGCGACCTGCTCCAGGTCCTCGAGTGGCTCCCCACGCCCCCGGTACCGGCGGGCCAGCCGCCCGGCGAACGGCAGCGCGAAGCGCACCAGGTCGTCGCGGGCCTCCCCCCGCCGCTCTGGCGGAAGCCCGGCGATCCGGGCCGCGTACGCCATTGCCGCCGCGTCGAGATCCTCCAGACCTCGCTCGGTGGGTGGTGGTGTGGTCGTGGTCGTGCTCGTCTGTCCGAACATCCGCGCCTCCCTCAGGAAGGTCCCCCGCCCGGATCGGGAAACCGGTCGTGCGCGTGGCCGAGCCACGCACCGGGCCGGAAAAGTGGGTCAGTGACTGGGATGCCAGCGGGCGACACCGCCTCTACGCAGCGCAATCAGGCCGTCGCAGCCAGCGATGTTCCCGCTCCGTAGGTACTCAATCACGGGACCCCGGGTTCGCGAGGAAGTTTCGGCGTGTCCGCCTCAGGAGACGAGTAACCCCTGGTGGCCGCCACTGTCGCGGAGCACGGCCAGCGCCTCTGCGACCCCCAGCGGGGGCGGCAGGGGCAGGTCGTACGGCTGCGCCCGCAGCACCTCGGTGGCCCGACGGGTCGGCACCGAGGTGACCGGGTAGCCCCGGGCGGTGGTCCGGTCCAACGCCCGACGGCGGCGTCCGAAACCGGCCACCGCCAGCCACTGGGGCAGCCCGGCCAGCGCCGGTGAGCGCATCCCGGGCGGCTCGGGCAGCACGTCCACCGAGCTGAAGGCCTCGCTGCCGGCCAGCCACCACTCGGCCTCGTCGACGCTGCGCCGGGTGGCGTTCTCACACCAGTACGGCACCAGCCCCGCCCGCACCACCTGCCACGGGTCGAGCAGCCGGCCGCACTCCACCACCAACCGGTCGCCGGTCTTGCCGGCGCCGCGCAACCACCGCCGGTACAGGTCGGCCACGCCCGCGCTCAGGGCCGCCGGGCGGGGCACCAGCATCCGGTGCAGCGGGTGCTGGTGCCCGGCGGACCAGTCCCGCACGGCCGGTTCGAAGCCCGGGTCGACGTCCTGCTCGGCGTAACCGGACGGGACGGAGACCTCCGGTGGGTCCCAGCGGGCCGCGTCGCCGCCGACGGAGCGCAGCACCTGCCGCAGCGCGTGGCTGTCCGGGTGGAAGTCGACCGGGTCCAGCCCGCTGGCCGGGCAGCCGACCTGGAAGCTGTGGCCGGAACCGCGCTCCAGCACCGGCCAGGTGCGCGCGTCACGGACCAGCAGCACCGGGGCGCCCGGGAGCAGCCGGTCGGTCAGAAACTGCGCGTACGCGGCCGGCAGGGTCCGCCACGCGGCGGTCAGTGACACCGTCGCCCCGGTCAGCGGGCCTCGACTGGCCGGGCAGTGCACCTGGCGCAGGTGCAGGTCGGCGTTGCCGGCGAGCAACCGGGCGGCGAGTGCCGCGCCGTGCTCCAGCGCGTCCGCGGGACGGTCCACCGCGCCGTCGGACCAGTGCACGGTCATCTCGAAACCGGCCGGCAGCCACGGCACGCCGAGGGCCACCGCGAGGTGTGCCGCCGCGCCGTGCGGCGAGCCGATCAGCACGCCGGGATAGCGCCGACGGGGATACTGGTCGACGAACCAGCGGGCCACCCGAGCGCCGTCCACCTCGTCGACCTGGGCCACGGTGAGCGCGACCCGACCGGCGGCGCGGGTGACCGCGGCGCGGCGTACCGGCTCCGGGGCGCCCGGGAAGCGCGACGTCGGCCCGGTGTGCCCGAGGTCGGCGCAGTCCTCCCCGCGCAGCGCCCGGGCGGTGGCGGCGACCAACACCCGGGCGGCGCTGCCCGCGGCCACGACCCGGTCGCCGGCGAGACCGGCGCCATCGGCCGTGAGCCCCTTGTGCACCTTGTGCACCGGCCCCACCTTGCCTCGTTCGCTCACCACGCGGCCCGGCTTCCCGTACCGATGGGGTTCAAACGGGGCATCACCCACCCGGCAGCACATTCCGCTGGTCAGCGGGGTGCGCCGGTCATCACCGCCGTTCGGCGACGATCCGCCGGAGTCGCCTCTTCGACGGCGGTCGGCACGGGTTTCGCCTGGGTCAGGGCGGGCACTTCCGGGGCCATGCGCACCGACGACACCAGCGAGCCAGCCGCCGCCACCATCACCCCGTACGAGGACGGACCGCTACTGGTCCGCGGCGACTTCGCACTTGTCACGCCGGACGGCGAGCACATCGACGCGCGCCGGGGCACGGTGGCGTTGTGCCGGTGCGGCAAGTCGGCGCTCAAGCCGTTCTGCGACGGCACCCACAAGGCGATCAACTTCCGCGCCGGCGCCGACCGGCAGTCCTGACGCGCCGGCCGTTCAGACGACGACGGGCCGGGCCGGCGGGACCACTACGGCCGACGCCGTCGCGGTGAGCGAGACGGTCGGCGGCACGGTGGGCGGCGCCGGCGACCGCAGTGAGCTGCGGCCGGCGGCCCAGTTGTCCAGCAGGTGCCCGGCGAACAGCCGGTCCACCGCCAGCCCGGCCGCCGCGCCGAACAGCACGTCGGGGGCGAGAGCCGGCTCGACCCGGACCAGGCCACCGCACATGTCGTGGGCGGCGATCTGCTCGTGCACCGCGTCGGCCTCGACGTGCTCGTCGTAGAAGCGGGTGGCCACCTCGTCGAGGCCGAGCCGGCGCAGCCCGTTGCCGTAGCGGCGGTTCGGCAGCGAGGAGGTCATCTCGAACGCGGCCAGGTGCCCGAGCAGTGCGCCGCGCCAGCGCCGGTGCAGCCCGAACAGCGACATCAGGTTGTTGGTCGCCAGGGTCACCGCGGGTGCCGCGTCCAGGTGTGCGCCGTACGCGGTGTCCAACCCCAGCCGTTCGAGGGTGCGCCGGAACAGCTCGGCGTGCATCCGGTCCAGCCGGCCGTTGCCGTACTCGTCGGTCTGGATCTCCACGAGGGCGGCCTTGGCCGGCCCGCCGAGGCGGGGCAGCGCCCAGCTGTGCGGGTCCGCCTCGCGCAGGTGGTAGACGGAGCGGTGGGTGGCGAACTCGCGGAACTGGGTGAGGTCGGCACGGCGTTGCAGCGTCGCGGCCAGCGGCGGGCCGTTGTCGGCCGCGACCAGTTCGGCCAGGCCGGCCGCCACCCCGGCGGCCGGCACCGACGGTGCGCCGACCAGCCGGCGCAGGGCCGCCTCGAAGGGCCGTTCGGCTTCGGCGCGCAGTGCGAGCAGCGTCGGCTGCCACTCCCACGCCTCGTCCACCCCGCACCAACCCCGGTAGTGCAGCTCGTAGCAGAGGAACAGGGTGAGCTGAAGGTCCTCGTCCGTGATCGGGTCGGTGGGGTCGAGGTCGGCGCCGAGCCCCGCCGGCAGGTCGTGCGGCGGGCATCGGAGTGCGTCGAGCACCGCGGCGGAGACCGGGCCGCGTGACTGCGGCAGGGCCGCCGGACCATAGCGGCGGTCAGCGGGCTCGGACATGGGACCTCCAGCGTCGTCGGGCCGCTTCTGATGCCCTGGCCGAGGGCGGCTAAACGAGGTCTTCGGCGTTCGCGGTGACCTCCACCTGCTCCCGGACCTTCCGGGCCGGGGCGCCGTCGGCGTACAGGCCGCGCAGGTCGGCGAACGCCGGCTCCGGCGGCGCCAGCGACACCGCCGGGTCGACAACCGCCTCCAGTACGCAGGGACGGTCCGCGGCGAGGGCTTCGTCCCAGGCCGCGCCGACCAGCTCCGGGCGGTCCACCCGCACACCGTGCAGCCCCAGCAGGCGGGCCCAACCGGCGTACGGCACGTCGGGGCGGCGGTTGGCCGGGTCGGAGGACGGCTGCCGTCCGCCACCCATGCCGTTCTGGTCCCGGTTGTTGAGCACCAGCACCACCAACCGTGGGTCACGCCAGCTCTGCCAGTGGTGGGACACGGTGATCAGCTCGGCGAGGCCGTTGAGCTGCATCGCCCCGTCGCCGACCAGCGCGATCACCGGCCGGTCGGGGGCGGCGAGCTTGGCGGCCACCGCGTACGGCAGCGCGCAGCCCATCGAGCCCAGGGTGCCGCAGAGCTGCGCGTTCACCCCGGGTGGCAGGGTGAGGTGCCGGGCGTACCAGTAGAGGACCGAGCCGACGTCGACCGCGACCGCTCCGGTGCTCGGCAGACGGGCCGACAACTCCTGGAGTACGAGTTGCGGGTTGACCGGGTCGGCGGGCGCGGCCACCCGCTCGGCGGCCACCTCCCGCCACCGGTCCACCGAACTCTCCACGGTGGCGCGCCACTGCTGCTCGGGTCGACCACGCAGTCGGGTCAGCAACGCCCGCAACGTCTCGGCGGCGTCGCCGACCAGCGGCACGTCGGCCGGGTAGCGGGTGCCGATCCGGCGGCCGTCGATGTCGATCTGCACGGTGCGGGCCTGCTCGGGTATCGGGAAGTAGTCGGTCCACGGGTCGTTGGTGCCGACCATCAGCAGGGTGTCGCAGCCACCCATCAGCTCGGCGGCGGCCGGGGTGCCGACCTCGCCGAGCACCCCGGTGTGGAACGGCAGCCGCTCGTCGAGCACCGGCTTGCCCAGCAGTGAACTGGCCACCCCGGCGCCGAGCCGGTCGGCCACCTCGATGATCTCCGCGGCCGCGTCCCGCCCGCCCTGGCCCACCAGGATCGCGACGCGCTGGCCGCCACCGAGCAGTTGCGCGGCGGCGTCGAGGTCCGCCTCGTGCGGCAGCACCCGGGCCAACGGCTCACCGGGGGTGGCCGAGACCACCCCGACGGCGGACGTCTGCACGTCGGGCACCAGGGTTTCCTGCAACTCCCGGGGCAGCACGACACAGGTCGGGCTGCGGGTCGCCGCCGCCGTACGGAACGCCTGGTCCAGCAGCGCGGCCACGTCCTCGGGGTTGCGGCCGTAGCGGACGAACTGGTTGCACACGTCGCCGAAGAGCCGACTCAACCCGATTTCCTGGTGCGCGCCGCCGAGCGGCCCGGAGATGTCCTCCCCCACGATCGCCACCACCGGCTTGCTGTCCAGCTTGGCGTCGTAGAGGCCGTTGAGCAGTTGCACGGCGCTGGGTCCCTGGGTGGCGAGGCAGACCCCGATGCCGCCGGTGAACTTGGCGTGCCCGGTGGCCATGAACGAGGCGGTCTCCTCGTGCCGGGCCGGGACGAACGCCGGTTCGCCGCCGGTGCGGTCCAACGCCTCGACCAGCGGGGCGATCGCCTCGCCCGGGTAGCCGAAGGCGCGGGGCACCCGCCAGGCCAGGAGTCGCTCCACCACGAGGTCCGCCACCCGGCGCTCAGCCATTGCCGCGCCCCGGTGTGCTGGGGTCGACGTAGCGCAGCACCGCGCCGACGCCGTCGGTGAGCTCGGGAGCCTCGTCCGGACCCAGCACGGTCAGCGCCGCGTCGGTGCCGACCAACGCGCGGACCAGCGCGGCGTCCGCGCGTACTCGCTGCGGTTCGGCCACCGACATCGCGGCCAACTGCCCCGCGTCGACGGCGATCTCGGTGGGCTCCGAGCCGATCCACAGCTCGCCGTCGGCCGACGGATCGTCCACGATGATCATCGTGTCGACCTGGTTGCGTTGCAGGGCCGAGACGACCGCGTCGAGGCCGGCGCCCACGTCCTCCTGCACCCCGAACCGGTCCAGCGCGGCGCTGATCCGCTGGTCGGCGACCTCCGCGATGGTCTGCACGGTGAGGTCGTCGAGCATCGTCTGGTCGGCGCCACCGGCCCGCGATCCGGCATCGGTACGGACCACCAGGTCCTGCCAGCGCTCCGGCATCTGGGCGGCGATCATCCCGGTGGCCCGGACGTCGCCGGCGACCACCACCACGTCCGCACCGACCCGGTCCGCCAGCTCCACCGTGGCGGCGGTGACGTCACCGGCGTTCTGGTGCCAGGCCTCCATGGCGGCCCTCTGGTAGCGCGACTGGGACCAGCCGCCGGGCTTGGTCCGCCGCAGCGGGTACGCGTCGCGCCCGGCGACGTGCGCCCGCCGGGGCACCCCGCCGGCGCTGACCGCCATCGCGTCGGCGCCCAGCCGGTCGGCGATCACCCGTACCCAGGCCACCTGTTCGCCGCGTTGGGCGAGCAGCGGCATCACGTGGGGCAGCGGCGCGAAACTGGCCAGGTCACGCAGTGGTGGCGCGGACAGGTACTCGGAGAGCACCACCCGCCCGTGACTGGCGAAGACCGCGAGGCCGTAGTCCCCGACCATCGGGTCGTGGCCACGGATCACCCGGTCCAACGCGGCGATGCTCGCCTCGTCGGCGCCCTGTTCGGTCAGGCGACGTTGCAGGGCACGCCAGCGCAGGTCCAGCGCGGGATGGGCGTCCTCCGTGTCGGCGGAGGCGTCCAGATACACCGAGCACCACGGCCCGGGACGGTCGTAGAGCGGGCGCAGGAAGGACAGCTGCATGCTCGACCCCTTTCCAGCTCGGCCCCCCGCTTACCCGGGTCGCCCGGGATGTCACCTCGCAGCCGTGAGCCCGTGACCAGGTTTCATTCACGTCGTTCAACTCAGGACGTCGATACGATCTGTACACACAAGCGGACTCTCGGTGGTGGGAATGGACAGCGGACTCGAAAGCCGACGGATCGTGCACCCGACGGAAAGGATCGTCACCGGGCGGTTGGTCCGCCTGCTCGACGGTTACACCCGCGAGGTCCGCATCGGTCAGCCGGTGCTGGTGGCGGTGCTCGCCGCGGCGGCGATCGCCCGGCTGCCCGCCCTGCTGCTGCGCTCGCTGTTCTCCTTCGGCGGTGGCGGCACCCGCCGACGGTGGAAGGAACTCAAGCAGGGTCCGGAATACCTGGTCGTCCCGGTGCGCCTGCGCAACACCGCCGGCCAGCTCTGCGAGGTGGAGCTGCACGGGCACCTGCCGCAGAGCGCCCTGCACCCGGCGGACCAGGTGCAGCTCACCCTGCGCCCGCAACGCGACCCGGAGCTGCCGCCGCGCATCGAGCGGATCGTCAACCTCACCACCGGGCAGTTGCTCACCCCGCGCACCGCGACGCTCTGGTCGCACCTCGGGCCGCCGCTGCTGTTGCAGGCGGTCCTGGGCGCGCTGCTGGTCGCCGGCATCACGGCCTGCTCCGCGCTGACCTGAGCCGCCTCCGTGTTTCGGGCCCGCTCGGGAGGGCATCGGCACGTCCATGTTTCCCGGATTCACCCTCGACGAGATCGATGTCGGCCCGGTCCGTCTGCGGGTGCGCCGCGGCGGCGCCGGCTCGCCCGTGGTGCTGCTGCACGGCCATCCCCGTACCCACGCGACCTGGCACCGGGTCGCGCCGCTACTCGCCGAGCGCCACACGGTGATCTGCCCGGACCTGCGGGGGTACGGCGGTTCGACGAAGCCGGCGGAGACGCCCGACCACAGCGCGTACGCCAAGCGTGCGATGGCCCGCGACGTCATCGCGCTGCTCGACGTGCTCGGTCACGAGCGTGCCGCCGTGGTCGGTCACGACCGCGGATCGTACGTGGCGATGCGTACCGCCCTGGACCACCCGGAGCGGGTCAGTCGCCTCGGCGTGCTCGACGGGGTGCCGATCGGCGCGGCGCTGGCCACCTGCGACGCCCGGTTCGCCGCCCGCTGGTGGCACTGGTTCTTCCTGGGCCAGACCGACAAGCCGGCGGAACCGCTGATCAACGCCGACCCGGATGCCTGGTACGGCGGCTCCCCCGCCCAGATGGGCGAGGAGGCCTACGCGGACTACCACCGGGCCATCCACGACCCGGCGACGGTGCACGCGATGTGCGAGGACTACCGGGCGGGTCTGGGGCCGGACCGCGCCGCCGACGACGCCGACCGGGCGGCCGGGCGGAAGATCTCCTGCCCGGTGCTGTTCGTCTGGGCCGAACGCGACGACATGGTGGAGTTGCACGGCGACCCGGCGTCGATCTGGCGGGAGTGGGCCGACGACGTGCGCACTGCGTCGGTCGACTCGGGTCACCACATGGCCGAGGAGGCGCCGGAGGCCCTGGCGGCAGTGCTGAGTGCCTTCCTGATCGACTGAGTGGTCAGCCGATCCGCACGGTCTCGCGGACGGGTCGCCGTTCCACGCCGAGCATGCCCCGGCGGCGGGCCCAGCGTTCGAAGAGCAGGGTGGCGAACGGCGGCACGGCACTGACCAGAGCGACCGCCGTGGCCAGCAGGCTCCACCGGTGCAGCCGGGCCACGGCCAGCGTCAACACGACGTACGCGACGAACAGGCCGCCGTGGATCGGCCCGAAGATCTTGACACCCAGTTCGTTCTCCGGCGGGCCGTACTTGACCAGCATGCCGACCAGCAGGGCCAGCCAGGAGCAGGCCTCCGCGATCGCCGCCGCAACGAACAGTCGGGTCACCTTGTCGCGCATCGCCACGCCACCACCTCTCGGGCGGCAATGGTAGCGGTGTCGGTGCGCCGCCACCTGACGGACCTCGTGAACGGGACAGGGGTCACCGGGTCCGTCACTGGGTAGGAAAGAAGCCTCAGATATTCCCCTGCCGGACGAGGACGTGCGAGGTTAGGGGAACCAGCGGTGACAGGGTGGTGACGATGGGCGAGGACGTCGGCGTACGAACCTTCAGTCGAGAGGATCGGGCCCGCTACCGCGACAAGGTCCGCCGCTGCCTGGACGTCTTCGCCGAGATGCTGCGCGAGTCGCGCTTCGACGTGGACCGTCCGATGACCGGCGTGGAGATCGAGCTGAACCTGGTCGACGAGGCGTCGAACCCGGCGATGCGCAACGCCGACGTGCTGGCGGCCATTTCCGACCCGAGCTTCCAGACCGAGTTGGGCCAGTTCAACGTCGAGATCAACGTGCCGCCGCGGCGGCTGACCGGCACCGGCACCGCGGACTTCGAGGAGTACGTCCGGGCCAGCCTGAACGCCGCCGAGGTGAAGGCGCGGGCGATCGGCGCGCACATGGTCATGATCGGGATCCTGCCGACGCTGCGCCCCGAGCACCTGACCGCCGAGACGCTCTCCGCCAACCCCCGCTACAAGCTGCTCAACGAGCAGATCTTCGCCGCGCGCGGTGAGGATCTGCCGATCGCCATCAGCGGCGTGGAGCGCCTGGCGGTCACCGCCGACACGATCACCCCGGAGGCGGCCTGCACCAGCACCCAGTTCCACCTACAGGTCAGCCCTCCCCAGTTCGCCGACTACTGGAACGCCGCCCAGGCGGTCGCCGGCGTCCAGGTGGCCGTCGGTGCGAACTCGCCGCTGTTCTTCGGCCGGGAGCTGTGGCGCGAGACCCGCATTCCGCTGTTCCAGCAGGCCACCGACACCCGGTCGGAAGAGATCAAGGCCCAGGGGGTACGCCCCCGGGTCTGGTTCGGCGAACGCTGGATCACCAGCGTGTTCGACCTGTTCGAGGAGAACGTGCGCTACTTTCCGGCGTTGCTGCCGGTCTGCGACCCGGAGGACCCGGCGCAGGCCCTCGCGGCCGGCGAGGTGCCCAATCTCGCCGAGCTGCGCCTGCACAACGGCACCATCTACCGGTGGAACCGCCCGGTGTACGACGTGTCCCGCGGCCGACCGCATCTCCGGGTGGAGAACCGGGTGCTGCCCGCCGGTCCGACCGTGCTGGACACCATCGCCAACGGCGCCTTCTACTTCGGGCTGGTCCGTGCCCTGGCCGAATCCGACCGGCCACTGTGGTCACAGATGTCGTTCAGCGCCGCCGAGGAGAACTTCACCAACTGCGCCCGGCACGGCATCGACGCGCAGGTCTTCTGGCCCGGCCTGGGTTATCTGCCCGTCACCGAGTTGGTGCTGCGCCGGTTGCTGCCGTTGGCACACCACGGCCTGGACCGCTGGGGGCTCGACCCCGGTGAGCGCGACCGGCTGCTCGGCATCATCGAGCAGCGCTGCCTGACCAGCCGCAACGGTGCGACCTGGCAGGTGGAGACGCTGCACCGGTTGGAGTCCGCCGACCACCTGGACCGGCCGGAGGCGCTCCGGGAGGTGGTCCGCCACTACATCGACCTGATGCACAGCAACCGACCGGTGCACGAGTGGCCGATCCCGTAGGCGTCCGTGGGGCTCAGCCTCGTCGGGCTCAGCCTCGTGGGGTCGGCACACCGAAGAGATCGGTGATGCCGCCGGGAAGCTGGGCGAGCAGGTCGTGTCGCTGGTCGTCATCGAGCGCCTCGGCGACGGTCCGCAACACCGCCTGGGCATGCTGACGCACGTGGTCCGCGTTCGCGACCTGCTCGCGGTCCCCGACGGCCTTCAGGAACTCGCCGACATCCCACCGGCGGCCCTGCGGATTGCGCGTGACGGACCCGTTCAACCGCTCCGGTAGCTGTGCCGCCAGGTGGTCGGCCTCCTGCCCGGCGAGCCGTTCGCCGAGCACCGACAGGACGGCCTCTACGGACCGCACGGCCTCGTTCTCGCCGAGGCCAGCGCGCTGTCGTACCGTGGCGATCATCTGCTCGTACTCCATGCTCCGCTCCTTCGTTTCCCTCGACATGCCGTCCGGCCTGCCGGCGGACGAACGGGGCGAGTTCCCCGGCTCCCCGGCCACAAACGGGTCGCACGCGGACCCGGACATCCCGCCAACGCCGGGCGAGGCCGGACAAACCCGACAGTCACGTCACTCGGGATGCCGCCTGAACCAGGTCTGGCCGTGGGCAGCGTCCGTCCACTGGAGATGCTGTCCCTTCTGGACCCCGTGCGACACGAACAATTGTCGTAGGCTGCGGTGGCTCGTACATCGTCTGATCACGATGAGGGGACGCCGGTGGCCACTTCTGGAACAGACCCAGCTTCGACCCGGGGGGCCGCGCGGGTCCCCCTGTCCCGTCGACACATGCTGCGGATGGGAGCGGCGGCGGCCGGTGGCGCGGTACTCGCCGGCGGGGTGCAGAACGGGACCGCGCAGGCCGCGCCGGGTGGTGCGAAGCGCGTGCTGCGGGCACCGGCGCTGGCGCCCGGCGATCGGGTCCGGGTCGTGTCGCCCGGCAGCACTCCCGACCCCACGAACATGGCTCGCGGCATCGAGATCCTGCGCAGTTGGGGTCTGGTGGTCGAGTTGGGCCAGCACGTCTTCGCCAAGTACGGCTATCTGGCCGGCACCGACGCGCAGCGGCTCGCCGACCTCAACGCCGCGCTCAACGACCCGGGGATCCGTGCGGTCTTCGCCGCCCGTGGCGGTTACGGCACCCAGCGGATCGTCGACGAACTCGACGTTTCCGGTTTGCGCCGGGATCCACGGGTGGTCGTCGGTTTCAGCGACATCACCAGCATCCACGGCAAGCTCTGGCGCGACCTAGGCCTGGTCACCTTCTACGGCCCCATGGTCAACTGGAGCGACAGCCGCACCGGCCCCGAGTCGGCCGAGGCCCTGCGCCAGGCGGTGATGACCACCGCCCCGGTCACGATCGTCCGGGATCCGGCCGAGACGGCCGCTCCCGTGCTGGTGCCCGGGCGGGCTTCGGGGCCGCTGCTCGGCGGCTGCCTCACCCTGCTCTCCACCTCGCTCGGCGCCAGTGACGCGCCGAAGTTCAACGACGCGATCCTGTTCTTCGAGGACGTGGACGAGGCCCCGTACAGCATCGACATGATGCTGACCGAACTTCGCCGGGTGGGCGTCCTGTCCCGGGTCGCCGGGGTGGTCATCGGCCAGATCACCAACAGTGTCGGCGAACCCGGCGAGTGGGACGCGGCGGCGGTCCTCAAGGACCGCCTGTACGACCTCGGCGTGCCGGTCCTGGGTGGACTGCGGCTGGGGCACGGCAACGGGCAGCTCACCGTGCCGCTCGGCGCGCGGGCCACGATCGACGCCGAGGCGGGGACCCTGACGGTGGAGTCCGGGGTCCGGCCGCGTTAGCCGGTGGTACCCGCGTGTCGATCAGGCCGTGAGCAGCACCTTCGTACAGTCGTCCTGTTTCTTCTGGAAGATCTTGTAGCCCTTCGGGGCGTCGCGCAGCGGCAGCCGGTGGCTGACGATGAAGCTCGGATCGATCTCGCCACGCTGGATCCGTTCCAGCAGCGGCCTCGTGTAGCGCTGAACGTGGCACTGACCGGTCCGCATGACCAGCGACCGGTTCATGAACGCGCCCATGGGGAACTTGTCGACGAACCCGCCGTACGCGCCGACCACCGAGACCACCCCTCCCGAGCGGCAGGCGAGGATCGCCTGGCGCAGCGCGAACGGCCGCTCCGTCTCGACCCGGGCGGCCTGCTTCACCCGGTCGTACGCGTACATGGCGGCATTGCCGTGGTGGCCCTCCAGGCCGACCGCGTCGATGCACGCGTCGGGTCCCCGGCCGGCGGTCAGCTCGTTGAGGGTGTCCAGCACATCCAGCTCTTCGTAGTTGATCGTCTCGGCGCCGATGTGCTCCTCGGCGAGCCGCAGCCGGTACGGGTACCGGTCGATGACGATCACCCGTTCCGCGCCGAGCAGCCGGGCGCTGGCCGCGGCGAACAGGCCGACCGGCCCGGCGCCCCAGACGGCGATCACCTGCCCGGGTTTGATGTCGCACATCTCGGCGCCCATGTAGCCGGTGGGGAACACGTCGGCGAGCATGACCGCCTGGTCGTCGCGGACGTCGTCGGGCACCTTGAGCGGGCCGACGTCGGCGAACGGCACCCGGGCGTACTCGGCCTGACCGCCGGCGTACCCGCCGAGCAGGTGGGAGTAGCCGAAGATGCCGGCCGGCGAGTGGCCCATGATCTTCTCGGCGATCCCCGCGTTCGGGTTGGAGTTCTCGCAGACCGAGTAGAGGCCGCGTTGGCAGGACGAGCAGTGCCCGCAGGCGATCGGGAAGGGCACCACCACCCGGTCGCCGGGTTTGAGGTTGCGCACCTGCGGGCCGACCTCGACCACCTCACCCATGAACTCGTGGCCGAGGATGTCGCCCTTGCGCATGGCGGGGATGTAGCCGTGGTAGAGGTGCAGGTCGGAGCCGCAGATCGCGGTGGTGCTGATCCGGACGATCGCGTCCCGGGCGTTCATGATCTTCGGGTCGGGTACGTCGATGACCTTGACCTTGTCGGTGCCCATCCAGGCGTTGGCCTTCATCCTCGGTCCCTTTCGGAGCGGGCGGTCACCGGCGCGACGGCGGCAGTGGCTGGGCGGGTCGTTGCAGGGCCTGTTGGCGTACGGAGATGCCGTTGGGGCTGCCCTCCGAGCGGACCACCTCGCCGGTCTCCAGCACCTGCTTGAACCGGCGCAGGTCGTCACGGACCTGCTGCTCGGGTTCCTCGCCGAAGAGTTTCGCCGCCGCCCGGCCGAGCGCGCCGGCCGGCGGCGCGTAGCGCAACTCCACCCGGACCTCGGTGCCCCGGTCGCCGGGTGCCGGCACGAAGCGGACCCGGCCGGCGTTGGGTACCCCGGTCCCCGCCATCGAACGCCAGGTGATGGACGTGTTCGGCTGGTCGTGGATGATCTCGGCGTCCCACTCGACGCGGTGACCGGCCGGGCCGCGGGCGACCCAGTGCGAGCGGCGCAGGTCGTCGGCGCGTACCGACTCCAGGTGCGACATGAACCGGGGCAGGTTCTCCAGGTCGCGCCAGAACCGGTACGCCTCGGCGGGTGACCGGTTGACGGTCACCGCGATCTCCATCCGGATCATCCGCGCCCGCGCCCGTCGGGCTCGGCTGATCCGCACGGCGGAGAGCACGTCGACGGCCGCGATGCCGGCGATCGCGAGGGTGGTCAGCGCGACCCGGCGGCGTCGTTCACCGCTGCGGTCGGCGAGGGCGCGGCCGAGCAGGGTCAGGTCCATGGCGTCGCCGGCCACCCGGCTCCAGGCCCAGCCCGCCGGGCGACGACCGCCGAGCAGGCCGGCGGCGCTGCCCAACTCCCGTACCCCGACGGCCGGGAGCACCGCCCGCGCGGCCGGGGAGTCGTCCACCCCGGTCAGTCGCGCGAGGGGTCCGGGAGCTGCCAGGGCGCCGACGCCCAGGGCCAGGCTCAGCAGGCCGAGCGCGCTCGGCAGCGTCGCGGGCACGGGTCCGTCCAGTTCCGGCAGGAGCACACTGTCGACGTGGTCCATCTTCGGTCCCCCTCCGGTCGGCGTAGCCGGCGGCGACCGGCGCAGCGGCGCGGCCGCCGCCCTGACGCTATGTCCTGAACGTGGCTCCCGTGCCTGGTTCGCGGCAGAAGGTCCATTCCGGGCGGGTGCGCGTTCCGCAACAGTCAGCATGGCGACATTGACCGATTTGGATCACTGACGGGCGGATACCGTCAGTCCAATCCGTCGCGCCGCCGAGAGGACGATCCCCCATGCGCCACTCGCTCCCGCGCCACCTGACCGCCGCCGCCGTCGCACTGCTCGTCGTCGGGGCCGCCGAACCGGCCGGCGCGCGCACCCCCGGGTCTCCCTCGACCGCGCCCGGCGGTGTTCGCACCGTGGTCCGCGACGCCGCCACCGACGCTCCGGTGCCTCGGGCCTGCGCGTCGCTCGTGCCGGTGGACGCCGCGGCGCTGGCGTCGGTCACGCTCGGCGGGGACCAACTGGGCCGGCACGGGGGCTGCGCCGACGAGCAGGGCACGCTGATCGCCGAAGGCGTGGCCCCCGGGGAGTACCGGCTGCTCGTGCGCCCCTACGACACGAGCACCCACGGCTGGCAGTGGGTGGGCCGGCACGGCGGCACGGGTGAGCGCGAACGCGCCCGGGTGGTCCGGGTGCGGGCCGGCGCGGTGACCGGTGTGCCGGACATCCGGCTCGATCCGCCGGGCAGCATCGCCGGTATGCTGACCGACGCGGCGACGGGCGCTCCGATCTATCGTGCGCTGGCGATGGTGGTGCCGTACGTGCCGGATCCGAAGTACGGCGACCACGGCCCGACCACCGACGAGGACGGCCGCTACACGATCACCGGCCTCGGGCCGTACCACTGGCCGGTGCAGTTCGCCGCGGACGGGCTGGCGACCGTGTGGTCCGGTGGGGTCGGCACTCGGGAGCAGGCACGGTCGGTGCGGGTGCGCGCCCACCAGACGGTGACCCTGGACCAGGCGCTGCCCGCCGGCACGCTGGTCAGCGGCGCGGTACGCGTCGACGAGCTGGGCACCTACGCCCAGGTGATCGCCTTCGACGCGACCAGCGGGGATCTGGCCGGCGTCGCGGACGTGGGCAGCGGTTACGCCCTGCGCCTGCTCCCCGGGAAGCGGGTGAAGCTGCGCTGCGACTGCGCGTACGCCCCGCCGGTCTGGCACCGCGACGCGGCCAGCTTCGATGCCGCGACCCCGGTGCGGGTCCGGAGGGCGCCGGTGGTGGTGGACTTCGACCTGGGATGACCCGAACGAGGCAGGCCGTCGGGAGTTAACGGCGAGCCGCACCGGGTAGCCGGCATCCGCTTCTACCAGCGCCCGGGGAGGTGGGATGACGGCGACCAGTGCCTTCTTCGAGCGGTTGACCGTCGCCGGCCAGGATCCGCGGTTCAGCAAGGTGTGCGGGAGCGTGCGGTTCGACATTCGCGACGGCGACGACCTGGAGCAGTGGCTGCTGGAGATCGATCACGGCCGGATGCGGGTGACCCGCAGCGCCGACCCCGCCACCACCGTGATCATGGTGTCCGCGCCGGTCGCGGAGGCGATGGCGCGCGGTGAGGTGAACGGCCTGGCGGCGATCACCCGCGGTGAGATCATGGTCGACGGCGACCTCGGCCTGGCGCTGCGGCTCGGGCGGCTGTTTCCGCGGACACCGGGGCCGTTGCAGAGCAGTGGCCCGGACAGTGGGACGTGACCGATGAGGGACATCGCGGACACCGTGTCATGTATCGACGGCAACACGTTCATGGTGTCCGACGCCAGTGGGGACGTGGAGTCGTCCCCGGCAACGCCGGTCGGGCTGTTCGCCGCCGACACCCGCTTCCTGTCCCGCTGGATGCTCTTCGTCAACGGTGAGTGCATGACCGCGCTGTCGGTGGACGACAGCCAGTACTACGAGGTCACGTTCTTCGTGGTGCCGGGCGAGGCGGTCGACTACGTGCAGGCCGACGTGTCGGCCATCCGGCGCAGGCGCATCGGCCCGGACCTGACCGAATCGCTGACGATCTTCAACTACGGCGACCAGGACAGGGATCTCGACATCCGGCTGGAGGTGGCCGCCGACTTCGCCGACATCTTCGAGATCAAGTTCGACGTCGGCGCGAAGACCGGCACGCACTACACCCACGTGGGTCCGGACGAGTTGCGCCTGGGCTACCGGCGCGGCACGTACCGACGTGAGGTCGTCGTGTCGGCGAGCGAACCCGCCGAGTTCGACCCGGAGGGCATCCGCTTCACGGTCCGACTGCGCCCCGGGGAACAGTGGTCGACGCGGTTGCAGGTGGCCATGCTGGCGCTGCGTCCGGACGGCGTCGACCTGCGCTCCGCGCTGCGGGCTCAGCGGCCCGACGACTCCACCCTGCCCACCAGCCTGCGGGCCTGGGTCGCGGCGGCCCCCACCCTGGACACCGAGAGCGCCGCGCTGCAACAGGTGTACCACCGCAGCCTGGTGGACCTGGCGGCGCTGCGCTTCGCGCCGCTCTCGCTCAGCGGCGCGGCCGTCCCCGCCGCCGGGCTGCCCTGGTTCATGACCCTGTTCGGCCGCGACAGCCTGCTGACCTGCCTGCAGACCCTGCCCGTCACCCCGTCGCTGACCCCGCCGACGCTACGGATCCTCGCCTCGTTGCAGGGCGTCCGCACCGACGACGTGCTGGAGGAGGATCCCGGCCGGATCCTGCACGAGCTGCGCTACGGGGAGTCGGCCGCGTTCGAGGAACAGCCGCACTCCCCCTACTACGGCACCGTGGACGCCTCACCGCTGTTCGTGGTGCTGCTCGACGAGTACGAACGGTGGAGTGGCGACGCCGCGCTGGTGCGGGAGTTGGAGCAGGAGGCTCGCGCGGCCCTGGCGTGGATCGACGACTACGCGGACCTGACGTCCACCGGTTACATCTGGTACGAGCGACGCAACCGCGCCACCGGCCTGGAGAACCAGTGCTGGAAGGATTCCTGGGACAGCATCTCCTACGCCGACGGACGGCTGCCGGGCTTCCCGAGGGCCACCTGCGAAACCCAGGGGTACGCCTACGACGCGAAGATCCGCGGGGCTCGGCTGGCCCGTACCGTCTGGGGTGACCCTGCCTACGCCGAGCGGCTGGAGCGCGAAGCGGCGGCGCTGTACGACCGGTTCAACCGGGACTTCTGGCTGGCCGACCGCGGCTACTACGCCCTCGCGCTGGACCACGACGGCACTCCCGTCGACAGCCTGTCGTCGAACATCGGGCATCTGCTGTGGAGCGGCATCGTGCCGCCGGAGCGCGCCCCGCAGGTCGTCGAACACCTGATGGGTCGGGCGCTCTTCTCCGGTTGGGGGGTGCGAACCCTCGCCGAGGGGCAGCGCCGCTACAACCCTCTCGGCTACCACAACGGCACGGTCTGGCCGTTCGACAACTCGTTCATCGCGTGGGGTCTGCGCCGTTACGGGTTCGCCAGCGAGGCGGCCCGCATCGCGGAGAGCATCCTGTCCGCCGCCACCTTCTTCGAGGGTCGGCTACCCGAGGCCTTCGGCGGGTTCGACCGCAACACCACCCGCTACCCGGTCCGGTATCCCACCGCCGGCAGCCCGCAGGCGTGGTCCAGCGGAGCCTCCGTGCTGCTCCTGCGCACCATGCTCGGCCTCAACCCGCACGAGGACCACCTGGCCGTGGACCCCGCGCTGCCGTCGGCCTTCGGGCGGGTCGCGCTGCTGGACATCCCCGGCCGCTGGGGCAAGGCCGACGCCTTCGCCCGGCACCGCCCCGACCAACGCTAGGGCCACGTTCAGCTGACGGTGCAGGGCAGGAGTCGGGCATCCTGCCCGACCCCGACGAGTGACGTCATGCGCGTTCCCGGTCAGGGCTCAGTCGGTGGCCCGGAAGGTGCGACGGTACGCGTCCGGCGGCACGCCGACGGTGCGGTGGAAGTGCCGACGCAGCGTGGTGGCGGTGCCCAGGCCGGCCGCCGCGGCGATGACGTCGACGCTGTCGTCGGTGTTCTCCAACAGCTCCTGCGCCCGGCGGATGCGCTGCGTCGACAGCCACAGCAGCGGGGTGGTGCCGGTGGCCGACCGGAAGTGCCGAGCCAGGGTGCGCGAGCTTACCTTCGCCTGCCGGGCCAGGTCCTCGACGGTCAGCGGTCGGTCCAGTCGTCGCAGCACCCAGGGCAACAGGGCGGCGAGCGGGTGGTCGTCGCGGGCGGGCACCGGTGTGGCGACGTACTGGGCCTGTCCGCCGGCCCGGTGTGGCGGCACCACCAGGCGGCGGGCGACGGCGTTGGCGACCGTGGAGCCGTGGTCGCGGCGGATCAGGTGCAGGCACAGGTCGATGGCGGCGGCCTTGCCGGCGGAGGCGAGCACGGTGCCGTTGTCGACGTAGAGCACGTCCGGGTCGACCCGTACCCGGGGATGGCGGGCGGCCAGCGCCTCGGTGTGCGCCCAGTGCGTGGTGGCGCGCAGCCCGTCGAGCACCCCGGCGGCGGCCAGCACGAACGCGCCGGTGCACAGCGAGACCATCCGGGCGCCCGCCACGTGGGCGGCGCGCACGGCGTCGAGCAGCTCGGGCGGTACGTCCGCGTCGACATCCTGCACCGCCGGGATGATCACGGTGTCGGCGCGAGCGAGTCGCTCCAGCCCGTCGTCGGGCTCCAGCTGGAATCGGCCGACCTGGACCGGTCCGGCGCCGCAGACCACCACCTCGTACCACGGGTCCGCCTGGCCGGTCGGGTCGCGGGCGAAGACCTCGCAGGCCATGCCCAGCTCGAAGTGCAGCATCCCGTCAGTGGCGGCGATCGCGACAGAGGTCATGTCCGAAACTGTACGGGTCTTGGCGTTCCCGACACTGGCCGGTCATCCGCCGCTGCTGGAGGCTGTACCCAGTCGATCTTTTCAAGGGGGCAGCGATGAGTCAGCGTGTGGCGGTGTTCGGGGCGTACGGGCACACCGGACGGTTCGTGGTGACGGAGTTGCGCGAGCGCGGGTTCGTGCCGCTGCTGCTCGGCCGCGACGAGAGCAGGCTGGCGGCGTCCGGGCTCGCCTACCGGGTGGCGTCGGTGGACGATCCGGTCTCCCTCGACCAGGCGCTGACCGGCGTGGACGCGGTCGTCAACTGCGCCGGCCCGTTCGCCTCGACGGCCGCCCCGGTGATCGAGGCCGCGCTGCGCGCCGGGATCCCGTACGTGGACGTGGCGGCCGAGATCGAGGCCAACGTCGACACGTTCGCGCACTTCAGCGAGCCCGCCCGTGCGGCCGGCGTCGCGGTGGTCCCGGCGATGGCGTTCTTCGGCGGGCTCGGCGACCTGCTGGTCACCACGGCGATGGGCGACTGGACGTCGGCCGACGAGGCGCACGTCGCGTACGGACTGAGCAGTTGGCACCCGACGGCCGGGACGGTCGCCGCCGGGGTCGTCTCCCGCGAGCGCCGTGACGGCCGCCGGGTCCGCTACACCGGTGGACGGTTGGAGTACCACGACGGCGAGCACGACCTGCCGAGCCTGGCGTGGGACTTTCCCCCGCCGCTGGGCCGGCGCCGGGTGCTCGGTGAGTTCACCATGGCCGATGTCGTGACCGTCCCGAGCCACCTGGCCATCCCCGAGGTCCGCACCTACATGGCCGCCGACGCCGCCACCGACCTGGCCGGCGCACGGGCACCGGTCGCGGTCGACGAGTCGGGCCGCTCGGCGCAGACGTTCACCGTCGACGTCGTGGTGCGGCGCGGCGACACGCGACGGCGCGTCGTCGCCACCGGCCGGGACATCTACGCGGTCAGCGCGCCCCTGGCCGTCGAGGCGGTCCGCCGCATCCTCGCCGGTCAGACGAGGACGAGCGGTGTCGCCTCCGCCGGGGAGATCTTCGACGCGCCCGACTTCCTCCGCGCGCTGTCACCGTCGGTTTCCGTCGACCGGCACCCCGACGAAAATCGGCCCGAACTCGTTACCCAGAATGCGTAATATTCCAATAGCCCGGCGCACCGGAGACTTAAAAGAAACTTAAGACCGCACGTGTGAAAAATTGTTATCCCGAGCGCCGGAGCCGGCCACCAGCGCCTTCGCGGAGCGGTCTCCTTAATTCTTTCCCCGCGAGTTGATGCGGGCTCCTGACGTGCACATACTTCTGTCGACCGGAGCGTTATCACCGACTCAAAGGACAACACTGGTAATGCGGACTCCCCCCGCGCACGTCGCACCGGCGGACCGGGCGCGACAGCGTCGCCGCCGCACTCGTATCTCGCTCGCCGCCGCCGTCGTGGCCGCACTGGGCGCCAGCGGCATCTACATCGCCGGCGCCCAGGCCGAAGAGGTCGCCGTGCCCGGCCGGGTTCAGGCCGAGGCCTTCGCGGCACAATCCGGGGCGCAGACCGAGGGCACCGGCGACGCCGACGGCGGCCGGAACGTCGGCTGGCTGGCCAGCGGCGACTGGCTGCGCTACGACGGCGTGTCGATCACCGGCGCCAACCTCACGGCCCGGGTCTCCTCGCACAACGCCACCGGCGGCACGGTCGAGCTGCGCCTCGGCGCGCCGGACGGGCAGGCGCTGGCCACCTTCCCGATCGCGCAGACCGGCGGCTGGCAGAAGTGGACGACGGTCACGGCGAAGGCGTCCGGCGTGCCGACCGGCCCGCAGACCGTCTTCGCGGTCATGAAGAGCACCTCGACGTCGGACTTCGTGAACCTGAACTGGTTCACGTTCGGCCCCGCGGCGGGCTCGTCGCCGAGCGTGCCGGCGAGCGCCTCGGCGACGCCCCCCGCCTCGTCCGCGCCGAGTCCCACCCCGTCGGCGTCCGCCTCCACGTCCGTCCCGCCGAGCGCTCCGGCCGGCGGCTGGGTCCCGGTCGACCAGGCCCGGTGGAGCAGGGAACTGGCCGCCTTCGACGCCCTCACCCCGAAGGCGGTGACGCCGGGAACCACCCGGGTCCCCGAGTTCCACACCGACTGCGAGGTCGCCAACTCGGCGCCGGACGACCCGATCGTCGTGCCGGCCCTGCCGGGCGCCTCGCACATGCACACGTTCTTCGGTCCGAAGGTCGACGCGTTCAGCACGACCGACAAGCTGCTCTCCGCGACGACCAACTGCAACGCCCCGGGTGACAACAGCGCCTACTGGACCCCGGAGTTGCGCAAGGACGGTCAGCCGGTCCCGATCAAGAGCATGCGCGTCTACTACGGCTCGCGGGTCAAGGACCCGTCGACCGTGAAGCCCTTCCCGCCGGGCCTGCGAGTCGTCGAGGGTGACGCCAAGCGGCAGGTGGACACCCCGAAGAACGCCGGCAGCAATCAGTTCTGGTGCGCCGGCAGCGCCGAGATCGGCCGCAGCGCCGACGGCAACTGGCCGGTCTGCGCCCCCGGCGGCAACCTGATCTTCCAGCTGGTGTTCAAGGACTGCTGGGACGGCAAGAACATCGACTCACCCGACCACAAGTCGCACATGGGCGACCCGGTGAACGGTGTCTGCACCGGCAAGTACCCGGTGGCCGTGCCGGACCTGTCCTTCATGGTCAACTACCAGTCGCTGGGCGGTGACGGTCTCACGCTCTCCTCCGGCAAGCCGTCGTCCATGCACGGCGACTTCATGAACGCCTGGGAGCCGGCACGCCTCGGCGCCCTGGTGAAGTCGTGCCTCAACCAGAACGCCAAGTGCGGCACCGAGGTCACGTTCGCCGGCGGCTGACCGGCGCGCCCACACCGTTGCCACCGGACGACCCCCTCGCTCAGGCGAGGGGGTCGTCCGGCGTCGTGCCCGGCCCGGGATCGTCGCTAATCTCTCCGATCCCGGTGCGGCGCCTGCCGCTCCCCGTGCGGAGGGTGCGGATGGAGGTCGCCGTCAGCGCGACGGCGCGGTCGTCGTCCCGGGACAGGTCCACCAGGGCACGCTCCGCGGTGTCGCCGGGGATGTCCGCCAGCGCCTCGGTCAGCCGCCGACGCGCGGACGGTGCCAGGGTCCCCCGGGCGAGGCAGTCGACGAGCCCGGTCGCGATCCGCTCCGCCACCGCGGGTTCGCTCGCCAGCACGGCCAACACGTCGGCCGCCTCGGCGTCCTTCGTCTCCTCGACGACCATGTCGACAAGCGTCGGGACCGCGTCCACCACCCGCCGTGCCCCGAGCGCCAGCGCCGCGTACCTGCGGACGACGACGTCGGAGTTCGTGAGGGCGTCCCGCAGCACGTCGGTCGCCGCGTCGTGCGGGATCTCGGCGACGGTCTGGACGGCCCGCTCGCGCACCTCGGCCTGTGGTGCGCGCAGGCCGTCCGCGAGCAGCGCCAGGCCGCCGTCCCCCGACTGCGCCAGCGCCCATCGCAGGGCTCCGGCGACGTTCGGGTCGGTCTCGTTGAGCGCCGCCTCGACGAGTGCCTCCACGGGCACCGGCACTCCGTCGACCGAGGACAGGGCCGCGCGCTGACGCCGGCCCGCGCTCGGTGAGCCCAGTGCCTGTAGGAGCGCGACGACCTGGAGGACGTCCTCCCAGTCGGCGGGTTCGGCGGCACCGATCCGACGCAGTCGGGTGAGCAGGTCCAGCTCGTCCGCGATGCGCTGTCGGGTTCGCTGGATCAGGTCGTCGACGAGGTCGGCGGGGGTGAAGTCGGGATCGTCGAGCGCCCGCCGGACGTCACGCAGCGACAGGCCCAGGGACCGGAGGCTCTCGACCTGGAAGATCAGCCGGATGTCCTCGTCGGAGTACTCCCGGTAGCCAGCGCCGCTCCGGCCGGTCGGTCGGACCAGGCCGAGCGAGTCGTAGTGCCGGAGCATGCGGGCGCTGACCCCGGACCGGCGCGCCACGTCACCGATCAACACCTGCGCATCATCCCCTCTCGCCGATCACGCCGAGGGCCACCACACGCTTTGCCTCCTCGATCGAGAACCCGACATGGGCATCCGGGTCCCGCGCCAGCCGTTGCGTGGCGATCGCGTGCGCGCGTACCCGCGGGTCAGGATCTGTCGTCGCGACGCGCAGGATCGGCGTCGTCACCGCACCGAGCGCGACCAACGCCCGGCTGAGACTCAACCGCGTATCCCGCGTGCCGCGTCCGAGCTGCGTCGCCAACACGTCGGCCAACTCGGGCTCGTCGGCCGGGGGCACGAGGACGACCGCCGCCCGCCAGGCGCTTCGCGCCACCTCGTCGTCCGGGTCGGTCAGAAGCGCCCGTGTCATCGCCGGCCAGGCCCGCCGATCGCCGATCTTGGACAACGTGTGCAACGCCTGGCTCCGGGCCTGCGCCCGCTCCGAGCGGAGTTGGTCGGTGAGCTTCGGAACGGTCAGTGCGGGTGGGTGGCGGATCAGTGCCCAGGTGAGCATCTCGCGTACGGAGAACTCGGGCTCGACCGCGCATCGCGCGACGAGGGTGTCGACGAACCGCGGGTCGGGGGCTGTGCCGACCGCCAGCGCCGCGCGCAGCCGCACCGACGGGTCGCCGTGCTCCAGCGCCCGGAGCGCCCGCCCGGTGTTCGTGTCCTTCTCCGGTCCGGTCATCGAGACCACCTCCTCGATGTCACTGAAGACCTTGTCACCGTGTCAAGGTCAAGGCCTCCGACGACGGGCGCCCCGGGCAACTTTTGTCGATCACGGTAGATCCATTGGTCGGTATCAACTGATAGGAAGGAGGCAACACCTAGCTTCCCGGGAGATCGCCTTGGCACGTGCACACCTGTCCCGTCGTTCGCTGCTGACTGCCGGTGGCGCCGCCGCCGTCGCAATCGGTGCGGCAGCGAGCCCGTCCGCTGCCGCCGCCGCACCGCTCGACAACCCGGTCGAGACGCCGGCCGAGGCGCTGCGTCGGCTACAGGCCGGCAACCGGCGGTTCACCTCCGGCCACGGCCGGCACCCGCACCAGGGCCTCGCCGACCTGCACCGACTCTCCGCCGGCCAGCACCCGTTCGCCATCACCGTCGGCTGCGCGGACTCCCGGGTGGCGCCGGAGGTGCTCTTCGACCAGGGGCTCGGCGACCTGTTCGACAACCGGGTGGCCGGCAACATCGTCGACGACCTGCTGCTGGGCAGCGTCGAGTTCGCCGTGGAGGAGTTCGGCAGCCTGCTGATCGTGGTCCTCGGCCACGAGCGCTGCGGCGCGATCACCGCCACCATCGACGCCATCCACAGCGGCGGTACGGCACCCGGACACATCGGCGTCATCGTGGACGCTCTGCGTCCGATCGTCGAGCCGGTGCTGGACCAGCCCGGCGACCCGGTGGAGAACGGGGTCCGCGCCAACATCGCCGCGCAGGTGGCGGCGCTCTCCGCTCGCAGCACGATCATCGCCGAGAAGGTGCACCAGGGTGCGCTGCGCGTCGTGGGCGCCCGCTACGACCTGGACAACGGCCGCGCATCGCTGGTGGCCTGACGACCCCGCCGGATGGGCGCTGCGCGCCTGGGCCGAGCCGCCGCAACTAGGGTGCAGGGATGGTCGATCGACAGCAGGTGCTGAACTTCCGGGTCCGGGCCCAGCAGCTCGACCGGACTGAGGGCGCGCTCACCGATGCCGCCGTCCTGGACATCGGGGTGCAGAACACCGGTCCGGACGGCGCCCGGTGGGCGCTCGCGGTGCGCGGCGTCGACGTGACCGCGCTGTCCGGCGCGGAGGTGGTTCTGTTGTGGACGGTACGCGGCGCCCCGCACCTCTACCGGCGGGCCGACGTCGGGCACGTGCTGGCCGCGGTCGAGCCCTTCTCCGACGCCGACGCGGGCAAGCGCATCTACGACGCGTCCAAGCCGTTGAAGGCGGCCGGCATCGCCAACCTCGCGGCCCTCGACGAGGTGGCCGCCCGCATGCGGGCCATCGTCACCACGCCGACGGTCAAGGGAGAGGTCTCCGGTCGCCTGACCTCGGCGCTGCCCGAGCCGTACCTGCGGTTCTGCCGGCCGTGCGACGCCACGCACGTCTACGAGATGCCGTTCCGGCTCGCCGCCGCGCGGGCCGGGCTGGAGCTGCAACTCGACACCTCGCCACCGATCTTGCGGCGCATCGCCGGGCTCCGGAAGGCGGCCGCCCCGGGCGATCGCTTCGACCTCGTCCGCGCCTACCTTCGGCTGCTCGGCCCGGCCACTCCGAAACAGGTGGCCGACTATCTCGACGCACCGCTGAAGGACGTGAAGGCGCGCTGGCCCGACGACGTGATCGAGGTGACGGTCGCCGGCGAGGTGCGCTCGCTGCTGGCCGCCGACGAGGAGGCGCTGGCATCGGCCGACACCCGGGTCACCCGTCTCCTCGGCCCGTTCGACCTGTTCCTCCAGGCCAAGGACCGGGCGACGCTGGTGCCGGACACCGCCCGCGCGAAGGAGCTGTGGCCGGTGCTGGGTCGCCCCGGTGGTGTCCTGGTCGACGGCGACCTGGTCGGCACCTGGCGTCCCCGCAAGTCCGGTCGCACGTTCACGGTCGCGGTCCAGCCCTGGCACCCGCTGTCGGACGCCGCGCGTAAGGCCGTCACCGCACAGGCCGAGCGTCTCGCCGCGTACCGGTCCGTCTCCCTCGGCGGCGTCGACTTCGCGGCCTGACGGCGGCGGCCAGCCGGGTCACTCCACCGTCCATTCGATGGCGGGTGGGTGGACCCGGGCGCAGATCGGGCCGCCCGTCGCATCGGTCAGGCCGACCCGGCCGACCAGGACCCCGCTGCCCTCGTGTGCGGCGCGCAGCACCTCGGTCGGGATGTCGGTGAACATCAGCTTCGCTCGGCGGAACATCGCGAAGCCGTCCTCGGTCACCGCACCCCAGCTCAGATACAGGAAGCGTGCTCCGGGGCGGCCGTGCACCCAGGGGCCGCCGACGTCCAGCATCCCGTCGACCTCCCGGCTGGACACCTCGAACGCCCAGGCGGCCCGCTCGGCGTCGGCCGGCACCTGATCGACAACCTCGGCCGTGCGTTGGACCCCGACGTGCACGTTGCCGAGCCGCAGCGCGTCGGCCTCCGCACCGGGGCGCCGCCCGGGCAGGTCGGTGCCGTCGATCCGGATCCGCATGCCGGCGACTCTAGTTTCTCGACGAGGCGTCAGTGGTCGCGATCCGCGGAGCCCGACGCTTGCAGATTCGCCCGGTCGTAGGCCTCCTGCGCCGCCGACACGTCCCCGAGGTGGGTGATCGACCATTCCTCCAGCGCGCGCAGCGGCCCACGCAGGGTACGTCCGGCCTCGGTGAGCGCGTACTCGACGCGGACCGGCACCTCCGGGTAGACGGTGCGGCGCACGAGACCGTCGCGTTCGAGCCCGCGAAGGGTCTGGGTGAGCATCTTCTGCGAGACGCCCTCGACGCGTCGGCGCAACTCGGAGAAGCGGGCGCTGCCGTCCCAGAGGGCGCCTACGATGAGCACCGTCCACCGGTCGCCGATGCGGTCCAGGATGTGACGAGTCGGGCAGTCCGCGCGGTAGGGGCTGCCCCGCAGCACCGGCTCGGCCCCGGGGGTGGTTACCACAAAGTGCCTACTTCCCGTTGGAGAGTTGCACTCGTACGGTAATCGCAGCGCGTCGCCCGACGCCAACCCTCTCCTGGAAAGGCACCTCGTGTCTCGCATCACCGTCATCGGCGGCACCGGCTACGCCGGTTCGGCCATCGTCGCGGAGGCCGCGGCTCGCGGTCACCAGGTCACCGCACTGAGCCGCTCGGTTCCCTCGGCGCCGGTCCCGAACGTGACCTACCGCCAGGGCGACGCCAGAGACGAGGCGACCGTCTCGGCGTCCATCGACGGTGCGGACGTCGTCGTGGCCGCACTCGCCCCACGCGGCCCCCTGGCCGGCGTCTTCCGCGACGTCTACCGCACCGTCGCACGTCTGGCCGACGCCGCCGGCGTTCCCCTGTTCGTCGTCGGCGGCTACTCGTCGCTGCGCCCCGCGCCCGGGGCGGAACGCTTCGTCGCCGACCTCAGCCACGTGCCAGCGGAACTCCACGACGAGATCCGCGCCGGGGCGGCGCTCATCATCGAGGACCTCCCGGCCGCGCCCGCGACACTCGACTGGGTCTTCGTGAGCCCGGCGCTCAGGTTCGGCGCATACATGCCCAGCGAGCAACTCGGCCGTTACCGGCTCGGCGACGACGTCGCGGTCGCCCCCGAGGACGGCGGAGCGATCTCCGCCGCGGACTACGCGCTCGGGTTCGTCGACCTCATCGAGAAGGGCGATCACCACCGGACGCAGGTCAACCTCGGCAACTGACGACGAGGTCAGCGGCAACCATCGGTCCGCGGTCGGCGGGAACACCCGATCTCCGGCTGCCGGCGGATGCGGCATGGAACACTGCGAAGTGCCCTCGGTCGGTGCCGCCGGCCTGTGAGCCCCCTCCGGATGCGGCAGCGGGAGGCGCGTCGTCGCCCCGCGTGCGGAAGGGGCGCGGATGCAACCCACCTGGCTCCTGGCGCTGTCCTGGGTCTCGCTCGTGTTCGGGGTCGTCAGCTGCGCGATCGTCGTCGCCGACACCTATCTTCGCGGGCACCGTCAGCCGGTCCGGGTCATGGAGATCGTCTGGCTGGTGACCGTCCTCTACGTCGGCCCGGCAGCCGTGCGCCTCTACTGGAACTGGGGCAGACCGGAGGCGTTCAGCCAGAGGCGGCAGGAGGGGCAGCCCCGAAGGCCCCGCCGGGGCATCGTCGTCACCCAGGTGTCCCGCTGCGGCGCCCACTGCGCCCTCGGTTTCGTCGTCGCCGAGGTCGCCCTGTACGTCGTCAGGTCCGACCCGGCGCAGGAGAGCCTGTGGGTCGACTACGCCGGGGACTACCTGGCGGCGGTGGCGATAGCCGTGCTCTTCCGGTACGTGGGCGCACCCGGCCGCAGTGTCCGGAGGATCTGGCACGCCCTGTCCACGGTCGCCCGGGTCGAGCTGCTGACCATCACCGCGTTCGAGGTGACGCTGTTCGTGTGGCTGACGCTCGCGCATCGCGTGGTCTTTCCCGAGCCACCGCTGCGGCCCGACAGCCCGATCTTCTGGTTCGCGGGCCAGGTGGGGCTGATCGCCGGCTTCATCGCGGCCTGGCCCACCGCCTCCTGGCAGCTCGGCCGAGGGTGGAGACTCGAACCGCGCCGACTCCCCTACGACTGAACGCGGTGGGCCGCTCCGCTCGCGGGCCACCGCCCGCGGCGCAGACGAACCGCTGGCTGACGAGGAGGAACGATGATGACTGCCGCTGTCCGACGCCTGACGGCCGCGGTGGCCGCGACGGCGGCCCTGGTGGCGTCGCCCGCGTGCGGCACCAGCGACGTACCCGAGGCGCGCACCACACCGAGCCCGGAGGTCACCCTGTCCCCGTCGCCGGCCGCCGAGCAGGAGTTCCAGCGGCTGGAGCAGACCTTCGGCGCGCGGTTGGGGATCTACGCCGTCGACACGGGCACCGGCCGCACCGTGCACCGCCGACCTGACGAGCGGTTCGCGTACGCCTCGACGTGGAAGGCGTTGGCCGCCGCCGAGGTGCTCGACGGCACCACGGACACCGAGCTGGACCGGGTGGTGCGCTATTCGGCGCAGGACCTGGTGGCCCACTCCCCCGTCACCGGCAAGCACGTCGCCGAGGGCATGAGCCTGCGCGCGGTCGCCGACGCCGCCGTGCGCTACAGCGACAACACCGCCGGCAACCTGCTGCTGCGTCACCTCGGCGGACCGCAGGGTTTCGAGGCGAAGCTGCGTGCCCTCGGCGACACGGTCACCGACCCGGCCCGCTACGAGACGGCTCTCAACGAGGCGACACCCGGCGACCGCCGCGACACCAGCACCGCACGAGCCCTGGCGGGCGACCTGCGGGCGTACACCGTGGGGGACGCCCTGACGCCCGCGGACCGCGACGTCCTGCGCGGCTGGCTGCGCGGCAACACCACGGGCGCGGCGTTGATCCGCGCCGGGGTGCCCGCCGGCTGGGTGGTCGGGGACAAGACCGGGACCGGAGGGTACGGCACCCGCAACGACATCGCCGTGCTCTGGCCGCCCGACCGCGCCCCGATCGTGCTCGCCGTGCTCTCCAGCCGCGACACGAAGGACGCCACCCCCGACGACGGCCTCATCGCGCAGGCCACCAGGGTCGTCGTCGCCCACCTCTGACCGGGGTGGTCGCCGAGGGTGTGCGCGTCAAGCGGTCCGGCCGCGCCGTCAGCGGGCCTGTTCGGCGCCGTCGGCCGGCAGGCGCTCGGGCAGCCCGAGCCGCGGGAACTGGTCGTCGTGGAACGTGACGATCTCGGTGATCACGCCGCCGGTGACGCGCAGGACGTCGATCGTCAGCGGCAGGTACGCACTCTCCTGCGCGTGCCACAGGTAGAAGGCGACGGCCGGCTGCCGGTTCACCGAGGTGGGGAGCCCGCGCAGGCCCCGCAGGTCGGCGAACCCGTCCTGCACCCAGTTGGTGACCACCGCGTCGCGGCCGACGGACAGGCCGGGCGTGGGCGGCATCGAGCAGCGGACGTCGTCGCGCAACATGGCGGCGAGCACATCGATGTCGGTGGCCACACTGGCGTCGGTGAAGCGGCGCACCAGCTCGCGGGTGCCGGCGTCCTCCTCGCCGCCGGTCCAGTCCTGCCGCTCGGCGGGCAGGTGCTCCCGCATGCCGGCGCGGGCCCGTTGCAGCGCGCTGTTCACCGAGTTGACGGAGTCTCCGAGGAGGTCCGCGACGTCCTTCGCCGGCCACCCGAGCACGTCGCGCAGGATCAGCACGGCCCGTGGGCGCGGCGCGAGGTGTTGGACCGCGACCACGTACGCCAGCTCGATCGTCTCGCGGGCGACGGCGAGCGCCTCCGGCTCGTCCGCGCCACCCGCGGGCAGTTCGTCGAGCAGCCGATCCGGGTACGGCTGGAGCCACCGCACCTCGCCGCCGCTGGCGGGTTCCGGACGGCGTTTGGCCAGCAGGTCGAGGCAGGAGTTCGTGGCGATCCGGTACAGCCAGGCCCGGAACGTGGACCGCCCCTCGTAGGTCTGCCGCCCCCGCCAGGCACGCAGCAACGTCTCCTGTACGGCGTCCTCGGCGTCCTCGAACGACCCGAGCATCCGGTAGCAGTGCACGTGCAACTCCCGCCGGTGCTGAGCCGCCAGCCCCGAGAACGTCAGCTCGTCGACCTCGCCCAATCCGTCCAACCGTGTGTCCGCACTCATCACGTCATCCTTCCGCCTCGTCAGGTCCTGTCGTGGGTGTGACCGGTGCGGGCGCGAAAACTCATCACCGGCGTCGGTCTTCCCGCCCGACTCCGGAGGTTGCCCGGCGGTGGCACCATCGTTGCGATGAACGTTCGTCGCCTGGCGGCAATCGACATGTACGGCAGCCGGGGCACCACCCGTCGACGCTGGATCATCCTGGCCGAGTTCCTCGTCGGCGTGGTCGTCATGGTGACGTGGGGTGTCTGGGTGCTGACGTCGGCGCACGGCCTCGGCAGCCGGGTACTGGGGATGTGGCTGACCGGCGCGGGTCTCAACTACGCCCCGCTGTCCGCGTACGCGATCGCGCTGATGCGCCCCGGCGCCCTCGACGCCGAGCTGGCCGGCGCGTCCATCGACGGGGAGCTACGCCGGTACACCGTGCTCCAGCTGTGGGTGTTCATCCCGCTCTCGCTCGTCGTGCTCGCCGTCCGCGACGTGCTCACCCGACGCAGGGCGCGCGGCTGACCGCTCCGACCAATCGGGCCGCCGCGGACGGGTAGGACGCACCCCCCCCGTGGGCCGGTGTCGTGCGATACGGTCAGTTCGTGGTTCCGGTGGAGGCGGTCGCGGCTTCGTACGCCCGGTGGAGCACGCCCGCTCTGCCGTTGTACGGCAACGACCACGACCGGTCCGACTTCGCTCCCTGACCCGCGCCGGCAGTTGCCAGCGGGTCCTTTCGATTCCTTCCATCGCGCCGGGAGCGATGTCTCATGTCTTCATCCGGTATCCGGGTGGTCCTGCGTGCACCGCAGGTGCTCTGGGTCCTGCTCGCCGCCCAGGTGGGCCGGCTGCCCTCGGCCTCCGGGCCGCTCGCCCTCCTGCTGTTCGCGCGGGAGTCGTTCAGCCTGGCCGCGGCCGGGTTGCTCGTCGCCGCGTACACCGCCGGGGTGGCGGTGGGTACGCCGCTGCTCGCCCGAGCGGTGGACCGCTGGCGTCAGCCACCGGTGCTGTGCCTCGCGGTGGTGGTTTCCGGTGCCGGGTTCGGCTTCGTGGCCACCGGCGCCTTCGGCGCGACGGGTGCGCCTGTCGGTGCCGTGGTCGCCGGGCTCGGCGCTCCCCCGTTGGAGGCGTGCCTGCGCTCGTTGTGGCCGGATCTGCTGCCGCCGGCGGCGGTGCCGGCCGCGTACGCGTTGGATGTCGCCGTACAGGAAGTGATCTTCGTGGTGGGGCCGCTCACGACGCTCCTCGCGGTGGCGCTCGGCGGGCCGGTCGCCGGGTTGGTGGTGGCGGCGCTGCTGCAGCTCGTCGGCACCGCCGCGTTCGTCCGTGCTCCCGCCGTGCGGGCCTGGCGGGGAGTCCCGGCGGCACGGCACTGGGCCGGTCCGCTGCGGGTACCCCGGTTCGCGGCCCTGCTGGCGGGGGTGATCGGCACGGGGATGGCGGTCGGTGGCATCGCGGTGGCGGTCACCGCCTACGCGGAGGAAGCCGGCAACCGGCACCTGGCCGGCTGGTTGCTCGCCGCGCAGGCAACCGGCGCCCTGATCGGCGGCCTGCTCTACACCCGGGCCGGGCCGGCGGGAGCGCGGCGACTGCCGCTGCTCACCGCCGGGCTGACCCTCGGCTTCGTGCCGCTGCTGCTGACACCGCGCCCCACGCTGATGGCGGTGTTGCTGGCGATCAGCGGTCTGGCCCTACCGCCGGCGTTGACCGCCATCTTCCTCCTGGTGGATCAGCTCGCGGCGCCGGGCACCGTGGCCGAGGCGTTCGCGTGGGTCGCCACCGCGTTCACCATCGGCAGCGCCGCCGGCTCGGCGGTCACCGGTCTGGTGGCGGCGAACGGCGTCCGCTACGGCCTGGGCCTGGCCCCCGTCGCCGCGCTGCTCAGCACCCTCATCATGGTGGCCGTCGCCAGGGACACGACCCGCCCGGTCGTCGCCAACGACGGCCACCACGACCCCCGTCGCACGCAACAGGGTTAGATCATCGTGCTCAGAAGTTGACGTTGGCTCCGGCAGCCTTGCACGCGGCGGTGAGCTCCGTGCCGGCCTTCTCGAAGGCCCCGTTGTCGGCAGCGGACTCCGGGTCGGCGGCCGCCGCGGCCTTGCCCGCCTCGGCGCCGAACGACTTGAGGGCAGCGGCCACCTTGCTGTCTCCGCCGGCCGAGGCCAACGCGACCGTCTTCTTCTCCAGATCGGCAAGGATCTTCTTGAAGTCCGCCGCCGTCGGCTCACCTGCCGTGGCGATCTTCAGCAGCTCCGCCTTCATCTCGTCGGCGGCCTTACTGAACGACGTGCACAGTTCTTTGTCGGCCGTGGAGCCCGTGGCGGCCGACGACGCCGGCGCGGCGGAAGGGGAGGCAGCGGCCGTGGTCGCGGCGGCGGACGTGCTGGCAGACGGGGTCGAGCCGGCGGTGGTCGCCGCGTCCCCGTCACCGCAGGCGGTCAGCGCGGTGGCAGCGGCAAGGATCAACAGTGCGGAAGCAATTCGAGAGTGATTCACGGACGCGCACACTAACCGATGAACGAGAGAGGATCCATCCGCACGGGACAATTCCGGCTAGGACGGGCGCTTTTGGGAGTGGCGCGCCACGGTCACGGCGCGCCGGAGGTTTGACCGAGGACAACTTCGAGCACAACCAGGGAAGTCGATCCCGACGCCAGGCAGGAGTGACGCCCGTGAAACGACCTACTCTCGGCATCCTCCTCATCGTCCTGGGCACCGTCATCGGATCCGTGCTCGCCGGCACCGTCGGTGAGCGTCATCCGGACGCGTTCGTGGCCGTGTCGGCCGGCATCATCGTCCTCGGCCTGGCCGCCGTGCTGGTCCACCTGCTACGCCAGCGGCGGCACCGAGACTGACCGCGCCACGAAGGACACCGGAACCAGGGGGTACGCGATGCGGCGTCGGCAGGCGATTGGCGCACTTGTCATGCTCACGTTCTTCGTCCTGCTCATCGCGGCACTGTTCGCCTGGCCGGAGGTGTCATCAACGCTCCGGTACGTGAGCGGCGGAATGATCGCCCTTGGACTGCTCCTCCTGGCCGCGCACGTCGTGCAGTGGGCACGACGGCGACGGTCGTGAGGCCACCTTCAGCGCGCGCGGCGGTAGTGCATGGCCACCGCACCGTTGCGGAGCGGCTCCGCCGAGAGCAACTCGAGCTGGCGCGTGGCGGGCAGTCCGCCCTGGTACAGCGTCGGGCCGTGGCCGGCGATCCTGGGATGGACGAGCAGCCTGTACTCGTCGATCAGGTCCAGCCGGTCGAGTTCGGTCGCGAGCGTGCCGCTGCCGAGGAGGACCCCCGCCGGGGTCGCGTCCTTGAGCTTCTGCACGCCCTCGCGCAGATCGCCGGTGAGGTGGTGGCTGTTGGCCCACGGGAAGTCCTCGCGCGTCGACGACACCACGTACTTGGGCTTGGCCTCCAGCGTGACCGCCCACTCGCGGAGGGCCGGCGGCGCCTCCACGTCGCCGCGGGCGACGGCCGGCCAGTAGCTCTCCATCATCTCGTAGGTGACGCGTCCCCACAGCATCGCTCCGCTCTCGTCCAGGAGACGGGTGAACAAGGCGTGCGTCTCGTCGTCGGCAATCCCCTCCTGGTGGTCGACGCAACCGTCCAGGGTGACGTTGAGGCTGAAGGTCAGGAGTCCCATGGCCGGCGAGTCTAACGCCGCTACGCGCGGGCGGGCGCCTGTCGGCGGCGGCGTCGCTTCAGCAACTCGCGGATGACGACGCGGAGCGCGCCCAGAGTGAGCGCCAGCCCGCCGGCCGCCGGCAGAAACTCCAGGCCGCTTCGGCTCACCCACAACCGGCCTTCCAGCGGGGCATCCGGCGAATAGATCACCTTGACCCTGTCACCGTTGCGGTCGAGGGAGCCGCTGGGGGTGACCCGGAAGCTGGTGGCGACCTGCCGTCCATCGGCGATCACGTACTGGAACTCGTGCCACGTCCCCTTGCGCTTCTCGTGCCGGGCCGATGGGTGGGAGCCGGTCAGCGTGCCCGTCGTGGTCACCTCCCGCGGGGAGCCCCGGTCGTCCCAGATGAAGGTGACGCCGATACCGCTCGCCAGGATTCCGACGATGACCAGCGTCAGCGCCGTCCGGAGCGTCGAGACGCCCGAGGTGTCCCCGCGAAAGTCAGACATGGCCGAGAGGATAGCCACGGGCCACAAACGACTGGTGGGTCGGCACGACCACCCAGCCGCCACGAAATTCGATGGCCGTGAGGTCGTTCACGGTCTACCGTGGCCCGCCGTGCTCTCCAACGAAAAGGTAGTCGGACAGGCCCTGGACCGGATCGAGGCAGGGTACGTCTTTCCCGCGCAGGTCGCGGACATCGACGCCGCGATCCGGCGTCGTCTCGCGGCAGGCGAGTACGCCGACCTGGACGGGCCGGCGCTCTGCGAAACGGTGACCGCGCACCTTCAGCAGGTGTGCCCGGACAAGCATCTGCGGCTGCTGTGGACGGACCAGCCGCAGTCGCTCGATCCGGCGGACGAGGACGGCGGGCAGGCCGCGTTCCGCGCGCTGCTCAGGGCGGAGAACCAGGGCATCCGCCGGGTCGAGCACCTGGACGGCAACGTCGGGCTCATCGACGTACGGCGCATCGCGTACGCCGACGAGGGCGCCGCCGCGATCGGCGCGGCGATGCAACTGGTCGCCCTCAGCTCCGCGCTCATCCTCGACCTGCGCGCCTGCTCCGGCGGAACACCCGAGGGCGCCGCGATGTGGTGCAGCTACTTCTTCCGCGACGACCAGGTGCACCTCAACGACTTCTACGAACGGTCCACCGGCGCCACCCGCCAGTTCTGGACGACCGCGCACCTTCCCGCGCCGCGCTACGCGGACCGTCCGGTCCACGTGCTCACCAGCGCGATGACGTTCTCCGGGGGCGAGGACGTGGCGTACACCCTGCAGGCGCACGGCCGGGCCGTCGTCGTCGGTGAGACGACACGTGGCGGCGCGCATCCGACGGCCCGTCACCCGGTCACCGCACACATCCTCGTGACCGTGCCGACCGCCCGGACCATCAACAGCGTCACCGGCACCAACTGGGAAGGCGTCGGAGTGCTCCCCGACGTGCCCGTCCCGGCAGACCAGGCACTCGACACGGCGCTGAAGGCCATTCGGGACGCATAGGCGCGACCTCGTCGGCGGCCCGCCAGCAGCCGCAGCCGATCCTCCTGCCGCTCAACGGTCGGGCGGCGCGAGCATCAGCTGGGCGGTGGCGGACACTCCAGGACCGCTATCGAGTTTCCGGCGAACAACCCCAGGTGCGGGTGCTCGGAGAAGATCCGGACCGCCTCGTCGTGCGAGTCCGCCTCCACGATGGCGTAGGCGGTCAGGGCGTCGGTGAAGTCCTCGACACCCCGCGCCGTGACCCGCTTCTTCGCGTTCAGCGGAGCACCGGGGTCGACAATGGCCTTCTCGTTGGCCTGCGCCCAGGACGCCCACGCGTTGAGGAACTCGGCCTGCTGCTGGTCGGTGAGTTCGACCTTGTCGGCCTCATCAGCCGCGCCGTTGAAGAGCGCAAGGAACCTACCCATCGCCGAATCGTACCGGTGATCTGCTCCTGCCCCTTAGTACTCCAACGTCGCTCGTCTAGGGCTCGAGCGTGGCGGGCATGCTGAAGGCGGCGACGTGACGGGCACCGATGAAGGCGTTGCTCTCTACGATCTTTCCGTTCTCGATCCGGAGTACGTCGACGACCAGCGCCTCATAGTGCGGGCTGCCGGGCCGGCGGAGATAGTTGATCAGTGCCGGGCGCCCGTTGGCCGAGGTGGGGAAGGTACGCCAGTCGAGCGGTCGGCCGAGGAACTCCGCGGCCGCGTCGATCCCGACGACCGGCGGCTCGGGCGGCATCGTGATCCGTACGTCCTCGGCGAGCAGTGCCCGGACCGTCTCCGGGTCCTTCGCGTTGGCGTAGCGGCGCAGGATCTCTTCGTCCTCGCTGGTGAGCTGCGGGCGGCGCCAGTCCTGTGGGTCCGACGGAGCGTGCCCCCGGAGGGTGTGACGGGCCCGCTGGAGGAGGCTGTTGACGGCCACTACGGCGGTGTCGAGCGCGCCGGCGATCTCCTGCGGCGTCCAGCCGTAGACGTCGCGCAGCACGAAGGCCGCCCGCTGCCGCGGCGGCAGGTACATGAGCGCTGCGATCAGGGCCAGCTCGACGGTCTCCCGGGCGGCGAGACCGGTCTGCGGATCGTCGGCCAACAGGGCGTCTGGATAGGGACCGAGCTCGGTGGACCACTCCAGCGGGTCACCATACGGAACCGTCCGGTGACCGGCCGCCTTGCGGCTGTCGAGGAAGACGTTCGTGGCGATCCGGTAGAACCAGGTGCGCGCCGACGCCCGACCCTCGAAGCGGTCGCGAGCCCGCCAGGCACGCAGGAAGGCCTCCTGCACCAGGTCGTCCGCGTCGGTGACGTTCCCTGCGAGGCGGTAGCAGTGCACGTGCAGCTCGCGCCGGTGCTCGTCGAAGGCGCGCTGTAGCCAGACCGCCCGCTCGTCAGGCGAGTCGGACATGTGATCTCCCCGGGGCTGAGTGGTCCTCACAACCGTACTGACGACCGCGGACCCCATCCGTCATCGGTCACCGATGACGATCGCCGACTCGGTCGTCTGTACCTGTGACCAATCACCACGCCACGAAGGAGTTTCAATGACCAAGTCAAGCCGTAGACGCGGTCAGCGGTGGTGTGGGTTGGAACTCGCGGCCGTCGCGCAGCAGTGCCCAGACGACG